>NZ_VIUM01000023.1:0-128631 GCF_007828315.1 Burkholderia sp. SJZ089 | reverse complement strand
AGCTACCTGACGGTGCTGACGGCCCAGACGGACCTGTACACGGCGCAGACCTCGCTGATTTCGGCGCGCCTGGCGCGCTGGACCAACCTGGTGGACCTGTACCGCGCGCTGGGCGGCGGCTGGATCGAGCACAACGGCGACCAGCCGCGCGAGGCCGATGCACCGGTCGACTACGGCAAGCCGGCGGCGGCACCTGCGTCGGCCTCGCAGCCGACGGCGGGCTGACAGGGCCGCGGTCGAGCGGATCGCGCGGCCGCGGCAGGGGTTTCCAGCCTCGAGCCGCAAGCTGCTCGATCCGCCCGGCGAGCACACGAAAAAACACCCCGGAAGCGCAAGCTTCCGGGGTGTTTTTCATTGGCGGCAGCGCCAGGCCGCCGTCAACCTCCGAGCATCGTCAATGCAGGTCGGCCGTGCGCGGATCGAGATCGTGTCCGGCGCGCCGGATCTCGCATTCGGCCTGCTTCTCGCTCTTCACGCCGTTG
The DNA here is from genome assembly GCF_007828315.1 of Burkholderia sp. SJZ089. Classification (NCBI taxonomy): domain Bacteria; kingdom Pseudomonadati; phylum Pseudomonadota; class Betaproteobacteria; order Burkholderiales; family Burkholderiaceae; genus Burkholderia; species Burkholderia sp. SJZ089. Next base: position 128,149 of record NZ_VIUM01000023.1, on the reverse strand, counting down.
AAGATCAGGTTCAGCAGCACGGCGGACACCGAAGCCAGCAGGATCCCGCTGTGCAGGATCGGCGCGAGCGCCCCCGGCAGCTTCGAGAAGAAGTGCGGCGAGACCACCGGCACCAGGCCCAGCCCGATGCTGACCGCGACGATAAACAGGTTGTTGTGGTTGCTCACGAAGTCGACGCGCGAGAGCGTCTTCACGCCGTTGGCGGCCACCATGCCGAACATCACGATGCCGGCGCCGCCGAGCACGAAGGCCGGCACCGAGGCGACGATCTGCGCCATCTTCGGGAACAGGCCCAGCAGCACCAGGATCACGCCGCCCGTCACGCACACGTAGCGGCTCTTCACGCCGGTCACGCCCACCAGCCCGACGTTCTGCGAGAACGAGGTATGCGGGAACGAGTTGAAGATGCCGCCGATCAGCGTGCCCAGACCGTCCACGCGCAGGCCGCGCACCAGGGCCTGCTGGTCGACCGGCCGGTCGACCATGTCGCCCACGGCGAGGAACATGCCGGTCGACTCGATGAAGGTGACGAACATCACGATCACCATGGTGGCGATCGACAGAGCGTCGAAATGCGGCGTGCCGAAGTGGAAGGGCATCACGAAGCCGACCCAGGGCGCGGCCGCCACGCCGTCCAGATCGACGCGGCCCAGCGAGAGCGCGATCACGAAGCCGGCCACGATGCCGAGCAGCACGGCGATATTGGCGAAGAAGCCGCGGCCGAACTTGTTGATCATCAGGATCAGCACCAGCACCAGCAGCGACAGGCCCAGGAACACCGGGTTGCCGTACTCGGGGTTGCCCACGCCGCCGGCCGCCCAGTTGATGCCCACGCCCATCAGCGACAGGCCGATCACCGCGATCACGGTGCCCACCACCACCGGCGGGAAGAAGCGCAGCAGCTTGCCGATCACCGGCGCGATCACGATGCCGATCACGCCGGCCGCGATGGTCGAGCCGAACACGTCCAGCAGGCCCAGGCTCGGGTTGGTGCCGATCGCGATCAGCGGCCCCACCGAGGCGAAGGTGCAGCCCATGATGACGGGCAGACGGATGCCGAAGATCCACACGCCGAGCGTCTGGATCAGGGTGGCGATGCCGCAGGCGAACAGGTCGGCGCTGATCAGGAAGGCGATCTGATCCTTCGGCAGCTTCAGCGCGCTGCCGATGATGAGCGGCACCGCGACGGCGCCCGCGTACATCACCAGCACGTGCTGCAGACCCAGGGTGACGAGCTTGCCGGCGGGCAGGATCTCGTCGCACGGATGGACCGTGGTCGATTGCATCTGTCTCACTCCATGATCTTGTTGTCGGGGTGCAGTGAAGTTATGCGCAACGACCGGGGCCAACAAGAGCACTGGGCGCTATTCCCTGCTTTGCAGGGGGGATATGCGATTTTCACGAAGGAATACGGGGAAATCATGGTGGACGCGCCGCGGCAGTGGGATTCCCGGTAGTTATAGCCAGACAAAAACCGCCTGGCGCCTCCGCCAAATATCACTGCGTTTATGGTCTGTATCGGCGGCGGCGCATAGAGGGTTTTGGCCGCGTCTCGCGGCGTGGATGGGTAAACCCCGACCGGCACGGTTTTTCACGGGGTCGGATGACGGCGGCGAGGTGATTGCGACGGGGCTCATGAGGGCCGTCGTTTCGATCGTTTCCGGTGCATCCCGCCCATCGCGAGCGAGCGGGGCAGGCGCCGCAAACGCCGTTGCGCGACGCGGCGCGACATCGATCCGTCGCGTGGCGCCATGCCGGTTTCCCCGGCACGCGTTTACACTTCCGGCTGGTCCCCCGCGCCGGCTCGCCGGCGCGCTTCGGCGGCAGGGCACGACGCGCGACACGAGCGCCGCGCGCACCCTGCCCGGGCAACGATTCCCCGGTTGCCGCCCGTCGCGCGTGGCGCGCGGCGCAACCTCACCGACAAGGAGCTGCAAGCATGAAGACGAAAGCCGCGATCGCATGGAAGGCCGGTGCGCCGCTGACCATCGAGGAAGTGGATCTGGAAGGCCCGCGCGCGGGCGAGGTGCTGATCGAGGTGAAGGCCACGGGGATCTGCCACACCGACTACTACACGCTGTCGGGCGCCGATCCGGAAGGCATCTTCCCGGCCATCCTCGGCCACGAGGGCGCGGGCGTGGTGGTGGACGTCGGCCCCGGCGTCGGCACGTTGCGCAAGGGGGATCACGTGATCCCGCTCTATACGCCCGAATGTCGCGAATGCAAGTTCTGCCTGTCGCGCAAGACCAACCTCTGCCAGAAGATCCGCGCCACCCAGGGCAAGGGCCTGATGCCCGACGCGAGCTCGCGCTTCTCGCTCGACGGCAAGCCGATCTTCCACTACATGGGCACCTCGACCTTCTCGAACTACATCGTGGTGCCGGAGATCGCGGTGGCGAAGATCCGCGAGGACGCGCCCTTCGACAAGGTCTGCTATATCGGCTGCGGCGTGACCACCGGGGTGGGCGCGGTGGTCTACTCGGCCAAGGTCGAGGCGGGTGCCAACGTGGTGGTGTTCGGCCTGGGCGGGATCGGCCTGAACGTGATCCAGGGCGCGAAGATGGTGGGTGCCGACAAGATCATCGGTGTCGACATCAACCCGGCGCGCGTCGAGCTGGCGAAGAAGTTCGGCATGACGCACTTCATCAACCCGAAGGAGGTGGAGAACGTGGTCGACCAGATCGTGCAGCTGACCGACGGCGGTGCTGACTATTCCTTCGAGTGCATCGGCAACGTCACCACCATGCGCCAGGCGCTGGAATGCACGCACAAGGGCTGGGGCCAGTCCTTCATCATCGGCGTGGCGGCCGCCGGCCAGGAGATCAGCACGCGGCCGTTCCAGCTCGTCACGGGCCGCGAATGGAAGGGCTCGGCCTTCGGCGGCGCGCGCGGACGTACCGACGTGCCGAAGATCGTCGACTGGTACATGGAAGGCAAGATCAACATCGACGACCTGATCACGCATCGCCTGCCGCTCGAGAAGATCAACGAGGGCTTCGACCTGATGAAGAAGGGCGAGTCGATCCGCTCGGTCGTGCTGTACTGAGGCACGAGGCGCCACCATGCTCGAACTCCTGTCCTCCCATGCCGCGTTCGGCGGCGAGCAGCGCTTCTACCGCCACGACTCGGCGGCGATCGGCCTGCCGATGAAATTCTCGGTGTTCCTGCCGCGGCAGGCCGCCCACGACGGCGCGCGCGTGCCGGCGCTGTTCTTCCTCGCGGGCCTGACCTGCAACGAGGAAACCTTCATGATCAAGGCCGGCGCGCAGCGTTTCGCGGCCGAGCACGGCATCGCCCTGATCGCGCCCGACACCAGCCCGCGCGGCGCGAACGTGCCGGGCGAGACGGCCGCCTGGGATTTCGGGGTGGGCGCGGGTTTCTATCTCGACGCGAGCGAGGCGCCCTGGGCCACGCATTACCGGATGGAGTCCTACATCGTCGACGAGCTGCGCGCGCTGGTGCTGGGCGCCTTGCCGATCGAGGGCACGCGGCTGGGCATCTTCGGCCATTCGATGGGCGGCCACGGCGCGCTGACCCTGGCGCTGCGCCATCCCGGCGTGTGGCGCTCGGTGTCCGCCTTCGCGCCGATCGCCGCGCCGATGCGCTGCGCCTGGGGCGAGAAGGCCTTCACGGGGTATCTCGGCGAGGATCGCGAGCGCTGGAAGGAGCACGATGCGAGCGAACTGGTGGCGCGCTCCGACGCGCCGCGCTACGCCGACGGGATCCTGGTCGACCAGGGCCTGGCCGACCAGTTCCTGCCGACCCAGCTCAACCCGGAGGTGTTCGAGGCCGCCTGCCGCGAGGCCGGGCAGCCGCTGACGCTGCGCCGTCACGAAGGCTACGACCACGGTTATTACTTCATCTCGACCTTCATCGCCGACCACCTCGCGCATCACGCGAGGACGCTGCTGGCCTGAGCGGCGCGCATCCCGCAGCACCTTCGGCGACACCGCCGGCAACAAAAAGCCCGCGACACGAGCGATCGTGTCGCGGGCTTTTCTTCGGGCGAGCGGCGCGTGTGCCGCTTCAGGCCGTCGCGCGATACCGTCCCATCAGGCTCGCCGCATAGACCAGCGCCGACAGCGCGGTGATCCAGAAGCTGGTCGGCCAGTCGGTGTAGTAGGCGAGCGTGACGCCGAACCAGGCCTCGGCCAGTGCGAACAGCGCGGCCAGCCAGACGCCGCTGGCCAGGCGCGTGCTGAGGTTCTGCGCCGCGGCGGCCGGGCCGACCAGCAGCGTGAACACCAGCAGCACGCCGACGATCTGCGTGCAGGCCGCCACCGCCAGCGCGCAGATCGCCAGGAACAGCACCGACACCAGCCGCAGCGATACGCCCTTGGCCTCGGCCAGCTCCGGCTGCAGCGAGGCGAACACCAGCGGACGCATGATCGCGGCCAGCGCGATGAGGCTGACCGCGCCGATGCCGGCCAGCACCATCAGCGTGGCATGGCTCACGCCGAGCACGTTGCCGAACAGCAGGGCGGTGACCTGGGTGGCGTAGCTGGTATAGAAATGCAGGAACAGCAGGCCGGCGCCGAGCGCGAGCGAGAGGATCACGCCGATCGCCACGTCGCGGCCCGCGAGCTTCTCGCCGAGCGCGCCCATCGCGATGCCGGCCGCCAGCGTGAAGCCGACCATGCCCCAGATCGGCGAGAGGCCGAGCAGCACCGCGCCGGTGGCGCCGGTGAAGCCGACGTGCGAGAGCGCGTGACCGGCGAAGGTCTGGCCGCGCAGCACCAGGAAGTAGCCCACCACGCCGGCCAGCACCGCGACGATGCCCGACGCGATGAACGCGTTGACCATGAATTCGTATTCAAACATCGTGCCGGTGTCCGTGCGTGTTGCCGTGTGCATGGCCGCCATGCGCATGGCCGTGGCCGTGTGCGTGCCCATGCGCGCCGTGCGAATGCGAGCCGTCTTCCTCGTGTTCGTGATCGTGCTTTTCCACCTCGACGTCGCCCGACATCACGAAGATGCGGCCGTTCACGCGCATCACGTCGATCGGCGAGCCGTAGAGCCGCGACAGCACCGGCCGCGTGATCACCTCGTCGACCGTGCCGAGCGCGGCCGTGCCATTGCCGAGATACAGCACGCGATCGAGCGCGTTGAGCAGCGGATTCAGTTCATGCGCCGAGAACAGCACGGTGATGCCGAGCTCCTGCTGCACGCGCCGCACCAGCTCGACCACGCCGCGCTGGTGATGCGGATCGAGGCTGATCAGCGGCTCGTCGAGCAACAGCAGCTTCGGCGCGCCGAGCAGGCATTGCGCCAGCAGCAGGCGCTGGCGCTCGCCGCCCGACAGCTCGAACAGCGGCCGCCGGGCGAGCGCGGTGCCGCCCACCAGATCGAGCACGCGCGCCACGTCGGCGCGTACCTCGGCGCTGGCATGCGGCAGGCCCCAGCGGTGGCCGTCGGCGGCCATCGCCACGAAGTCGTGGCCGCGCACGCGGCGCCCGGCCAGCGCGCTGCGGATCTGCGGCATGTAGCCGATGGCGGGATTGCCGCGCGCCACCGGCGCGCCGGCCACCGAGATGCGGCCGCCGGCGGCGGGCACCAGGCCCAGCACGGCGCGCATCAGGGTGGTCTTGCCGGCGCCGTTGGGCCCCAGCACGCCGACGAATTCGCCGGCCTCGACGGCCAGGCTCACCTCGCGCAGGATCGTGCGTCCGCCCAGTTCGAGCGTGACGCGATCGAGCGCGAGCGCGGGAGAGGAAGAGGTCATGGGTTCAATGTCGGCCCAGCGCGGCGCCCAGCGCATCGAGCTGCGCGAGCATCCACTGCTGGAAGGTCTTGCCGGCCGGTTGCGTCTCGGTGACGCTGACGGTCGGCACCGAGGCGTCCTTCGCGATCTTCAGCATGCGCTTGGTCATCGGCTCCTCGGCCTGGCTGTTGTAGATCAGCACCTTCACCTGGCGCTTGCGCAGGTCGTTCTCGAAGGCGGCGATATCCGTCGCGCTCGCCTCCGTGTCGTTCATGGTCGCCAGCTGGAAGCGCAGGTTGCGCATTTCCAGGCCGATCGCATCCGACATGTAGCCGAACACCGGCTCGGTGGCCGTCACCGGCACGCCCTTGTACTGCGCGCGCAGCGCGGCGACCTTGGCGTCGATCGGCTTGAGCGAGGCCAGGAAGCCGGCCAGGTTCGCGTCGTAGTCGGCCTTGTGCGACGGGTCGGCTGCGCCCAGCGCCGCGCTGATCGCCAGCGCCGCGGCCGGCATGGTGGCCGGATCGTACCAGAGATGCGGGTTGTCGCCGGGCTTCTTGCCGACCAGGTCGGCCACCACGATGGTCTTGCGCGTGGCGTTCTTCGAGGCGGCCAGCAGCTTGGCCATCCAGGGATCGTAGTCGGCGCCGTTGTAGACCACCAGGTTCGCGTGCTGCAGCGCGCGCGCCGTCTTCGGGCTGGCCTCGAACAGGTGCGGATCCTGGTCCGGATTGCTGAGGATGCTGGTCACCGACACGTTGGCGCCGCCGATCTGCTTGATCACGTCGCCGTAGAAGTTCTCGGCGGCCACCACCTGCAGCTTGGCGGTCTGCGCGGCGGCGGGGCCGGCGAAACCGGCGAGGCCCGCCACCGACAAGGCGGCGCAGCCGGCGGCGAACCAGCGGATCAGGCGGGAGCGGGCGCGCAGCGGCGCGCGCGACGTGGCGGCGTAAGTCATGCTTGTTCCTCGACGGGGGTGGCAGTCGCGCGCCCGGAATGGGCGCGCGGCGGGTGCGTCACGCGTGCGGCGCGCCCTTGGGATGGGTCTTGCATTCGCCGCACAGGCCGGTCAGCTCGACCACCTGGCGGTGCATCTCGAAACCGTGCGCCGATTCGCAGGACGAGAGCTGGCGCGCCAGCTCGGCGCCGGGAATCTCGACCGTGTCGCCGCAGGATTCGCAGATCAGGAACTGGCCCTGGTGGGGCGGCCCGATCTCGCAGCAGGCCAGGAAGGCATTGCGCGATTCGATGCGATGGATGAAGCCGTGCTCGACCAGGAAGTCGAGCGCGCGATAGACCGTGGTCGGCGGCATGCGGCCGCGTTCGGGCGCCAGTTCGGCGATCAAATCGTAGGCGCCGATCGGCCGTTGCGCGGCCAGCACCTTCTCATAGACCTGCCGCCGCAGCGGCGTCCAGGTGAGGCCATGCTCGGCGGCGAACGCGTCGGCACGGGCGAGGCGGGCATCCAGGGGCGAGGTCGAGGCCATGACGGGCACCTTCCGAAGGCAGGGAAAGACGAATGATATAACGTATCGCAGCCCTGTGCATGGCCTGCCGCTGCACGCGGCTGCGCGCCATGCGGCAGCGCATCATCGAAACCGGCGCTTTCGCCTTGACAGCACCCGTTTGGTATCCGATTATTCGATCGCAATCTGAGCAAATGATCATTCGATGAGCGTTAGCTCACTGAATGCCGGATGACACCACGAACAACGAATCGGAGACACCAGTGAGATTGCAGGACAAGGTCGCGATTTTGACGGGCGCCGCCAGCGGCATCGGCGAAGCGGTTGCGCAGCGTTACCTGGACGAGGGCGCGCGCTGCGTGCTGGTCGACCTGAAGCCGGCCGGCGGCTCGCTGGCCACGCTGATCGAGGCGCATCCCGACCGCGCCATCGCGATCACCGCCGACGTGACGCGGCGCGAGGACATCGAGCGCATCGTCGCGACCGCCGTCGAGCACTTCGGCGGCGTCGACATCCTGTTCAACAATGCGGCGCTGTTCGACATGCGCCCGCTGCTCGACGAATCCTGGGACGTGTTCGACCGCCTGTTCTCGGTCAACGTGAAGGGCCTGTTCTTCCTGATGCAGGCGGTTGCCCAGCGCATGGTCGAGCAGGGCCGCGGCGGCAAGATCGTCAACATGTCCTCGCAGGCCGGCCGGCGCGGCGAGGCCCTGGTCTCGCACTACTGCGCGACCAAGGCCGCGGTGCTGAGCTACACGCAATCGGCCGCGCTGGCGCTGGCGCCACACAAGATCAACGTCAACGGCATCGCGCCGGGCGTGGTCGACACGCCGATGTGGGAGCAGGTCGACGCGCTGTTCGCGCGCTACGAGAACCGGCCGCTCGGCGAGAAGAAGCGCCTGGTGGGCGAGGCCGTGCCGCTCGGCCGCATGGGCCTGCCGGCCGACCTGACCGGCGCCGCGCTGTTCCTCGCCTCGGCCGATGCCGACTACATCACCGCCCAGACGCTCAATGTCGACGGCGGCAACTGGATGAGCTGAAGCCATGGCCGAGATCGTCGTCGCCGGCGAACTGCTGGCCGAATTCGTCGCCGCCCGGCGCGGCCAGGGTTTCGCCGAGCCGGGCGAGTTCACCGGCCCGTTCCCGAGCGGCGCGCCGGCCATCTTCGCCGACCAGGCCGCGCGCCTGGGCGCCTCGGTGGCCTACGCGGGCTGCGTGGGCCGCGACGCCTTCGGCGACGCGATCGTGGCGCGGCTGGCCTCGCACGGCGTGCGGACCGACGCGATCCGCCGCGTCGCGCGCCCCACCGGCCTGGCCTTCGTGGCCTACCGCGATGACGGCAGCCGCCAGTTCGTCTACAGCATCGACGGCAGCGCCTCGGCCCTGCTGGAGGCCGCCGACGTGACGGCCGCCATGTTCGAGGGCTGCCGCTATTACCACTTGATGGGTTCCTCGCTGACCAGCGAGAACGCCATCGCGGCCGTCAAGCGCGGCGTGATCGAGGCGGCCCGGGTGGGCGCGAGGATCTCCTTCGACCCGAACGTGCGCGCCGAGATGCTGGCCTTCAAGCCGATGCGCGCCGCGCTCGAGGAGCTGCTCGACGCCTGCCACCTGTTCCTGCCCAGCGAGGCCGACCTGCCATTCTTCTGCGGCCCGCAGCCGGCCGAGCGCGCGATCGCGGGCCTGCTGGCCACCCGGCCGCTGCTCGAGCGGGTGGTGCTCAAGCGCGGCGCGGCCGGCAGCAGCGCCTTCGACCGCCAGGGCCAGATCGACGTGGGCGGCTACGAGACCACCGAGATCGATCCGACCGGCGCCGGCGACTGCTTCGGCGGCACCCTGGTGGCGAGCCTGATCCAGGGCTGGCCGATCGAGGCGGCGCTGTCGCGCGCCAACGCGGCCGGCGCGCTGGCGGTGGCGCGGGTGGGCCCGATGGAGGGCAACAGCTCGCCCGACGAGATCGTCGCCTTCCTCACCGAGCGAGGTATCGCATGTCCAGCCTGAGCCCCGCCGCCCCGCAAGCCGCCGTCGCGCCGGACACGCTCGGCGCGATCTTCGCCGCCAACCGCAAGGGCGCGCAGCGCGGCATCTATTCGGTTTGCAGCGCGCATGCCCTGGTGCTGGAGGCCGCCTTCGAGGCCGCCCGCGACGACGGCTCGCCGCTGCTGATCGAGGCCACCTGCAACCAGGTCAATCATCAGGGCGGCTATACCGGCATGACGCCGGTGGATTTCCGCCGCGAGGTGGAGGCGCTGGCCGCGCGCACGGGCTTTCCGCTCGAGGCGCTGGTGCTCGGCGGCGACCACCTCGGCCCGAACCCGTGGCGCCACCTGCGCGCCAAGGAAGCGATGCGGGAGGCGGCGACCATGGTGGCCGCCTACGTCGCGGCCGGCTTCACCAAGATCCATCTCGATGCCAGCATGGCCTGCGCCGACGACAGCGCGCCGCTGTCCGACACGCTGGTGGCCGAACGCGCGGCCCAGCTCTGCGCGGCCGCCGAGGCCGCGGCCGAGGCGGCCGGCAGCGCGCCGGCCTACGTGGTCGGCACCGAGGTGCCGGTGCCGGGCGGCGAGACCGCGAGCGAGGCCGCCGGCGTCGCCGAGGCCGATGCGGCCGAAGCCGGCCCGCTGTCCCATATCCGCGTGACCCGCGCCGAGGCGATCGAGGCCACGCTGGAAGCGCATCGCGAAGCCTTCGCGCGCTACGGCCTGGAAGCGGCCTGGGCGCGCACGGTGGCGGTGGTGGCCCAGCCCGGCGTCGATTTCGACGATCGCCAGGTGCTCGACTACGCGCCGGCCAAGGCCGCCGAACTGGCCGCCAGCATCCTCGCGGTGCCGCGCTTCGTGTTCGAGGCGCATTCGACCGACTACCAGACCGAAGCCTCGCTCGCCGCCCTGGTGCGCGACCACTTCGCGATCCTGAAGGTGGGCCCCGGGCTCACCTTCGCATTGCGCGAGGCGCTCTTCGCGCTGAGCTACATCGAGGAGGCGCTGGTCGACGAGAATCGACGCTCGCGGCTGCGCGAGGTGATCGACGAGGCGATGCGCGCGCGTCCCGAGCACTGGGCGCCCTACTACCGCGGCGACGAGGGCGCGCAGCGCCTGGCGCGCCAGTTCAGCTACAGCGACCGGATCCGCTACTACTGGCTGCAGCCGGCGGTGGCGGCCGCGGTCGAGCGGCTGTTCGCGAACCTGCGGCGGCAACTGCCGCCCGAGACCCTGGTGGCGCAATGGCTGCCCGACGTCTACGACGCGCGCCGCTCGCGTGCGCTCGGCGACGATCCGGCCGCCTGGGTCCGGTTCCGGATCCGCCACACGATTGCCCGCTACGCGCGAGCGTGCGGGATGCAGCAGGACGGGTGAGGCCGACGAGCCCGCCCGACGTGGAAAGACCGTCACAACGAAACACGAACAGCGATAAAACAGGAGACATGCCATGCAAGGACAGACGCTCATCGCCGCCGCCGCGCGACTTCTCGTGGGTGCCGCGTTCGCGTCGTCGGCGCTCGCCGCCCAGGCGGCGACGCTGACCATCGCGACGCTCAACAACCCCGACATGATCGAGCTGAAGAAGCTCTCGCCGGCCTTCGAGAAGGCGAACCCGGACATCAAGCTGAACTGGGTGATCCTCGAGGAGAACGTGCTGCGCCAGCGCGCCACCACCGACATCACCACCGGCAGCGGCCAGTTCGACGTGATGGCGATCGGCACCTACGAGGCGCCGCAGTGGGGCAAGCGCGGCTGGCTCTCGCCGATGACGGGCCTGCCCGCCGACTACGACCTCAACGACGTGGTGAAGACCGCGCGCGACTCGCTGTCCTACAACGGCCAGCTCTATGCGCTGCCGTTCTACGTCGAGAGCTCGATGACCTACTACCGCAAGGACCTGTTCGCGGCCAAGGGTCTCAAGATGCCGGACCAGCCGACCTACGACCAGATCGCGCAGTTCGCCGACAAGCTGACCGACAAGGCCAACGGCACCTACGGCATCTGCCTGCGCGGCAAGGCCGGCTGGGGCGAGAACATGGCCTACGTGTCGACCGTGGTGAACACCTTCGGCGGGCGCTGGTTCGACGAGAACTGGAACGCGCAGCTCACCTCGCCGGAATGGAAGAAGGCGATCACGTTCTACGTGGACCTGCTGAAGAAGGACGGCCCCCCGGGAGCGAGCTCGAACGGCTTCAACGAGAACCTGACGCTGACCGCCTCGGGCAAGTGCGCGATGTGGATCGACGCGACGGTGGCCGCCGGCATGCTCTACAACAAGCAGCAGTCGCAGGTGGCCGACAAGATCGGCTTCGCGGCCGCGCCGGTGGCGGTCACGCCGAAGGGCTCGCACTGGCTGTGGGCCTGGGCGCTGGCGATCCCGAAGACCTCCAAGCAGCAGGACGCGGCCAAGAAGTTCATCACCTGGGCGACCTCCAAGCAGTACGTCGAGATGGTCGGCAAGGACGAGGGCTGGGCCTCGGTGCCGCCGGGCACGCGCCAGTCGACCTACGCGCGTGCCGAGTACAAGGCCGCCGCGCCGTTCTCGGACTTCGTGCTGAAGGCCATCGAGACCGCCGACGTCAACGATCCCTCGCTGAAGAAGGTGCCGTACACGGGCGTCCAGTACGTCGGGATTCCTGAGTTCCAGTCGTTCGGCACGGTGGTCGGCCAGTCGATCGCCGGCGCGGTGGCCGGCCAGATGACGGTCGACCAGGCACTGGCCGCCGGCCAGGCCGCCGCCGACCGCGCGGTTCGCCAGGCCGGCTACAAGAAGTAATTCCGTTCGAGCGTGTCACGCGATCCGGCCGGGCCGGCCGGATCGCGATGCTTCGGCGCGAGCTGCCGCTGGTTCGGCGCCTCGCGCGAGATTCAAGAGGGTCCGAGCATGCGTCACCTACGTCTTCCCCTACATCACACGGCGCCCATGACCGATTCGTCTCCCGCCTCCGCCGCCTCCGCGCGCGGCAAGCCCGCCCGCTGGCTCGTCACACCTTCGGTGGCCGTGCTGCTGCTGTGGATGTCGATCCCGCTCGCGATGACGATCTGGTATTCGTTCACGCGCTACAACCTGCTGAACCCCGATGAAAAGGGTTTCGCGGGCCTCGACAACTATCATTACCTCGCCACCGATCCGTCCTTCCTGCCGGCGATCTGGCACACGCTGGTGCTGATCGTGGCGGTGCTGGCGATCACCGTGATCGGCGGCGTGCTGATGGCGGTGCTGTTCGACCGCAAGTTCTACGGCCAGGGCATCGCCCGCCTGCTGGCGATCGCGCCGTTCTTCGTGATGCCGACCGTCTCCGCGCTGATCTGGAAGAACATGATCCTGAACCCCGTCTACGGGCTGGTGGCCGGCGTGATGCGCGCCTTCGGCCTGACCCCGATCGACTGGTTCGCCGACTACCCGCTGACCGCGGTGATCATGATCGTCTCCTGGCAGTGGCTGCCGTTCGCCTTCCTGATCCTGTTCACCGCGATCCAGTCGCTCGACCAGGAGCAGAAGGAAGCCGCGCGCATCGACGGCGCCGGCCCGATCGCGATGTTCTTCTACATCACGCTGCCGCACCTGAAGCGCGCGATCGCGGTGGTGGTGATGATGGAAACCATCTTCCTGCTGTCGATCTTCGCCGAGATCTATACGACCACCGGCGGCGGTCCCGGCAACGCGACCACCAATCTGTCCTACCTGATCTACTCGCTGGGCCTGCAGCAGTTCGACGTCGGCCTCGCCTCGGCGGGCGGCATCCTGGCGGTGGTGCTGGCCAATATCGTGTCGTTCTTCCTGGTGCGCATGCTGGCGAAGAACCTGAAGGGGGAGTACGAAGCATGAGCGACCTGTCCTTGAAACAGAGCGCGGGCGGCCTCGACACGCTCAAGCGCGCGATTCCCGGCGTGCTGGCCTGGCTGATCGCGCTGCTGCTGTTCTTCCCGATCTTCTGGATGGCGATCACCGCCTTCAAGACCGAGCAGCAGGCCTACTCGATGTCGCTGATCTTCACGCCCACGCTCGACAGCTTCCGCGAGGTGTTCGCGCGCAGCAACTACTTCGGCTTCGCCTGGAACTCGATCCTGATCTCGGTCGGCGTGACCGTGGTGTGCCTGCTGTTCGCGGTGCCGGCCGCCTACGCGATGGCCTTCTTCCCGACCGGGCGCACCCAGAAGGTCCTGCTCTGGATGCTGTCGACCAAGATGATGCCCTCGGTGGGCGTGCTGGTGCCGATCTACCTGCTCTGGAAGAACTCGGGGCTGCTCGACACGGTCAGCGGCGTGGTGATCATCTACACCCTGATCAACCTGCCCATCGCGGTGTGGATGACCTTCACCTATTTCACCGAGATCCCGCGCGACATCCTGGAAGCGGGCCGCATCGACGGCGCCACCACCTGGCAGGAGATCGTCTACCTGCTGATGCCGATGGCGCTGCCGGGCCTGGCCTCCACCTCGCTGCTGCTGGTGATCCTGTCGTGGAACGAGGCCTTCTGGAGCATCAACCTGACCAGCTCCAACGCGGCGCCGCTGACGGTGTTCATCGCCTCCTACTCGAGCCCCGAGGGCCTGTTCTGGGCCAAGCTGTCGGCCGCCTCGCTGCTGGCGGTGGCGCCGATCCTGATCGTCGGCTGGCTGTCGCAGAAGCAACTGGTGCGCGGCCTCACCTTCGGAGCCGTCAAGTGAGCGCGCCGGGCATCGAGGGACGCGATCGGCTGCTGATCTGCGACTGCGACGGCGTGCTGATCGACAGCGAGGCGGTGGCCGCCGGCGTGCTGGTGCGCGAGCTGGAAGCGCGCTGGCCCGGCGTCGAGGTGCGGCCGATCGTGCTGCCGCTGCTGGGCCTGCGCACCGAGCGCGTGCTGGCCGGCGCCGCCGCGCAGGCCGGGCACACGCTGTCGGCCGAGGAGATCGAGACGATCCGCGCCACGGTCGAGCGCGCCGCCGTGCAGGCACCGGCGGTGGACGGCATCGACGTGGCGCTGGCCGCGATCCCGCTGCCGATCGCCTGCGCCAGCAACAGCAACCGCCCCTACGTGGAAGCGGCGCTCACCCGCACCGGCCTGAAACGCCATTTCGGCGAGCGCCTGTTCTGCGCCGACGGCGTCGAGCGGCCCAAGCCGGCGCCCGACGTCTACCTGGCCGCGGCCCACACGCTGGGCTTCGCGCCCGAGCACTGCCTGGTGGTGGAGGACAGCGCCACCGGCATCACCGCGGCCGCGGCGGCCGGCATGACGGTGATCGGTTTCGTCGGCGGCGGGCATGCCTCGCCGTCGCAGGTCGATGCATTGCGCGCGATCGGCGCGCGCCATATGTTCGATCGCATGGACCTGCTGCCGGGCCTGGTCGCGCAATGGATCGCGACCGGCACCGTGCAGTCGCAATGAACTGAGCCGGGCTGCCGCGCGCCGTCGAGCGCGCGTCGCCCGTCACGAACAGCAGCAAGACAGCGGAGACAAATCATGGCAAGCGTGCTTCTGCGCGATATCGGCAAGCGCTACGACGACAACGAAGTGCTGAGCAAGGTCAACCTCGACATCGCCGACGGCGAGTTCGTGGTGTTCGTCGGCCCCAGCGGCTGCGGCAAGTCAACGCTGATGCGGATGATCGCCGGGCTCGAGGACATCTCGGGCGGCGACCTGCTGATCGACGGCGTGCGCGTCAACGAGACGCCCAGCGCCAAGCGCGGCATCGCGATGGTGTTCCAGTCGTATGCGCTCTACCCGCACATGACGCTGTACGACAACATGGCCTTCGGCCTCAAGCTGGCCGGCGCGAAGAAGCCGGAGATCGACGCGGCGGTACGCAATGCCGCCAGGATCCTGCACATCGACCACCTGCTCGAGCGCAAGCCCAAGCAGCTCTCGGGCGGCCAGCGCCAGCGCGTCGCGATCGGCCGCGCGATCACGCGCAAGCCCAAGGTGTTCCTGTTCGACGAGCCGCTGTCGAACCTCGACGCGGCGCTGCGCGTGAAGATGCGCCTGGAGTTCGCGCGCCTGCACGACGAGCTGAAGACCACCATGATCTACGTGACGCACGATCAGGTGGAAGCCATGACGCTGGCCGACAAGATCGTGGTGCTCTCGAATGGCAGCGTGCAGCAGGTCGGCTCGCCCAACGCGCTCTACCATGCGCCGGCCAACCGCTTCGTGGCCGGCTTCATCGGCTCGCCGAAGATGAACTTCCTGGAAGGCGTGGCGCAGGCGGTTTCGCCCGAGGAAGTGACGGTGCGCTTCGAGAGCGGCGAATCGCAGCGCGTGGCGGTGCGCACCGGTTCGCTGCGCGTGGGCGACAAGGTGACGGTCGGGATCCGCCCCGAGCACGTCCAGGTCGGCGCGGCCGAGGGCGAGGGCGTGGCGGTGCGCACCATGGCGGTGGAGTCGCTGGGCGACTCGGCGTATCTGTACGCGGAATCGAAGATCGCGCCGGACGGCATGATCGCGCGGATCCCGCCGCTCGAGACGCATCGCCCGGGCGAGGTGCTGCGCCTGCATGCGCAGCCCGAGCACTGCCACCTGTTCGACGCCGAGGGCCGTGCCTTCGAGCGCCGCCTGCCGCAGGCGCTGGCCGCCTGAGGCCGGGCCGGCAAGCGGTGGCGGCCGAGCGTCGCCCCGCTCGACACGACAAGGCCGCGCGAGTCCCGCGCGGCCTTGTCGTTTTAGGCGGCGAAATCGCGTCCGCGTTTCGACCGTCGTCCAAACGAAAACGGCGGCACCGAAGTGCCGCCGCCCGGGTTGCGCGATGTTCGCGCCATCGATCCTTTCGATTCCTTTCGATCCGCCGTCGCGCGCCTCAGTCCGCCAGCGCGGCGCGCGCGCAGCTCTCGTCGGTGACGATGCCCGACAGCCAGCCGCCGCGCAGTGCCGCCAGCACGGCCGCCTGCTTGCGCGGGCCGCCCGCGAAGCCGATGGTGGGCCGGCGCGGCGGCGCGTCGAGCGAGACGCTGGTCACGCGCGCGGTGGACGGCGTGACCACGCTGCGGCCGCGCGCATCCATCGGCAGCCCGATCATCTCGGCCACCGCGCCGTATTCGATCATCTCGTTCAGTTCGTCGGCGGTGATGAAGCCGTCCACGTACAGCGGGCAGTCCGGGCCGACGTTGCCGATCCCGACGAAGGCCACGTCGGCATCGGCCGTGAGCTGCTCGACGATCCGGTACAGGCGGTGGTTGCACCACTGCGCGCGCTCGGCCACGTTGTCGGCGAACAGCGGCGCGGGCAGCAGGAAGTGCTTGCCGCCGGTCTTCTCCGAGATGTGCTGGGCCACGTCGTAGGGATTGGACGAGCCGTCCTGGGCGATCGCGCCGACCATCGACACCAGCCTGTGCTGCGGCCGCTCGATCTGCGCGATCTGCGCGACCGCGGCCTTCAGGGTCCGGCCGCTGCTGACCGCGATCACCATCGGGCGCTCCTCGTTGAGGTAGCGCTCCATCACCTGGGCGCCGGCCACCGCCAGCTTGCGGTCGATCGCGTCGGGCGTGTCGGCGTCGATCGGCACCACCTCGCAGAGCGACAGGCCGTAGCGCTCCGACAACTGCGCGGCCAGGTCGAGACAGTCGGCCACGCGATGATCGACGCGCACCCGGATCAGGTTCTTCTCGACCGCGAAGGCCACCAGCCGCTGCGCGACCGGGCGCGAGACCTGCAGCTTCTCGGCGATCTCGTTCTGCGTGTCGCCGGCGACGTAGTAGAGCCAGGCGGCGCGCGTCGCGAGGTCGAGTTTTTCGGAGGACTTGGGCACGTGGGCTGGGCTCGTCGAGCGGGCGTCTGGCTGGAAAGTTAGGGATCGTATCGCAAAGCGCGTCAGGCAAGCCGCTGTCGCGAGGGCTCGAACAGCGGCCGCACGTGGCGATACAGCGCGCGATAGGTGTCGAGGCGCTCGCGCAGCCAGGCGTGACGGGCCGCGTCGGGCGCGTATTCGGCCGACAGCGGCGGCTTGGTCAACACCTGCGACGCATCGCCGCCATCGGCCAGCCAGCCGAGCCGCGCCGCGCCGAGCGCCGCGCCGGTCGCGCCGCCGCCGAGCTGGTGGGTGAGCACGTCGAGCGCGTCGGCCACCAGTTGCGCCCAGTAGGCGCTGCGCGCGCCGCCGCCGATCAGTGCCAGCGAGGCCGCGCTGGAGCCGGCCGCCACCAGCGCGTCGTGGCCGTCGGCCAGCGCCAGCGTGACGCCTTCCAGCACCGCATAGCCGAGCCGCGCGCGGTCGGTGCCATGCGTCATGCCGTAGAACACGCCTTGCGCGTAAGGGTCGTTGTGCGGGGTGCGCTCGCCCGACAGATAGGGCAGGAAGATCGGCGCCTCGGCCAGCGCGGCCGGATCGAGCGCCTCGACCTCGGCGATCAGGGTCGGCTCGTCGGTCGAGGTCAGCTTGCAGACCCAGCGCAGGCAGCTCGCGGCGGACAGCACCACGCTCATCTGCTGCCAGCGATCGGGGATCGCGTGGCAGAACGCATGCAGGGCCGATTCGGGATAGGGCATGAAACGGTCGCCGACGATGCTCAACACGCCCGAGGTGCCGAGCGAGACGAAGCCGTCGCCGGGCTGGGTGGCGCCGATGCCGAGCGCGCTGGTGGCGTTGTCGCCGCCGCCGCCCGCCACCACGATGCCTTCGGCCAGGCCCAGCTCACGTGCCGCCTCGGCGCGCAAGGTGCCCGAGGGCGCATTGCCCTCGACGATGCGCGGCATCTGCTCGCGTCGCATGCCGCCCGCCTCGAGCAGGCTGCCCGACCAATCGCGGCGCGCCACGTCCAGCCACAGCGTGCCGGCCGCGTCCGAGGGATCGGAGACGCGGTTGCCGGTCAACCGCAGCCGCAGGTAGTCCTTGGGCAGCAGCACGCAGTCGATCCTGCCGAACACCTCCGGCTCGTGCGTGGCGACCCAGATCAGCTTGGGCGCGGTGAAGCCCGGCATCGCCAGGTTGCCGGCCAGCCGGTGCAGCTCGGGGGCGCGGCGCGTGAGCGTCGAGCATTCCTCGTCGCTGCGCATGTCGTTCCAGAGGATCGCGGGCCGCAGCACGCGATCCTCGCGATCGAGCAGCACGGCGCCGTGCATCTGGCCCGACAGGCCGATGCCGCGCACCTGGGCGTATTCGGCCGGATATCTGGCGCGCAGCGCCGCGAGCGCCGCGCGGGTGCCCTGCCACCAGTCCTCGGGATGTTGTTCGGCCCAGCGCGGATGCGGGCGCGACACGGTGAATGGCGTACCCGCCGTGCCGACGACCGTGCCGTCGGGGGAAAGCAGCAGCACCTTGACTTCCGAGGTGCCGAGATCGATGCCGAGATACATGATGGGCGGAAGCAGTCCGTCGTCAGAGAGTCGCTACTGTAGCCGCGCGGCGCGGGCCGTGCCAATGCCGGATGACCCGCACGGGCGGGGCGCGATGGCGCCCGGGCCGGTGCCGGGCCGGTATTTCGGTCGCTACCTCAGCCGCTGCGTCAGTGCGAGGCGAACCAGGCGTCGACGCGCGCCAGCCCCGCGCGCAGCACCCGCGCGAGCCGTTCGTCGTCGGCCAGCGAGCCCCACAGCGAGCGCTCGGCGGCCAGCGCGGCGACCGGATCGTCGGCCGCGACGATCGCGCGCGCCACGCCCGGGTCCATCACGCCGTCCTGGTACTCGTAGGGCAGCAGGCCCTGCGACCAGCGTTCCAGGAAGCGCAGGAACAGGGCGGGCAGCACGGCGGTCGAGACCGGCTCGGCGCCGCGCGCGAAGCAGTCGGCCAGGGTCGGCGCGATGAAGCCGGGGATCTTCGAGAAGCCGTCGGCGGCCACGCGCTGGTTGGTGTCGAGGATGTAGGGATTGCCGAAGCGCTCCAGCACCACGTCGCGATACCGTGCCAGGTCGAGCGGGCTCGGGGTCAGCGAGGGGATCACGTCGTCGCTGACATAGTCGTGCGCGAGCTGGCGGATCGCCGCGTCGTGGGTGCCTTCGTGGATATAGCTCAGGCCCGCCAGCGTGCCGGCCCAGGCGATGCAGCTGTGGGTGGCGTTGAGGATGCGGATCTTCGCCTCCTCGTACGGATGCACGTCCTGCACCAGCTCCGCGCCGGCCTGTTCCCAGGCCGGGCGGCCCGCCACGAAGCGGTCCTCGATCACCCACTGGATGAAGGATTCGCCCATCACCGGGCAGGCGTCGTCCACGCCGGTGGCGGCCTTCACGCGCTCGGCCACGTCCGGCGTGGGGCGCGGCGTGATGCGGTCGACCATCGCGCTCGGGCAGGACACGTTGGCGTCGAACCAGGCCAGCAGCCCGGCCAGGCCGCGCCGCTCCAGGAACTCGCGCATGCCGGCCTCGAAGCGCGCGCCGTTGCTGCGCAGGTTGTCGCAGCTTTGCAGCGTCAGCGGCCCGGCGCCGCGCGCCTGCCGTTCGGCCAGCAGCGCGGCCAGCGCGCCGTAGATGGTGGTGCGCGCGCCCTGCAGGTCGGCGGCCAGGTCGGGGTTGCCGGCGTCGAGCCGGTTGTGTTCGTCGAGGTAGTAGCCGCCCTCGGTCACCGTGAACGACACGATCCGGCAGGCCGGATCGGCGCCGGCCTCGACCAGCGCCTTCAGGTCGATCGACCAGGGCAGCACGCGCGTGATCGAGCGGATCGTCTCGTAGGCGCGTTCGCCGCCGGGCGTGACGGTCTCGAGCGTGTACGCGCCGTGCTGGGCGGCCAGCGCGTCCATGGTGGCGCGCATGTCGTCGCGGATGTTGGCGACCACCAGCGACCATTGGCCGGCGGTGTCGCCAGCGGCCGCGGCGGCTTGATTGACGCGATGCAGGTACCAGGCCTGATGGGCGCGGTGGAACGAACCGGCGCCGATATGCAGGATCACGGGCGCGACGGTCGGCGGAGGATTCATCCCTTGTCTCCTTGTGGCCGAAGACGGCCTCGTTAAGATCATTTGCTCGCTTTGTGAGCGAATGATCTTATTCGGGCTGGGGAAAGTCAAGGCGGATGGCGCGGATTTCGATGCTGCACTGCGTCGTGGCGCGGGCCGCGGCGGTGCCGCTCGCGCCTTCGCGCGCGGGCTTGCCGAAAAAGACAGTACCGATGCGCGGTCGATGTCTCGATACTGTCGTCTGGTCCCGATTGCGAGAGAGCGTGCCGATGCGCGATACCCGATCCGATCCCGCCGCTGCCGCCATGACGGTGCGCGCGATGCCGCGCCGATCGCCTTCCTGATCCTCGCCAACGGCCGTTACGCGGCCCTGCAGGAATTCGCGCCTGCGTTCGGTTTCGCGGCCGGCGAGACGGTGCAGGGTACCGCGCTGCCCGGGCTCGATTTCGTCGCGCTCGCGCGCGGCTTCGGTTGCGAGGGCCGGTGTGTCGCGGATCCCGGGCTGCTGCGCGAGACCTTGCAGGCCGCGCTGGCGGGTCCCGGGCCGAGCCTGCTGGAGATCGTGGTGGCCTGAACGCGGCGCTTCGGGTCGTGCCGCCAGGCCGGCGTGAATCGCCTTATGATGCGCGGGCTCGCGCGGCGCGCCGCTGGTTCGGCACGCATCGCCTCACTCGATCGATCCTGCCGATCGGCGGCCAACGCGCGGCGAAACCACCATGAACCGGCCGCAAGATCGTCGAAGCGGCCGCCCCGGCAAGCGGCTTGCCAGAGCGCGCCGGATTCCGAGGAGAGTGAGGACATGAGCCGATTCGCCAGGGCGCCGGCGCGCCGCTTCGCATCGCACGACATCGTTGCGCGTCACCCGCATCGAGGCCGCGCATGAACGGCGCGCGGCAGGCCGAGGCCGCGGGCGGCGTCGATATCGGCACGACGCTCGACGCCGGCCCGTTCAGCGCGATGCAGGGCCTGGCCGTGCTGCTGGCTGCGTTGTCGATCGTGCTCGACGGTTTCGACGGCCAGTTGATCGGCTTCGCGATTCCGGCCCTGATCCGCGACTGGCACCTGGCGCGCGAGGCCTTCGTGCCGGCGGTGGCCGCCGGCCTGGTCGGCATGGGGCTGGGCAGCGCCGCCGCGGGCCCGTTCGCCGATCGTTTCGGCCGCCGGCGCGCCGTGATCCTCAGCGTGTTCGTGTTTGGCGCGGCCACCTGCGCGATCGGCGCGGCGCAGGACATCGCCGGCCTCGCCGCGCTGCGCTTCGTGGCCGGCCTCGGCATCGGCGGCGCGCTGCCGACCGCCACCACCTTGACGGCCGAATTCACGCCGGCGCGCCATCGCACCCTGATGGTGACCGCCACCATCGTCTGCGTGCCGCTCGGCGGCATGCTGGCGGGGCTGTTCGCGCATGCGGTGCTGCCGCTGCAGGGCTGGCGGGGTTTGTTCGTCGTCGGTGGCGCGCTGCCGCTGCTGCTCGGTGTCGTGCTGCTCGCGACGCTGCCCGAATCGCCGCGCTACCTCGCCCGCCATCGTGCGCGCTGGCCCGAACTGGGACGTCTGCTGGCGCGCATGCGCCGGCCCGTGGCCGCCGATGCCGCCTTCAGCGATTCGGTCGAGCGGCGCGCGGCGGCCAATGCGGGCGCGGATGGTCGCGAGCAGCGGATCGTGGACGGCGCGCCGTCAGCTCGGATCGGCGCCGAGCAGCGTGGTTTTCGCGCGCTGTTCGCCGACGGCCTGGCCGGCGACACGCTCGCGCTCTGGTGCGCGTTCTTCATGTCCCTGCTGGCCGTCTACAGCGCCTTCAGCTGGTTGCCGGCGATGCTGGCCGCGCAGGGCCTGAGCGTGGACGTGGCCGGCAGCGGCCTGACCGCCTACAACCTGGGCGGCGTGATCGGCGCACTCGGCTGCGCGCTGGCGATCGCGCGCTGGGGTTCGCGCTGGCCGCTGGTATCGAGCGCGCTGGGCGGCGCGGCCAGCGCGGCCGCCTTGTTCGGTGTCGATGTCGCGAGCCAGCGCGGCTGGCTGCTGCTCGGGCTCGGCCTGCACGGATTGTTCGTCAACGCGGTGCAGGCCACCATGTACGCGCTCTGCGCGCACCTGTACGCGACCCCGGTGCGCGCCACCGGCACCGCCGGCGCGCTGATGGTCGGCCGGCTCGGCGCGATCTTCAGCGCCTTCGCCGGCGCCTGGGTGATCGGCGCGGGCGGGAAGGCCGGTTATCTGGCGATGCTGGTGGTGTCGATGACGATCGCGGCGCTTGCGCTGGCCGTGCTGCGCGATCATGTGAAACCGTTGCGGGCGCAACGGCTTGGCGGGGAAGGGATCGCCGGCCCGTCGCGATGAGGGCTGGCCTTGCATCGCACCTGTCGCCTACAGCGTGGTGCGCACGTGCCACAGCTCGGGGAACAGCACCACGTCTAGCATCTTGCGCAGATAGGGCGCGCCGTTGGTGCCGCCCGTGCCCTGCTTGAAGCCGATGATGCGCTCGACGGTGGTGACATGCCGGAAGCGCCATTGCCGGAACGCATCCTCGAGGTCGACCAGTTCCTCGGCCATCTCGTAGAGCTCCCAGTGCGCGGCGGGATCGCGATAGACGGCGAGCCAGGCCGCCTCGACCGAGGCGTCGTGCGCGGTCGGCGCGCGCCAGTCGCGCGCGAGCCGCTCGGCCGCGATCGGGAAACCGCGCCGCGCCAGCAGGTGCGCCACCTCGTCGTAGAGCGAGGGCGCGTCGAGCGTGGCTTCCACCTCGGCGAGGATGTCCGGGCGATGCGCGTGCGGCTTGAGCATCTGCTCGTTCTTGTTGCCGAGCAGGAATTCGAGCTGTCGGTACTGATAGGACTGGAAGCCCGAGGAAGCGCCCAGGTAGGGGCGCATCGCCGAATACTCCGATGGCGTCATGGTGGCCAGCACGTTCCAGGCCTGCACCAGTTGCTCGAGGATGCGCGAGACGCGCGCCAGCATCTTGAAGGCAGGCGGCAGCGCATCGCGGCGGATCGAATCGAGCGCCGCGCGCAGCTCGTAGAGCGCCAGCTTCATCCACAGTTCGCTGGTCTGGTGCTGGATGATGAACAGCATCTCGTTGTGGTCGGGCGAGAGCGGATGCTGGGCCTTCAGGATCGAGCCGAGCGACAGGTAGTCGCCATAGCTCATCGACTTCGAGAAATCGAGCTGGGCGTCGTGCCAGCCCTCGGTGCCGGCGTCGGCCGGGGCCGGCGTGCCCGAGAACGGGCAGCGCGGCGGCGCATCGGCGCCGTCGGTCTTGGAATGGTCAGGATTCACGATCAACAATCTCCGGCAGGTCAGGGGCGCTCATGTCGGCGGGGGCGGCGGCTCAGGTCACCGCCGTGCGGGCCGCGAACTCGGGCGCCCGCCAGGCCTCGGTGGCGAGCACCTCGCGCAGCGCCTCGACGGCATCCCAGATATCGACGAAGCGCGTGTAGAGCGGCGTGAAGCCGAAGCGCAGGATGCGCGGCTCGCGATAGTCGCCCACCACGCCGCGCGCGATCAGCGCGCGCATCACCTCGTAGCCGTGCGGATGCTCGAAGCTGACCTGCGAGCCGCGCCGTGCCGGCTCGCGCGGCGTGACCAGCCGCAGCTCGAGCCCGGCACAGCGCGACTCGACCAGCGCGATGAAGGCATCGGCCAGCGCCAGCGACTTGCGGCGGATCGCGCCCATGTCGGTCTCGTGGAAGATGTCGAGCCCGCATTCGACCATCGCCATCGAGACGATCGGCTGGGTGCCGCACAGGAAGCGCGAGATGCTCGCGTCGGGCGCGAAGCCCGGCTCCATCGCGAACGGCGCGCGATGGCTCCACCAGCCCGACAGCGGCTGCTCGAAGCTGGCCTGGTGGCGCTTCGGCACCCAGGTGAAGGCCGGCGAGCCCGGGCCGCCGTTCAGGTATTTGTAGGTGCAGCCGACCGCGCCGTCGGCCGTCGCGCCGTTCAGGTCGACCGGCACCGCGCCGGCCGAGTGGGCCAGGTCCCACAGCATCAGTGCGCCGGCCTGCTGCGCGTGGCGCGTGAGGGCGGCCATGTCGTGCATGTAGCCGCTGCGGTAGTTGACGTGGGTGATCATCGCGACCGCGCAATCGGCGTCGATCGCGGTTTCCAGCTCGGCCGCATCGTCGACCAGGCGCAACTCGTAGCCGCGATCGAGCTGGGCGATCAGCCCTTGCGCGATATAGAGGTCGGACGGGAAGTTGGAGCGCTCCGAGACGATCACGCGGCGCTCGGGCGCGCGCCGCGCCTGCTCGCGCAGCATCGCCGAGAGCAGCTTGAACAGGTTCACCGAGATCGTGTCGGTGATCACCACCTCGCCCTCGGCGGCGCCGATCAGCGGCGCGAGCCGGTCGCCCAGGCGACGCGGCAACGCGAACCAGCCGGCGGTGTTCCAGCTGCGGATCAGGTCGCGTCCCCATTCGGCCTCGATCACCGCCTGGGCGCGCGCGGCCGAAGCCTTCGGGCGCGCGCCGAGCGAATTGCCGTCGAGGTAGAGGGTGTCGTCGGGCAGGGCGAAGCGCTCGCGCAGCGGGGCGAGCGGGTCGTCGCGATCGAGGGCGAGCGCATCTTCGCGGGTTTGCATGGTGCGGATCGATTGGGTTCGTGAGTGGGGGAGGCGCGAGCGGCAGCCGCGCGCCGGAAAGTCGGATCGGGGAATTCAGGGCGTCGCGCGATCGGCGGGCAGCGCGCGCAGTACCGCGCGCACCGGGCTCGCATCGAGCGTCGCGAACTTGAGCGGCAGCGCGATCAACTCGTAGTCGCCGGCCGGCACGGCATCCAGCACCAGGCCTTCCAGGATCGCCATGCCGTGCGCGCGCACGCGGCGGTGCGCGTCCATGGTCTTCGATTCCTGCGGGTCCAGCGAGGGTGTGTCGATGCCGATCAGGCGCACGCCGTGCGCGGCCAGCAGGTCGATGGTGGCCGCCTCGACCGCGCAGAAGGCGCTGTCCCAGGCTTGTTGCGGCGCGTTCGCGTAAGTGCGCAGCAGCACGCGCGGCGGGCAGCCCGCCAAGGCGGCGGCGATCCGTCCGGGCGCCACCGCGGGCGCCGCGCCCAGGCAGTCGATCACGCGGCAGGCGCCGAGATAGGCATCGAGCGGCACCGCGCCGATCGGCGCGCCCTCGGCGTCGTAATGCAGGGGCGCGTCGGCGTGCGCGCCGGTATGCGGCGAGAGCGTCA
Organism: Burkholderia sp. SJZ089; assembly: GCF_007828315.1. Lineage (NCBI taxonomy): Bacteria > Pseudomonadati > Pseudomonadota > Betaproteobacteria > Burkholderiales > Burkholderiaceae > Burkholderia > Burkholderia sp. SJZ089. Next base: position 103,024 of record NZ_VIUM01000023.1, on the reverse strand, counting down.
GCCGCGCGACGTTGACCGGCGAGCCGGCTTCCATGCGCCACACGCGCTCGACCGCGACCTCGGTATCACCGGGCCAGACGGGCGTGGCGGGGGAGATGGCCGGCGAAATATCCCAGAGCGTTTCCATGGTTTTTCATCAAGTCTCCACAGCTCGAATGATAGGCAATCGAGGCCGCAAAGTGCTTGCGAAATAAACATGGACATTCGGCAAATATCGCAGATAATTTGAACGATAGCTAAAACGGGGACCAGAAATGCATGCAATCTCGCTGGACGCTACTGATTGCCGTATTCTCGCCGTATTGCAGCAGGAGGGCCGGATCAGCAACCTCGACCTGGCCGAGCGCATCTCCCTGTCGCCGTCCGCCTGCCTGAGGCGGATGCGGCTGCTGGAGGAGCAGGGCGTGATCGAGTGCTATCGCGCCTGCCTGAGTCGCGAAAAGCTCGGCTTCGAGCTGGAGGCCTTCGTGCAGGTGTCGATGCGCAACGATCAGGAGCAATGGCACGAGCGCTTCGCCGAAGCGCTGAAGGAATGGCCGGAGGTGGTATCGGCCTTCGTGGTGACGGGCGAGACGCATTATCTGCTGCGCGTGCTGGCCCACAATCTCAAGCACTATTCGGAATTCGTGCTCAATCACCTCTACAAGGCGCCGGGCGTGATGGACATCCGTTCCAACATCGTCCTGCAGACGCTCAAGGACGAGGCGGGGCCGCCCGTCTCGCTGGCCCGCACCGGGGCGGTCAGAGCGGATTGAGCCCGTGGAACGCGCCGCCGTGGAACACCAGCGGCGCGAGCGAGCCCGCTTCGGGGTGCAGCCCGCAGCGCTCCACCTCGCCGACGAAGATCACGTGGTCGCCCTCGTCGTAGCGGCTGCGGTTATGGCACTCGAACCAGGCCAGCGCGCCGTCGAGCACCGGCATGCCGGACTGGCCGGCGGCGTGCGAAACCCCCTCGAAGCGGTCGCCCTTGGCGGTCGCGAAGCGCTTGCAGAGATCGAGCTGCGACGCGGCCAGCACATTGATCACATAATGGCTGTTGCCGCGGAATACCGGTAGCGAGGCCGAGCGCGTCGCCAGGCTCCAGAGCACCAGCGGCGGCGCCAGCGAGACCGAATTGAAGGAACTCGCGGTGATGCCGATCAGCTGGCCGTGCGGCGCGCGCGTGGTGATCACGGTCACGCCGGTGGCGAACTGGCCGAGCGCCTGCCGGAACGCGGCGGCGTCGAAGTCGGGCGGGGTGGCGCGGATCGTCATCGCGGCACGGCCCTCGGCGCGGCGCCCGCGCGGCGGCGAAACAGGTTGGAAGAGGTCATCTGGAAATCGGGAAATTTGTCCCGATTTTAACGGAATCGATGGCTGCCGCGACCCGGCGGCCCGAAACGATCCTGCCGAACCCCGGCCGGATCCTCTGTCAGGAGCGAACATGAATCAGGCAGTGCAGGAAGTCGCCGTGTTCGGCGGCGGGTGTTTCTGGTGCACCGAGGCGGTGTTTCTCGATGTCGAGGGCGTGCTCGCGGTCGAATCCGGTTATGCGGGCGGCCACACGCGCAACCCGGGCTATCGCGAGGTCTGCGACGGCGATACCGGCCACGCCGAGGTGGTGAAGGTCAGCTACGACCCGGCGCGCATCAGCTATCGCGAGGTGCTCGAGATCTTCTTCGCCACGCACGATCCGACCCAGCTGAACCGCCAGGGCGCCGACGTCGGTACCCAGTACCGCTCGGTGGTGTTCGCCGAGTCGCAGGCGCAGCGCGAGGCCGCGCTGGAGGTGATCGCCACGCTCGAGCGCGAGCATATCTTCGGCGCGCCGATCGTCACCAAGGTCGAGCTGCTGGACGGCAACTACTGGCCGGCCGAGGAGTATCACCAGAACTATTTCGCGCGCAATCCGCAGCAGGGTTATTGCGCGGCCGTGATCGGCCCGAAGATCGCGAAATTCCGCCAGAAGTTCGCGCATCGGCTGAAGTCGAATCGCGGCTGAGTGCGGCACGAAACGGAACGGCGGCACCTCGATCGGGGTGCCGCCGTTTTTTCATGGCGCGACGGGAGGCGAGGGGCGGGCGGTTCAGGCCGCGTCGGAGCGCAGCCGCTCGACGGCCGCGCTGATCGCCCGCGCCAGCTCGATGCAGGACAGCGGCGCCGAGCCCTCGGCCTTGTTGTTGATGGTGATCAGCACCGGCTGGCCGGCCAGCACGTAGCGCGCGGCCAGATCGGCCAGCGCGTGGCGCGTGTTCGGATCCTCGTCGACCAGCTTGTCGAACGGATCGTACTTGGCCTTGGCCTGCTCGTACTTGAAGCCGCCGTGCAGGCTCCAGCGCACCACCAGCGGCCCGGGCGTGTCGCCGTCGAGCAGCGCGAGCGCGGCGGCCTGGCGCAAGGGATCGGGCATCCGCGCATGCAGGCCGACGCAGTAGCGCACGCCGGCGCTCGCCAGCATGCGGATGAAGCGCGGCGTGAGCAGTGCGCCGTCGCGGATCTCGATCGCGTAGCGCGGTCCGTCGGGCTCGGCCGGCAGCGGCGGCAGGGCGGCGAAGAAGGCCGCCAGGCGCTCGATCAGGCCGGCCGGGTCGGCCAGCAGATGGTCCGGCAGCGGCGAGAACTGGAACACCAGCGCGCCGGCCTTGCGGCCCAGGCCGTCCAGGCAGGGGCGCACGAAGTCGTCGGTGGCGATGCGCGCGTCGAGGAAGGCCGGGTTCGGGCCGGCCGGCTCGCCGCGCGAGCCGCGCACCACCGCGTCGGTGACCGAGGCGGGCGCCTTGATCACGAAGCGGAAATCCTCGGGCACCTGCTGCGCGTAACGCAGGTACTCGGCCATCGAGAGCGGCGCGTAGAAGGAGCGGTCGATGCTCACGCTCTTGAGCAGCGGATGCGCGCCATAGGCTTCGAGGCCGTCGCGCGAGAGCTTCTGCGCCGAGTAGTCCTCGCCGTAGACGATGCCGTTCCAGCCCGGGAACGACCAGGTCGAGGTGCCGAGATGAACGCCGGGCGGCAGGGCCGCGGCGGTGGCGGCCACCGCCTCGTCGATCGCGGCGGCGGTGACGCCGCGCTTGCGCGAGCGGCGCGGCGCGGCGGGCTTGCCGTCGGGCGAGCCGCCGGCCGCGATGGCGGCGTCGGCGTCGGCGTCGGCATTGGCATTGGCATTGGCGTCGATGGCCGGCGGCGGCAGTTCCTCGTCGCCGAACAGCGAGTTCATGGCCGGTGCCTGGCTCGAATCGGCGGTGCCGGGGTGTGAAGGGAAATCGTCCTGCCGGGTTTCGGTTTCCGCGCCTGCGTCGTCTGCATCGGGGGAAGCCGGGGCAGGCGCGCAGGCGGGATCGTCGGCCGGGCGTGGTGCCGTGTCGGCGGCACCGCGCCGGCTGCCGCGCGGCGCGCGCGGGGGCGCGCCGGCGCTCGGCTGGCCGGCATCGGGCAAGGGCTCGCCGAACAGGTCGAACTGTCCGGCCTCGCGCGGCGGCGCGTCGTCCTGAGTCGTGGTTCGCGCGGGATCGCGCCGCGTGCTGCCTTCACCCATGCATGGCCGTTCGCTTGAGGCTGCCGTCAGCGCGGCAGCGGGTTCTCGTACATGTAGCGCCGCGACCAGGGCAGCGTTTTCGCGCTGCGGCCGGCCTTGCGGCAGACGAGCTGGTAGATCGACACGTCGTCGTTCTCGAAGGCATAGGCGCAGCCCGCGAGATAGACGCGCCAGATCCGGAACTTCTCGTCGTCGACGAGCTGGCGGGCCTGGTCGGCCTTGGCCTCGAAGTTCTCGGTCCAGATGTCGAGCGTGCGCGCATAGTGCCGACGCAGGCTCTCGGCGTCAACCACCTCCAGGCCGCCGCGCTGCGCCGCCTCGATCGCCAGGCTCACGTGCGGCAGCTCGCCGTCCGGGAACACGTAGCGATCGATGAATTCGCCGCCGCCCAGCGAGGTCTCGCCGCTGTCCGCGTCGGAGGAGGTGATGCCGTGGTTCATCGCCACGCCGTCGTCGGCCAGCAGCTCGCGCACCTTGGTGAAGTAGCCCGGCAGGTTCTTGCGGCCGACGTGCTCGAACATGCCGACGCTGGTGATGCGGTCGAACTGGCCTTCCACGTCGCGGTAATCCTGCAGGCGAATCTCGATCTGGTTCTCCAGGCCGGCGCGGCGCACGCGCTCGGTGGCGAGGTCGAACTGGTTCTGCGAGAGCGTCACGCCCACGCAGTGCGCGCCGAACTTCTGCGCCGCGCGCAGCACCAGCGCGCCCCAGCCGCAGCCGATATCGAGCAGGCGCTGGCCCGGCTGCAACTGGATCTTGGTCAGGATGTGGTCGATCTTCTTGATCTGGGCGGTGGCCAGGTCCTCGTCGCCGTTCTCGAAGTAGGCGCAGGAATAGACCATGTTCTCGTCCAGCCACAGCCGGTAGAAATCGTTCGAGACGTCGTAGTGATACTGGATCGCCTTCTTGTCCGAATTCTTGGTGTGGGTGAAGTAGCGCGTGACGCGCACCAGCTTGCTCGCATTGGTGACGGTGCTGCGCGCCAGCGAGTAGCCGATGTCGATGATGTCGGGCAGGCGCCCCTCGATATCGATCTTGCCTTTCACATAAGCCTCGCCGAGATTGTCGAGGCTCGGGTCGAGCAACAGCGGCAGGGCCGAGGCGTGGTTGACCTTCAGCGTCACCGCCGGCGCGCTGAAGTTGCCGAAATCGTGCTGGTCGCCATTCCACAGCACCAGGCGCGCCGGAAGGTTCGCCTTTTCCCGTACTTCGTCCGCCCACTGTGCCAGCTTCTTTTCCCAGAACATGAGGATTCTCCGTTGTCCGTTGAAACGAATACAGCCAAGTCTTCGTACTGACCCGCCGCGTCGAGGCGGCGGGCCGACATGCAAATCGAAACACGAGCTGCGCCGTGGGTTGGTCACGCGGCGCGAATCAGGTCAGGGCGAGAGCCGCTCGATGGTCCAGGCGTCGCCGCCCGCCGGATCGCGCAGGTAGCGCAGGCGATCGTGCAGCCGCGAGGGCCGGCCTTGCCAGAACTCGATCGCCTCCGGCACCAGCCGGTAGCCGCCCCAGTGCGGCGGGCGCGGCGGGTTCTCGCCGTAGCGCGCGGCGAAGTCGCGTTCACGCGCCTCCAGCACCTCGCGGTCGGCGATCACCGTACTCTGCTCCGAGGCCCAGGCGCCGATGCGCGAGCCCACCGGGCGCGAGGCGAAATAGCTGTCGGATTCGGCTGTGCTGGTTTTCTCGATGCGGCCCTCGATGCGCACCTGGCGCTCGAGCTCGATCCAGTAGAACAGCAGCGCGGCATGGGGGTTGTGCGCGATCTCGCGGCCCTTGCGGCTCTCGTAGTTGGTGAAGAACACGAAGCCGCGCTCGTCCACGCCCTTGATCAGCACGATGCGCGCCGAGGGGCGGCCCTCGGCGTCGACCGTGGCCAGCGTCATGGTGTTCGGTTCGGGCAGTTGCGCGTCGAGCGCCTCCTTGAACCATTTGTCGAATTGACGGATGGGATCGGGTGCGACGTCGGCCTCGTCGAGCGAGGCACGCGAGTAGTTGATGCGGAGATCGGCGAGAGAGGTCATTTCTTATGCGAACGCTTCAATCTGGGGCCAGTATAGCCAAGGAAACAAAATCCTGCGTTGTGGTGTCGCGGCCGACCGGCATTGCGACGATCAGGCAAAATAGGCGCTTCGCGGCTGTTCCGCTTTCATTTCGCTTACCTACGCATGTCCCGCATCGACGCCGTCGCAACGCCTCACGATCTTACCCCGAGCCCGTCGAATCAGCTTGACGCAGCCGACCGCTCGCGGCGCTTCGGCGGGGTGGCGCGCCTCTATGGCCCGGCCGCGCTGGCGGCCTTCGAGCGTGCCCACGTGGCGGTGATCGGCATCGGCGGGGTGGGCTCGTGGAGCGTCGAGGCGCTGGCGCGCAGCGCGATCGGGCAGCTCACGCTGATCGATCTCGACAATGTCGCCGAGAGCAACACCAACCGGCAGTTGCACGCGCTGGACGGCAACTACGGCAAGGCCAAGGTCGAGGCGATGGCCGAGCGCATCGCGCTGATCGATCCGGCCTGCCGCGTGCATTGCGTGGAGGAGTTCGCCGAGCCCGACAATTTCGAGGCCCTGCTCGGCGGCGGTTTCGACTTCGTGATCGATGCGATCGACAGCGTGCGCACCAAGGTCGCCCTGATCGCCTGGTGCGTGGCGCGCGGCATCCCGCTGGTGACGGTGGGCGGCGCGGGCGGCCAGCTTGACCCGACCCGCATCCGCATCGACGACCTGGCGCTGACGATCCAGGATCCGCTGCTCTCCAAGGTGCGCGCGCAATTGCGCAAGCAGCACGGCTTCCCGCGCGGGCCGAAGGCTAAGTTCAAGGTCAGCGCCGTCTATTCGGACGAACCGCTGATCTACCCCGAGGCCGCCGCCTGCGAGATCGACGACGAGGCGGCGGCCGGCCCCGCCTCGGGCGGCCCGGCCGGGCTCAACTGCGCGGGGTTCGGCTCGAGCGTGTGCGTGACGGCGAGCTTCGGGTTCGCGGCTGCCGCGCATGCGCTGAAGGCGATCGCCGCGCGAGGCTGAACGCCCGCCTCTCGCCCATTTCGCGTTTTGTAGGCAATCCGAAAGATTGTGTCCGTGAGCGCGGCGGATCGCGTTCCGGAGGCGCTGGATGCGCCAAATGAAACGGGCGCGGGCCTGATCGGCCCGCGCCCGTGTTTTCTTGCGGCGGCGCGACGCTATTGCGACAACCGGCTCAATACAGCGCCGCACTGAGCTTGCGGCGCCAGGCGGCCACCAGGTTCGGCTGGTCCGAGGCGAGCTCGAACACCGACACCATGGTCTTGCGGCCCACGTCGTCCTTGAAGCCGCGGTCGCGCTGCACGATCTCCAGCAACTGCACCAGCGCGCCCTCGTACTGGCGATGCGCGATCAGCATCTGCGCGAGGTCGAAGCGCGCCTCGAGATCGTTGGCGTCGGCGGCGATGCGCTGCTCCAGCGCGTCGGTCGGCGGCAGCTCGACGGCCGCATCGAGCGCGTCGAAGCGCGTCTTGATCGCGTGATAGCGCGGGTCGACGCCGTTGACGGTCTGCGGCGACAGGCGCGTGGCCTCGTCGCGCGCGGCCTCGATGCGGTTCACGGCCAGCAGCAGCTCGATCAGGTCGAGGCGGATATCGTCCTGGCCCGGATTGAGCGCGAGTGCGGCCTGCAGGTGGCGCACCGCGTCCTCGTAGCGCTCTTCCTCCAGGGCGATCTGCGCGGCGCGGCGCTCGGCTTCCTCGCCCGAGGGCAGCAGCCGGTCGATGAAGGCGCGCAACTGGCCTTCGGGCAGCACGCCGACGAACTGGTCGACGGCGCGGCCGTCGGCGAAGGCGATCACGTGCGGGATGCTGCGCGTCTGGAAATGCGCGGCCAGCTCCTGGTTATCGTCGACGTTGACCTTGACGAGCTTCCAGCGTCCCGCGTAATCGGCCTCGAGCCGTTCGAGCATCGGGCCCAGGGTCTTGCAGGGGCCGCACCAGGGCGCCCAGAAATCGACCAGAACCGGCGCGTCGAGCGATGCTTCGATGACGTCGCGTTCGAAAGTGGCGAGCGTGGTGTCCATGTGGTCCTCGTGAGTCGGAAATATCGCGTAGTTGGGGCCGAAGCCCGTTGTTTCAATGCGCCGCGCCGGCCGCTCAGCGCGGCTTGCGCTCGGGCAGCGGGATCCACTCGGTCTCGCCGGGCACGCTGCCCATGCGCTGCTCGGTCCAGGCCAGCTTGGCCGCCTCGATCGCCTCGCGCGTGCTGGCCACGAAGTTCCATTCGATGAAGCGCTCGCCGGCCAGCTTCGCGCCGCCGAGCAGCATCACGCGCGCCCCGTCGCGGCTGGCCAGCGTGACCGCCTGGCCCGGCGCCAGCACCGCCATCTGCTCGGCTTCGAGCGGCTGGCCGTCGATCGTCAGGTCGCCCTGGGCCAGGTAGACGGCGCGCTCCTCGTGCTCGGCGTCGAAGCCGAGCATGGTGCCGGCCGCGAATTCGGCCGCCACGTAGAGCGTGCGCGAGAAGGTGGTGACCGGCGAGCGCGCACCGAACGCGTCGCCGGCGATCACCGTCAGCGCCACGCCGTCGCGCGTGAGCTTCGGCAGGCTGGCCGCCGGGTGATGCTCGAACGAGGGCTCGGTGGTTTCGTGCTCGAGCGGCAGCGCCACCCAGGTCTGGATGCCGTGGATGGTCTGGCCGCGTTCGCGCACGTCCTCGGGTGTGCGCTCCGAGTGGACGATGCCGCGCCCGGCCGTCATCCAGTTCACGTCGCCGGGCACGATGGCCTGCAGCGAGCCGAGGCTGTCGCGATGCAGGATCGCGCCTTCGAACAGATAGGTGACGGTGGCCAGGCCGATATGCGGATGCGGGCGCACGTCCAGGCCGGTGCCGGGCGGCAGCTCGGCCGGGCCCATGTGGTCGAAGAAGATGAAGGGGCCGACGAGGCGCGCGGCCATCGCGGGCAGCACGCGCCGCACCTGGAGATTGCCGATGTCGCGGATATGCGGTTTCAGGACCGCTTTGATCGATTCGCTCATGTTCTTGATGGGGGGCGGACTTGGGGTGCGCCCATTGTATCGGGCTCGCGGGGGGCGCGCCTGTCGGCGGATGCCGGTAGACTGGCGCCCGTTGCTTGCGCGATCACGGAGGAAACGACGCAATGATGGCCTGGAAGGACCTGCTGCTGGCGCTGGTGGTGATCGTCGCCTGGGGCGTCAATTTCGTGGTGATCAAGCTCGGCCTGCACGGCGTGCCGCCGATGCTGCTCGGCGCGCTGCGCTTCACGCTGGCCGCCGTGCCGGCGGTGTTCCTCGTGCCGCGCCCGCGCATCCCCTGGCGCATGCTGCTGCTCTACGGCGCCACCATCCTGCTCGCGCAGTTCGTGTTCCTGTTTACCGCGATGCAGGTGGGCATGCCGGCCGGGCTGGCCTCGCTGGTGCTGCAGGCGCAGGCCTTCTTCACGCTCGGCTTCGCCCGGGTGTTCCTCGGCGAGCGCGTGCGCGCCTGGAACGTGCTCGGGCTGGCGATCGCCGCGGGCGGGCTGGCCGCGATCGCCGCGCAGGGCGGCGGCGCCATGACCACGGCCGGCTTCGCGCTGACCTTGTGCGCGGCCGCCGCCTGGGCGCTCGGCAATATCGTCACCAAGCGGATCGGGCCGGTCGAACTGGTGCCGCTGGTGGTGTGGGGCAGCGTGGTGCCGCCGCTGCCCTTTTTCGCGCTGTCGCTTGTCTTCGAGGGGCCGGCGCGCATCGAGGCCGCGCTGGCCTCGCTGTCGGGCGTCTCGGTGTTCGCGGTGGTCTACCTGGCCTTCGTCGCCACCCTGATCGGCTACGGCATCTGGGGACGACTGCTGTCGCGCTACCCGGCCGCCCAGGTCGCGCCGTTCTCGCTGCTGGTGCCGGTGGTCGGCATCGCCTCCTCGGCCTTCTTCCTCGGCGAGCAGATGAGCGCGGCCGAGTACCTGGGCGCCGCGCTGGTGATGGGCGGGCTGGTGGTCAACGTGTTCGGCGGGCGACTCGCGCGGCGCGGCACCTGAGGAACCCGGGGCGCCATGAAAAACGCCTCGCGCGAAGGCGAGGCGTGCGACGAGCCGAATGCCGGCGGCGAGGGTGGGCCGCCGCTCAGGCCATCCGGCTCTTCGCCAGCGGCGGATTGGCCGCGAAATAACGCTTGATGCCGCGGAAGATCGCGTCGGCCATCTGCTCGCGGTAGCTGTCGTCGTTGAGGCGCTTCTCTTCCTCGGGATTGCTGATGAAGGCGGTCTCCACCAGGATCGAGGGGATGTCGGGTGCCTTCAGCACCGCGAAGCCGGCCTGCTCGACCGAGCCCTTGTGCAGCTTGTTGATGCTGCCGACCTCGCGCAGCACGTAGTTGCCGTAGCGCAGCGAGTCGCGGATCTGGGCGGTGGTCGACATGTCGAACAGCGCGCGGTTGACCGACACGTCCTGCGTCTTCACGTTGATCCCGCCGATCGTGTCCGACGAGTTCTCCTTGTTCGCCATCCAGCGCGCGGCCGCGCTGGTGGCGCCGTGGTCGGACAGCGCGAACACCGAGGAGCCGTGCGCCTGCGGCGTGGTGAAGGCATCGGCGTGGATCGACACGAACAGGTCGGCGCCCACGCGTCGCGCCTTCTGCACGCGCACGTTCAGCGGTACGAAGAAATCGTTGTCGCGCGTCATCATCGCGCGCATGTTCGGCGCGCCGTCGATCTTGGCGCGCAGCTTCTTGGCGATGTCGAGCGCGACGTGCTTCTCGTAGGTGCCGCCGCCGCCGATCGCGCCCGGATCCTCGCCGCCGTGGCCTGGGTCGATCGCCACCGTCAGCAGGCGCACCGTGCCGTTCTTGCCGCCCTTCGGGGTGGTGAAGGCGTAGGTGTCGGGCGTGCTGTCGTCGTCATCTTCCTGCTGCTTGGCGATCACCGGCGGCGGCTTGACCGTCGGCTTCGGCGCGGCCGGTGTCGCGGGCGAACCAGGCGAGGCAGGCGAGCTCGGCGAATTCTGCGCGAAGCGCTGGAAGAACGCGTCGCTGTTGTCGCCGGCCGCGGGCGGCGGCGCGCCGGGGCCGTTCAGCGCGGCCTGCGGCGGCTGGGCCTGTTGGGCGCGCACCGCATCGTTGAGCTGCTGCTCCTTGCGCTCGGTCTGCGAGATCAGCTCGGACAGCGGGTCCGGCGCGACAGCCGGGTAGAGGTCGAACACCAGCCGGTAGCGATAGGTGCCCACCGGCGGCAGGGTGAACATCTGCGGCTTCACCGAGCCTTTCAGGTCGAACACCATGCGCACCACGTGCGGCTGGTACTGGCCGACGCGCACCGACTGGATCTGTGGATCGTTCGGCGCGATCTTCGAGACCAGGTCGCGCAGCGCCTGGTCGAGGTCGAGCCCGTCGAGGTCGACCACCAGCCGGTCGGGGCTCTGCAGCAGTTGCTGCGCGGCCTGCAGCGGCTGGTCCGATTCGATCGTCACGCGCGTGTAGTCGCGCGCGGGCCAGACCCGCACGCCGAGCACCGAGGAGGCCTGCGCCAGGCGCGGCGCGACCAGCCCCAGCACCAGCGTCGAGGCGCCCGCGCAGAGCACCTTGCGGCGGCGCCAGTTGTGAGTCGTGGTGGCGGCCGACTCGATCGACCGGAACGGTTTGATCAACATCTTTCGAGACATGCGTTTCCTGATGCGCTGTAGGCTCGCGCCACGAGGCGGCGGCCTTCGCCGTCGACATCGAGCGCGAACACGAGATCCGGCACGCCGAGCAGGGTGCCTGCCTGCTGCGGCCATTCGACGAGGCAGATCGCGCCGGCATTGAAATATTCGCGAAAGCCCGCGTCCGCCCATTCGGCCGGATCACTGAATCGGTAGAGATCGAAGTGATGCACCGCGAGTTCCCCATCGGCGCGTTCGAGCGCATACGGCTCGACCAGCGTGTAGGTGGGGCTCCTGACGCGCCCGGCATGGCCGAGGCCGCGCAGGATGGCGCGCACCAGGGTGGTCTTGCCGGCGCCGAGATCGCCGAGCAGCTGGATCTGCAACCCGTCGAAGGCGTTCGCGGCGAGGCGTTCGGCGCGCACCGCGTCGAGCGCCTGGGCGAAGCGCAACCCGAAGGCGGCCGTCGCGGCCTCGTCGGGGAGCGCGAACTGGCGCTCGGCGAGCGGGGTGGACGGGACGATCGCGTGGATCGGATGGCTGGGCTGCGCGGGCATTCTCGTAAAATAGCGCGATGAACCGTAAACCGGAACTCGCCATGATGGACGCGCCCTCGACGCAACGCGAGGGCGCTGCGCCGCGCCGCCTCGACGATGCGGCGCTGGATGCGCTGGTCGTGCGCATCAAGGCCTGGGGGCGCGAACTGGGTTTCGGGGCGATCGGCATCAGCGATACCGATCTCTCGGATGCCGAAGCGGGGCTCGCCGCCTGGCTGGAAGCCGGTTGCCACGGCGAAATGGATTATATGGCCAAACACGGCATGAAACGCGCGCGCCCGGCCGAACTTGTGGCCGGTACGCTACGCGTGATCTCGGCGCGCCTGGCCTATCTGCCGGCCGAAACGGCCGCCGCCGACGCGGCCTCGGCGGGGGGCGGCTGGCGCGCACGGGAGCTGGCGCGGCTGGAGGATCCGGCCGCCGCCGTGGTGTCGGTCTACGCGCGCGGCCGCGATTATCACAAGGTGCTGCGCAATCGGCTGCAGACCCTGGCCGAGCGCATCGAGGCCGAGATCGGCCCGTTCGGCTATCGCGTGTTCACCGATTCGGCGCCGGTGCTCGAGGTCGAGCTGGCGCAGAAGGCCGGCACCGGCTGGCGCGGCAAGCACACGCTGCTGCTGCAGCGCGATGCCGGCTCGCTGTTTTTCCTCGGCGAGATCTTCGTCGACCTGCCCTTGCCGACCGATGCCGAAACCAGCCCCGCGACGGCGCCCGAAACGCCCGGCTCGCATTGCGGCAGTTGCACGCGCTGCATCGATGCCTGCCCGACCGGCGCGATCGTCGAGCCGTATCGCGTCGATGCGCGGCGCTGCATTTCCTACCTGACGATCGAACTGAAAGGCAGTATTCCGGAATCGCTGCGCCCGCTGATCGGCAATCGCGTGTATGGCTGCGACGACTGCCAGCTCGTCTGCCCCTGGAACAAGTTCGCGCAGCCGGCGCCGGTGGCCGATTTCGACGTGCGCCACGGGCTCGGCAGCGCCTCGCTGGTGGACCTGTTCGGCTGGAGCGCCGAGCAGTTCGACCAGCGCATGCAGGGCAGCGCGATCCGCCGCATCGGCCACGAGCGCTGGCTGCGCAATCTCGCGGTGGGCCTGGGCAATGCGCTGCGCGCGCCGCGCGAGCGGCTCGGCGACGAGACGCGCGAGGCCATCGTCGCGGCGCTCGCCGCGCGCGCCGACGATGCGTCCGAGCTGGTGCGCGAGCATGTCGAATGGGCGCTGCAGGCTGCCTGAAGGGCGCGCTGCCGGGATTCGTCATGGCGGCGTAAAGTGGCGCCTGGGGTACCTGGGGCCTGGAAAGAGAAATCGAGCGTGACGGTCGCGCGGCCCGGGCCACCGCCGTATCGAAGGAGCGAAGCATGTTCAACGCCGTGATCGACGCGCCGTTCGGCAAGATCGGCATCCGCACCGAGGCGGGCAGGGTGCGCGAGATCGTCTACGTGCCCGAGTCGGTGCGCAGCATCGATCCCGACAATGCGCTGGCGCTGCGCGTCGCGCGGCAGATCGATCGTTATCTCGACCGCGCCTCGGCGCGCTTCAAGCTGCCGCTGGCCGAAGTCGGCTCGGCGTTCCAGCAGCGCGTCTGGCAGGCGATCAGCGAAGTGCCGCCGGGCACCGTGGCGACCTATGGCCAGATCGCCAGGCGCATCGGCAGCGCGCCGCGCGCGGTCGGGCAGGCTTGCGGCGCGAATTGGTTCCCGCTGGTGATTCCCTGCCATCGCGTGGTCGCCTCGGGCGGCATCGGCGGTTTCGCGAACCAGGACGAGGATGGTTGTTACCTGAAGATCAAGCGCTGGCTGCTGGCGCATGAAGGGATTCGTTACTGATGGTGCGCAAGATGGGGAAGGTGGCCGGCGTCGATGCCGATGGCGAGGCAATCGCGAGCGAGACGGCGCCTGCGTCGGATGCGGCCGCGGCGGCGAATCCGACTGAAGTGAAAGCGCGCCGTGGTGAGGCGGGGGCTCCCGCTGGCGCCGCGCGCAAGCCGCGCCGGGCTGCCGACGCGGCCGCGCGGGGCGCCGGCCGAAGCACCGGCCGCAAGCCGGGCCGCCCGCCCGGCAGCGGCGGCAAGGGCGACGGCGCGCTCGGCGAGCCACTGGCCGGCACGCCCGAGCGCGAGGCCAGCCGCCAGGCGATCGACCTGTTCTGCGACGCGCTGTGGCTCGAGCATGGCCTGTCGAAGAACACGCTCGATGCCTACCGGCGCGACCTGACGCTGTTCGCGCAGTGGCTCGCGCAGACGCACGAGGCGAGCCTCGATGTCGTCTCCGAGCCGATCCTGACGGCCTACATCGCGGCGCGCAGCGATGGCAAGGCCACCTCCTCGAACCGGCGTTTGTCGGTCTTCCGGCGCTATTACGGCTGGGCGCTGCGCGAGCATCGCGCGGCCGCCGATCCGACGCTGCGCGTGCTGTCGGCCAAGCAGGCGCCGCGTTTTCCCTCGACGCTCTCGGAAGGCCAGGTCGAGGCGCTGCTCGGTGCGCCCGACGTCGAGACGGCACTGGGGCTGCGCGATCGCACCATGCTCGAGCTGATGTACGCGAGCGGGCTGCGGGTGAGCGAACTGGTCACGCTGAAGACGGTCGAGGTCGGTCTCAACGACGGCGTGGTGCGCGTGATGGGCAAGGGCTCGAAGGAGCGGCTGGTGCCGTTCGGCGAGGTCGCGCACGGCTGGATCGAGCGCTACCTGCGCGAGGCGCGACCCGCGCTGCTCGGCGCGCGCGCCTCGGACGCGCTGTTCGTGACCGCGCGCGGCGAGGGCATGACGCGCCAGCAGTTCTGGAACATCATCAAGCGCCACGCGCTGCGCGCCGAGATCCGCGCGCATCTCTCGCCGCACACGCTGCGGCACGCCTTCGCCACGCACCTGCTCAATCACGGCGCGGACCTGCGCGTGGTGCAGATGCTGCTCGGTCACAGCGATATCTCGACCACTCAGATCTACACGCACGTCGCGCGCGAACGCCTGCGCTCGCTGCATGCCCAGCACCATCCGCGCGGCTGAGATGTGCCGAAGGGCGGTGCGCCGTTTCGGCGGCGCGTGCTTCCGCATCCCGCCCTGCCGGTCGCCAGTCTCCCCGGGCTTCGATCCGCCCCGTTCAGTCCTTCAGTCTTTATAGGCCGCGTGCTCGCGCAGCCGGTGCTTGAGCACCTTGCCGGTCGAGGCGGCCGGCAGCGCCTCGACGGCGACGATGCGCGCGGGCCGCTTGTAGGGCGCGAGCCTGGCCGCGCACCAGGCGTCGAGCTCGTCGGCGGCGAGCGCGGCGCCCGGTGTCAGCTCGACGAAGGCGAGCACCTCCTCGTTGCCGGGCACCGCCCGACCGATCACGGCCGACTGCACCACGGCCGGATGCGCGTTCAGCACATGCTCGACCTCGGCCGGATAGACGTTGAAGCCGGAGCGGATGATCAGCTCCTTGCTGCGGCCGGCGATGCTCAGCGCGCCGTCAGCGGCGGCCCGTGCCAGGTCGCCGGTGCGCAGCCAGCCCTCGGTCGTGATGGCCGCGCGCGTGGCCTCGGGGTTGCGGTAATAGCCGAGCATCACGTTCGGCCCGCGCACCATGATCTCGCCGACCTCGCCGGGCGGCACCGGCTTCAGCTCGGGATCGACCAGCCGCACCTCGATGCCGGGAATCGGCATGCCCACCGAGCAATCCCCGCGCGGTGCCTCCAGCAGCGTCTGCGCGACGGTCGGGCTGCTTTCGGTCATGCCATAGCCGTTGTGCAGCGGCAGCCCGTAGACGCGCTCGACCCGCGCCTTCAGGTCCGCGTCGAGCGGCGAGCCGCCCGAATAGACGAAGCGCAGTTGCGGGGCCTGCCAGGCGTGGCCGTGAGCCTGCAGGTGATCGAGCAGCTTCGCGTGCATCGCCGGCACGCCCTGGAAGATGGTCACGCGCTCGTCGGCCAGCGCGCGGCGCACCGCCTCGGGCACGAAGCGCGGCGCCAGGCGCAGGGTCGCGCCGGCGCACAGGCTGCCCAGGCAGACCGAGGCCAGCCCGTAGACGTGCGAGACCGGCAGCACCGTATAGACCACGTCGCTCGCGCTCACCCGCCGCAGCGTGCTGGAGACGGCCGCGACGAACAGCAGGTTGCGATGCGACAGCATCACGCCCTTGGGCGTGCCGGTGGTGCCGGTGGTGTAGATCAGCGCCGCGCATTGCCGCGCGCCTTCGGTGTCCACCGCCTCGGCGTGGGTGCCGGGATCGAGCGCCACCGCCCAGGTGCCGATGTCGGGCTCGCCGGCGGCGGCCGGCAGGGCGCGGTGGCGCGCAGCGTGGGCGGCCGCGTCGGGCGAGGTGGCGGTGACGAAGGCGATCGCGCGCGGCCGCGCGTGCGCGGCGATCGCATCGAGCTCGGCCGCCGACAGCCGCGCATTGGCGAGCAGCGCCCAGGCGTCGAGCGTGGCGGCGGCGAACAGCAGCACGATCTGCGCGATGCTGTTCTCGGCGACGATCATCACGCGATCGCCGCCGCGCACGCCGAGCGCGCGCAGTTGCGCGGCGCTCGCGTCGATGGCCGTCACCAGCTCGGCGTAGCTGAGCCGGCGCGCGTCCTCGACCAGCGCCGGGTGCTCGGGCGTGTGCGCGGCGATGCGGCGCGGCAGCTCGGCGATGCGCGCGGGCAGGGCGGCGAGCAGCGCCTCGATGTCGAGCTGGGCGGGGAGCGGCGGGGGCGGGGACGACTGGGAAGCGGGCAGAGAAACGGGCAGAGAAGCGGGCATCGTGGCTCCGGAAACAGGCCGGGTCGCAGGGCCTTGCTGAAGATGTTCAATAAGGTGTCGATCCTGCCACGCGTACCGGGGCGGGGCAATCTGCCGAACGGACAATAGTGCTTCGCGGCGCTCGCAATTAAAATGCGCCCATGAGCAAATCCCGACATGTCTCCGAAACCCCCGCCACGCAATGGCTGCGCCGCCAGGGCGTGGCCTTCGGCGAGCACACCTACGACTACGTCGAGCACGGCGGCACGGGCGAATCGGCGCGCCAGCTCGGCGTGGACGAGCACGCGGTGGTCAAGACCCTGGTGATGGAGGACGAGCAGGCCAGGCCGCTGGTGATCCTGATGCACGGCGATCGCACCGTCTCCACCAAGAACCTGGCGCGGCAGATCGGCGCCAAGCGCGTCGAGCCCTGCAAGCCCGAGGTCGCGAACCGTCATTCGGGCTACCTGGTGGGCGGCACCTCGCCGTTCGGCACCAAAAAAGCGATGCCCGTCTACGTCGAGTCGAGCGTGCTCGAGCTGCCCTCGATCCTCATCAACGGCGGCAAGCGCGGCTACCTGCTGAGCCTCGCGCCGGCGGTGCTGACCGACGTACTCGGCGCGAAACCGGTGCAGTGCGCCAGCGTCGATTGAGGGTTTCACCCGGAACCGGGGCCGGCCCGCTTCGGTAGAATGGGCGCCGCGCGGCGCCGGGCTGGCCCGGCGGCGGCGCCCCGTTCACTTCTTCGTCGAAACAATCGAACCTCCCCATGCAGATTCTGATCGCTACCATCGCTGCCTACCTGATCGGCTCGGTGTCGTTCGCCGTCGTCGTCAGCGCCTTGATGGGCCTCGCCGATCCGCGTTCCTACGGCTCGAAGAACCCTGGCGCCACCAACGTGCTGCGCAGCGGCAACAAGAAGGCCGCGATCCTGACCCTGCTCGGCGACGCCTTCAAGGGCTGGCTGGCGGTCTGGCTGGTGCGGCACTTCGCGATCGGCGGCGAGATCGGCGTGGCGCTGGCCGCGATCGCGGTGTTCCTCGGCCACCTCTACCCGATCTTCTTTCGCTTCCAGGGCGGCAAGGGCGTGGCCACGGCCGCCGGCGTGCTGCTGGCGATCTCGCCGGCGCTCGGCGTCGCCACCCTGCTGAGCTGGCTGGTGATCGCGTTCTGCTTCCGCTATTCCTCGTTCGCGGCCCTGGTGGCAGCCGTGTTCGCGCCGATCTTCGACGTCTGGCTGTTCGGCACGCGCGACAATCCGGTCGCCTGGGCCGTGCTGGCCATGAGCCTGCTGCTGATCTGGCGCCATCGCGCCAATATCTCGAAGCTGCTGAAGGGCCAGGAAAGCCGGATCGGCGACAAGAAGAAGCCGGCCGAGCCGTCGAGCGGCGCCTGATACGGCCATGCCCATGAAAAACGGCGCGCGGCGGCGGGGGATGCCCGTGCCGCGCGCCGTCGGTCTTGCCGGCGGATCGGGTTCGATCAGTCGCGGAAGTTGTTGAAGTCCAGCGGCGTGTCGGCGACTTCCTTGCGAAGCAGCGCGATCACGCTCTGCAGGTCGTCGCGCTTGGTGCCCGACACACGCACCGCATCGCCCTGGATGCTGGCCTGCACCTTGATCTTGCTGTCCTTGACGGTGCGCACCACGCGCTTGGCCAGGTCGCCCGTCACGCCCTTCTTGATCGTGACGACCTGCTTGAGCTTGTCGCCGCCGATCTTGTCGACCTTGCCGTAGTCGAGGAAACGCACGTCGACATTGCGCTTGGCCATCTTGCCGATCAGCACGTCCTTGACCTGGCCGAGCTTGAAATCGTCGTCGGCGAACAGGGTCAGCTCCTGTTCCTTGTGCTCGACGCGCGCGTCGGAGCCCTTGAAGTCGAAGCGCGTCGAAATTTCCTTGTTCGACTGCTCGACGGCATTCTTCACTTCGATCATGTTCGCTTCGGAAACGACGTCGAACGATGGCATGCTGTTCTCCCTGTAAAACATGTGGGCCGCGCAATGCGTGCGCGGCCACTCGCTATAATTGCGGACCGACCGCCATTTTACCGATGCCCCCGCGTTTTGCCCAAGGCCGCCGCTCACGTCGGCGCGACCCGCGAACGCCGCGCCCCCTGCCGCCGATGTCCGATTCCGCTTCCACTTCCGCCGCCGTTCCGCCGCTTCCGTCCGCTCCCGCCTTGGAGGCGGCCGGCGCGCCGGTGCTGCTGCCCGATTACCCGCTGCGCGAGCACAACAGCTTCGGTTTTGCCGTGCGCGCGCGCTGGGCGGCGCGCGTCGACACGCCGGCCGGCTTCGCCGCCGCTGCGCGCGACCCGCGCGCAGCCGGCCTGCCGGTGCTGGTGCTCGGCGGCGGCAGCAACGTGGTGTTCACGGGCGACGTCGACGCGCTGGTGCTGATCAACGGCGTGCGCGGCCGCGCGCTGCTGCGCGAGGACGACGAGGCATGGTACGTGGAAGCCGGCGGCGGCGAGAACTGGCATGAGTTCGTGGCCTGGACCCTCGATGCCGGCATGCCGGGGCTCGAGAATCTCGCGCTGATCCCGGGCACGGTGGGCGCCGCGCCGATCCAGAACATCGGCGCCTACGGCATCGAGATGCGCGAACGCTTCGCATCGCTGAAGGCGGTCGAGCTGGCTACCGGCGAGATCGTCGAATTCGATGCCGCGGCCTGCGCGTTCGGCTATCGCGACAGCGTGTTCAAGCAGGCCGCGCGGGACCGCTTCGCGATCGTCTCGGTCACGTTCCGGCTGCCCAAGCGATGGACGCCGCGCTGCAACTACGCCGATGTCTCGCGCGAATTCGCCGCGCGCGGCATCGCGCCGGCCGAGGCGACACCGCGCGACGTGTTCGACGCGGTGGTGGCGATCCGGCGCGCCAAGCTGCCGGACCCGGCCGTGCTCGGCAATGCCGGCAGTTTCTTCAAGAATCCCGTGATCGAGGCCGGGCAGTTCGCGGCACTCCAGCATCGCGAACCGGAGCTGGTCTCGTATCCGCAGCCGGACGGGCGCGTCAAGCTGGCGGCGGGCTGGCTGATCGACCGCTGCGGCTGGAAGGGCCGCGCGCTCGGCGCGGCGGCCGTGCATGATCGCCAGGCGCTGGTGCTGGTCAATCGCGGCGGCGCTACCGGCGCCGAGATCCTGGCGCTGGCGCGCGCGATCCAGGCCGACGTGCGCGCGCGTTTCGGCGTCGAGCTCGAAGCCGAGCCGGTCGCGATCTGAGCGCGCCTGGCGCCGGTCGCGCCGGCGATTCACCCCGCAAGGCACATGAAAAAGCCCCGCGTCGCGGGGCTTTTCGCTTGCTGCGCCGGCCGGGCCGGGCTCAGTGGTTGAGCTTGCCGAGCAGCAGGAATTCCATCAGCGCCTTCTGCACGTGCAGGCGGTTCTCCGCCTCGTCCCAGACCACGCTCTGCGGGCCGTCGATCACGCCGGCCGTCACTTCCTCGCCGCGATGGGCGGGCAGGCAGTGCATGAACAGCGCGTCGGGATTGGCGAAGCCCATCATTTCCTCGTCCACGCACCAGTCGGCGAAGGCCTGCTTGCGCACTTCGTTCTCGGCCTCGAAGCCCATGCTGGTCCACACGTCGGTGGTGACCAGGTCGGCGCCGCGGCAGGCCTCGTTCGGATCGGCGCAGATCTCGTAGGCCGAGGCGCTGTCCGCGTCGACCAGCTTCATGTCGAGCGCGTAACCGGGCGGCGTGGACAGGCGCAGCTTGAAGCCGAGGATCTTGGCCGCCTCGATCCAGGTGTAGAGCATGTTGTTCGCATCGCCCACCCAGGCCACGGTCTTGCCGCGGATCGGGCCGCGGTGCTCGTAGTAGGTGAAGATGTCGGCCAGCACCTGGCAGGGATGGTATTCGTTGGTCAGGCCGTTGATCACCGGCACGCGCGAGTTGTCGGCGAAGCGCTGGATGATGTCCTGCTCGAAGGTGCGGATCATGATGATGTCGACCATCCGCGAGATCACCTGCGCCGAATCCTCGACCGGCTCGCCGCGCCCGAGTTGCGTGTCGCGCGTGCTCATGAACACCGCGTGGCCGCCGAGCTGGAAGATGCCGGCCTCGAACGAGAGCCGCGTGCGCGTCGAGTTCTTCTCGAAGATCATCGCCAGCGTGCGGTCGTGCAGCGGGTGGTAGGTCTCGTAGTTCTTGAATTTGCGCTTCAGGATACCCGTGCGTTCGAGCACGTACTCGTAGTCTTCCAGCGAGAAATCCTTGAACTGCAGGTAGTGACGAATGGTTTTGGCGGTCATGAAACGAAACGCGGCGGGAGGCAGCCGGCACGCCGTGCCGGACGGCGCCCGCCGTCGGGAGGTGGTAATCCAGCCCAGCATAAAGGATTTTCCCGGCTTTGACGAGCCGCGCCGGCGGGGCCGGATGTGCCCGTGCAGGGCTTGGTCGACGCGCTGCACGGGCGCCGGAGCGCGCCCGGCAGGGGCGCCCGGCCGAGCGGAACATGGCGAGAAGCGGGACGAGAAGCGGAACGAGACGCGAGAGGAGAAGCCGGGCGGAATCCGGCACGGGAAGGCGCGCTCGTGGCGCCGCTGGATGCGGCGCTGCGGTATAATTCCGCGGTTTTCCGAAGTCCGGCGGATCACGCTGCCGGGTACGGGCGGCGCCCGCGCGCAAGCGTGTGGAGGCGTGCGCCGGCGCGTTCGCGGCGATCATCGGGCGGGCAGCGTGGGCGGCACGGCATCCCGCAGCCGGCATGCGCGGCCGAGCCCCGTTTCCGCCGCGGCAGCGTCCGGCCGTCGGCCCATCCCCTGGGACCCTTCATGGCAGAAACACCCCCGACCGAATTCTTCATTCAAGGCATCACGAAAGAAGGGAAGACGTTTCGCCCCAGCGACTGGTCGGAACGGCTTGCCGGCGTGATGGCCCAGTTCGGACCGGGCGCCAGCGGGCGCAATGCCTATATGAAATATTCGCTGTACGTGCGCCCGACCATCGTCGGCGGCGTCAAATGTGTGATCGTCGACGCGCGCCTGCGCGAGCTCGAGCCGATGGCCTTCGATTTCGTGATGAACTTCGCGCGCGACAACGAGCTGGTCGTCACCGAGGCTTGCGAACTGCAGCTCGGCAAGCACGACAAGGCCTGAATGCCGGCGGCGGGCGCTCGTGCTGCCCGTTCCCCGCGCGGCGCCTCTTTTTCCTTGATTCCCCGATTCGACTTCCGGCGGCTTGCTTGCCTCATCGGCCGCGGGTTCCGGCATGACGCATGACCGGCACGGTGGCGCGAAAACCGTAAACGACAAAAAACCCGCCAAGGCGGGTTTTTCGTGATCGGCAGGAAACAGGGGCCCGCGAAATTCGCGGGCGCACCGGATTTACTGCGCGGCGGCCTGCAGGCCCTTGACCGCTGCCGACAGGCGGCTCTTGTGGCGAGCAGCCTTGTTCTTGTGAACGATCTTCTTGTCGGCGATCGTGTCGATCGTCTTGGTGGCGGCCTTGTACAGCTCGGCTGCCTTGGCTTGATCGCCGGCGTCGATCGCCTTGCGAACGGCCTTGATGGCGGTACGGAATTTCGAGCGCAGCGCCGAGTTGTGCGAGTTAGCCTTCGCTGCCTGGCGGGCGCGCTTGCGTGCTTGTGCGGAGTTAGCCATGACGGTTCCTTATCCTGTCCTGTTTCCAGAGCTTGGAGCCTGACGGCCAAGCGCTGCTTTTCGATCCGACCCTCGAGAGCGATTGCCCGGGGCCCAAAAAACATAGGTTTCACCGAGGCCGGCAACGTGCTCGATGATCACCGCAGCGCGAATGCAGACTCAGAAACGGGCGATTATAGCAACAAAATCAAGGCGAAGACAAGCTCGGCGAACGATGGCGTCGCCTCGCCGGCACGCTGCCGCGGCGGCGGCTTTTTCCGCCGCGAGGGGCGGAACCCAACGGGCCTTCCGTATAATAAGCGCCCCATGAATCTATTCCGAGCCCTGCTGACGGTCAGCGGCTTCACGCTCTTGTCGCGCGTGACCGGTCTGGCCCGTGAGACGCTGATCGCGCGAGCGTTCGGCGCCAGCCAATATACCGACGCCTTCTACGTCGCGTTCCGCATCCCGAACCTGCTGCGCCGGCTGTCGGCCGAGGGCGCGTTCTCGCAGGCCTTCGTGCCGATCCTCGCCGAGTTCAAGAACCAGAAGGGGCACGACGCGACCAAGGCGCTGGTCGACGCGATGTCCACCGTGCTGGCCTGGGCGCTGGCGCT
Organism: Burkholderia sp. SJZ089; assembly: GCF_007828315.1. NCBI lineage: Bacteria > Pseudomonadati > Pseudomonadota > Betaproteobacteria > Burkholderiales > Burkholderiaceae > Burkholderia > Burkholderia sp. SJZ089. The sequence continues at coordinate 80,464 of NZ_VIUM01000023.1, read as the reverse complement.
GCTGTCGCTGGCCGGGGTGGCCGGCGCGGCCTGGGTGGTCTACGCGGTGGCCTCGGGGCTGCGCGCCGACGGCCAGGCCTTCCCGCTGGCGGTGACGATGACGCGGATCATGTTCCCGTACATCATCTTCATCTCGCTGACCACGCTGGCCTCGGGCGTGCTCAACACCTACAAGAACTTCTCGCTGCCGGCCTTCGCGCCGGTGCTGCTGAACGTTTCCTTCATCGGCGCGGCGGCCTTCGTGGCGCCGCACCTGAAGATGCCGGTCTACGCGCTGGCCTGGGCCGTGATCGTCGGCGGCCTGCTGCAGTTCATGGTGCAGTGGCCGGGCCTGAAGCGCATCGACATGGTGCCGCGCATCGGCCTGAACCCCTGGCGCGCGCTGGCCCACCCGGGCGTCAAGCGCGTGCTGGCCAAGATGGTGCCGGCCACCTTCGCGGTCTCGGTGGCCCAGCTCTCGCTGATCATCAACACCAATATCGCCTCGCGGCTCGGGCAGGGCGCGGTGTCCTGGATCAACTATGCCGACCGCCTGATGGAGTTCCCGACCGCGCTGCTCGGCGTGGCGCTCGGCACCATCCTGCTGCCGAGCCTGTCGAAGGCGCACGTCGATGCCGATGCGACCGAGTACTCGGCGCTGCTCGACTGGGGCCTGCGCGTGACCTTCCTGCTCGCCGCGCCCAGCGCGCTGGGCCTGCTGGTATTCGCCGAGCCGCTCACCGCCACGCTGTTCAACTACGGCAAGTTCGACGCGCACACGGTGGAGATGGTGGCGCGGGCGCTGGCCGCCTACGGCATCGGCCTGGTCGGCATCATCCTGATCAAGATCCTCGCGCCGGGCTTCTACGCCAAGCAGGACATCAAGACGCCGGTGAAGATCGCGATCGTGGTGCTGATCGTCACCCAGTTGTCGAACTACGTGTTCGTGCCGATCCTCGGCCATGCGGGCCTGACGCTGAGCATCGGCGTGGGCGCCTCGCTCAATTCGCTGCTGCTGTTCATCGGGCTGCGCCGGCGCGGCATCTACCAGCCCTCGCCGGGCTGGCCGCGCTTCTTCCTGCAACTGCTCGGCGCCTCGCTGGTGCTGGCCGGCGTGATGCACTGGTTCGCGATCAGCTTCGACTGGACCGGGTTGCGCGCCGAGCCGCTGGCGCGCATCGCGCTGACGGCCGCGAGCCTGATCCTGTTCGCCGCACTATATTTCGGTATGTTGTGGCTGATGGGCTTCAAGTACGCGTATTTCCGCCGCCGCGCCAAATGACGAACACCATGACCCGAGTACTCGATTTCTTCAGCACCCTGGTGGCCGAGGACGACAGCCTGCCGCTGACCGAGGCCGCGCTCTCGCTCGCGCAGGATGCCTACCCGGACCTCGACATGCAGGCCGTGCTGTCCGAGCTGGACGCGCTGGTGCTGCGCTTTCGCCGGCGCGCGCGCACCGGCACGAGCGATCGCGACAAGGTCGACGCGCTCAACGACTTCTTCTTCCGCGAGCTCGGCTTCGCCTGCAACCACAACGATTATTACGATCCCGACAACAGCTACCTGAACATGGTGGCCAAGCGCCGCCGCGGGATCCCGATCTCGCTGGCGGTGATCTACCTGGAGCTGGCCGGGCAGATCGGGCTGTCAGTGCGCGGCGTGTCGTTCCCCGGCCATTTCCTGCTGCGCGCGAGCCTGCCCGACGGCGACGCGATGATCGATCCGACCACCGGCCGTTCGCTGTCCGAATCGGACCTGGTGGAGATGCTGGAGCCCTACGTCGCCCATCCCGAGCAGACCATGGCCAGCACGCTGCGCGCGCTGCTGCAGCCGGCCACCAGCCGCGAGGTGCTGGCCCGCATGCTCAACAACCTGAAGGCGATCTACCTGCAGACCGAGCGCTGGCAGCGCCTGCTGGCGGTCCAGCAGCGGCTGGTGGTGCTGCTGCCGGGCCAGCTCGACGAGGTGCGCGACCGCGGTTTCGCCTACGCACGGCTCGACTACCTGCGTCCCGCGCTGGAGGATCTCGAGATGTATCTCGACGAATGTCCGGAGGCGGTCGACGCGACCATCGTCGAGGCGCAACTGAGCGAGCTGCGCCAGCGCATGCGGCGCGGCGACGAGGACTGAGACAGGGCCGGGCAGAACCGAGCCGTCGCCGGGGCCCGCATCATGAACGACGCCCGCGATTCCCTCATCGGGAATCGCGGGCGTCGTCGCATCGGGCGGGCAGGCCGCGTGCTTACTTCGGCTGCATCCGGATCGCGCCGTCGAGGCGGATCACCTCGCCGTTGAGCATGGTGTTCTCGAGGATCTGGCGCGCCAGCATCGCGTATTCCTCGGGCTTGCCCAGGCGCGGCGGGAACGGCACCATCGCGCCGAGCGCGTCCTGCACCTCCTGCGGCATGCCGAGCAGCATCGGCGTCTCGAAGATGCCGGGTGCGATCGTCATCACGCGGATCGCGTTGCGCGACAGGTCGCGCGCCAGCGGCAGCGTCATGCCGGCCACGCCGGCCTTCGAGGCGGCGTAGGCGGCCTGGCCGATCTGGCCGTCGAAGGCGGCCACCGAGGCGGTATTGATGATCACGCCGCGCTCGCCCGAGGCGGCCGGCGCATTGGCCGACATCGCCGCGGCCGCCAGGCGCACCATGTTGAAGGTGCCGACCAGGTTGATCGAGACCACCTTGGCGAACAGGTCCAGCGCGTGCGGGCCGTCCTTGCCGACCGTCTTCGCGGCCGGCGCGATGCCCGCGCAATTGATCAGGCCGCGCAGCGTGCCGAGCCCGGTGGCCGCTTCCACGGCGGCCTTGGCGTCGTCCTCGCGCGTCACGTCGCAGGCCGTGAACAGGCCGCCCAGCTCGCGGGCCAGCGCCTCGCCGGCCTCGCGGTTCAGGTCGGCCAGCACCACCTTGGCGCCCGCGCCGGCCAGCATGCGCGCGGTGCCCGCGCCCAGCCCCGAGGCGCCGCCGGTGATCAGAAACACGTTGTCGCGTAGTTCCATCCTTGCTCCCGTTGGTTTGTTATTGGCGATCCCGGTCGATTGTACGGAAGGCGGCGCGACGGCGGCGTGAAGCGAACGATCGTGCGTTTCTCGGTCACGGGACGAAAAAAAGCCGCCCGGCGAGGGGCGGCCCTTGACGCTCGCGCGTGGCGCGGCGTGCTTACTTCAGCGCGTCGAAGGCACGCTGGCGGATTTCGTCAACGCTGCCCAGGCCCGAGATCTTGCGATAGGCCGGCGCCTGCAGGCCGTTTTCCTCGCCGCGCTCGGCCCAGTCGCCGTAATAGCTGATCAGCGGCTTGGTCTGCGCTTCATACACGTCCAGGCGCTTCTTGACGGTTTCTTCCTTGTCGTCGTCGCGCTGGATCAGCGGCTCGCCCGTCACGTCGTCCTTGCCCTCGACCTTCGGAGGATTGAAGCGCACGTGGTAGATGCGGCCCGAGGCCGGGTGGGTGCGACGACCGCTGATGCGCTCGATGATCTCGGAGAAGGGCACGTCGATCTCGAGCACGTAGTCGATCGCCACGCCGGCGTCCTTCATGGCGTCGGCCTGGGCGATGGTGCGCGGGAAGCCGTCGAACAGATAGCCGTTCTGGCAGTCGGCTTCCTTCAGGCGCTCCTTGACCAGCCCGATGATCAGCGAATCCGGCACGAGCTTGCCTTCGTCCATGTAGCCCTTCGCCTCGACGCCGAGCGGCGTGCCGGCCTTCACGGCCGCGCGCAGCATGTCGCCGGTCGAGATCTGCGGGATCCCGAACTTTTCCTTGATGAAGGTGGCCTGGGTGCCCTTGCCGGCGCCGGGAGCGCCCAACAGGATCAAACGCATGGTGATATCTCCAAGTTTCGTGAATGTGTGGCGCGAGGGGATCACATCGGCGCGCGGCCCGCGGGTCGGCTGCGAACGACAGGCTCCGGCCGGTCTGACGGCGGCGCCGGCGGCGGGGCCGGCGCGGCTGCCGGCGGGGGAGCGGGCGAGCGCGACTCAACGTGGGCGGCGCCTGAGGGCTCGCACAGTCGTCCGATTATGCCATGGCTTATTTTTCGGTCGACCGAAAAAGGGCCTGCACGCGAGCCAGATCGGCGGGGGTATCGACGCCCGGTGCCGGGGCTGATTTTGTGACGAGCACGGCGATTCGCTCGCCGTGCCACATCGCGCGTAGCTGTTCGAGCTGCTCGGCCTGCTCGATCGGCGCCTGCGCGAGGCCCGGGTAGCTGCGCAGGAAACGCGCGCGATAGGCATACAGCCCGATGTGCCGATAGGCCGGGAAGGCCGGCCCGGGCATGGTTTCGACGGCCGGCCAGTGCGCCTGCCAGGCATCGCGCGACCAGGGGATCGGCGCGCGCGAGAAATACAGCGCGACGCTTTTCGCGTCGAGCGCGACCTTCACCACGTTCGGATTGAACACTTCCTTCGGATCATGGATCGGATGCGCGGCAGTTGCGATTGCACAATCCGGGTGCGTTGCAAGGTGCGACGCTACGTCGCGGACGAGCGTCGGGTCAATCAGGGGCTCGTCACCCTGCACGTTGACCACGATCGTGTCGTCGGGCAGCGCCAGCGCGGTGGCCACCTCCGCCAGGCGATCGGTGCCCGAGGGATGGTCGGCGCGCGTGAGCAGGGCCTCGAAACCGGCCGCCTGCGCGGCCTCGAGCACGCTGGGCGCATCGGAAGCCACCAGCACGCGGGCCGCGCCGGCCTCGCGCGCGCGCTCGGCCACGCGCACCACCATCGGCTTGCCGCCGATATCGGCGAGCGGCTTGTTGGGCAGGCGTGTGGAGGCGAGGCGGGCCGGCACGACGGCGATGAAGGGCGACGGAGTGGTCATCGATGGGATCGGGAGCGAACGGGTTCGAAAGCGCCGCGCCCGCCACGGGGGCGGGCGCGAGCGGGGCACCTGGCCGGTGTTCGGCCGGCGCCTCAGTGCGTGGCGGCGGGGCCGGCAGGGTCGACGGGCGTGCCCTCGACGGTCTGTCGCGCTTCGTCGACCAGCATCACGGGGATGCCGTCGCGAATCGGATAGGCCAGCTTGTCGGCATGACAGATCAATTCCTGCGCGGCGCGGTCATGCTGGAGCGGGCCCTTGCAGATCGGGCACACGATGATTTCAAGCAGGCGAGCGTCCACGGAGTTTCTCCACAACGAGAGCGATAAGGCGGGGATCGAGCGCGGCCTCGACAGGGACGACCCAGAGTCGGGCATCGCGCCAGGAAGCGCCCAATTTTACTGCATCCTTCTCGGTGATCAGGATCACCTCGGCATCGTCGTGCGCGAAGGGGTTCTCGGCGTAGGCGTAATGGTCGGGCAGGGCCCGCGTGGCGGGGGCCAGGCCCGCCGCGCGCAGGGTCGCGAAGAAGCGCTCGGGCGCGCCGATGCCGGCCGCGGCCAGCACCCGCTCGCCGGCGAACTGGGCCAGCGGGCGGCGTCGCGAGGGCTCGTCGAGATGCCAGGCGTCGCCGGGCGCGAGCCGCAGCGCGTAGGTGTTCGGCCAGGGCGGCAGCGCGCGGCTGTAGGGATCGTTGACCAGGGTGGCGTCGCGCCGACGCGACAGCGGCTCGCGCAAGGGGCCGGCCGGCAGCAGGAAGCCGTTGCCGCCGAGCCGGTGGTCGAACACCACCAGCTCGACGCGGCGCGCCATCCGGTAGTGCTGCAGGCCGTCGTCGCTGACCACCACGTCTACCTCGGGATGCGCGGCGGCCAGCGCGCGGACCGCCGCCACCCGGTCCGGGCAGACCACCACCGGCGCCTGGGTGCGGCGCGCGATCAGCAGCGGTTCATCGCCGGCGCGCGAGGCCGGCGAATCGGGCGCGACCTCGGTCGGCTCGCGGATCTCGGCGCCGTAGCCGCGCGACACCACGCCGGGATGGAAGCCGTTGGCGCGCAGCGCCTCGACCAGGGCGATCACGGTCGGCGTCTTGCCGGTGCCGCCCACCGTCACGTTGCCGACCACCACCACCGGCAGGCCGGTGTCGACGATCGGCTTCCAGCCGGCCGCGAAGGCCAGGCGGCGCAGCGCGGCGATGCCGCCGAACACGGCGGCCAGCGGCGTCAACGCCCAGGCCAGCGGGCCGCGCCGTTGCCATTCGCGCGCCAGCGTGGCCTCCAGGCGCGCGCCCAGGTCGCCGCGGCTCATCGGGCGGTGGCGCCGGCGCGGCGCGAGCACGGAGCCATGACGGACGGACGAACTGCCGACGCGGCGGACCGTGGCGAAGCGTGAGCGGACGAAGCGGTCAACGAGGTTCTCCGGTGGGGCGAGGCAGGCGCGCGCCCGAACGGCCGACCAGGCGGCTCGGGCGTGCTCCGAAAGGCGGCACTCTAGCGCGGTGTCGCCGCGCGCGGCAAGTCGCCCAGCCCTGTGGACGGATCGACGCGGCTGTGGATAAGTCTGTGAAAAACTGGCCTCGCGATCGGCGCAAAGGCCCGCACGGCGGCCTTCCGATCGGCCTCCTGTCACAATATGTCACAAATAAAGCAAGCAAAATCAAGGACTTGACGGATTTCTTAAGGGTTTTTGAGAGCTTTGTTGCGTCTCTGTCCCTGATCCGGCGCGGATGTGGACACTTCGTCTGGCCGCGCGCCATGCCGGTCGCGAGGCTTGCCGGGGCGGCGCGGCGACGCTATCGTGTGCCCGCTCCCTCATCCTCCTCACGCAATGCAATCCGATCCCTACCTGCCTGGCCCCGGCGGCGCGAACGCCGGCGACGGCGTGATCCCCGTCTCCGCGCTGAACCGCGCGATCGGCTCGATGCTCGAGCGCGCCTTCCCGCTGTGCTGGGTATCGGGCGAAGTGTCGAATTTCACGCGCGCCGCGAGCGGCCACTGGTACTTCTCGATCAAGGACAAGGACGCGCAGATGCGCTGCGTGATGTTCCGCGGCCGGGCCCAGCACGCGCCGTTCACGCCGCGCGAGGGCGACCGCATCGAAGTGCGCGCGCTGGTCACCATGTACGAGCCGCGCGGCGAGGTGCAACTGAGCGTCGAGGCGGTGCGGCGCACCGGGCAGGGCAAGCTGTTCGAGGCCTTCCTGCGCCTGAAGGCCGAGCTCGAGGCCGAGGGCCTGTTCGCGGCCGAGCGCAAGCGCGCGCTGCCGGCTTTCCCGCGCGCCATCGGCATCGTCACCTCGCTGCAGGCGGCCGCCTTGCGCGACGTGCTGAGCACGCTGGCGCGGCGCGCCCCGCACCTGCCGGTGATCGTCTACCCGGCGCCGGTGCAGGGCGCCGGCGCGGCCGAGAAGCTGACCGCGATGGTGCAGACGGCGAATGCGCGCCGCGAGGTGGACGTGCTGATCGTGTGCCGCGGCGGCGGCTCGATCGAGGATCTCTGGTCCTTCAACGACGAGGCGCTGGCGCGCGCGATCGCCGCCAGCGAGCTGCCGGTGGTCAGCGGCGTGGGCCACGAGACCGATTTCACCATTGCCGATTTCGCCGCCGACCTGCGCGCGCCGACGCCGACCGGCGCGGCCGAACTGGTCAGCCCCCAGCGCGCGCTGCTGCTGCGCGAGCTGGGCGAGCGCCAGGCCGAGCTGCGCCGCGGCCTGCGGCGCGGGCTCGAGGCGCGCGCCCAGCAGCTCGACTGGCTGGCGCGCCGGCTGGTCAGTCCGGCCGAGCGCCTGGCGCGCCAGCGCACCCATCTGCAGCAGCTCGCGGTGCGGCTGGCCTCGGCCGGCGCGCGGCCGGTGCGCGATGCGCGCGCGCGTTTCGCGCTGGTGATGCTGCGCTGGCAGCGCACGCGGCCCGACGTGGCGGCCGCGCGCCTGTCGGTGACGGGTTGGTCGCAGCGGCTGGGCGTGGCACTGCGCCATCGCCACGAGCGCGCCGCCGCGCGCGTGGCGGGCTGCGCGGCGCGGCTCGAGGTGCTGAGCCCGCAACGCACGCTGGAACGCGGTTACGCCGCGCTGATCGACACCCAGACCGGCCGCGCGGTGCGCGCGCCCGGCGCGCTGAAACCGCAGCGCCGCCTGACCGTGCACCTGGCCGAGGGCAGCGCCGACGTCTCGCTGGCCGACGTGCAGCCGCGCCTGGACGAGAACTTCTGAGTCTCGGCGCGACGGCTCGCGACATGCCGCATTCACGGGACCGATTCATGCTCGTCTCCATCATGCAGCGAGCGTGATACCGGATATCGGGAAACTGTCGAACCCGGGCGCCGATCTTGCGTCTCGCCGTTATCGCACCATCCCTGCCGGTCGGACGGAGGCGGGCGATTTCGAATACCCGCGAGTTTGCGGGGTTATTCGGTCTCGCCTACAATCGGACGCTCTGCAGGCCCTAGTCCCCCACATACTTCAAAGGAATCGCCATGGCTCATACGCTCCCGCCGCTGCCGTACGCTGAAGACGCGCTCGCTCCGCACATCTCGGCAGAGACGATCCAGTTCCACTACGGCAAGCACCACCAGACCTATGTGACGAACCTGAACAACCTGATCCCGGGCACCGAGTTCGAGAACCTCTCGCTCGAGGAGATCGTGAAGAAGTCGTCGGGCGGTATTTTCAACAACGCCGCGCAAATCTGGAATCACACCTTCTTCTGGAACAGCCTCTCGCCGCAGGGCGGCGGTGCGCCGACCGGCGCGCTGGGCGACGCGATCAACGCCAAGTGGGGTTCGTTCGACGCCTTCAAGGAAGCCTTCACGAAGACGGCCGTGGGCACCTTCGGTTCGGGCTGGGCCTGGCTGGTGAAGAAGGCCGACGGCTCGCTCGACCTGGTCTCGACCAGCAACGCCGCCACGCCGCTGACGACCGACGCCAAGCCGCTGCTGACGATCGACGTGTGGGAACACGCCTACTACATCGACTACCGCAACGCACGTCCGAAGTTCGTCGAAGCGTTCTGGAACATCGTGAACTGGGACTTCGCCGCGAAGAACTTCGCGTAAGTCACGGCAGGTTCCGTTCGATTCGAAAGCCCTCCTCGCGAGGGCTTTTTCATTTTCAAGCCGCCGGCTGCGCTACCAGGCCTGCGGGCCGTATTCGTCGAAGAACCGCCCGGTGGGGCCATCCTCGTCGAGCGTCGCGAGCCGCACCGCGGGCGTGGCCCCCTGCTCGACCGTGCGAGGGCCCGCGTGATCGTTGAGGTCGGTGGCCACGTAGCCCGGGTCCGCCGAGTTCACCTTGATGCCGAACTCGCGCAAGGCATTGGCGAGCGAGACCGTCACGCCGTTGAGCGCGGCTTTCGAGCTGTTGTATCCGAGGTGGTTGAAGCCGCTGTAGCGACCGGTGAAATCGGACGTGAGGGTGAGCGAGCCGAGCCCGCTGCTGACGTTCACGACGCGCGCGCAACGCGCGGCCTTCAGCAGGCCCAGGAACGCCTGGGTCACCCGCACCGCGCCGAACACGTTGACCTGGTAGGTCGACAGCATTTGCGTCGCCGATTCCTTCAGCGCATGGGCCCGCGGCCCCAGGATGCCGGCGTTGTTGACCAGCGCGTCGAGATGGTCGGTCTGCCCGGCCAGGGCGCGCGCCGCCCGGGCTACGCTCTCGTCGTCCGCCACGTCGATCTCGAGCAGGTGCACATCCATGCCGGCTTGCTTCAATTCCTGCACGGCTTGTTCTCCTCGCTGCGCGTCGCGGCATCCCATCCAGACGGTGTAGCCGCGTCCTGCCAGTTGCCGGACGATTTCTCGTCCGATGCCCTTGTTCGCGCCGGTCACGAGGGCGGTGTGTCGATCGTGCATGAGGGGACCTCCTTGGGAAAGTGCTCCCATGCTAGGAGGACGACCCGCGCGGCACGCCTCCGATCCTGTCAATGACTTGCCCGATTCTCTCAATCGCCCGGTGCCGAGCTTGTGGGGGTGAGGGTGGCGAACCATACTCGCTGCATGGAACGATATCTATCCGAATTGCGCGAGGGGCTGCTGCGCCACGCGCAGGGACGCCGGACCGACACGGCCATCGCGCGCGTGTCGCTGTCGCGCGGACAGGCCGCCACGGGCCCGCTGGCGGGGCTGTACGAACCGATGCTTTGCCTGGTCGTGCAGGGCGCGAAGCGCGTGATCGTCGGCGACCGGGTGCTGGACTACGATCCGGGCAATTGTTTCGTGACGGCGGTGGAGGTGCCCGCCACGGGCCGCATCGTCGAGGCCAGCCGGCAGCGGCCTTACCTGGCGATCGGCCTTGTTTTCGAGCCGGCGATCGTCACCGAGCTGCTTGCGCACCTGCCAGACGCGCGCGACGGGGACGCGGGCGCTAGTTTTGCCGTCGAGCCGGTCTCGGCGGCCTTGCTCGATGCCTGGGTCCGCATGATCCGCCTGCTCGACCATCCCGCCGAGATTCCGGCCCTGGCGCCGCTGATCGAGCGGGAAATCCTGTTCCGTCTGCTGCAGGGGCCGCATGCGCGCGTGCTGCGCCAGATCGCGCGCGCGGATGGCCGGTTGTACCGGATCCGGCGCGCCGTCGCCCGCATTCGCACGCGCTACGACCAGCCCTTGCGTATCGAGGAACTGGCGGAGCTGGCCGGCATGAGCCTGGCGACCTTTCATCGGCACTTCAAGGCGGTGACGACCTTGGCGCCGCTGCAATACCAGAAGATCGTCCGGCTGCAGCAGGCGCGCCGGCTGCTGATGATCGAGAACCGCGCCGTCACCGAGGCGGCCTTCGCGGTCGGTTATGAAAGCGCCTCGCAGTTCTCGCGGGAATACGCCCGACAATTCGGCGCGTCGCCGGCTCAGGACGTGGCTCGGCTGCGCTCGGCCGCCGCCGTGTTCGACGAGGCCGCGGCCGGCCCGTGACGCTCGCCGGCGGGCGAGCATGTCGCGAGCGCCGATGAGCGTGGCCGCGCCGCTCAGCCCGCCAGCTTCTGCGCGAGCCGCGCGCGGGCCGTATCGTGGGTGCGCTCGAACTTGAGCGGCGTGACCGTCACATGGCCGGCGCGCAGCGAGGCGGTTTCCGAGTCGGGCGCATCGTCGCGCGGGCCGCGGCTGAGCCGCAGCCAGTGATAGTCGAGCTCGCGCGGATCGGTGCGCGACACCACCTCGATGCCGCCGAGCAGGCCGATGCCCTGCTGCGTCACCTTCAGCGAACCCACCGCGTCGGCGGCCACCGCCGGGAAGTTCACGTTCAGGCAGGCATCGCGCTCCCAGCCGGCTTGCGCCAGTTGGCGGATCACGCCGGCCGCGTGCGCGGCGGCCGTGCTCCAGGGCACCGCGTTGCGATCGGCGAAGGCCTGGCTCAGCGCGATGGCGGGGATGCCGAGCAGCATGCTCGTCATCGCGGCGCCCACCGTGCCCGAGAACACCGTCTCGGTGCCGAGGTTGGCGCCGCGATTGATGCCCGAGAGCACCAGCTCGGGCGGCGCCTCGCGCATCAGATGGCCGGCCGCGACGGCCACGCAGTCGCCCGGCGTGCCGCGCACGGCGAAGCGGCGCTCGCCCTCGCGATGCACGCGCAGCGGCTCGTGCAGGCTGATCGAATGCGAGGTGCCGCTTTGGTCGGCCATCGGCGCGACCACCCAGACCTCGCGCGCCAGCGTGGCGGCGACTTCCTCCAGCACCTTGAGGCCCGGCGCGTCGTAGCCGTCGTCGTTGGTGAGCAGGATGCGTTGGAAGATCGGGCTGGCTGGCGACATCGTTCGAGGCCTCGCTGGAAGAGTGGATGAGAAGATACACGGCGCGCGCGGCGCGTGGTGTTGCGAAGCGGCCATGCCAACAAGTTCCGCGCCTCGGGATCGCGAGGCGCGCTCGGCCCGCCGGCTCGCGCTCAGAGCGCGCGGCCGATCTCGCCGCTGGCGGCGCGCAGCGCGTCGCGATCGAGGATCTCGATCTCGCCGACCTGCACCCGCACGATGCCGCGCGCGGCCAGCTCCCTGAGCAGCTGGTTGGTGGTCTGGCGCGTGAGCGAGGCGAGCGCGGCGAGCTTCTCCTGCGAGAGCCGGATCCGCGTGTGGCCGGTGCTGATCCCGCCATAACCCTCGGCGATCATCAGCAGGCGCGCGGCCAGCCGTTGCGCGGCCGGCATCACGCTGATCGCCTCCACGGTCAGGAACGACAGCCGCAGCTTCTGCGCCATCAGGAGCCCGAAGTGTCGCCAGTAGCGCGGTTCGGCCTCGAGCACTTGCTGCAGTGCAGCTTGCGCGAGATGCAAAAGTCGTGTGTTCTCCACGGCAATCGCATCGTGCGTGCATGGCTGGCCGTCGAACAAAGATATCTCGCCGAACCAGGTGGTCGGCTCGAGAACGGTCAGCAGGGCCTCGCGTCCGTCCGGATCGACCGCGCCGATGCTCAGCGCGCCGGACAGCACGGCGTACAGGCCGCAGGGCGGGTCGCCGCGCCGGAACAGGGTCTCGCCGGCGGCGAGTTCGCGCGGCGTGGCGAGATCGAGCAGGCTCGCGCGCAGCGCGTCGGGCAGTGCGCGGAACCAGGGGTTCGCGTCGAGTCGGGGGAGCAGGTCGGCGGGCGGCGCGGGCATGGGGGATGTCGGGTAGCTGACAGCGTAGGCGCTGGGCAAGACGCATGATAGCGCTCGTCAAGGAGGCAGACACGATGAAGACACTGACCGATCAACTCGCCAACTACGCCGCGTATCACCGCGATACGCGCAACATCCTCACACACCTGTTCGGCATCCCGATGATCGTGCTCGCCGTGGCCGTGCTGCTGTCGCGGCCGGTGGCGGGCATGCCGGCGGGCATCGCGCTGACCCCGGCGCTGCTGGTGACGGTGGCCATCGCGATCTACTACCTGCGGCTCGACCTGCGCTTCGGCCTGGCCATGAGCGTGCTGCTGGCGCTCACGCTGTGGCTGGCACGCGCGCTGGCCGGTGGGAGTACCGCGCTCTGGCTCGGTTCCGGGATCGGCCTGTTCCTGCTCGGCTGGGTGATCCAGTTCGTCGGCCACGCCTTCGAGGGCCGCAAGCCGGCCTTCGTCGACGACGTGATCGGCCTGGCGATCGGGCCGCTGTTCGTGGTGGCGGAGGTGGCGTTCGCGATGGGCCTGCGCCGCGCGCTGCGCGACGAGATCGAACGACGCTCGGGCCCGCAGCGTCACGGGCCGCGCGGCGCGAGCGCCTGAGCCGGGTGACCAGGATCGCCGTGTTCGGCGCGGGGGCGATCGGCTGCTACATCGGCGGCCGGCTCGCCGTCGCCGGCGGCGACGTGCGCTTCGTGGGGCGCGCCGCGACCGGCGAGATGCTGCGCGAACACGGCCTCACGCTGAACGACTACCTGGGCCGCGAGGCGCAGGTCGCGCCCGAGCGCATCGCCTTCGACACCGATCCGCGTTCGCTGGCCGATGCCGAGGTGGTGCTGGTCAGCGTCAAGTGCACCGCCACGCCGGCGGCGGCCGCCGCGCTCGAGCCGGTGCTGCGCCCCGGCACGGTGGTGATCAGTTTCCAGAACGGCGTGCGCCAGGCCGATGCGCTGCGCATCGCGCTGCCGGCGCGCACGGTGCTGGCCGGCATGGTGCCCTTCAACGTGATCGCGCGCGGCGATGGCCTGTTCCACCAGGGCTCGGGCGGGCAACTGGTGGTGGAGGCCTCGCCGCATCTGGCGAGGATCGACGAGGTGTTCGATCGCGCGGTGCTGCCGCTGCGGCACCGCGAGGACATCCTGGCCGTGCAGTGGGCCAAGCTGCTGCTCAATCTCAACAATGCGGTGAATGCGCTCTCGGCGCTGCCGCTGCGCGAGCAGCTCGCGCAGCGCGACTACCGGCGCTGCCTGGCGCTGGCCCAGCGCGAGGCCTTGCGCGTGCTGCGCCGCGCGGGCCTGCGGCCGGCCTGGCTGACCCTGCTGCCGCCGGGCTGGATGCCGGGGCTGCTGTCGCTGCCCGATGCGCTGTTCTCGCGTCTGGCGAACTCGATGCTCGAGATCGATCCGCTGGCGCGCTCCTCGATGGCCGACGACCTGTCCGCGGGCCGCTCGACCGAGATCGACTGGCTCAACGGCGAGATCGTCCGGCTCGCCGCCGAGATCGGCATGGCCGCACCGGTCAATGCGCGGCTGCGCGAGCTGGTGCTGTTGGCCGGGCGCGATCGCGCCCGCAAGCGCTGGCGCGCCGACGTCCTGCTGCACACCCTGCTCGATGCCGCCGGCGAGGCGCCCACGCCGCCCGAGCCGGCCTGAGCCTGCTTGAGCAGGATGCCCGCCGGCGTCTTCCCGATCAGATCACCAGTTGATGTCGACGCACAGCACCTGCATGCCGTCCGCGCCGGGCGCGGCCACCGAGGCGGTCACGCACAGGTGCGCCTCGTTGATCGACAGGTAGGGCGGCGTCACGCGCACGCGGCCGGGCGCGCGCATCGCGTCGATGAAGTAGGGACGTCGCTCCCAGCTCGCGCCTTCGGAATGCAGCAGCGGGCGGAAGCGCTTGGCGCGCTGCGAACTGCGGATGCGCGGCAGCACGTTGTCGCCGATCTGGTGGCCCGAGGCGTCCAGCAGGAAGCAGCGTGCCGCGTCGGGCAGGGCCAGCAGCGCGGCGGTGGCCGTCTCCACGTCCTGGCCGGCGCCGAGCTGGGTGCTGGCCTGTTCGAGCGCGCTCAGGTAGGGCGCGAGACGCGCCTGCTGGTTGCGCTCGCGCTCGGCCACGCGCAGCCGCAGCGCGGCCGACAGCGTATCCATGCAGCCGGCGGCGGCCTGCGGCTGCACCGGCTCGACGCTGGGCCCCGAGAAGTAGGTGCCCTGCACGAAATCGACATTGCATTCGAGCGCGATCAGCGCCTCGCGCTCGGTCGACAGGCCGCCCATCAGCACCAGTTGCCCCGATTCGTGCAGCAGCGAGACCAGCCCCGGCAGCACGCGCTCCAGATGCGAGTGCTCGCTGGCCTGGGCCAGGATGCCGCGATCGAGCGTGACGATGTCGGGATGCAGGTGCCAGACGCGGTCGATGTTCGAATGCTTGGCGCCGAAGCCGCCCAGCGCGATCAGGAAGCCGGCCTTGCGCAGCCCGTCGACGATCGCGCCGAAGCGCGGCGTGTCGCCCCCGGCCTGCTCGGGCACCTCGAGCACCACGCGCTGCGGCGGCAGGCCGAGCGCCTTGAGGTTGGCCAGCAGGGCGTCGCCGTAGATGGTGTCCATCAGCGCTGCCGGGTGCAGGCTCAGGAAGAGCCATTCCTCCTGGCTGTCGAAGGCGTGGAAGTTGCCCAGGTGCAGCGATTCCGCCAGCCGTCCCAGCTCCAGCAGGTCGCCGCGCCGCGCCGCCTGCGTGAACACCTCGTGCGAGGGCACCTGGGCGCCGTCGCCGCCGTGCGCGCGCAGCGAGGCGTGATAGCCGATCGCGCGCCGGTGCGAGACCGAGAACACCGGCTGGAATACGCTGAACACGGTGTAGTCGCCGTACAGCACGGTGCGCCGGTTGCCGTCGTCGCCCGCGACGGGGCGCGGCGGCTGGAAGCCGGGAGGATCGATGTCGATCATGGTCATCATGGTGGCGGCGAGGGAGAGGGTGACAGTTTACCTAGCGCACATGAAGGAGCAAGAAGCATGCGCGGCAGGCGCCGCCCGTCTCGGCGGGTTCGGGTCGAGGGCGAGGGTGGCGCCCGGCCCGGCGCGGGCCTGGATTGCACCGCGGCGGTGCATCGCGGGGCGCGCCGCGCACCCGCGCGGCCCCGTTCGCGCCGCTCAGGCGCGTTCCGAGGGATCGGTCTTCTTGGCCGCGCCGCGCACGTCCGGCGAGAGCTGGGCGAAGATCCAGGCCGAGCCGGCCGTGATGATGCCCACGCACAGGAAGGTGGCGTGGAAGGCCGGCAGCGTGTGGGTGGGGGTGACGCTGCGCATCACGCCGGTGAAGGTGGCCAGCAGCGCGCCGGCCACCGTCACGCCCAGGCTCATCGACAGCATCTGCACCAGCGAGAACAGGCTGTTGCCGCTGCTCGCGCCGCCGGTGCCGAGGTCCTTGAGCGTGAGCGTGTTCATCGCGGTGAACTGCATCGAATTGAAGCCGCCGAAGATCGCCAGCTGCAGCACCTGCAGCCACAGCGGCAGGCGATCGCTCATCAGCGCCATGCTGGCCATCAGCAGCCCGACCATCACGGTATTGGCCAGCAGCACCTTGCGGTAGCCGTGGCGCGTGATGAGCCCGGTGATCACGCGCTTGGAGAACATCCCGGCGGCGGCCACCGGCAGCATCATCAGGCCGGCCTCGAAGGCCGAGTAGCCGAGGCTGACCTGCAGCAGCAGCGGGATCAGGTAGGGCATCGCGCCGCTGCCGATGCGCGCGAACAGGTTGCCGAGCAGGCCCACGCTGAAGGTGTGGATCCGGAACAGCTCGAGCGAGAAGATCGGGTTCGGCGCGCGCACCGCGTACAGGCCGTAGGCGACGAACGAGGCCAGGCCGAGGATCATCAGCACCAGCACGGCGGCGTGGTCCATGCCGAGGTCGGCGAGCCCGTCGAGCGACAGCGACACGGCGATCATGCCGGTGGTCAGCAGCAGGTAGCCGCGCAGGTCGAAGCGGCCCACCGAGGGATTGCGGGAATCGGGCATCGAGTAGTAGGTGGCCAGGCAGCCGACCACGCCGACCGGCACGTTGATCAGGAAGATCCAGTGCCAGGAGGCGATCTTGACCAGCCAGCCGCCCAGGGTGGGGCCGATCAGCGGGCCGATCAGGCCCGGGATCGCGACGAAGGACAGCGCCGGCAGGTAGCGCTCGGCCGGGAAGGTGCGCAGCACCGCGAGCCGGCCGACCGGCAGCAGCATCGCGCCGCCCACGCCCTGCGCGACGCGGAAGGCCACCAGTTGCGGCAGCGTGTGCGCGTTGGCGCACAGCAGCGAGCTGGCCGAGAAGATCAGGATCGCGCTGAAGAACACGCGGCGCGTGCCGAAGGTGTCGGCCAGCCAGCCCGAGACGGGGATCATCACCGCCATCGTCAGCGAGTAGGCGATCACCACCGACTGCATGCGCAGCGGCGATTCGCCGAGGCTCGCCGCCATCGAGGGCAGGGCCGTGTTGACGATGGTCGCGTCCAGCGTCTGCATGAAGAAGCCGGTGGCCACGACCCACAGCATCACGGTCAGGGACGATTCGCTCGGCGTGGCGGCGGGAGGACGGGACATGGCGGGGCTCGGAGTCACGGACAGCCGTCATTGTAGGAAAAGCGTGACGGATGCGCAGCCGATTCGGGGGCGGATGATCGAGGCGCCGGGTCCTCGGCACGATGTTTCGTGCTCCTCATGCGCCGGAAACGCCGCCTTCGGGGCGCAGCGGGACCGGTGCCTTCAGGTCTATCGAGGCCGCGTCGCGCGGGAATGCATCGTTCGGCGCCGGCGCGAGCGGCATCACGCGCCGGCCGGGTCGACGTCGAGCGGATCGACGCCCACATATCGCGCGCGCGGCCGGATCAGCTTGCCTTCGCGCTGCTGCTCCAGCGCGTGCGCGATCCAGCCCGCCGCGCGCCCGGCGGCGAACAGCGTGAAGGCGGCGCCCTCCGGCAGCGCCAGCACGCGTTCGAGCAGCGCCAGCGCGAAATCGACGGTCGGCCGCTCGCCGGTGGCGGCCGCCACGCCGTCCAGCACCGCCAGCGCGCTGCGCAGCGCCTCGCGCGCCGCGGCATCGAGCCCGGCATGCTCGCGCAGCATCCCGAGCAGCGCGCCGGCGCGCGGGTCGCCGTCGGGATAGAGCGGATGACCGAAGCCGGCCAGGCGCGTGCGCCCGCCCTCGCCGCGTTCGTCGTGCGCGAGCCGGATCGCCAGGTAGCGGTCCAGGTCGGCCGCGCGCGCGGCTTCGTCGAGCAGGGCCCGCGCGCGTACCGTCTCGCCGCCGTGGCGCGGCCCGGCCAGCGCGGCCAGGCCGCCCGCGATCGCGCCGAACAGGTGGGTGCCGGTCGAGGCGATGCAGCGCACCGCGAAGGTCGAGGGGTTCAGTTCGTGGTCGGCGCAGAGCACCAGGGCGGCGCGCAGCAGCTCGGCATGCCGCTTGTCCAGGCTCCAGGCCTCGGCGAGCTGCAGGTGCGCCGGACGCGCCGAGGGCAGGCCGCCGGCCAGTGCCGCGAGCGTGGCGCGCAGCAGCGCCACCGCCACCTCCAGCCGCGCCTGCTCGCCGGGCGCCCACCGGCGCGGCAGCCGCGCGGCGCAGGCCGGCAGCATCGCCAGCGCGCGATCCAGCGGCGCGCAGTCGGCCCAGTCCCGCAGCCAGCCCTGCCAGCGCGCCAGCTCGGCTCCGGCGAGCGCCGGTTGCGTGGCGAGGCGCTCGGCCGGGCAATCCCACAGCAGCGCGGCCACGGTTTCCAGCGAGGCCGAGGCGGCCAGGCCGATCGCGTCGCGGCCGCGATAATGCGGCCGGCCGCCGGCGATCTGGGTGATGCTCGACTCCAGCACCGGCACGCCCCAGTCGAGCGAACGCTCGGCCACGCCGCCCGCGCGCTTGGCATCGGCGCGGCGGCGCGCCAGCAGGCGCACCTCGTCGGCGTCGTAGCCGCGCTGGCGGGTGCGGCCGTCGGCATGCGAGGCGAGCAGCCCGCGGCTGACATAGGCATACAGGGTCGGCACGCTCACGCCGAGCAGGCGGGCGGCTTCGGCCGCGTTGATGCGGGGCATCGCAAGGGCTCCCTTTCGCGCAGTCGCGCGCGATCAAGCAAACAAATCTGTATGTATTGATTCGAACCATCAAGATTGATCGGTTTCGACCGGCAATTCTAGACTCGCTGCACCGATTGTCGATCAGGAGATCAGCATGGATGCACGACAGGCCCTGGCCACCCTATGGCAGATGGCGGGCGGCTCGGCCGATGCCTTGGCGCGCGTCGAATTCGATCATGGCGAGGACCCGGGCCTGCCCTCGGTGCATCGCGTCGGCACGCTCGCGAGCGCCACCGTCGCCGCGGCGGGGCTGGCCGCGGCCGAATGTTTCCGGGCGCGCACCGGGCGCGCGCAGCAGGTGTCGGTGGCCCAGCGCGCGGCGCTGGCCGTGTTCCGCAGCGAGCGCTACCTGCGCGTGGACGGCAAGCCGCCGCCCGAGCCGCGAGACCCCGCCACCGGTTTCTATCGCACGCGCGATGGCCGCTGGATCCAGTTGCACGCAAATTTCGCGCATCACCGGCAGGGCATCGTCGCGGTGCTGGGCTGCGAGGACGTGCCGGAAGCGATCGCCGCGGCGATCCTCGGCCGCGACGGCGCCGAACTCGACACCACGCTCGCCGAGGCCGGGCTCTGCGCGGCATTGATTCGAACTCCGGAGGAATGGCATGCCCTGGAGGCGGCGCGCGCGCTGGCGCGGCGGCCCCTGTTCGAGATCGAGCGGATCGGCGATGCGCCGCCGCGCCCGGTCGGCGCCGGCGAGGCGGGCCAGCCCTTGTCGGGCACGCGCGTGCTCGACCTGACGCGCATCATCGCCGGCCCGGTGGGCGGGCGCACGCTGGCCCAGCACGGCGCGGAGGTGCTGCTGGTGAACGGCCCGCACCTGCCCAACATCCCGGCCCTGGTGATCGACAACGGGCGCGGCAAGCGTTCGGCCCATCTCGACCTGCGCGAAGCCGAGGGCCGCGCCGCGCTCGACGCGCTGGCGGGCGGCGCCGCCGTGTTCCTGCAGTCGTACCGGCCCGGCGCGCTGGCCGCGCGCGGGTTTTCGGACGAGGCGCTGGCGGCGCGCCATCCGGGCATCGTCAGCGTGTCGGTCTGCGCCTATGGCTACGAGGGACCCTGGGCGACGCGGCGCGGTTTCGACAGCCTGGTGCAGTCGGCCAGCGGCATCGCCTGGCACGAGCAGCGCGCGGCCGGGCGGGATTCGCCGGTGCACCTGCCTTGCCAGGCGCTCGATCATGCGACCGGCTACCTGGCCGCGTTCGGCGCGATGATGGCGCTCAGGCGCAGGGCGCGCGAGGGCGGGAGCTGGCGTGTGCGCGTCTCGCTGGCGCAGACCGGGCGCTGGCTGCAGTCCTTCGGCCGGATCGAGGGCGGGCGCGACCTGCCGGACCTCGGCATCGACGCGGTGAGCGACTGCCTGGACGCGCCGTTGGCCTCGCCGTTCGGCCTGGTGCGGGGCGTGAGGCCGGCCGAGCGCCTGTCGGAGACGTCGCCGAGCCTGTCGCGCCCGCCGGTGCCGCCGGGCACCGACGCGCCGCGCTGGCTCGATTGAGATGGCGGGATCGCATTCGCGCGATGCGCCGACGCGGCCGGGAGCGCGCACGGAACTTGCGCCGCGCGCCGGCCGATTGCGTTACTTGCGCAGCTCCACCACGAAGTCGTAGTAGTCGTTGCGGCAGTAGGTATCGGTCAGCTCGATGGCGCGCTGGTCGGCCGTGTAGCCGATCCGCGTGATCAGCAGGAGCGCGTCGTGCGGGGCGATGCCCATCTGCCGGGCGATCTCCTCGCTGGCGTTGACGGCGCGGAAATGCTGCAGCGCGCGCACGATCGGCGTGCCGCGCTGTTCGAGGTAGGAGTAGAGCGAATCGCCGATCGCGGCCGGGTCGGGGATCAGGGTGGCGGGGAAGGTCGAATCCTCGACCGCCATCACGATGTCGTCGGCCAGGCGCAGGCGCTTCAGGCGCGTCACGGAGGCGGCTGGCGACAGCCCGAGCTGGATCACCTCGTCGCGATTGGCGGGCTGCACGCTGCGCGCGATCCAGCGCGAGCTGGGGGTGAAGCCGCGGCGGCGCAGCATCTCGCTGAAGCTCGACAGGCGCGAGAGCGGGTCTTCGTAGCGTGGCTGGATGAAGTTGCCGGCGCCGTGGGTGCGGCGGATCAGGCCTTGCTCGACCAGCAGCGCGATCGCCTTGCGTGCCGTGATGCGCGACACGCCCAGCGCCTCCGAGAGCACGCGCTCGGACGGCAGGGCCTCGCCGGCCGCCCAGCGGTTCTCGTGGATCGCGTCGCCGAGCTTGCGGGCGAGTTGCAGGTAGAGCGGCGTGTCCTTGTCCGGGTCGGGGCGCAGATCGTGCCAGCGGTCTTCCGTCGGTGGCTTCATGAAGGAGGTGTGAAACAGGGTGGGGTCATTTTATGACATCGCGCGCCGCCGTTATAGCTCGCGATGCCCGGCTCGGTGATAGTCCGTATGCCGGATGCCCGCGAGCGCCGCGCGGCGTGCCTCGCTACACTGGCGAGCCGGCCTGTTGCCGGATCACCAGCGAGGACGAGATGGCCAGTACCACCACGACGATCGCGCTGCCCGACGGCGAGAGGATCGCGAAGCTCGGGCAGGGCACCTGGGAAATGGGCGAGCGGCCGGCGCGCCGCGCCGCCGAGATCGCCGCGCTGCGCGCCGGCATCGAACTGGGCATGACCCTGATCGACACCGCCGAGATGTACGGCGAGGGCGCCACCGAGGAACTGGTCGGCGAGGCCATCGCCGGCCAGCGCGACGAGCTGTTCCTGGTCAGCAAGGTCTATCCGCACAATGCCGACCGCCGTCGCATGATCGCCTCCTGCGAGGCCAGCCTGAAGCGCCTGGGCACCGACCGGCTCGATCTCTACCTGCTGCATTGGCGCGGCGGCGTGCCGCTGGAGGAGACGCTGGCCGGCTTCGAGGCGCTGCGCGCGGCCGGCAAGATCCGCCACTGGGGCGTGAGCAATTTCGACACCGACGACATGGAGGAACTGGTCGCGGCGGGCGGCGCGGGCTGCGCGACCAACCAGGTGCTCTACAACCTGGCGCGGCGCGGGCCCGAGTTCGACCTGCTGCCGTGGCTGGCCATGCATCGCATGCCGGCCATGGCCTACAGCCCGATCGACCATCAGCGGCTGCCGCGCGGCACCGTGCTCGACGAGATCGCCGCCGAGCGCGGCCTCACGCCCGAGCAGGTGGCGCTGGCCTGGGTGCTGCGGCGCGAGGAGGTGCTGGCGATTCCGAAGGCGGGCACGGTCGAGCACGTTCGCGCCAATCGCGCCGCGCAGGACCTGCTGCTCGACGATGCGGCGCTGGCGCGGCTCGACGTGGCCTTCGAGCCGCCGCGCGCCAAGCGGGCGCTGGAGATGCTCTAGCGGTGGCGGCGCCGCGGAGGCCCGGCGGCGCGCCGCCCGGCTTCGTCAGGCCAGTTGCGAGCTGGCGCGGCGCCAGCGATGGAACAGGATCGAGCCCACCCAGCAGGCCAGGAACAGCGCGACGATGCCGTAGCCGATCGCGCCGAAGCGCTCGTTGATCGCGCCGATCGCCTCCCAGAAGCCGCCCGCCAGGCCGAGCTTGTCGGCGGCCAGACCGAGCGCCTCCACGCCGCCGATCACCAGCGCCACGGCGGCCGACACGAAGGTGATGCTGAGGTTGTAGGCGAGCTTGCGTTTCGGGTCGTCCATCGCCCAGCCATAGGCGTGCACCATCAGCACGTTGTCGGTCGAGTCGATCAGGGTCATGCCGGCGGTGAACAGCGCGGGAAACACCAGCACCGCGTGCAGCGGCAGGCCCTGGTTGGCCTGCGCGGCGGCGATCGCGAGCAGGCCGATCTCGGTGGCAGTGTCGAAGCCCAGGCCGAACAGCAGCCCGACCGGGTACATGTGGGCGCTCCGGGTGACCAGGCGGAACAGCGGGCGCAGCAGGCGCGTGAGCAGGCCGCCCGGCGCGTGGTGATGGCTGCCCGCCTCGTGCTCGTGATGCGCGGCGGCTTCGGCGCCGGCCGCGCGGGCGCGACGGTAGCGGCGCCAGATGTCGCGCAGGATCACCAGGTTGATCAGCGCCAGCACCAGCAGGAAACCCGCCGAGACGGCCGTGCCGATGGTGCCGCCGACGGCCTTGAAGCCGTCGAAGCGCGAGCGCAGCGCCAGCGCCGAGATCGCGATGCCCAGCGTGGCCAGGATCACGATGGTGGAGTGGCCCAGCGAAAAGAACAGGCCGACCGAGAAGGGCCGCTTGCCGTCCTGCATCAGCTTGCGCGTGACCGTGTCGATCGCGGCGATGTGGTCGGCGTCCACCGCGTGGCGCAGGCCGAAGCCGTAGGCGAGCGCGGCCGTGCCGAGCAGCAGCGGATGGTCGTGCAGCACCACCAGTGCCCAGATCCAGGCGGCGAGGTTGGCGCCGATCAGCCCGGCATAGAGCAGGAACAACTGGCGGCGGGACGAGCTGGGCAGGGTCGGCATGATCGATGAAGAGGATCGATGGGAACGCCGACGATTCTGACACGAGCAAAAATCCGGCGGTATGACCGGACGAGCCACGGCGCGCGTGATCGCGGGCAGGGACCGGCTCGGCCCTGCCGTCGAAACAGGTTTTACAGTTTAACTGTGCAGTTTTCCTGTAGAGATGCTATCGTTGCGCGCATGTCCCCCGTCTGCCCATCTCCCGCCCCGCACGAACCCGCGCATCTGGCCGGCGAGCTGCGCATCGCGCTCGGCAAGCTGATGCGCCGGCTGCGTGAACAGGGCCGCGCGGGCGATTTCACCTCCTCGCAGCGCTCGGTGCTGCTGCGCCTCGAACGCGACGGTCCCGCCACGGTTTCCGCGCTGGCGCGCGCCGAGAGCGTGCGTCCGCAATCGATGCGCGCCACCGTCGCCGCGCTGGAGGCGGCCGGCGCCGTGACGGGGTCGCCCGATCCCGAGGATGGCCGGCAGACGCTCATTGCGCTGGCCGAGGTCTATCGCGAGCGCCTGCGGGCCAGCCGCGCGGCGCGCGAGGATTGGCTCGGACGCGCGCTCGAGGCTCGCCTGTCGGCGGCCGAGCGCCAGGAGCTGGCTGCGGCCGTCACGCTGCTGCAGCGACTCGCGGAGGATTGAGCGATGAGGCGCGGCGAGCGATCCGATTCCTCCGCACCGAGGTGCTTGCCGGCCAGCCGCGCGCCGCGTTCGGTTGCCGCTTCCCTCGCTTCCACCTCCCGCGCTCCCGTCGCCTGCACGTCCACCGCCAGCCCGGAGCCGCGATGAACCTGGCCCGCTCGTTCCGTTCGCTGCGTCATCCGAACTACCGCCTTTGGGCGGCCGGCGCGCTGGTCTCCAACATCGGCACCTGGATGCAGCGCACCGCGCAGAGCTGGCTGGTGCTGACCCAGCTCACGCGCCACGACGCCTCGGCGGTGGGCCTGGTGATGGCGCTGCAATACGCGCCGCAGATGCTGCTGCTGCCCTGGACCGGCTACGCCGCCGACCATTTCGACCAGCGCAAGCTGCTGCGCGTGACCCAGGCGCTGATGGGCCTGTTCGCGCTGCTGTTGGGCCTGATCGTGGTGACCGGCGTGGCGCGGCTCTGGCATGTCTATGTGTTCGCGCTGCTGTTCGGCAGCGCGGCCGCCTTCGACGCGCCGGTGCGCCAGACCTTCGTCACCTCGCTGGTCGGCGACGAGGACCTGCCCAACGCGGTCGCGCTCAATTCCACCGTGTTCAATGCTGCGCGCATGGTCGGCCCTGGCGTGGCCGGCGTGGTGATCGCCTCGGTCGGCACCGGCTGGGCCTTCGTGATCAACGGGCTGTCGTTCGGCGCGTTGCTGCTGTCGCTGTCGCGGCTGCGCGTCCCGGCCCGGCATCCGGGCGCGCGTTCGCGGCGCGCCCAGGGCGGGCTCGCGGCCGGGCTGCGCTACGTGAGCGGGCGGCCCGACCTGATCGCGATCCTCGCCATGCTGTTCCTGATCGGCACCTTCGGCCTGAACTTCCAGATCTTCATCTCGACCATGGCGGTGGACGTGTTCCATGCCGGCGCGAGCGGCTTCGGCCTGTTGTCGTCCATCATGGCGATCGGCACCATCGCGGGAGCGCTGGTGGCCGCCGGCCGCGAGCAGCCGAACCTGCGCACCCTGCTGGCCGGCTCGGCGATGTTCGCGCTCGGCTGCGCCTGCGCGGCGCTCTCGCCGGGCTTCTGGGTCTTCGCCGTGATGCTGGTGGTGACCGGCATCGCCTCGCTGACCATCACCAATACCTCGAACAGCCTGATGCAGTTGTCCACCGAGCCCGGCATGCGCGGGCGCGTGACGGCGCTGCGGGTGGCGATCGTGATGGGCGGCACGCCGATCGGCGCGCCCATCGTCGGCTGGGTGGCCGATCGCTTCGGCCCGCGCTGGGCGCTCGGGGTGGGCGCCGCCGCAGGCGTGGCGGCCGCGCTGGTCGCCATCCGCGCGATGCGGCGCCAGGCGCGCGACGGCGAGGCTGCGGCGGCGGCCAAGGCCTTCGACGTGGTGCAGGCGATCGCCTCGGAGCCGGCGGCCGGGCAGGCCTCGGCCGCTTCCCGCGAGCCGCCCGCGCGGCGCTGAAGCACGATGCTGAAGCTCGGCGCGCCCCGGCGAGCCCGCCGCCATCCGCTGCCCGAGCCGGTCGCGGCATCGACCGCCTTGCCGCCGCGGCGCGCCCAATAAAAAGCCCGTCCACCAGGGACGGGCTTCGGAATTCAGGGTGCCGCCCGCGAGCGGCGCCCCGTGTCGATCAGCGGGCCGACCTCAACCCGCCTTCGACTTGATCACGGCTTCCGAGACGTTGTTCGGCGTTTCCGCGTAGTGCTTGAACTCCATCGTGTAGGTGGCGCGGCCCTGGGTGGCTGAGCGCAGCGAGGTCGAGTAGCCGAACATCTCCGAGAGCGGCACCTCGGCGCGCACGATCTTGCCGCCGCCACCGGCGATGTCGTCCATGCCCTGCACGATGCCGCGACGGCTCGACAGGTCGCCCATCACGTTGCCCATGAAGTCCTCGGGCGTTTCCACTTCCACCGCCATCATCGGCTCGAGCAGCACCGGCTTGGCGCGGCGCATCGCTTCCTTGAAGGCCATCGAGCCGGCCATGCGGAAGGCGTTTTCGTTCGAGTCGACATCGTGGTACGAGCCGAAGGTCAGGTGCACCTTCACGTCGACCACCGGGTAGCCCGCCAGCACGCCGGCCTTCAGCGTGTCGGTGATGCCCTTGTCGACGGCCGGGATGTACTCGCGCGGAATCACGCCGCCCTTGATCTCGTCGAGGAACTCGTAGCCCTTGCCCGGGTTCGGCTCCAGCGTGATCACGGCATGCCCGTACTGGCCGCGGCCGCCCGACTGCTTGACGAACTTGCCCTCGACGTCCTTCGCCTCGGTGCGCACCGTCTCGCGATAGGCCACCTGCGGCTTGCCGACCGTGGCCTCGACGCCGAACTCGCGGCGCATCCGATCCACCAGGATTTCCAGGTGCAGCTCGCCCATCCCGGAGATGATCGTCTGGCCCGACTCCTCGTCGGTCTGCACGCGGAACGAGGGATCCTCCTGCGCCAGGCGGTTCAGCGCCAGGCCCATCTTCTCCTGGTCGGCCTTGGTCTTCGGCTCGACGGCCTGCGAGATCACCGGCTCGGGGAATTCCATGCGCTCCAGGATGATCGGCGCGTTCACCGCGCACAGCGTGTCGCCGGTGGTCGCGTCCTTCAGGCCGACCGCGGCGGCGATGTCGCCCGCGCGCACTTCCTTGATTTCCTTGCGCTCGTTGGCGTGCATCTGCAGGATCCGGCCCAGGCGCTCCTTCTTGTCCTTGGTCGCGTTGAGCAGGGTGTCGCCCGATTCCACCACGCCCGAATAGACGCGGAAGAAGATCAGCTGGCCGACGAAGGGGTCGGTCATGATCTTGAAGGCCAGCGCCGAGAACGGCTCGTCGTCGCTCGGATGACGCTCGGCCTGCTTTTCCGGATCGGCGAAGTCGTGGCCGAGGATGGCGGGCACGTCGACCGGCGAGGGCAGGTAGTCGATCACGGCGTCGAGCATGGCCTGCACGCCCTTGTTCTTGAACGCGCTGCCGCACAGCATCGGCACGATCTCGTTGGCGATGGTGCGCTGGCGCAGCGCCGCCTTGATTTCGTCCTCGGTCAGCGAATCGTGGTCGGTCAGGTACTTGTCGAGCAGTTCCTCGCTCGACTCGGCGGCCGCCTCGACCATCTTCTCGCGCCATTCATGGGCCAGCTCGACGAGGTTCGCGGGGATCTCCTCGTAGCTGAACTTCACGCCCTGGCTCTCGTCGTCCCACAGGATCGCCTTCATCTTGACCAGGTCGACCACGCCCTGGAAATGATCCTCGGCGCCGATCGGGATCTGGATCGGCACCGCCACGCCCTTCAGGCGATCGCCGATCTGCTTCTGCACGCGGAAGAAATCCGCGCCGACGCGATCCATCTTGTTGACGAAGGCGATGCGCGGCACCTTGTACTTGTTGGCCTGGCGCCAGACGGTTTCCGATTGCGGCTGCACGCCGCCCACCGAGTCGTAGACCATGCAGGCGCCGTCCAGCACGCGCATCGAGCGCTCGACCTCGATCGTGAAGTCGACGTGCCCCGGGGTGTCGATGATGTTGATCCGGTGCTCGGGATAGTTGCCGGCCATGCCTTTCCAGAACGCGGTGGTCGCGGCCGACGTGATCGTGATGCCGCGCTCCTGCTCCTGCTCCATCCAGTCCATCGTGGCCGCACCGTCATGCACTTCGCCGATCTTGTGGCTCACGCCGGTGTAGAACAGGATGCGCTCGGTCGTCGTGGTCTTGCCGGCGTCGATGTGAGCGCTGATTCCGATATTCCGATAGCGCTCGATGGGGGTTTTGCGGGGCACGTGAACCTCCTGATGGTTCCTGGACGTACGGATCGGCCGAGATTGACCGGTCCGGGACTACTTTTTCGAGATTTCAAGCATAGCCTGTGCTCGTGGCTTTTGCAGGTGGGGATCGCGGGCCGGGATTCAAGCGGGGGCGCGAAACCGGGCGGGCGAGGCAGGCAGACGGCCGGAAAGCCGCATCGGGCGTGCCGCGGCGGGCGATGCCCGGGAGAAATTCAGGGGGAATTCGGAGGGATTCGGCGAGGACGCGGTGGCGCCGGACGAGGTTTCGGCCCGGGCATGAGCCCCGGCCCCGCGTGCGCCGCGCGAGATTTCAGACCCGCCGCGCGCGCTGGCGGCGGCAGGCTGCAGCTGTATACAAGGACTACAGGGACGACAGGGGGCTACAAGAACGTCGTGCCGGCCGCGCTCACTGCTGCTGCGGCTGCGGCAGGCCGTCGAGCTTCATGCCCGGCTTGATGCCCTTGGCCGTGAACCAGCCCTTGCTCATTTCCAGCGCATAGACGCCGTTGTTGCGCGGGCAATGGTTGTCGGTGGTCTCTGCCTGCATCTCGTCGATGTCGGTGACGGTGCCGTCGGCGCGGATGAAGGCGATCGACAGCGGGATCAGCGTGTTCTTCATCCAGAAACAATGGACCGCGTTCTCGTTGAAGACGAACAGCATTCCCTCGTTCGGCGCGAGCTGGCTGCGATACATCAGCCCCTGTTCGCGATCGGCCTCGTTGGCGGCCACGGCCGCGTCGATCACGTACATGCCGGCGCGCAGCTTGACGCGCGGGAACTCGCTCGGCTGCTTCGCGCCCGGCGGAATGCCGTTCGATTGCGCGAGGGCGGGCGCGATGCCGCCGGCGGCGAACGCGAGCGCGACGGGAACCACGGCAAGGCGCACGAGGCGGGACAGCGAAGAGCGCGGGGAGAATCGCACGACGGAACTCCTGAACGGGTAATCGAGGGCTGCATGGTACGCGATGCGCGCGCGCCGGTGCAGCGGGGGGGCGCGCCTCGAGGCCGGCTGAAAGCTTCGCGGCCGTGCGCGCCTGGGGCGCGGCCAAAACAAAAAGGCAGATCGCCTCGCGGTGATCTGCCTTTCAACGGCACGGGAGCCGAACTGCTGATCCCGATGCTGTTTACAGCCTGCTTGCTTAGTTCGAAGCAGCTGCCGGGGCTGCTGCTTCGCTTGCAGCTGCCTTCTTCTTTGCGTGGTGCTTGGCAGCGTGCTTCTTGTGCGTTGCCTTCTTGGCCGGTGCCGAAGCGGCTTCCGGAGCAGCGGCCGGAGCCGAAGCTTGTGCGAATGCAGCCGTTGCGAACAGGCCAGCGACCAGAGCGGCGATCAGTTTGTTCATCTTGTGTTTCCTCAGCTTTAGTTAATTAACCAAATGACCCGGCATAGGAGTCAATTCGTCTAACGAGGCCATCCACCTTTCGGTTGACAGACGCGACAGGAAATTTTTCCTGGCGCTGCGGACACGGCTGCGGGCGGCTTCGGTCTGGAAGGACCAGGCTTACCGCGGCTTGGCGCCAATGCCGGATAGCTTCGGTCGGCATCTGCGTCTGATAACGGGCGGTCGAGAGGATCGGTTGACGCACGTCATGAAACTTTCATGCGTGGGGCGCAAAACCGTCCCAGGGCGCGCGCGGCGGCAGCGCGAGCGTGTCACCCGGTGCAAGGCCCAGCGCGAACAGGTCGAGCGCGCCGATGCCCACGCGCACCAGGCGCAAGGTCGGGTAGCCGACCGCGGCCGTCATGCGGCGCACCTGGCGGTTCTTGCCTTCGGTGATCGACAGCTCGATCCAGGTGGTGGGGATCGCGGCGCGAAAACGCACCGGCGGATTGCGCGGCCACAGCGTCTCGGGCGGTTCGACGTAGTCGGCGCGGCAGGGGCGCGTCACGTAATCGCCGAGATCGACGCCGCGCGCCAGCGCCTTGAGCGCGGCGTCGTCGGGCGCGCCTTCCACCTGCGCCCAATAGCGCTTGACCAGCTTGTGACGCGGTTCGGCGATGCGAGCCTGCAGCGCGCCGTCGTCGGTGAGCAGCAGCAGGCCTTCGCTGTCGGCGTCGAGCCGCCCGGCCGGATAGACGCCGGGCGTGCGCACCCAGTCGCCCAGCGAGGGGCGGGTTTCGTGCGCCGAGAACTGGCAGATGGTGCCGAACGGCTTGTTGAGGGCGATCAGGGGCATCGAGGGAGCGGGCGCGGGGCGGGCCGCATCGTGTGGCAAATGGCGGAATCTTAATGCATAATACGGAACGCCAAGTCTTTTGTCTTATATAAGACTTGATGGTCGTCGGCAGCCGCGCGCGTTGCTCGCGCCGCCTTGCCCGGTCGGGGCGCTAGAATAGCGGCCAAGGTTTTCTGTGCATCAGCCAGGCAACTACACGCTTTCCAATCAGCCCAGCCATTCACTGGAGTCGACCATGCCGTATCAGCACATCGTGGTTCCGGACGGGGGTGACAAGATCACCGTCAATCCGGATTTGACGCTCAACGTGTCGAATCAGCCGATCATCCCTTACATCGAGGGCGACGGCTGCGGCGTCGACGTCACGCCGGTGATGCTGAAGGTGGTCAACGCCGCGGTGGAGAAGGCCTACGGCGGCCAGCGCAAGATCCACTGGATGGAGATCTACGCGGGCGAGAAGGCCACGCGCGTCTATGGTCCCGACGTCTGGCTGCCCGAGGAGACGGTCGAGGTGGTGCGCGACTACCTGGTCTCGATCAAGGGCCCGCTCACCACGCCGGTCGGCGGCGGCATCCGTTCGCTGAACGTCACGCTGCGCCAGGAACTCGATCTCTACGTCTGCCTGCGCCCGGTGCGCTACTTCAAGGGCGTGCCCTCGCCGGTGCGCGCCCCGGAGAAGACCGACATGGTGATCTTCCGCGAGAACTCGGAGGACATCTACGCCGGCATCGAATGGCCGGCCGATTCGGAGCAGGCCAAGAAGGTGATCCGCTTCCTGCGCGAGGAGATGGGCGCCAAGATCCGCTTCCCCGACAGCTCCGGGTTGGGCATCAAGCCGGTCTCGCGCGAGGGCACCGAGCGCCTGGTGCGCAAGGCGATCCAGTACGCGATCGACCACGACCGCAAGTCGGTCACCCTGGTGCACAAGGGCAACATCATGAAGTACACCGAAGGCGCGTTCCGCGACTACGGTTACGCCCTGGCCCTGAAGGAATTCGGCGGCGAGCTGATCGACGGCGGCCCCTGGGTGCGCGTGAAGAACCCCAGGACGGGCGCCGAGATCACCATCAAGGATTCGATCGCCGACGCCTTCCTGCAGCAGATCCTGCTGCGCCCGGCCGAATACGACGTGATCGCCACGCTGAACCTGAACGGCGACTATATTTCCGATGCGCTTGCCGCGCAGGTCGGCGGGATCGGCATCGCGCCGGGCGCGAACCTGTCGGATTCGGTGGCGATGTTCGAGGCCACCCACGGCACGGCGCCGAAGTACGCGGGCAAGGATTACGTGAACCCGGGCTCGGAAATCCTGTCTGCCGAGATGATGCTGCGCCACCTCGGCTGGACCGAGGCGGCCGACCTGATCATCGCCGCGATGGAGAAGTCGATCCAGCAGAAGCGCGTCACCTATGATTTCGCGCGGCTGATGGAGGGCGCGACGCAGGTCTCGTGCTCGGGCTTCGGCAACGTGCTGATCGAAAACATGTAAGCAAGCCCAGCGGTATCGCCGGAGCGATCCGGCCACCCCGGCGCGCGGCCGATGTCGCCGGGGCAAGAAAGCGGTTCGTCGGCCTCGCATTCGCGGTTGGTTAGATCGCGGCCCGGTTGGTTCGCTCTCAGCGATCTTCTGTCAATTTCTCGGTTCCAAGCATCAAACATGTCCACGTCCAAGATCATCTACACCCTCACCGACGAAGCTCCGGCACTCGCGACCTATTCGCTGCTGCCGATCGTCAAGGCCTTCACGCATTCGTCGGGCGTCGACGTCGAAACGCGTGACATCTCGCTGGCCGGCCGCATCATCGCCGCCTTTCCCGAGGCGCTGACGCCCGAGCAGAAGATCAGCGACGACCTGGCCGAACTCGGCCAGCTCACGCTGCGCCCGGAAGCGAACATCATCAAGCTGCCCAACATCAGCGCCTCGGTGCCGCAGCTCAAGGCCGCCATCGCCGAGTTGCAGGCGCAGGGCTACAAGCTGCCGAACTATCCCGACGAAGCGGGCAACGACGCCGAGAAGGACGTCAAGGCACGCTACGACAAGATCAAGGGCAGCGCCGTGAACCCGGTGCTGCGCGAGGGCAACTCGGACCGCCGCGCGCCGCTGTCGGTCAAGAGCTACGCCCGCAAGCACCCGCACAAGATGGGCGCCTGGACCGCCGATTCGAAGTCGCACGTCTCGAGCATGAGCGAGGGCGATTTCTACGGCAGCGAGAAGTCGGCGCTGATCGGCACGGCCGGCAACGTCAAGATCGAGCTGACCACGGCCGACGGCACCAAGAAGGTGCTGAAGGAAAAGACCGCCGTGAAGGCCGGCGAGATCATCGACGCCTCGCTGATGAGCCGCGCCGCGCTGCGCAGCTTCCTGGAGGCGCAGGTCGCCGACGCGAAGGCCAAGGACGTGCTGTTCTCGGTGCACCTGAAGGCCACCATGATGAAGGTGTCCGATCCGATCCTGTTCGGCCAGGTGGTGTCGGTGTTCTATGAAGACGTGCTGGCCAAGCATGCCGACACGCTCGCCAAGATCGGCTTCAACCCGAACAACGGCATCGGCGATCTCTACGCGCGCCTGAAGGACCTGCCGGCCGAGACGCGTGCAGCGATCGAAGCCGACATCAAGGCCCAGTACGAGAAGCGTCCGCACCTGGCGATGGTCAACTCGGACAAGGGCATCACCAACCTGCACGTGCCGAGCGACGTGATCGTCGACGCCTCGATGCCCGCCATGATCCGCGACTCGGGCGGCATGTGGGGCGCCGACGGCAAGCTGCACGACGCCAAGGCCGTGATTCCGGACCGCTGCTACGCGGGCGTGTACCAGGCCGTGATCGACGACTGCAAGCAGCACGGCGCGTTCGATCCGGTGACGATGGGCAGCGTGCCCAACGTCGGCCTGATGGCGCAGGCGGCCGAGGAATACGGTTCGCACGACAAGACCTTCCAGATTCCCGCCGACGGCGTGGTGCGCGTCACCGACGAAGCCGGCAACGTGCTGCTCGAGCACACGGTGCAGACGGGCGACATCTGGCGCATGTGCCAGACCAAGGACGCTCCGGTGCAGGACTGGGTCAAGCTGGCCGTGAACCGCGCGCGCGCCTCGAACACGCCGGCCGTGTTCTGGCTCGACGCGAACCGCGCCCACGACGCGCAGATCATCAAGAAGGTCGAGCAGTACCTGAAGGATCACGACACCAGCGGTCTCGATATCCGCGTGCTGCCGCCGGTCGAGGCGACCCGTTTCTCGCTGGAGCGCATCCGCGCCGGCAAGGACACCATCTCGGTGACCGGCAACGTGCTGCGCGACTACCTGACCGACCTGTTCCCGATCATGGAGCTGGGCACCAGCGCCAAGATGCTGTCGATCGTGCCGCTGATGGCCGGTGGCGGCATGTTCGAGACGGGCGCGGGCGGTTCGGCGCCCAAGCACGTCCAGCAGTTCAACGAGGAAGGCTTCCTGCGCTGGGATTCGCTGGGCGAATTCCTCGCGCTGGCCGCCTCGCTGGAGCACCTGGGCAACCAGTACCACAACCCGAAGGCGCTGGTGCTGGCCAAGACGCTCGACCAGGCCACCGGCAAGTTCCTCGACGAGAACCGTTCGCCGGCACGCAAGGTGGGCGGCATCGACAACCGCGGCAGCCACTTCTACCTGTGCCTGTTCTGGGCCCAGGCGCTGGCCGCGCAGACCGATGACGCGGAACTGGCCGCGCAATTCGCCGGCGTCGCCAAGACGCTGACGGAGAACGAGGCGCGCATCGTCGAGGAACTCGGCGCGGCGCAGGGCAAGCCGGTCGACATCGGTGGCTACTACCGCCCGAACGTCGAGCTGACCAGCAAGGCGATGCGCCCGAGCGCGACGCTCAACGGCGTGATCGACGCACTGGGCAAGTAAGCCGGGCGAGTGCCCGGCGCCGATCGATCGCATGCGAGTGCGACAACCGGCGCCGGACGAAACACGGCGCGCGAGGTGGGGTTCACCTTGCGCGCCGCGGCTTGTGTCGATAGCCGGGATGCCGGCTGTCGACCGGGCGAAGCGGGAGGCCCGCGCATCGCTGCGCGGGCCTCCCGCTGCCGTTTACACGTGGACGATTTCCCAGTCGTCGAGCTGGCCCGGGATATCGAGCGTGGACGTATCGACTTCCTCGAGCGTCGGGCAGTTCACGCCGCGCGCCAGGTAGTCGACCGCGTGCTCGGGGCTCTGGAATTCACCGAGCGAGTCGTTGCCGAAAGTGGCTTCCCAGCCGTCGTTGCCCGGCAGGATATAGAACGATCCCTGGTCCGATCCGTAGCGAAATCCTTTCATTTCATCCTCCGCCTGCTAGTCAAAAAAAATCCGGTGTGTGACGGTCATCGTGGGTGGCGCTGTCTGCCTGCGAAACCGTCGATCCATGGAAACCAGTCTACGTGCGCGCCGAATCCGGATCGAGCCCGTAGAGGCCTCGTTCCAAACAAAAATAAATCAATAAAAACAATATCTTGAAAAATATATTTCGCGATGCGCAACGTTGTGCGGCATTGCGAAAACGCCGATTTGTGCCCCGCACCACGATTTTTTACGACACGCGGCAACGTTCCGTATCGTGAAATTTTCGGGATTCAGGGCGACGACGGGATGGCCGACACGAAAAACCGGGGCGGGAAGCGCGGGCGAACGGGGCAGAGGAAGGGTGAAACGAGAGGAGAAATGGACCCGCGGGAGCCGAGCCCGAGCAGGCTGCGGACGATCCCGGAAAGCAGCCCGAAAATGCGATCCGGCCGGAGGTTAACGGCATCGTTTCGACGATCTTTAGGCTTCCTCCGGGATGTCACGTGGAAATTGTCCATTTCGATACCGAATTCCGGAGGGTCATCGTTCGGTCATATCGCGGCCGCCATAATGCGCCCGCCCGCCGATTCGTCCGACAGTTCGAGCGGACGGGCGGGCCGACACAAAACACATGGCTGCTACGGGGATTCACATGACCATCCGACATCGCATTACGTTGCTTGTCGCGCTGATGTTCGTCGCGCTGGCGGCGATCGGCGGCTACGCCGTTTATCAGGCGCAACGCAGCGCGGCGAGCGTTCGTCAGGTGACGCAGGGCGTGGTGCCCAGCGCGCTCGCATCGTCTGATCTCGTCGCCGACGTCAAGGACGTCCAGATCGCGACGATGACGCTCATCTACGCGCCCGACGCCGCCATGGCCTCGCAGGCGCGCGCCGAACTCGACGCCAAGGAAGCGTCGCTGAACACCGCGCTCGACGCGCAGGGCCGCTCGGCGGCCAGCCACGCCCAGGCCGGGCTGGTCGATCAGGCCCGCGAGAGCCTCAAGAACTACTTCGACGCGATCCACGACACCGCCAGGATGAAGGCCGACGGCAAGGCCGAGCTGGCCCAGGCCAACCTGTTCGCCAACGTCGCCCAGTATCGCGACGAGCTGGAGGGCATCATCGAGACGCTGCGCATCGAGAAGAACCGCCAGAAGGACGAGGCGATCTCGACGCTCAACGGCATGCTCGCCACCACCACCATGACGATTTCGGCGGTGGCCGGCGTGGTGATCATCGTGCTGATCGCCGTCGGCCTGATGCTCTATCGCCAGATCGTGCGCCCGCTCGGCCGCATGCAGGAGATGATGAGCGAGATCGCCGCGAGCCAGGACTTCACGCGCCGCGTGCCGGTGGGCCGGATGGACGAGATCGGCCGCTCGATCGTCGCCTTCAACGGCATGATCGAGACGATCCAGCGCAACGCCGCCCAGCTCAAGCAGCGCACCGCCGACATCCAGGCGATGCTGCAGAACATGCAGCAGGGCATCCTGACCATCGTGCCCGGCGGCACCGTGCATCGCGAATACTCGGCCTTCCTCGAACGCATCTTCGAGACCGGCGATATCGCCGGCCGCCCGGTGATGGAGCTGGTGTTCGCCGATTCCGACATCGGCTCGGACGGCCGCGCGCAGATCGACGCGGCGATCGACTCCTGTCTCGGCGAGGACGGCATCAACTTCGAGTTCAACCAGCACCTGCTGGTCAACGAGATCGGCAAGCGCATGCCGAATGGCAGCGAGAAGCGCCTGGACCTGTCCTGGTCTGCGATCACCGACGAGACCGGCACCATCGTGCGCCTGATGCTCTGCGTGCGCGACGTCACCGAGCTGCGCGCGCTGTCGGCGCAGGCCAACGAGCAGCGCCGCCGCCTGGAGATGATCGGCGAGATCCTGGCGGTCAGCCAGGACAAGTTCCACGATTTCGTCGAGAGCGCCACCGGCTTCCTGCACGAGAACGAACGCATCATCCGCCAGCACGAGCGCGCCGACAGCTCCGCGCTGGCCGAGCTGTTCCGCAACATGCACACCATCAAGGGCAATGCGCGGACCTACAGCCTGCAGCACCTGACCAACATCGTCCACGAGGCCGAGCAGGTCTATGACGAGTTGCGCAGCGCCGAGGCCGCGCGCGCCTGGGACCAGCACGAGCTGATGACCGACCTGGCGCGCGTGCGCGAGGCGCTCGACCACTACGCGACCATCAACAGCGTGAGCCTCGGCCGTCGCGGCCCGGGTGGCCCGGGCGCCGCGGTCGAGCCGGATCGCTACCTGGTGGTGGAGCGCCGCCGCATCCACGAGAGCCTGCGCCTGCTCGAGGCGGCCGATCCTTCCGATCCGCACGATTGGCTGAGCATGCGCGATTCGGTACGCGACACGCTGCGCCTGCTGGGCACCGAGACGCTGGGCGAGATGATCGCCGGCGTGACCGATTCGCTGCCGGCGCTGGCGCGCGACCTGGGTCGTGCCGAACCGCTGGTGCGCATCGACGACAACGGCTACCGCGTGCGCAGCGAGGCGGCGGGCGTGTTGAAGGACGTCTTCATGCACCTGTTGCGCAATGCGCTGGACCACGGCATCGAGCCGGTCGAGGCGCGTCGAGAGATCGGCAAGGCCGAGGCGGGCACCATCGACATCGAGGTCGGCGTCGACGCTGGCATGCTGCAGATCACCGTCAGCGACGACGGCCGCGGCCTGGCGCTGGAGCGCATCCGCGGCATCGCCGCCGAGCGCGGCTGGCTCGACGATCCGGCCGTGGCCGGCAACGACGAGGCGGTGGCCGCGCTGATCTTCCGCCCCGGCTTCTCGACCGCCAGCACCGTCACCGACGTGTCGGGCCGCGGCGTGGGCATGGACGCGGTGCGCAGCTTCGTGGTGCGCGCCGGCGGCAGCATCGCGCTGCGCTTCACCGACGATCGCCAGGGCGCCGCCTATCGCCGCTTCCAGACCATCGTCAGCCTGCCGGACCGCTTCGCGGTCGACAGCGTCGGCATCGTGGTCGAGGGCGGCGAAGCGCCGGTGCGCGACGCGGACCGGGCAATCGATCGGGCGTGACGGGGTCTTGATGATGCAAGCAGAAGTTCTGGTGGCCGTGTTCGCGATCGTCGCGGTGGCGGCGATCGCGGCGGCCGTGGTGCTGCGCCTGCGCCTGGCCGGCGCGCGCGACGAGCTGCGGCGCGGCCTGGCCGAGCGTGAGGCCGCGCAGGCGCATCTCGCCTCGCTGCAAGCCGATTGGACGCGGCGCGGCCAGCAGGCCGAGGACGCCGCGGCGGCGCGCGAGCAGGCGCTCGCCGAGACCATCGAGGACGCCTGCGCGCAGATCGCCGAGCTGCGCGCGGCGCTGGCCGCGGCCGTGCAGGAGCGCGATGCCGCCGCCGCCCTGGCTGCGCGGATCGCCGCCGAGGCGGCGCGCCTGCGCGGGCTGGCCGGCACCTTCGAGCGCTGGCACGAGCAGATGATCTCGTTGATGACGCAGAACCAGGACATGCACGCGAAGAACCGCGAGCTGTCCTCGATCGTCGCGCACGTGCTGATCGTCTCGCTGAACGCCTCGATCGAGGCGGCGCGCGCGGGCACCGCCGGGCGCGGCTTCTCGATCGTCGCCAGCGAGGTGCGCTCGCTGGCCTCGCGCTCGCAGGAGCTGTCGAAGAGCTACCAGGACAGCCTGAACCGCAACGACCTGGTGACCACCGCGACCTTCCAGGACATCCAGGCCGGCGGCAAGATGATCACCGCCTCGCTCGGCAATGTCGACGCGCTCGCCACCCAGTTGCGCGGCCAGCTCGAACGGAGCGCCGCGTGATCGGATCGAATGCGATCGAGAGCTTCGAGCGGATCTTCTTCGGCGCGGCGCGCGCGCGGCTGGCCGGCGACGGCGCCTGCCAGATCGTGCCGCGCGAGGCGCCCGATGCCGGGCGCGGGGTGGAGGCGGTGGTGCTGACGATCTCCTCGCTGAGCTTCCGGCTGCTGCTGTTGCTGCACTACCGCGACGACGACGCGACGCGCGCCCACTACGTCGGCGCCGCCGCCCAGCGCAGCCTGCGCGAGGCGATCCTGGAGGTGGCCAACCTCTGCTGCGGCGCGATCAACCAGGCGCTGGTCGAGCATTTTCCCGATCTCGGCATGTCCACGCCCTACCGGCTGAACGGCGCGAGCGCCGCGCACCTGGACGAACTGAAACCCGATCACCTGGCCGCCTACGACCTGAGCCTCGGCGAGAGCGTGAAGCTCGGCGCGACGCTGTGCGTGTGCGCCAACGCGCCGATCGATTTCGTCGCCGACATGCTCGATGTCGACGCGGGCGCGGGCGAGCTCGAACTGTTTTGAACGACGAACCACCGCGAACGAACTCGCGGCAGGAGAAGCCATGACGACCCACGATACGCCCGTCAGCAAGGTGCTGATGCTCGACGACAGCGACACGCATCTCGATGCGATCCGGCAGTTCTGCGACGAGCACCACCTGGTCGGGCTCAAGGCGCGCCGCAACCGCCTGCTGAAGGTGCTGCGCTCGAACATCGACCTCGGCGCGGTGCTGCTGGCGGCCGACTATGGCGGCTCGGCCGACGAGGCCGCCGCGGTGGCCGCGCAGATCGACGCGCTGCGCCCCGAGCTGCCGATCATCGTGCGCCGCGCCGATGGCAGCGACGAGGCCAGCCTGCCGGACGCGCTGCGCCGCGTGGCCTGCGCCAGCTACGCGCTGCCCGACCTCGAGCCGCTGCGCCGCGCGGTGGACGAGTACCTGTTCAGCCTGGCCTATCCGAACGCGCTGGTGCGCGGCATCGAGGAGATCACCGAGGCACGCCTGGGCACCATGTTCCGCGGCATGAGCATCGAGTGCGAGACGCCCTGCATCGTGCGCGACCAGATCATCTACGGCGAGGTGTTCAGCCTGATCGCGCTGGAGAGCGCCTGGTGCCGCGGCTACATGATGCTGCAGGCCGACGAGCAGCCGATGCTGGACTTCGTCGCGGCGATGCACCCGGACGAGCGCGCGCCCGATTTCCGCGACCTCAACGGCGTGCTCGGCGAGTTGACCAACCTGGTCTGGGGCGCCTTCAAGGACCGCTTCCTCGGCAGCAGCAACGGCATGCCGGCGAGCAGCACGGTGCAGGTGCCGCTGCTCGTCAATCACAAGCAGAAGTACATCTCCTTCGGGTCCGAGAACCCGCAGCTCTGCTTCAAGTATCGGGTGACCGACGATGCGTCGGGCCGCACCGTGACCCTCCATCAGCGCTTCGTGTTCAGCCTGCAATGGTCGCCGGAATCGTTCGACGACAGCGCGCAGGCGGTCGGCGAGATGGTCGAGGCGGGCGAACTTGACTGGTTTTGAGTGACAAACGGAAAACAGACATGGCAAAGATTCTGGTGGTGGACGATTCGAGCACGGTGCGCGACGAGGTCGCGGGCTTTCTGCGCAAGAACGGGCTGGAGGTCGAGACGGCCGTCGACGGCAAGGACGGCCTGACGAAACTGAAAGGCAGCCCGGGCATCAAGCTGGTGGTCAGCGACGTCAACATGCCGAACATGGACGGCCTGACGATGGTCGAGAAGATCCGCGGCGAGCTCGGCAACGCGGCCGTCAACGTGGTGATGCTGACCACCGAGAGCAGCCCGGCCATGAAGGAACGCGGCAAGGCCGCCGGCGTGCGCGGCTGGATCGTCAAGCCGTTCCGCGGCGAGGCGGTGCTCGAGACCTTCCGCAAGCTGGCGAGCTGAGGCGACGTCGGGGCCGCCGCGTGAGCGGCAGGCTGCGCGCGAGCGCGAGCGCGAGCGGGATCGCGGCTTGCATCCGCGAGGTTTCGCGTTTGCGATGGCGCTGCTTGCGCGGCGCGCGTCTGGTGTATCGTCATCGCTTCGCTGACTCGGGATTCGATCGATGATACGCAGGCAATTCCTGCGCCGCGCGCTAGGCGCGGCAGCCACGCTGGCCTTCGCCCGCGCCGCGTTCGCTCAGTCGCACGCGATGCACGGCATGGCGGGCATGGACGACATGAAGGGCATGGCCGGCATGCACGACGCGCCGGCTTCCGAAGCCGCGCCCGACATGGAACTGGCGGCCGCCGACGCGCTGCCCGGCGGCGCGCCGCTCGCTCCTCTGCGCGTGCTCGCCAACCAGAGCGACACGCCGGGCCGTTTCAGCGCCACGCTGGTCGCCCAGCCGGTGGCGCGCCAATTGCTGCCGGGCGCCGCGCCCACGCCGATGTGGCTGTATGGCGATGCCGCGCAGGGTTCGGTCGCCGGCCCGCTGATCGAGTTGCGCGAGGGCGACCAGGTGGAAATCCGCGTCGTCAACCGCCTGCCGCAACCGACCACCATGCACTGGCACGGCCTGCCGGTGCCGCCCGACCAGGACGGCAACCCGCTCGCGCTGATCGAGCCGGGCGCATCGCGCATCTACCGCTTTACGCTACCGAAAGGCTGCGCCGGCACCTACTGGTATCACCCGCATCCTCACGACATGACGGCCGAGCAGGTGTTCCGCGGCCTGGCCGGCCCGATCGTGGTGCGCGCGGCCGACGATCCGCTGGCCGGCTGGCCCGAGCGGCAACTGTTCATCTCCGACCTCAAGCTGGCCTCGGACGGCACGATCCCGCCGAACGACATGATGGACTGGATGAACGGCCGCGAAGGGCAGTTCGCGCTGGTCAACGGCGCGCGCCTGCCGCGCATCGATGTCGCGCAGGACGAACGCTGGCGCGTCTGGAACGCCAGCAGCGCCCGCTACCTGAACCTGTCCTTCGACGACGGCCGCGCCTTCGAGCAGGTCGGCACCGACGGCGGCCTGCTGGAGCGCTCGCGCAGCGTGAGCGCCCTGCTGCTCGCGCCGGGCGAGCGCGCCGAATTGCTGGTGCGCGCCGGCGATCGGGCCGCAAAGGCCATGCTGCGGGCAGGGACTTACGATCGCAGCAAGATGGCGATGGCCATGTCCGAGGACGACGAACCCTCGCTGCCGGCGGACCCGCCGCTGCCGCTGGCCGAGGTGGCGTTCTCGCCGGCCGCGGCCCGCGCGGTGCCGGCCACGCTGCGCCCGGTGCCGCCGCTGGGCGCGCCGGTTGCGCGCAAGACCGTCACGTTCGGCGAAGCGATGGACATGAATGCGATGATGGCCTCGAAGCCGGGGTCGCGCCCCGCCGGCATGCGCTTCATGGTGAACGGGCAGAGCTGGTCGCCGCATCGCGCCACGCTCACCAGCCGACGCGGTGACGTCGAATTGTGGAGTATTGCGAACAATACGGACATGGATCACCCGTTTCATCTGCATGGCACGCAATTCCAGGTGATCGAGCGCGAGTATCGCGGCCGGCGCACGGCGGAGCCTTACCGCGCGTGGCGCGATACCGTGAACGTGAGGAAGGGCGAGACGGTGCGGATCGCGACGGTCCAGCACGAGGCAGGCGAACGCATGTTCCACTGCCATATCCTCGAGCACGAGGACCTCGGCATGATGGGCACGCTGAAGGTGGTGTGATCGCGCGACTAGAAGAGACCGTCGGTCTCGGGCGAGGCCGACGGAAAGCGCGCAGGACAATGCACGAAAAAGACGCCGGCAAAGGCGCAAAAAAAACCCGGCTCGGAGCCGGGTTTTTTATCGAGAATCCAATGCGCTCAGGCTGCCTGGATGTTCGAAGCCTGCTTGCCCTTCGGGCCTTGGACGACCTCGAAGCTCACCTTCTGGCCTTCCTTCAGGGTCTTGAAACCCTGCATGTTGATAGCCGAGAAATGTGCAAACAGATCTTCGCCGCCTTCGTCGGGCGTGATGAAGCCGAAGCCCTTCGCGTCATTGAACCATTTGACAATACCAGTTGCCATACCTACTTCCCCTGTCACTCAGTCGTTACCACGAGCACGCTCGAAAAGCTAAACGACCGGCAAATGCAGCCGTTCCCCCCTCACAAGCTCACCTCGGCCCATTCTCCGTCGTCAAAAAAGACAGATTGAAAAAAGTGCCAGCTTGATTGTTGGCGCTCTTTATTTGAGTGTCAAGGGGAATTTGTCGGTGGTTTGGGGGCCGTTGTAAAGAACCCATTTTCAGGGTTTATCCCGCTTTCCACTGTCATACGGGTGCCAAGCGAGGCTGCTTGAAAAGCCCCATAATCGGCCCATATAGCATGCTCGGGCGTCAGGCCTTCGAGCTTGGCGGGAATATGGGATACTCGATCCACGCGTCGCGACACCGGGCTGCCTGCCGGGTTGCGGACACCTTCGGAAGTCGGCGCCGCGAGCCGATTTTCGCGGCGTGCAAGTGGCGCGAGTCTGTGAGCATGCGGGCTAAACGGTGCCGGCCGCAAGGCTGGTTTATGACAGGATTGCGGGCCTGTCCGAGTTGTTTAGAATGGGTGTATGGCGATTATCCCGGACAAGCAGGACAACACCGTCCTGGAACGCAGCGAGCAGAAGCTGAAGCCGCCTTCGATGTACAAGGTGGTGCTGCTGAACGACGATTTCACCCCGATGGAATTCGTCGTCATGGTGGTGCAGGAGTACTTCAAGAAGGATCGCGAGACCGCGACGCAGATCATGCTCAAGGTCCATCGCGAGGGGCGGGGGGTATGTGGGGTCTATACGCGGGACATCGCGTCGACCAAAGTTGAGCAAGTCGTTACCCATGCGCGGCAGGCAGGGCATCCGCTGCAGTGCGTGATGGAGGAAGCATGATTGCCCAGGAATTGGAAGTCAGCCTGCACATGGCGTTCATGGAAGCGCGCCAGGCGCGGCACGAGTTCATTACAGTCGAACACCTGTTGCTGGCGCTGCTCGACAACCCGACCGCGGCCGAAGTGCTGCGCGCCTGCGCGGCCAATATCGAGGACCTGCGCCAGAACCTGCGCAACTTCATCCACGACAACACACCCACGGTGCCGGGCACCGAGGACGTCGACACCCAGCCGACGCTCGGTTTCCAGCGCGTGATCCAGCGCGCGATCATGCACGTGCAATCCACCTCGAACGGCAAGAAGGAAGTGACGGGCGCGAACGTGCTCGTGGCGATCTTCGGCGAGAAGGATTCGCATGCGGTCTACTACCTGCAGCAGCAGGGCGTTACGCGCCTGGACGTGGTGAACTTCATTTCCCACGGCATCGCGAAGACGGGCAGCGCGGATGCGGCCAAGGCCGGCGACGGCGCACCCGAATCGGAAGACGCGAACGCGCAGAAGGAAACCCCGCTCGCGCAGTTCACGCAGAACCTGAACCAGATGGCCAAGGACGGTCGCATCGATCCGCTGATCGGTCGCGAGACCGAGGTCGAGCGCGTGGTGCAGGTGCTTTGCCGCCGTCGCAAGAACAATCCGCTGCTGGTCGGCGAGGCCGGGGTCGGCAAGACCGCGATCGCAGAGGGCCTGGCCTGGCGCATCACGCGCGGCGAGGTGCCGGACATCCTGGCCAACGCCCAGGTGTTCTCGCTCGACATGGGCGCGCTGCTGGCGGGTACCAAGTATCGCGGCGATTTCGAGCAACGCCTGAAGACGGTGCTCAAGGAATTGAAGGAACGTCCGCACGCGATCCTCTTCATCGACGAGATCCACACGCTGATCGGCGCGGGCGCGGCTTCGGGCGGCACGCTCGATGCGTCGAACCTGCTCAAGCCGGCGCTGTCCTCGGGCAACCTGAAGTGCATCGGCGCGACCACCTTCACCGAATATCGCGGCATCTTCGAGAAGGACGCGGCGTTGTCGCGGCGCTTCCAGAAGGTCGACGTCAACGAGCCTTCGGTCGAGCAGACGGTGGCGATCCTGCGCGGGCTCAAGTCGCGCTTCGAAGAGCATCACGGCGTGAAGTATTCGTCGGGCGCGCTGTCGGCCGCCGCCGAATTGTCGGCACGCTTCATCACCGATCGTCACCTGCCGGACAAGGCGATCGACGTGATCGACGAAGCGGGCGCGGCGCAGCGGATCCTGCCGAAGTCGAAGCAGAAGAAGACCATCGGCAAGTCCGAGATCGAGGAAATCATCTCGAAGATCGCGCGCGTCCCGCCGCAAAGCGTGTCGCAGGACGATCGCAGCAAGCTGCAGACGCTCGATCGCGACCTGAAGAGCGTGGTGTTCGGCCAGGACCCGGCGATCGACGCGCTGGCCGCCGCCATCAAGATGGCGCGTGCCGGCCTCGGCAAGCTCGACAAGCCGATCGGCGCCTTCCTGTTTTCGGGCCCGACCGGCGTCGGCAAGACCGAGGTGGCGCGGCAACTCGCGTTCACACTCGGCATCGAGCTGATCCGCTTCGACATGTCCGAGTACATGGAGCGTCACGCGGTCAGCCGCCTGATCGGCGCGCCGCCCGGTTATGTCGGTTTCGACCAGGGCGGCCTGCTGACCGAGGCCGTCACCAAGAAGCCGCATTGCGTGCTGCTGCTCGACGAAATCGAGAAGGCGCATCCGGACATCTTCAACGTGCTGCTGCAGGTGATGGACCACGGCACGCTGACCGACAACAACGGCCGCAAGGCGGATTTCCGCAACGTCATCATCATCATGACGACCAACGCGGGCGCCGAGTCGATGCAGAAGGGCACCATCGGCTTCACCACGCGTCGCGAGGTCGGTGACGAGATGTCGGAGATCAAGCGCTTCTTCACGCCGGAGTTCCGCAACCGCCTGGACGCGACGATCAGCTTCCGCTCGCTCGATGAG
The DNA here is from genome assembly GCF_007828315.1 of Burkholderia sp. SJZ089. Lineage (NCBI taxonomy): Bacteria > Pseudomonadati > Pseudomonadota > Betaproteobacteria > Burkholderiales > Burkholderiaceae > Burkholderia > Burkholderia sp. SJZ089. The sequence continues at coordinate 36,060 of NZ_VIUM01000023.1, read as the reverse complement.
GAAATCATCATGCGCGTGGTCGACAAGTTCCTGATCCAGCTCGAGGACCAGCTCCACGAGAAGAAGGTCGATGCGCTGTTCACCGACGCGCTGCGCAAGTACCTGTCGAAGAACGGCTTCGATCCGCTGATGGGCGCGCGCCCGATGCAGCGCCTGATCCAAGATACGATTCGTCGCGCGCTGGCCGACGAACTGCTGTTCGGCAAGCTCGTCAACGGCGGCCGCGTGACGGTCGACGTCGACGAGAACAACACCGTGCAGCTGTCCTTCGACAATTCGGCCGAACCGCCGAAGCCGAGCGAGGAAACAGTCGAAGTGGAGTGAGGCGCGAAGCTTTAGCCACGGCGCCATGAACAAACGGCGCGGGATGCGAATCCCGCGCCGTTTTCTTTTGTGCTGCCGTTCCCTGCCTTGTCGGGCGACGAACGGCGACCGGCTTACTGGCGGCCGGTGCTGCCGAAACCCCCCTCGCCGCGCTCGCTCTGCGCGAAATCCTCGACGATGTTGAAGCTGGCCTGCACCACCGGCACGATCACCAACTGGGCCAGGCGCTCGAACGGATTCAGCACGAATTCGCCCTGCCCGCGGTTCCAGGTCGAGACCATCAGCTGGCCCTGGTAGTCGGAATCGATCAGGCCGACCAGGTTGCCGAGCACGATGCCGTGCTTGTGGCCGAGGCCCGAGCGCGGCAGGATCAGCGCCGCGTAGCCGGGGTCGGCCACGTGGATCGCCAGGCCCGTCGGCACCAGGGCGGTGTCGCCCGGCTTCAGCGTGATCGGCGCGTCCAGGCAGGCGCGCAGGTCGAGGCCCGCGCTGCCCGGCGTGGCGTAGTTCGGCAGGTAGTCGCGCATGCGCGCGTCGAGGATCTTCAGGTCGAGTTTCATCCGGCAGGTCGCTGGCAAGAAGTCTGGAAGGAAGCGCCGGGCGGCCCGCTTCGCGCGCGGGCGCCCGGCAGGGGATTGCGTCAGATCAGGCGCGTATCGGGCAGGCGTTTCGCGATCTCCTCGATCAGCGTGTGCGCGAGCGTGGCTTTGGCCGCACGCGGCAGGCGCGTGGTACCGGCGGCCTCGAACAGCACCACCTCGTTGTCGTCGAGGCCGAAGGTCAAGGGGCCGAGGTTGCCGATCAGGAGCGGCACCTGCTTGCGGCGGCGCTTCTCCTCGCCATGCACCTCGAGGTCGCCGCTCTCGGCCGCGAAACCGACGCAGTAGGGCGCGTCGGGCAGGGCGGCCACGCTGGCCAGGATGTCCGGGTTCTCGACGAACTCCAGTACCGGCATCTTGCGATCGGCGGTCTTCTTGATCTTGTGCGCGGCCGGCTGCGCGACACGCCAGTCGGCCACCGCGGCCACCGCGATGAACAGGTCCGCGTCGGGCACCGCATGCATCACCGCGTCGTGCATCTGCTGGGCGGTCTGCACGTCCTGGCGATAGACGCCCCAGGGCGTGGCCAGGTGGACCGGCCCCGCCACCAGATGCACCTCGGCGCCGGCCTGCTGGGCCGCGCGCGCCAGCGCGAAACCCATCTTGCCGCTGGACAGGTTGGTCAGGCCGCGCACCGGATCGAGCGGCTCGAAGGTCGGCCCGGCGGTGATCAGCACGCGCTTGTGGGCCAGCAGCTTGGGCCGGAAGTGCGAGACGATCGCCTCGTAGATGGCCGCCGGCTCCAGCATGCGGCCGTCGCCGACCTCGCCGCAGGCCTGCGCGCCCGAATCGGGGCCCAGCACCGAGATGCCGTCCGCGCGCAGCTGCGCGGCGTTGCGCTGGGTGGCCGGGTTCTGCCACATCTGGCGATTCATCGCCGGCACCACCAGCAGCGGGCAGTCGCGTGCGATGCACAGCGTCGAGAGCAGGTCGTCGGCGAAACCGTGGGCGAGCTTGGCGATGAAGTCGGTCGAGGCCGGCGCGATCAGGATCGCGTCGGCTTCGCGCGACAGGTCGATATGCGCCATGTTGTTGTCGACGCGCGCATCCCACTGGCTGGTGTAGACCGGCCGCCCCGACAGCGCCTGCATGGTCACCGGCGTGATGAACTGGGCGGCCGCCTCGGTCATGACGATCTGCACGCTCGCGCCGGCCTTGGTCAGCAGGCGTGTGAGCTCGGCGATCTTGTAGCAGGCGATGCCGCCCGTCAGGCCGACGACGAGGTGCTTTCCTGCGAGTTCCTGGTGTTCCAACTGGACCTCCGCGAATGAAACGGGCCGGCGCCCCAAGGCCCGGCCCCGTAATTTACCGCGCGGCGCCTGCCGACGCTCGCGCGCCGGCGGCGGCCGGCTTGGCTTCAGCGCGTGCCGCGCACGCGGCGCAGCTCGTCGTAGATCAGCAGGATCGCGCCGATGGTGATCGCCGAATCGGCCAGATTGAAGGCGGGCCAGTGCCAGCCGCCGACGTGGAAATCGAGGAAGTCGATCACGTGGCCGTACATCAGCCGGTCGATCACGTTGCCGAGCGCGCCGCCCAGGATCAGCGCCAGCGACAGGCTGAACAGACGCTGGTGGCCGTGGCGCTTGAGCAGGTAGCAGATCACCAGGGTCGCGCCGATGCCCAGCGCCGTGAAGGCCCAGCGCTGCCAGCCGCTGGCGGCCGACAGGAAGCCGAAGGCCGCGCCGCGGTTGTAGACCAGCACCAGGTTGAAGAAGCCGGTCAGCGCATGCATCGCGCCGTAGCTGAAGGTCTTCAGCACCGCGATCTTCGAGAGCTGGTCGAACAGGATCACGATCAGCGAAATGCCCAGCCACGGCGCGAGCGCGCCGCCAGTGGATTTCGACAGGGTTTTCGCCATGGTTATGCAGCGCTCCGGGTTTCGCCGTTTTCAAAGAGGTTGGAAAAGCAGCGGCCGCACAGTGTCGGGTGCTCCGCGTGCGCGCCCACGTCGGCGCGGTAGTGCCAGCACCGCTCGCACTTCTGGTAGGTCGAGGCGGCCACCTCGACCGCTTCGTCGGCTTCCGAGGCCACCTCGGTGACGGTGGCCGCCGAGGTGATCAGCACGAACTTGAGGTCCTCGCCGAGGCTCGCGAGCGCCGCGTGGCGCGCGCCGCTCGCGCGGATCTCGACCTCGGCCTGCAGCGAGGAGCCGATCCGGTTCGCGCTGCGCGCTTCCTCCAGCGCCTTGGTCACGTCCGCGCGCACCGCGCGCAGCAGCGTCCACTTGTCGAGCAGGGCGGCCGCGCCGTCGATCTCGGGATAAGCGTAGTAGGTTTCCGTGAAGATCGTCTCGCTGGCCGGCTGGAACACCTTCCAGGCTTCCTCGGCGGTGAACGAGAGGAAGGGCGCGAGCACCCGCAGCAGGCCCTGCGTGACGTGGTAGAGCGCGGTCTGCGCCGAGCGGCGCGCCGGCGAGGCGGGCGCGCTGGTGTACAGCCGGTCCTTCAGCACGTCGAGGTAGAAGCCGCCGAGATCCTCCGAGCAGTAGGTCTGCAGCTTCGCCACGATCGGGTGGAACTCGTACTTTTCGTAGTGCGCGAGCAGCTCGGCCTGCAACTGGGCCGAGAAGGCGATCGCGTAGCGGTCGATCTCGAGCCATTCGGCGGCCGGCAGCGCGTCCTTCGCGTAGTCGAAGTCCGACAGGTTGGCGAGCAGGAAGCGCAGCGTGTTGCGGATCCGGCGATAGCCCTCGGTGACGCGCTTGAGGATTTCCTCGGAGATCGCCAGTTCGCCCGAGTAATCGGTCGAGGCGATCCACAGGCGCACGATTTCCGCGCCCAGGCGGTTCGAGACCTCATGCGGGTCGATGCCGTTGCCGAGCGACTTGCTCATCTTGCGGCCTTCGCCGTCGACCGTGAAACCGTGCGTGAGCAGGCCCTTGTAGGGCGCGCGGCCATCGATCATCGAGGCGGTCAGCAGCGAGGAGTGGAACCAGCCGCGATGCTGGTCCGAGCCTTCCAGGTAGAGGTCGGCCGGGAACTGCAGCGCGTCCTTGTGCGAGCCGCGCAGCACGTGCCAGTGCGTGGTGCCCGAGTCGAACCAGACGTCGAGCGTGTCGCGGTTCTTCTCGTAGAGGTTGGCCTCGTCGCCGAGCAGCTCGCGTGCTTCCAGCGTCTGCCAGGCCTCGATGCCGCCGGCCTCGACGCGCTTGGCCACTTCCTCGAGCAGCTCCAGCGTGCGCGGATGCAGCTCGCCGGTTTCCTTGTGGACGAAGAAGGCCATCGGCACGCCCCACTGGCGCTGGCGCGACAGCGTCCAATCCGGCCGGTTCGCGATCATGCTGTACAGGCGCTGCTTGCCCCAGGCGGGGTAGAAGGCGGTGTCCTCGACGCCCTGCAGCGCGACTTCGCGCAGCGTGCGGCCGCCGTCGTTGGGCTGGGTGTCCATGCCGGCGAACCATTGCGAGGTCGCGCGGTAGATGATCGGCGACTTGTGGCGCCAGCAGTGCATGTAGCTGTGGGTGTACTTCTCGCTGCGCAGCAGCGTGCCGGCGGCTTGCAGCGCCTCGACCACCTTCGGGTTCGCGTCCCAGATCGGCAGGCCGCCGAACAGCGGCAGCGATTCGATGTAGCGGCCGTCGCCCATCACCGGGTTGATGATGTCGGCGTCGCTCATGCCGTGCGCCTTGCAGGAGACGAAGTCCTCCACGCCGTAGGCGGGCGAGGAGTGGACGATGCCGGTGCCGGTGTCGGTGGTGACGTAGTCGCCGAGGTAGACCGGCGAGCTGCGCTGGTAGCCCGGATGCGAGCCGGCCAGCGGGTGGTGGAAGCGCAGGCCCGAGAGCTTCGCGCCGGGCGCGGTGGCGATCACCTTGCCGCTCAGCTTGAAGGCTTCCAGGCAGGCGGCCACGCGTTCCTCGGCGAGGATCAGCAGGCCGCGCGGGGTGTCGACCAGCGCGTAGACGATTTCCGGGTGCGCGTTGAGCGCCTGGTTGGCGGGGATCGTCCAGGGCGTGGTGGTCCAGATCACGATGCCGCCGTCGGCGCGCGGCAGCGCCGGCAGGCCGAAGGCCTGGGCGGTGCGCTCCGGTTCGGCGAACGGGAACATCACGTCGATGGTCGGATCGGTGCGGTCCTTGTACTCGACCTCGGCCTCGGCCAGCGCCGAGCCGCAGTCGAAGCACCAGTTGACCGGCTTCAGGCCGCGATAGACGAAACCCTTCTCGATGATCTTGCCGAGCGCGCGCAACTCCTCCGCCTCGTTCTGGAAGTTCATCGTCTTGTACGGGTTCTTCCAGTCGCCGAGCACGCCCAGCCGCTTGAAGCCGACCTTCTGCTTCTCGATCTGCTCGGTGGCGTAGGCGCGCGCCTTCTTCTGCACCTCCGCGGCCGGCAGCGACTTGCCGAACTGCTTCTCGATCTGGATCTCGATCGGCATGCCGTGGCAGTCCCAGCCCGGCACGTAGGGCGCGTCGAAGCCGGCCATGTTGCGCGACTTGACGACGATGTCCTTGAGGATCTTGTTGACCGCGTGGCCGAGGTGGATGTCGCCGTTCGCGTAGGGCGGGCCGTCGTGCAGGATGAACTTCGGGCGGCCGGCGCTGGCCGCGCGGATCTTCTCGTAGATGCCGCGGTCCTCCCAGTCCTGCACCCACTGGGGCTCGCGCTTGGGCAGGTCGCCGCGCATCGGGAACGGCGTGTCGAGCAGGTTGACCGGATACTTGGCCTGCGGTTTGGAATCGGCTTTCTTGTTGCTCATGTCGGGAATCGCTATCTCGTTCGGGGACGCTCGCGCGTCGTGATCGGGGGACGGGCGCCGTGACGGCGCGGCGGGCGCCTGGCGCGCCCGGACGGGTCAGCTAATTCGGTCGGTCGCCGAGGTGGCGAAGCCGGTGGCGCGGCCGCCGGGCGGCACGCCGTGCGCGGCGAAATAGGCGCGCGTGTCGACCACGTCCTGCGCGATCGCGCGGGTCAGCGTCTCAAGGTCGATGAACTTGGCCTCGTCGCGCAGCTTCTTGAGGAACTCGACGCGAACCAGCTTGCCGTAGGCGTCGCCATGCCAGTCGAGGATGTGCACCTCGAGCAGCACGCGGCCCGCGTCCACCACGGTGGGCCGCACGCCGAGGCTGGCCACCGCCGGCAGCGGCTTCTCGCCCAGGCCGTGCACCAGCACCACGAAGATGCCCGACAGGGCCGGGCGCTTGTGCGCGATCGACAGGTTCAGGGTGGGGAAGCCGAGGTCGCGGCCGAGCTTGAGCCCGTGCGCGACGTGGCCGCTGATCGCGTAGCCGTGGCCGAGCGCCTGCTTGGCCGCGTCGAGATCGCCCGCGGCCAGCGAGGCGCGCACGCCCGAGCTCGAAATACGCGCGCCGTTGGGCGCGGCCAGCGTGGCCATCTGCTCGACGTCGAAGCCGTGGCGCGCCCCGGCTTCCTGCAGCGAGGCGAAATTGCCGGCGCGCCTGGCGCCGTAGCAGAAATCGTCGCCCACGATCATCCAGCGCGTGTGCAGGCCGTTGACCAGGGTCTGCTCGACGAAGGCCTCGGGCGCCTGGTTGGCGAAGGTATGGTTGAAGTGCTCGACCACCACCCGGTCCACGCCGTTCTCGCGCAGCGCCTCGAGCTTGTCGCGCAGCATCGCGATCCGGGGCGGGGCGCCGGCCGGATTGAAGAACTCGCGCGGGTGCGGCTCGAAGGTCATCACGCAGACCGGCAGCCCGCGCGCGTCCGCGGCCGCGCGCACGCGCGCGAGCAGGGCCTGATGGCCACGGTGGACACCGTCGAAATTACCGATCGTCAGCGCGCACGGGGCGCGGCTCTCGGCGTTGGGCAGGCCGCGAAAGACTTTCACGATAGCGGGTTGGCAGCGGGCTCGATGAAGACTAGGGAACCGAAATACGGCACAAACGGGGCGGGCGGATGCCGCAAAGCACAAGATTATAAACGGTTCGGGGCGATGGGCGGCTCGGCGGCCGGGAAACGGTGGTCCCGAATGCTAAAATCCGCGGATGAAAAATCTTGTCATCCTGATTTCAGGCCGCGGCAGCAACATGGAGGCCATCGTCGACGCCTGCGCGCGCGACGCCTGGCCGGCCCGCGTGGCCGCCGTGATCGCGAACCGGCCCGAGGCGGCCGGTTTGTCGTTCGCGGCCGAGCGCGGGATCGCGACGGCCGTCGTCGACCATCGCGAGCACGACGGCCGCGAGGCCTTCGACGCCGCGCTGGCCGCCGAGATCGAGCGTTTCGCGCCCGACCTGGTGGTGCTGGCCGGCTTCATGCGGATCCTCACGCCCGGCTTCGTGTCGCGTTTCGAGGGCCGGATGCTAAACGTCCATCCCTCGCTGCTGCCCAGTTTCAAGGGCATGCGCACGCACGAGGCGGCGCTGGCCGCCGGCGTGGCCCTGCACGGCGCCACCGTGCATTTCGTGATTCCGGAGCTCGACAGCGGCGCGATCGTCGCGCAGGCGGCGGTGCCGGTGCGCGAGGGCGACACGCCCGAGACGCTGGCCGCGCGCGTGCTCGGGGCCGAGCATGTGCTCTATCCGCGCGCGGTGCGCTGGTTCGTCGAGGGGCAATTGCGGCTCGAGGCGGGGCGCGCGGTGCTGGCCGACGGCACCTGCCGCTGGCTGGTCGCGGATGACAACAACAAACAGGGTGAGGGTGTATGAAGCTGCATGGTTTTCTGATTGGCCAGACCGAGACGCTGCTCGGCGACGTACTGAAATTCGCGGGCCCGGCCGACGCGACCACGAGCCGGTTCTTCCGCGCGCATCCCAAGCTCGGCCATGCCGAGCGCGGCGTGATCGCCGAGGCGGTGTTCGCGGTGCTGCGCCGGAAGATGGAATACGCGCACCTGGCCGAGAGCGGCACCGGCACGCCGGCGCGCCGCCTGACCCTGCTGGGGCTGATGCAGACGGCGGGTCGCTCGGCGCTCAAGCCCCATGTGTCGGAGGCCGAATGGTCCTGGCTCGACCACGTCGCCAAGATCGACCCGGCCAGCCTGCCGCTGCGCGTGCGCACCAACCTGCCCGACTGGATCCACCAGGCGCTGTCGCAGCGCTTCGATGCCGACGGGCTCGCGCAGTTCGCGGCCGCGGTCAACTACCCGGCGCCGCTGGACCTGCGCGTGAACGTGCAGAAGGCCACTCGCGACCAGGTGCTCGACGCGCTCAAGGCCTCCGGCATCGAGGCCGGCGAGACCCCGTTCGCGCCGAACGGCGTGCGCGTGATCGGCAAGCCGGCCCTGACCAAGCTGTCGATCTTCCAGGACGGCCTGATCGAGGTGCAGGACGAGGGCAGCCAGCTGCTCTGCTCGCTGATGGCGCCGCGCCGCGGCGAGATGGTGGTCGACTTCTGCGCCGGCGCGGGCGGCAAGACCCTGGCGCTGGGCGCGGCGATGCGCTCGACCGGGCGCCTCTATGCCTTCGACGTGTCCGAGAAGCGCCTGGCCAAGCTCAAGCCGCGCCTGGCGCGCAGCGGGCTGTCCAACGTCAACCCGGTGCTGATCGACAGCGAGCACGACGCCAAGATCAAGCGCCTGGCCGGCAAGATCGACCGCGTGCTGGTCGACGCGCCCTGCAGCGGCCTGGGCACGCTGCGCCGCAATCCCGACCTCAAGTGGCGCCAGACGCGCGACTCGATCGAGGAACTCGCGCCCAAGCAGGGCTCGATCCTCGCCAGCGCCGCGCGCCTGGTGAAGCCGGGCGGCCGCCTGGTCTACGCGACCTGCAGCGTGCTGGAGGCGGAGAACGAGGCGATCGTCGTGCAGTTCCTCGCCGCGCATCCCGACTTCGTGCTGGTGCCGGCCAACAAGGTGCTGGCCGAGCAGCGCATCGCGCTCGATACCGGCGATTACCTGTCGCTGTGGCCGCATCGCCATGCCACCGACGGTTTCTTCGCGGCCGTGCTGGAGCGGCGCACGAAGCCGGCCAAGCCGGCTGCCGCCAAGGCCGGCGCCGAGGCGGCGGCCCCCGCCGACGCGGCCGAAGCCGACGAAGCCGAAGCCGACGAAGCCAAGGCCGACGAAGCCAAGGCCGTCGAAGCCAAGGCCGTCGAAGCCAAGGCCGACGCCGCGGGCGCGGAAGCGGCCGACGAGGCGAGCTGATCGCGGGCGGCGCCATGCAGGATCCGCTGCTGTCGAAACGGCTGGCCGGCGTCGCGCGCGACTTCGGCCAGCCGGTGATGATCTGGCAGCTCGCGGTGCTGGCCGGCACGCTCGCGCTGGCCTGGCTGCTGGCGCGCTGGCTGCGTTCGCGCATCGAGGCGCGCCGGCGTGCCGCCGGCCGCGCCCCCGGTACCGGCGCGAGCAGCCTCGACCGGGCGCTGTTCCCGCTGGCCGGCGGCGTGTTGCTGCTGGTCGCGCAGGAGGTCGGCGAGCGCTTCTTCTCCACCTCGCTGCTGCAGCTCGCGCTGGTGCCCCTCTTCGGCATCGCGCTGATCTACCTGCTGTTCTCGGTCGCGCGCCGCGCCTTCGCCCGTGACGGCGATACTCACGCCTGGCTGTCGATCATCGAGAAGCTGGTCTCGGTGCTGGTGTGGGTGGCGATGGTGCTCACCGTGCTCGGCATCCAGCGCGACGTGGTCGATTGGCTCGACGGCGTGCGCTTCCATGTCGGCAGCGCTCACCTGAGCCTGCTCTCGCTGCTGTCGGGCTGCTTGTGGATCTGCGTCACCCTGGTGGTGGCGATGTGGCTCGGCTCGCTGCTGGAGGACCGCCTGTCGCGTGCCGCGACGCTCGACGCCAACCTCAAGGTGGTGCTGTCGCGGGTCGGTCGCGCGCTGCTGGTGGTGGCGGCGGTGCTGATCGGGCTCTCGCTGGTCGGCATCGACGTGACCGTGCTCGGCGTGTTCGGCGGCGCGCTCGGCGTGGGGCTCGGTTTTGGCCTGCAGAAAATCGCCAGCAACTACGTGTCGGGCTTCATCATCCTGCTCGACCGCTCGCTCAGGCTCGGCGACGCGATCGACGTGGGCGGCCTGCAGGGCATCGTCACCCAGATCCGCACCCGCTACACGGTGGTGCGCGGGCTGGATGGCTACGAGAAGCTGATCCCGAACGAGAAGCTGATCACCGACGTGGTGCAGAACCAGTCCTCGTTCCAGACTCGCGGCTACGCCAAGGTGGCGGTGCGCATCGCCTACAGCAGCGACGTGGAGGCGGCGCTGGCGTTGCTGGCCGAGGCGGCGAGGGATGTCGAGCGGGTGCTCGAGGACCCGGCGCCGGCGCCCTACCTGGTGGGTTTCGGCACCGACGGCATCGAGCTCGAGCTGGGCTTCTGGATCGCCGATGCCGCGCGCGGCACCTCGGGCGTGCGCTCGGCGGTGAATCGCAAGCTGTGGCGGCTGTTCGGCGAGCACGGCATATCGGTGCCGCTGCCGCAGCGCGAGCTGCGCATCGTCGGGCAGGGCCCGGCGGCGAGCGCCGGAATCGGGGCGAATGGGGCACGATCGGACCCGGTGCCGGGTGCTTGAAACGACCCTTTTTCCGTTTGTCGGGCCGCGAATGGACCGCTTCGCCGGGCTAGTCCGGCGCTGGACCGGAAGCCCCTTGCGTCGTAGCAACAATCATTCATTTTTGACAGTTGCCCGGAACGGATACAGTAAAATTTCGTCTACACACGGTATGCTTTCATTTTTATGACGTCGGCGCGCGGTCCTGACCGGCGCCGTCTCTGAATTACAGGTAACCTGCCTTGCTGAATTCTGTGCTCGACTTCCTGGCCCACGGGCTGCTGCATTTCTCGTGGTGGCAGATCGTTCTGGCCACGCTTGTGGCCACGCACGTCACGATCGTCTCCGTCACCATCTATCTCCATCGCTGTCAGGCGCATCGCGCGCTCGACCTGCATCCGGCCGTCAGCCATTTCTTCCGGCTGTGGCTGTGGATGTCCACCGGCATGCTGACCGGCCAGTGGGCGGCCATCCATCGCAAGCACCACGCCAAGTGCGAGACCGAAGAGGATCCGCACAGCCCGCAGACGCGCGGCATCTGGAAGGTGCTGCTCGAAGGCGCCGAGCTCTATCGCGCCGAAGCCAAGAACGAGGAAACGCTGCGCAAGTTCAGCCACGGCACGCCGAACGACTGGATCGAGCGCAACGTCTACTCGAAATACACGATCCTCGGCGTGAGCCTGATGATGGTGATCGACGTCGCGCTGTTCGGCATCGTCGGCCTGTCGGTCTGGGCCGTGCAGATGATCTGGATCCCGTTCTGGGCGGCCGGCGTGGTCAACGGCCTCGCGCACTTCTGGGGCTATCGCAACTTCAACTCGGCCGATGCGAGCACGAACCTGATTCCCTGGGGCATCGTGATCGGCGGCGAGGAAATGCACAACAACCACCACACCTTCGCCACCTCGGCGAAGTTCTCGAACAAGTGGTACGAGTTCGACATCGGCTGGATGTACATCCGCATCCTGTCGGCGTTCAAGCTCGCCAAGGTCAAGAAGATCGCGCCCACGCCGCGCCTGGTGGCACGCAAGGCCGTGGTCGACCAGGAAACGCTGCAGGCCGTGCTGTCGAACCGCTACGAAGTGATGGCGAACTACGGCAAGGCACTGAAGCGCGCCTACCGCCAGGAGCTCGCGCATCTGAAGGAGCTCGGTTCGAGCGAGAAGTACCAACTGCTGCGCGGCGCCCGCTCCTGGTTCCACAAGGACGAAGAGGGCCTGAACGAGCCGCAGAAGCGCCTGCTGCCCGAGATCTTCGCCAACAGCCAGAAGATGCATACCTACTTCCAGCTGCGCCAGGACCTGGCCTCGATGTGGGACCGCTCGAACGCCTCGCGCGAGCAGCTGCTGGCCCAATTGCAGGACTGGTGCCATCGTGCCGAACAAAGCGGCATCAAGGCGCTGCAGGAGTTCGCGACGCGTCTGCGCCGCTACGCCTGATCTGAAATCGATTAGAATTTCGGAACGTCACAAACCCCGCGCTGGCGGGGTTTTTTCTTTTGTGCCGCCGCTTTGCGCGGCGGCCGATCGGCAGCGCGAAGGAGCAGAGGAGAGGAAGATGCAAGCCGCGATCAAACCCGTCGAATACGACCGGCCGGGTGCCGTGTGCGGAGTCGGGCAGGCTTGGGCCAAGGTGCCCGACAGCCCGTCCGCGGTGGAGCGCGCAGCGCTCAAGGCACGCATCAAGGCGCTGCTGGAGCGCGAGAAGGCCGTGCTCGTCGCGCACTATTACGTCGATGCCGAATTGCAGGAGCTGGCCGACGAGACCGGCGGCTGCGTGGCCGATTCGCTCGAGATGGCGCGCTTCGGCCGCGATCACGCGGCGCAGACGCTGGTGGTGGCCGGCGTGCGCTTCATGGGCGAGACGGCGAAGATCCTGAGCCCGGACAAGCGCATCCTGATGCCCGATCTCGATGCCACCTGCTCGCTCGACCTCGGCTGCCCCGTCGACGACTTCTCGGCTTTCTGCGATGCGCATCCGGATCGCAAGGTGGTGGTGTATGCCAACACCAGCGCGGCCGTGAAGGCGCGCGCGGACTGGATGGTTACCTCCTCGATCGGCCTGGAGATCGTGGCCGACCTGCATGCGCGCGGCGAGAAGCTGATCTGGGCGCCGGACCGGCACCTCGGCAGCTATATCCAGAAGAAGACCGGCGCCGACATGCTGATGTGGCAGGGCTCCTGCCTGGTGCACGACGAATTCAAGGGCATCGAGCTCGACCTGTTGCGCGCCGAGCATCCGGACGCGAAGGTGCTGGTGCATCCGGAATCGCCCGAGAACGTGGTGGCGCTGGCCGACGTGGTCGGCTCGACCACCCAGCTGATCGACGCGGCCGTCAAGCTCGACGCGCAACGCTTCATCGTCGCGACCGACCTCGGCATCCTGCACAAGATGCAGCTCGCGGCGCCCGGCAAGACCTTCATCGCCGCGCCGACGGCCGGCAACAGCGCCACCTGCAAGAGCTGCGCGCATTGCCCCTGGATGGCGATGAACGGCCTGGCGAACCTGGCCGAGGTGCTGGAGCGCGGCCATAACGAGATCTTCGTCGATCGCGCGATCGGCGAGCGCGCGCGCCTGCCGATCGATCGCATGCTGGAATTCGCGGCGCAGCACAAGCGGCGCGTCCAGGCCAGCGGCGACCTGCAGCGCGATGCGCAGTTGTTCTCGAACGTGGGGGCGGCATGAGCACGGCGGTTTCCCCGATCTACCAGGACATCGTTGGCGAATACGGCGCGGCCTTCGAGGCCGCGATCGCGCGCAACGTCGCCGATGCGATCGCCGAGGACGTCGGCAGCGGCGACCAGACCGGCCGCCTGGTGCCCGACGGCCCGGCCCGCCTCGCGCGCATCATCGTGCGCGAGGACGCGGTGCTGTGCGGCGTGCCCTGGTTCGAGGCGGTGATGCGCTCGGTCGATCCGGCCATCGAGGTCAGTTGGACCTATCGCGAAGGCGATCTGATGCGCGCCGACACCACCGTCTGCGAACTGCGGGGCCCGGCGCGCTCGCTGCTGACGGCCGAGCGCAATGGCCTGAACTTCCTGCAGTTGCTTTCGGGCGTGGCCAGCGCCACGCGCCGCTACGTCGGGCTGATCGATGGCCATCGCGCGCGCATCCTCGACACGCGCAAGACGCTGCCGGGCCTGCGGCTCGCGCAGAAGTACGCGGTGCGCATCGGCGGCGGCGCGAATCAGCGCCTGGCGCTGTACGACGGCATCCTGATCAAGGAGAACCATATCGCCGCGGCGGGCGGGGTCGGCGAGGCGCTCGACGCCGCCTTCGCGCTCAAGGCGGGCGTGCCCGTGCAGGTCGAGGTGGAGACGCTGGCCCAGCTCGACACGGCGCTCGCGCATGGTGCGAAATCTGTGCTGCTCGACAATTTCAGCTTCGAGATGATGCGCGAGGCGGTGCGTGTGACTGGCGGCCGGGCCGTGCTCGAGGTGTCGGGCGGCGTGAATGCCGAGACCGTGCGCGATATCGCCTCGACCGGCGTCGACCGGATCTCGATCGGCGCGCTGACCAAGGACGTACGCGCCACCGATTTCTCGATGCGGATCGTCGACTGAGATCGCGGGCGATGGTGGCGCGTGATGCGCCGTCCTCGCTGGCTCGCCATCCCTGGAAAGAACAAGGCCGCTTGCGGAAACCCTCCGCAAGCGGCCTTTGTCATTGACGGCGGCACGCGCTCGCACGTCGCTCAGCGGCGCGGCGAGAGCACCGTCGGCAGCGCCTTCGGCAGCGTATCGGGCCAGTCGCGGCTGAAATGCAGGCCGCGGCTCTCGCGCCGCGAACGCGCGCTCTCGACGATCAGCGAGGCCACGTCGACCAGATTGCGCAGCTCCAGCAGATCCGGGCTGACGCGGAAGTTCGCGTAATACTCCTGGATCTCGTCGCGCAGCAGCTCGATGCGATGCTTGGCGCGCGCCAGGCGCTTGTCGGTGCGCACGATGCCGACGTAGTTCCACATCAGGCGGCGCAGTTCGTCCCAGTTGTGGGCGACCACCACTTCCTCGTCCGGATCCGACACGCGGCTTTCGTCCCAGGCGGGCAGGGCGTCGTGCGCGACGCGCTCGTAGCCGGCCGTCTCGATCGCCTCGGCGGCAGCGCGGCCGATCACCAGGCATTCGAGCAGGGAATTGCTGGCGAGCCGGTTGGCGCCGTGCAGGCCCGTGTACGAGGTCTCGCCGACCGCATAGAGCCCCGCCAGGTCGGTGCGCCCGGCCAGGTCGGTCACCACGCCGCCGCAGGTGTAGTGCGCGGCCGGCACCACGGGAATCGGCTGCTTGGCGATATCGATGCCGAATTCGAGGCAGCGCGCGTGGATGGTCGGGAAGTGCTCGCGCAGGAAGGCCTCGGGTTGGTGGCTGATGTCGAGATAGACGCAATCGATGCCGCGCTTCTTGATCTCGAAGTCGATCGCGCGTGCCACGATGTCGCGCGGCGCGAGTTCGGCGCGCGGATCGTGGGCCGGCATGAAGCGCGTGCCGTCCGGCAGCTTGAGCAGCCCGCCCTCGCCGCGCACCGCTTCCGAGATCAGGAAGGATTTCGCGTAGGGATGGTAGAGGCAGGTCGGATGGAACTGGATGAATTCCATGTTCGCGACGCGGCAGCCCGCGCGCGAAGCCATCGCGATACCGTCGCCGGTCGCCGTGTCGGGGTTGGTGGTGTAGAGATAGACCTTGCCCGCGCCGCCGGTGGCCAGCACCGTGTGTGGCGCCTCGATGGTCACGGTCAGCCCGGTGCGCACATCGAGCGCGTAGAGGCCGACGCAGCGCCCGCCGGGCAGGCCGATCCGATCCGAGGTGATCAGGTCCACCGCGTGATGGTTTTCGAGGAAGGTGATGTTCGGATGCTTGCGTGCGCGCTCGCTCAGCGTCGCCAGCACGGCATGGCCGGTCGCGTCGGCTGCGTGGATGATGCGGCGATGGCTGTGGCCGCCCTCGCGAGTCAGGTGGAAGCCGAGTTCGGCCGCCGCGTCGCGCGTAAACGGCACGCCCTGCGAGATCAGCCATTCGATCGCCGCGCGGCCGTGCTCGACGATGAAGCGGGTGGTGGTCTCGTCGCACAAGCCGCCGCCGGCGATCAGCGTGTCGCTGACATGGTTCTCGACGCTGTCGGCCGAATCGAGCACCGCCGCGATGCCGCCCTGCGCGTAGTCGCTCGCGCCTTCCATCATCGATCGCTTCGCGATCAGCGCGACCTTGCGCGTCTGCGCCAGGTTCAACGCGACCGACAGACCGGCAAGACCGCTGCCGACGATCGCCACATCGAAATTCATCTTGCTTCTCCGTTTCCGCGCTGTCGTCCGCTGGCTTGCCTCGTGCCGGCGCGGCCTGGCAGAGGAAGGCAGAGCATACCGCGATCCATGTGGCAATGTGTCACGGCGAAGACAAAAAGACGGCGCCCGCGTGATGCGGCGCAGGGCCGGCGTGCGCGGAAAACAAAAAGCCCCGCGAGAGCGGGGCTTTTCGTGTCATCAGGCCAGGGAGGCGAAGATTACTTGATCTTCGTTTCCTTGTACTCGACGTGCTTGCGAACGACCGGATCGAACTTCTTGATCAACATCTTTTCCGGCATGTTGCGCTTGTTCTTGGTGGTCGTATAGAAGTGACCCGTGCCAGCGGTCGACTCCAGCTTGATCTTGTCGCGTGCGCCCTTCGCCATTTTCGTGCTCCTTGGACTTAGGCTTCGCCGCGTGCGCGCAGGTCAGCGAGCACGGAATCGATGCCGTTCTTGTCGATCAGGCGCAGGCCGGCGTTCGAGACGCGCAGACGCACCCAGCGGTTTTCGCTTTCCACCCAGAACCGGCGGTTTTGCAGATTCGGCAGGAAGCGACGCTTCGTTTTGTTGTTGGCGTGGGAAACGTTGTTGCCGCTCATCGGCGCTTTCCCAGTTACTTGGCATACGCGTGCCATGAGAGCACTCCTAATACGCTGAATTCGGGTTCAATCGCCGATGAAGTTTCTTCGCTCAACGACTGCGGACCGCTGCCGTCTTGGAAAGACCGAGCCACACTGGATGGCCAGACCTCTCGTCCCTTCTTTGGCTTCAGAACTGGTTGGAAAAAAGTCAGACGGCGATTCTAACAGAAAAAATTCTGGAAAATCAACCCAATTTCCGGTGTCGATCGACCGGGCCTGCCTGATGGACCCGACGTGGCGTCGCCTCGAACGGGGCCATATCAGAGCAGCCCCGCCTGGGCAAAGGAGAAGGTCTCGCTCTCGCCCACCACGATGTGATCGGTCAGCCGCACGTCGACCAGCGCGAGCGCGTCGCGCAGCAACTGCGTGAGGCGACGATCCTCGGCGCTGGGCCGGACCACGCCGGAGGGGTGATTATGCGCCACGATCAGCGCCGCCGCACCGGATTCCAGCGCGCGCCGCACGATTTCGCGCGGATAGACGGCCATCCGCGTGAGCGAGCCGATAGTGCTTTCCTCCAGTTCGAGCAGGCGGTGCTGGGCGTCCAGGTAGAGGCAGAGGAAGGTTTCGCGCCGGCGCGTGCCGATCTTCAGCCGCAGGTAGTCGCGCACGGCGCCCGGCGAATCGACCTGCGAGCGCGCGCGGGCGCGCTCCACCAGCGCGCGGCACACCACCTCGGTGGTGGCGATCAGTACCGCCGCGCGTGCCGCGGCAATACCTTCGACGGCCTGGATCTCGTGGTGCGGGGCGTCGAGCAGCGCGCGCAGCGAGCCGAATTTCTCGAGCACGCGCAGGGCGGTGTCGCCGCTGCGGCCGAAGCCGATCCCGTTGCCGATCAACAGCGCGACCAGCTCCACGTCGGTGACCGCATCGGCGCCGCGCTGGAGCAGGCGTTCGCGGGGCAGGTTCTTGCACGCCTCCTTGCCCAGGCGCTTCTTGCGCTTGCGAGGGGCGCCGGCTGAACCGGCCGGCGTCGCGACGGGCCTGCCGGCGGCCGGCGCGACCACCGCCAGCGCGGGTGCCGCCTCGGCGGCCCGTACCGCTGGCGCGCAGGGGGATTCTGGCGATTCGGGCGCGTCATGGCACGCGCCGCTCGGATTCGAAGGCATCCGCGGTTCTCCGGTGACGAGCGCGCAACACCGGACGGAGCCGGCCGCGGGGCGACATTCCGCCCCGAGCGCTCAGGTGACTTACAATAGGGGTTTTGCGCTGTGCCGCCCGGCGGCGGACTGAACGAGTAAACATGAGCCTCATCGATATTTCAGAAGTGAAGCCCGGTTCCCACGTCACGCTTCATTACCGGCTTGCGCTCGCCGATGGCGCCGACATCGTCAACACCTTCGCCGACAAGCCGGCTACCCTGCTGCTTGGCGCCGGGCAACTCGCGCCGGCACTCGAGAGCATTCTGCTCGGCCTGAAGTCGGGGCACCACTCGACCTTCCAGCTAGGGGCAGGCGAGGCCTTCGGTCCCCGCAATCCGGAAATGATCCAGCGCGTGTCGATGAAGACGCTGCGCGAGAACGGCATGGTCGGCGAGGATTTCACGCCCGGCGATCTGATCGAGTTCAATGCGCCTGACGGCGGCCGCTATGCGGGCGTGCTGAAGGAAGTGGGCGAGACCTCGGCGCTGTTCGACTTCAATCACCCGCTGGCGGGGCAGGCCATTACGTTCGAAGTGAAAATCATCGGGATTCTGTAACCATGAGCATTACCGATACGCTGTCCGGTCCGACCGTCGCGGCCGACGCCGAAATCCTGCTCGCCCAGCCGCGCGGCTTCTGCGCCGGCGTCGATCGCGCGATCGAGATCGTCGAGCGCGCGATCGCGATGCATGGCTCGCCGATCTACGTGCGTCACGAGATCGTGCACAACAAGTACGTGGTCGAGGATCTCAAGAAGAAGGGCGCGATCTTCGTCGAGGAACTCAAGGAAGTGCCCTCGGGCAACACCGTGATCTTCAGCGCGCACGGCGTGTCGAAGGCGGTGCGCGACGAGGCCGACGTGCGCGGCCTGCGCATCTACGACGCGACCTGCCCGCTGGTCACCAAGGTCCACGTCGAGGTCGCGAAGATGCGCCAGGACGGCGTCGACATCGTGATGATCGGCCACAAGGGCCACCCCGAGGTCGAGGGCACGATGGGCCAGGTCGAGCGCGGCATGCACCTGGTCGAGAGCGTCGAGGACGTGCTCGCGCTGGAACTGCCCGATCCCGAGCGCGTCGCGCTGGTCACGCAGACCACCCTGTCGGTGGACGACGCGGCCGAGATCATCGCCGCGCTCAAGCGCAAGTTCCCCGCGATCCGCGAGCCGAAGAAGCAGGACATCTGCTACGCCACGCAGAACCGCCAGGACGCGGTCAAGTTCATGGCCCCCCAATGCGACGTGGTGATCGTGGTCGGCAGCCCGAACAGCTCGAACTCGAGCCGGCTGCGCGAGGTCGCGGAAAAGCGCGGCGTGGAAGCCTATATGGTCGATTCGCCGGACCAGATCAACCCGGCCTGGGTGGCCGGCAAGCGGCGCATCGGCGTGACGGCCGGCGCCTCGGCGCCCGAGGTGCTGGCCCAGGCCGTGATCGCGCGGTTGCGCGAGCTCGGCGTGCGCAACGTGCGCGCGCTCGAGGGGATCGAGGAAAACGTCTCGTTCCCGCTTCCGCGCGGGCTCAACCTGCCGCCCGCCGTCTAAGGTTCGAACCGCTTCATTCGTCGGATTAATTCCCCGATCCGATCGTCCCCCGACAAAGCGCGCCACTCGGCGCGCTTTTGTTTTGCCTTTCGGTTTCGCTTTCGCGCTTCGTTTTGCAACTGCTCGCTTCGCATAAGGTGCAACCCGGTTGCTACGATTTTGCGTCCATTTCATAAAAAAATGGTTGCAATGCAGGAAAACCCTGTCGAATCAGGAATATTGGTCGTCCTGAAATTGGAGTTACAATGCGCGCGTTTTCAGGCCGTAATGCATTGCAGACGAGGTTTTTGCAGTGTGCAGGAGACCGATTTAATGCAGCAGGAGTTGGCCGTTGCCCCCTCCGTGACAGGCAGGGTTGCAATCCTTCGCGCAGCGCGGGAACGGGGTACGGCGACGCATGTCGGCGCGATGGTCATCGAGGTGGCCGGGTGCCGGCCGGATGACGAGCTTGGAGCTGGTCGCGGCGCGTCGAACGGGAAGCAGCACAACGGGAAGCAGAACGACAACGAGGTCTGTTTGGGGATCGAAGCAATGCATGCGCGTGGCCTGCGGGCCGCGCGGGTCCGCTCGGCGGACCCGGAATGGCCGGTGCCGATTGCAATGGGCATGCAAATTGCTGATTTGTCGGAGCGAAACGGAAGCTGCCGCGCGAGCCGCGCGGCGCATCAGGCCAGCCCGCTTCGGGCGCCCGGCATTCTTGGCGGTTTGGGTATTGTGCGGAATACGTTTTTCTTGAATCGTCCGGCCGACGCGGCAGCGCGGGCGGACGAGACGGCGGGCAGGATCGATGCACCGATGATGTGCGTCGCGATGCCCGTCTTCGGGGCGGGAATGTCCGGCGGCGCGATGCGCGGCGCCGGATCCGCCGCGATCGCGCCAGACGCGACGCGGCAAGCTCGCCACGCCGTCGATGCGCTCGCATCGGCGGCGGGCGGGTCGGCCGCCGGGCAGCAGGCCGGCGCCGCCGACATCAGGCCGACGCGGCGTGCCGCGCGGTCGTGCCGGAACGCGAGCCGGCAGGACGAGCGCATCGCAGCGCGCGCCACTCACCTCATGTCCGTTCCAGGGGTTCCGTTCGCTCGCCGTCCGGCGGCGGGCGCTCGCTCGGACGCGGACAGGCGGCAGGCGGCGTACCTGGGTGTAAGGATGCCTAACGACTTCATGGAGGCCAGGATCAACGTCCTCGATGTCGTGACGATGTAGCGACGGGACTCGTGACGGCACCGGAATCGTGCGGTGCCGTTTTTGTATCCGTCCCGGCGGCAGGCCGTGGTGTACCAGCCACGCGAGGCGCGCCGGGACGTCATCACCCTTATCGGTATTTATTCGTACCCGCAGTGCCGTCGAGAGCGTGTATCCCTCGCCTACCCGCGTGGAGCAGCGTCTGTCCGACGGCACGGACCAAGGAGCTTTTAATGGATATTTTCGTCCAGCAGGTCATCAACGGGCTGGTGCTCGGCAGTGTGTACGCCATCATCGCGTTGGGCTACACGATGGTGTACGGCATTCTCGGCATCATCAACTTCGCGCACGGCGACGTGCTGATGATCGGCGCCATGGTGGCCCTGTCGGCGATCACGGTGCTGCAGAACCACTTCCCGGAACTGGGCAACGTCGCGACCCTGACGATCGGCCTGGTGATCGCCGCCGCGGTCTGCGCCGCGGTCGGCTTCACCATCGAGCGCGTGGCCTACCGGCCGCTGCGTCGCGCGCCGCGCCTGGCGCCGCTGATCACCGCGATCGGCGTGTCGATCCTGCTGCAGACGGCTGCCATGATGATCTGGTCGCGCAACCCGCTGCCGTTCCCGCAACTGCTGTCGACCAATCCGCTCAACGTGATCCATCCGACCGACACCACGCCCGGCGCAGTGATCTCGCCGACTGAAATCGTGATCATCGCGGTGGCCTTCATCGTGATGGCGGGCCTGCTGCTGCTGGTGCACAAGACCAAGCTCGGCCGCGCCATGCGCGCCATCTCGGAGAACCCGAACAACGCCAGCCTGATGGGCGTGAACCCGAACTTCGTGATCTCGGCGACCTTCATGATCGGCTCGGCGCTGGCCGCGCTGGCCGGCGTGATGATTGCCTCGGAATACGGCAACGTGCACTTCTACATGGGCTTCATCCCCGGCATGAAGGCCTTCACCGCGGCGGTGCTGGGCGGTATCGGCAACCTCGGCGGCGCGATGGTGGGCGGCGTGCTGCTCGGCCTGATCGAGCAGCTGGGCGCAGGCTACATCGGCAACCTGACGGGCGGCGTGTTCGGCTCGAACTACCAGGACGTGTTCGCGTTCGTGGTGCTGATCATCGTGCTGGTGTTCCGTCCGTCGGGCCTGCTCGGCGAACGTGTGGCCGATCGCGCATAAGGAGACCAAGATGACTTCCATTCAACCGATCGAAACCTCGACCACGCTCGTCGAAGAGCGCAACCCCGCCAAGACCCTGGCCATCGGCGTGGTGCTGGCGATCCTGGTCGCCGCCGCGCCGTTCGTGATCGGCGCGGCCGGCGGCAACTACTGGGTGCGCGTGCTGGACTTCGCGATGCTGTACGTGATGCTCGCGCTGGGCCTGAACGTGGTGGTCGGCTTCGCCGGCCTGCTCGACCTCGGCTACATCGCGTTCTACGCGGTGGGCGCCTACGTCGCCGCGCTGCTGACCTCGCCCCACCTGACCACGCAGTTCGCGTGGATTGCCGCGATGTTCCCGAACGGCCTGCATACGCCGTACTGGATCGTGGTGCCCTGCGCGATGGCGCTGGCCGCGCTGGCCGGCGTGCTGCTCGGCGCGCCGACGCTGCGCCTGCGCGGCGACTACCTGGCGATCGTCACGCTCGGCTTCGGTGAAATCGTGCGGATCTTCATGAACAACCTGGACCGCCCGGTGAACATCACCAACGGGCCGCAGGGGATCACGGGCGTCGCGCCGCTGCACATCGGCGGTTTCAACCTGTCGCAATCGCACACGCTGTTCGGCGTCACGATCACCTCGGTGTACCTGTACTACTACGTGTTCGTGATCTGCTCGCTGCTGGTGATCTGGGTCTGTACGCGCCTGCAGCATTCGCGCATCGGCCGCGCCTGGGCGGCGATCCGCGAGGACGAGATCGCCGCCAAGGCGATGGGCATCAACACCCGCAACGTCAAGCTGCTGGCCTTCGCGATGGGCGCCTCGTTCGGCGGCCTGTCGGGCTCGATGTTCGGCGCCTTCCAGGGCTTCGTGTCGCCGGAATCGTTCACCTTCTGGGAATCGATCGTGGTGCTGGCCTGCGTGGTGCTGGGCGGCATGGGCCACATCCCGGGCGTGATCCTCGGCGCGGTGCTGCTGGCGGTGTTCCCGGAAGTGCTGCGTTCCACCATGGGCCCGCTGCAGCATGCGCTGTTCGGCCATGAGATCGTCGATACCGAAGTGATCCGCCAGGCTCTCTATGGCCTCGCCATGGTGCTGATCATGCTGTACCGCTCGGAAGGCCTGTGGCCGGCGGCGAAGCATGAGGACAAGATCGCCAAGATCACGAAGCGCAACGGCAAGAAGGCCGCGGCTCGCGCCTAACGCACGCTTACGGAGAAACAAGCAATGAGCGAGAACATTCGACTGTCCGTGACGGGCGTCAACAAGCGCTTCGGTGGCCTGCAGGCGCTGTCGGACGTCGGCCTGAAGATCCGCGAGGGCGAGATCTACGGCCTGATCGGCCCGAACGGCGCCGGCAAGACCACCTTCTTCAACGTGATCACCGGCCTCTACACGCCCGATTCGGGCGAGTTCAAGCTGGACGGCACCGACTACACGCCGACCGCCGTGCACGAAGTGGCGAAGGCCGGCATTGCCCGGACCTTCCAGAACATCCGCCTGTTCGGCGGCATGACCGCGCTCGAGAACGTGATGGTCGGCCGCCACGTGCGGACGAAGCACGGCCTGCTCGGCGCGGTGTTCCAGACGCCCTCGGAGCGCCAGGAAGAGCGCGAGATCAAGGAGCGCGCGATCGAGCTGCTCGACTACGTGGGCGTGCTGCAATACGCCGACTACACCTCGCGCAACCTCTCCTACGGCCACCAGCGTCGCCTGGAGATCGCGCGCGCGCTTGCGACCGATCCGAAGCTGCTCGCGCTCGACGAGCCGGCGGCCGGCATGAACGCGACCGAGAAGGTCGAGCTCACGCGCCTGCTCGACAAGATCCGCTCGGATGGCAAGACCATCCTGCTGATCGAGCACGACGTGAAGCTGGTGATGGGATTGTGCAACCGGATGACGGTGCTCGATTACGGCAAGGTGATCGCCGAGGGTCTGCCGCAGGACGTGCAGAAGGATCCGAAGGTGATTGAGGCATATCTCGGCGCAGGGGTGCACTGATGGCAGCGGCAATGTTGACGGTTACGGGCTTGCAGGTGAACTACGGCGGCATCCAGGCGGTGAAGGGTGTCGACATGGAGGTTCGCCAGGGCGAGCTGGTCACGCTGATCGGCGCCAATGGCGCGGGCAAGACCACCACCATGAAGGCGATCACGGGTCTCAAGCCGTTCTCGGCGGGCGACATTCTCTACGACGGCAAGTCGATCAAGGGCGTGCCCACCCACGAGCTGCTCAAGCGCGGCCTGGCGATGGTGCCGGAAGGCCGCGGGATCTTCGCGCGCATGTCGATCCTCGAGAACATGCAGATGGGCGCCTACCTGCGTACCGACAAGGAAGGCATCAAGAAGGACGTCGAGCGCATGTTCGGCTTCTTCCCGCGCCTGCGCGAGCGGGCCACGCAGTTCGCCGGCACGCTCTCGGGCGGCGAGCAGCAGATGCTGGCGATGGCGCGCGCGATCATCAGCAAGCCCAAGCTGCTGCTGCTCGACGAGCCCTCGATGGGCCTCTCGCCGATCATGGTCGAGAAGATCTTCGAGGTGGTGCGCGAGATCTCCAAGGAAGGCCTGACGGTGCTGCTGGTCGAGCAGAACGCGCGTCTCGCGCTGCAGGCGGCCGACCGCGGCTACGTGATGGACTCGGGCACGGTCACCATGACCGGCAATGCCCGGGACATGCTCGACGATCCGAAGGTGCGTGCCGCCTACCTGGGCGAATGACGCAATGAAGGCACGCGACGCCGGTCGACAGGCCGGTGTGTCGCGCGGCACATGAAAAAGCCGCCACGGTGATGAACCGTGGCGGCTTTTTTTCGTTCGGGCGGCGGCCCGGCCAACACGGCCCGGCGCGGATCGGGATGGCCTCAGGCCGTCATCGGCAGCCGCTTGCCGAACGAGACCAGCGGCTCGACCTGGTAGCCGAGCGCCGCGTAGAAGCGGCAGGCCTCGTCGTTGTCCTGCAGTACCTGCAGGTTGATCTTGCGGCAGCCCAGGGCGGCGAGCTCGGCCTCGGCGTGCGCCATCATCGCGCGGCCGATGCCGAGCCGGCGCGCATCGTTGGCCACCGCGAACGAATAGAGCCAGCCGCGATGGCCGTCGTAGCCCGCCATCACGGTACCCACCAGGCGCGCGCCGCGCAGCGCGACGAAGAACAGCTCGGGCTGCGTGGCGAGCTTCATCTCGATCGCGAAGCGCGGATCTCGATGCGGCGCGCTGCGCTCCGAGTAGCTCGGGAACGCCTCGATCCAGAGCGCGATCACCCGCTCGGTGTCGGCGCGCTCGAAGATCCGGATGCTCAGGTCCTCGTCGTCGGAATGCATGGCGGGCCTCGTCGTCCGATCAGAGCGTGTCGAGGATCGAGCGCAGCATCGCCATCATCTGGTCGATTTCCGCGTTCGTCACGTTCAGCGCCGGCATGAAGCGCAGCAGGTTGGGGCGCGCCGCGTTCAGCAGCAGGCCGTCCGGTCCCATGTCGCGCGCCTTCTCGACGATCTGCGGGCCGATGTCCTTGCCCAGCAGCAGGGCGCGCAGCAGGCCCTCGCCGCGCTCGCCCTCGAAGCCGCGTTCCTCCGACAGTTGCAGCAGGCTTTGCTTCAGGTAGTCGGCGCGCTCGCGCACGCTCTCGAGGAAGCCCGGCGCCACCAGTTGCGAGATCACCGAGTAGCCGGCGGCCGTCATCAGCGGGTTGCCGTTGTAGGTGCCCCCCTGGTCGCCGGCCTCGAACACCGCCACCTCGGCCCTGGCGAGCAGCGCGGCGAGCGGCACGCCGCTGCCGATGCCCTTGCCGAGCGTCATGATGTCCGGCTCGACGCCCGACAGCTCGTAGGCGAACAGCGTGCCGGCACGCCCGCAGCCGCTTTGCACCTCGTCGACGATCAGCAGCAGATTGTGCTTGCGGGTGAGCTCGCGCAGTTGCTGCATGAATTCGCGGGTGGCGGGGATCACGCCGCCCTCGCCCTGGATCGGCTCGAGCATCACGGCGACGGTCTTGCCGGTGATCAGCTTCTCGACCGAGGCGATGTCGTTGAGCTCGGCCTTCGGGAAGCCCGGCACCTGCGGCGCGTAGATCGTGTCCCAGCCGGGCTTGCCGCTGGCCGACATGGTGGCGAGGGTGCGGCCGTGGAAGCTGTGGTCGAAGGTGATGATTTCATAGGCGCCGTCCTTGAACTTGCGGCCCCACTTGCGCGCGAGCTTGATCGCGCCTTCGTTGGCCTCGGCGCCGCTGTTGGCGAAGAACACCTTGTCGAACACGCTGTGCTGCGTGAGCAGGCCGGCGAGCTTGGCCATCGGCTCGTTGTAGAAGGCCGGCGAGGGGTTCAGCAGGCGCTCGGCCTGGGTCTTCAGCGCTTCGACCACGCCGTCGTTGCAGTGGCCCAGGCTGTTGACCGCCCAACCCTGGATGAAATCCAGATAGCGCTTGCCGGTGTGATCGTAGAGCCAGGAACCCTTGCCGTGCGTGAACACGATGTCGGGGCGGTTCGTGATGTACATCAGCGAGTCGATCGGAAATTCGTTCAGAGGCATGGCAGCGAGCTCCAGCGGGTAGCGACAAGGGAAAAAAAGACAACAAAAAAGCCACGGAATGCCGTGGCTTGGTGGTTCGAACAGCTAGTGCGTAACGAAGAGGGGGTTACGCGTGCGTCCGTGACGAGCCGGCGGCAGCCATGAGGTGCGGCGAGCGGCGACGTCGGAGGGCGGACAGGAAGCGGTTCATGGCGCAAGCATACGGCATGACGCGGCAACAAGTAAACCGCTCGCTTGCGACAAACGAGTGTCGGCGCTGCATTTTCATGCCGGGCGCGACGCCGGCCGGGCATGAAGATGCGGCGCGAGCGGGCGGTTCGGACCCAGGTCCGCCGCCCGCCGCGTGCCTCAGACGGCGTGGGCCAGGTCGGCCGCGCTGGTGAAGGAGTCCGCGTAGAACTCCTCGGCCGGCAACTGGTGGTGGGCAGTGAAATCGCGCTGGGCCGATTCGACCATCACCGGCGCGCCGCAGGCATAGACCTGGAAATCGGACAGGTCGGGCAGGTCCTCCACCACGGCGCGGTGCACGAAGCCGGTGCGGCCGGTCCAGGCGTCGTCGGCGTCGGGCTCGGAGAGCACCGGCACGAACCGGAAGTTCGGGATCTCGCGCGCCCATTGCTCGGCCAGCTCGAACAGGTAGAGGTCTTTCTTGCGGCGCGCGCCCCAGTACAGGCGCATCGGCCGCGTGAATCCGCGATGCCGCGCGTGCTCGACGATCGCCTTGATCGGCGCGAAGCCGGTGCCCGAGGCCAGCAGCACGATCGGCTTTTCCGAATCCTCGCGCAGGAAGAAGGTGCCGAGCGGCCCCTCGAAGCGCAGGATCTCGCGCTCCTTCATGGTGTTGAAGACGTGGTCGGTGAATTTGCCGCCGGGCAGGTGGCGGATATGCAGCTCGACCGGGCCTTCCTCGTGCGGCGCGCTGGCCATCGAGTAGCTGCGGCGCGAGCCGTCCTTGAGGATGAACTCGATGTACTGGCCGGCCAGGTACTGCATGCGCTCGTTGGCCGGCAGCTGCAGCTTCAGCACGATCACGTCGTCGGCGCGCCGCTCGATCACGTTGACGCGGCAAGGCAGCTTCTTGACCTGCACGCCGTCGACGCCGGCGATCTCGCGCACGTCGATCTCGAGGTCGCACTGGGCGGTGGCGCAGCAGAGCAGGGCCAGCCCGCGCGTGCGCTCGTCGTTGGACAGCGCCGAGGCCGCATGCGGGCGCTGCTCGACCTGCCCCTGGACGATCTGCCCCTTGCAGGAGCCGCAGGCGCCGTTCTTGCAGCCGTAAGGCAGATGCACGTTCTGGCGCAGCGCGGCTGCCAGCACGGTTTCGTCGGCCTCGACCTGGAACTGTCGACCGCTTTGCTTGAGGATTACGTTGAATGCCATAAGTCCATGAACCAAAAGTGGGGACCGTGCGAATCGTGCACGGCGGCTACAATGTTTGCGCTACGAATTCCGGTAACACCATGATTGCGACACGAATCCTGCGCCGCTCGCGCGTCCTGATCGTCGGCTGCGGCGATGTGGGCATGCGCTGCGTCGAACAGTTGCGCGGGCGGGCTCGTCCGCCGCGAATCATCGCGCTGACCAGCCAGCCGGCGCGACGCGCCGAGCTGGCCGCCGCGGGCGTGGTGCCGGTGGTCGGCGACCTGGACCGGCCGGCGACGCTGGCGCGGCTCGGCGGCCTGGCGCGGCAGGTGCTGCTGCTGGCGCCGCCGCAGCCTTCGGGCCCGGACGACCGGCGCACCCGGGCGCTGATCGCGGCACTCGGCGCACGGCACCGTGCGCGGGGCGGCCCGGCCCGCTCGGGCGCGGCGCCGGTGGGCCGGATGCGCGCCTTGGCCGGGGCCTGGCGGCGCGGCACGGACCGCGGCCAGGCCACGCCTGGAGCAGCGCGTATTGTACCCGAGGGGCCTGGCGCGCCCCTGCGCCTGGTCTATGCCAGCACCAGCGGCGTGTACGGGGATTGTGGCGGCGCGCGGGTCGACGAGACGCGGCCGGTGCGGCCGGCCAACGCGCGCGCGGTGCGGCGGGTGTCGGCGGAGCGCCAACTGCGGGCGGCCACGGCGCGCGGCGCGCTGTCGGCGCGGATCGTGCGGATTCCGGGGATCTACGCCGCCAACCGGCTGCCGATCGCGCGACTCGAGCGCGGCACGCCGGCGCTGGTCGATGCCGACGACGTCTATACCAACCACATCCACGCCGACGACCTGGCCGCCATCCTGCTGGCGGCGGCCGTGCGCGGCCGCGCGGCGCGCGTGGTGCACGCCTCGGACGATACCGAGATGAAGATGGGCGAGTATTTCGAGCGTGTGGCTCGCGCCAGCGGGCGCGCCAGCCCGCCGCGCATCACGCGCGCCGAGGCCGAGACGCGGCTCGAACCGGTGCAGCTGTCCTTCATGCGGGAATCGCGCCGGCTGGTCAATACGCGGCTCAAGCGCGAACTGCGGTTCGCGCTGCGTTATCCGACCGTCGACGACTTCCTGCGTACCGTATCCGCGGACAGCGAACTCGGCTCGCTCAGATGATCGCGGGCAAGGCCTCGATCAACAGGAAGCAGAGCAGGGCGCCGATCAGCGCCCCAATCAGGTTCGGATGATATTTTCGTCGCAGATGCATCGTCGCCAGCAGCGCGCCGATCGCGACCGCGCCCATCACCGCGAATACCAGTATCACGGTCGAAAGTTCGAATGGACTGTTGATGCTCATGATCTTCCCCTGACCCGCTCGTTGTGCTCTTTTTTCTTCTTGTGATTCGAGTATAGCGGCGGTTTGTCGTGCGTCCATATTGCGATGCAATGAAGCTGTCGGGGCGGCGCAACGCAGGGGAGCGTGGCGCGTTCAGGCGGCCGGCGGTGCCGCGCGCAAGGCAGCCAGGTCGGCGGTGTCGAGCCAGCGCCAGCCGCCCGGCGCGAGATCGGCCGGCAGCGTGTAGCCGCCCACCCGCTCGCGGTGCAGCGCCTCGACGCGGTTGCCCGAGGCGGCCACCATGCGCTTGACCTGGTGATACTTGCCTTCGAGCACGGTCAGCTCCAGGCTGCGCAGCTCGCGTGCCCGCGCGGCGACGGCCGCGATCGGTTTCGGTTCGCCATGCAGCAGCACGCCTTCGCGCAGGGCGGCTAGTTGCGCCTCGTCGAGCGCGTGCTTGACTTCGGCGAGATAGGTCTTGGGCACTTTTTTCTTTGGCGAAGTGTAGGCATGCACGAACTGGCCGTCGTCGGAGAGCAGCAGCAAGCCGGTGGTGTCCTGGTCGAGCCGGCCCACGCATTGCACGCCGCGCGCGCCGAATTGCGGCGGCAGCAGCGAGAACACGCTCAGGTGATGCTGCGGGTCGCGCGAGCATTCGTAGCCGGCCGGCTTGTTCAGCACGAGATAGGCCTGGGCGCGATAGGGCCAGCGCGTGCCGTCGACGTCGAAATGGAGATCGTCGGTGGCGAAGTCGGCATCGGCATCGTCGCGGACGATACCGTCGATCGAGACGCGGCCCGCCTCGACGAGCGCGCGGCACTGGCGGCGCGAGCCGAAGCCCTGCGAATAGAGAATGGTTTCGAGATCCATGGCGCGCGCATTGTAGCAAGCGGGTGGCGGATGGGCGTGCAAGGCCGCTGTGCAGCGCTGGGCTTGATGCTTCTCATGATCGTCGCGCGGCATGGCGCATAACATGCGAATGTCGTTTTCCATCGAGAAACTGCCCGAGCTCGGGGCGAGGTGACGTGTCGTCGATCCGGCTCGATGAATTGCTCAGTTCTCCTCCTTTTGTGGATAGGCATCGCGTAGCGCAGCCACGCCGCCGTCGCCGCGTCCGGCTCGCGATGCCGTCCTCTCCCCGGCCGTGAACCATGCAAAACAAGCTACAGAACATGCGCATCTTCGTGTGCGTCGCGAACGCGAACAGCTTCACCGCCGCGGCGCGCCTGCTGAATACGACGATTCCGCAGGTGTCGCGTGCGATTGCCGCGCTCGAAGCCCATCTGCACACGCGCTTGCTGAACCGCACCACGCGGCGGCTTGCCCTGACCGAAGCCGGCGAGCGCTACTTGCATCGCTGCCGCTCGATTCTCGGCTACCTCGAGGAAGCCGAAGCCGAGGCGCGCGACGCCAATGTCAATCCGAGCGGCTGCCTGCGCGTGCATTGCGCGGTGAGCCTCGGGCAGCACTATCTCGTTCCTGCCTTCGCGAAATACCGGCAGCGCTACCCGGACGTCCTGCTCGACATGACCTTGTCGCAACGGGCGCCTGCGTTGGTCGATGAGGGCTTCGACGTATCGGTTGTGGTCGGCGACGATGAGCTGCCGAGTTCGGGGCTGATCGGCGTGCGGCTCGGCGAGACCTTCGGCGTGCTGTGCGCCTCGCGCGATTATCTCGATCGTCATGGCAGTCCGCGCCGCATCGCCGACATGGCGAGGCATGCCTGCGTGGCCTATGAAGCGCCGGCGCCCGGCAGGAGCGAGTGGGAACTGGTCGGCCCCGACGGCCCGGAGCATGTCGCCAGGGCGGCTTCGTCGTTTCGCGTGAACTCCCATGAAGCGATGGCGGTGGCGATTCGCGAGGGAATGGGGATCGGCGTGCTGCCCGTCCACGCGGCGATCGACGGCCTGCGCTCGGGGGACTTCGTGCGCGTCATGCCGCAATGCCGCTCGCCCAGCGGGGTGATCTGGGCGCTGTATTCGTCGAGGCAGTATGTGGACGCGAAGATCCGCACTTGGCTGGATTTCCTGCGCGAGGAGCTTGCGGTGCTGCAGCAGGCCGAGGCGAAGGCATTTCGGAGCCTGGACGGGCGCGGGAAGGATGAGGGGCTGCAGCATGCACTGCGTGCAGAGCTGGGACGATCTTGGCTGGCGTGACTGGTCCCGTGCCCGACGTCAGGGGCATAAGGGCTTAGCGGCTGAAGCGCTTGTCTTCGGTAAGCCGGCGGTGCTTCATCAGCGGCATCCAGTCGATCTGCGGCAAGGACGCTGCAGCGCGCGGCGCGAGCGGCGGTGTGTCGATTGGCGAGGCCTCGAGAATCGCGGCTTCTTCAGCTGTCGCGATGCGAGGTTTGATCGATGCTCTTTGCGGCTTCGCGTGCCGACGCGTGGTGTCAGGCGATGAAGGCTTCATTGCCGAAGCCGTGTATGTCCTGGTTTTGTTTTCTTCGTGCCGTGACATTTTTGTCACGGCGTTTTTGCGTCGATCGCTACGTGCGACATGGTTTGGATTGGTTGCTCGCGGCACTTGCGCAATCACGTTCGGCGAAGCGGGTTGGCGTGGTTTCGCGGCGAGGTTCGATGTCGTTGTTGTCGCCGGTGCCGCCTGCGCCGGCGAGATAGTGTCCGCCGTCACCGCCTCGGGAGGCTGAGTCCGTCGATATGGCGAGCCGATCATCAGACAGGCGAGCACGATCGCCATGCCGGCCACGGCGCTGACGGCGATCGGGCGATATCGCGGTCGCGGCATGAGCTTGATCAGGGAGATGCGCGAGGTAATGGAACCGAGCGACGCTGTGGCTTCTCGTCGTTTCGGCGTGAGGCGGATCGGGGAGCGGCCGCGCGACGATGGGATGTGGGCAATGGCGACGTCGATCGGATCGGCGGACTCGCATGTGGTAGCGCCCCAACGACACGATGGATGCGGTGCCATCACGTCGATGCAGTATGTCCACAGCGTGGCGCAATAGCCGAGGGGACATGGCGAGGCCGATTTCCCGATGGTCCATTCCCGACCGAACGGCAGGCCCAGCAGCGGCAGCAACGAGGGCCTGGCGAGTTCACCTTCGACAGTAAGGAATGACGGCTGGCTCATGGAGGCTGAGGTGTTGCTGCGTGCGGGATGTCGATCTCTGGACGGGACTGGGCGATTCTGGACGCTGGCGGGCAACCGGTCGATCTGATACGTCAGATATTCAGGCGGTGGATGCCAGATGCGGTCGAGTGATACGGGCTCGATGCACGAGCAAAAGAAATAAATCGACGTAGCATCGAGGCACATCTATCTGATGTGATGGCGTTGTGATGCTGCCGGTTTCCCGATTGGAGAGGGCGCGTGGTGCGGCGCCGTTCATGCAAAAAGATGCACACGCTCCCTGGTTCGATCGCGCTTCGAATCTCGGCTGCATGCGGCATCAGCGATCTGGTCGCTCCTGCCCTGCACCTATAGAGTCCTCGCGTGCATTTGTCCGGGGACCCACCATGAGCTTTGCATTCATTCGAGAAGGCGACACGACTTCCCACGGCGGCGCTGTGCTGTCGTCCGGAGCGATTACTTTCATCGACGGTCGGCCGATTGCGTTTGTTGGCACGATGGTTACCTGCCCGAAGTGCAAGGGAGTATTTCCGATCGTCACCAGCAAGAATCCCGACATGAATTTCGACGGTCGGCAAGCGGCATTCCAGGGAGACATGACCGCATGTGGCGCGACGCTGATGGCTAGCCAGGGCAATGCTGTCGCGAACATGCCGGTGGGTGCTGGTGGAACCACGATATCAGCTCGGCATGAGGCCGATGGTTCTGCGGAGCGTTATCGCGGTCGATTCCAGGTCGTCGCTGCGAACGGGCAGCCGGTCGCAAACCGCCTGTACAGTTTGCGAACGCCAGAAGGCCAGACCATCAGCGGCACAACCGATGCCGACGGCTACACTCCGTGGCATCACGCAGACTCGCCAGTCTCCCTGATCTTTGGTCGGGAGAAGCCTGAATGAGCCACGACGTCCCCGGCGGAATGTCGACCGAAGGCACGACGACTAAGGTGTATCTCGGCGACGATCTCGATCAACAGGATAAAAAAATACTCTGCGGAGCGCTTTGCCAATGCAAGAAAGGCCCGAACATCAGCATCATCGGCGCCCGACTCAAGCAGGCATGCGTGGCAACGAAGCTGAACGCGCTGGATGCCAGGGGCGATAGCATCTACAAGCCCGAAATCAGCTACAACATGAACGAATACCCGCCCGCGCCCATCATGTCGTCGCGAAATCCGCTCGAGCCGCACGGGTTCATTCCGAACTGGATCAAGGCTCACCACCCGGAAGGCTACGTCCCTGGCGCTGGCTGGATTCGACGACCTGATGTCGTGGTCGTCAAAGACCCCGGAAAGCCGCCCACGCAAGATAATCTGTCCGGCGTGGTCGAAATGAAATTCCCGCCGGACAGACGTGACATCGAGCAGATAGCGGATTACCGGGAAATCGCGGGCCCGCACGCGAAGGTCACCGAATTCGATCCGGCGACCTGTGGCTGCCCTGACGACGGAGGCGAAGAGTCATCCAGTCCGACCGCCGACGCGCTGCGTGACGCCTTTTCGTCGATTGGAAGGCAGGTGAGGAAACTGCTCAACCAAACCGGGGCTGGCCCCGCCCCAGAAGGTGGCATGCCGCCTTCGGTACCCGTTCCAGTGTTCTAACGGACATGACCGACAAAGCATTCATCGAATACGCGAAAGCACATCAGCTCGAAGCGCTGATTTCCGGAGGAGCGCTCGAGCCGACCGACAAGCACGACTATGTCGGTGCTGCCGTCGCTGTGCGTGGCGCACTGTTCTTCCGGAACGCTGCGGACCCTGAAGTACGCCGGGCGATATCGGAGTGCTACGAGCAATATCGCGAGATCGCGAAGGACGAATTGAAATGGCTTTGGCGGGACGGCAAGGAACCCGTCAGGATCAAGGGCGGAAACCTTCCCTCCGGCACATTTACGTCCTACTCCGACAAGGCTGCATTGACCGCATACGTGACATCGGGGGATGCCTCCGCCGACGCCGGGTTCTGGCATTTTCAGGTGTTCGGTCAGCAACGCTGGCGCGAGGCTCGCCCGCATGCTGGTCTGAACGCACTGACATTTTCCACGTCGTTGCTGTACGTCGCCGAAAACCCTGCTGCGTTCCAGACACTGTTCGTAGACTTCGCCCGTCGGCTCAAAGTTGTCAGTGGGTATGCCGGATACGCATTGAATCTCAGTCTCGCAAAAACCGCGGCAAACGTGCCGACGGAATATC
Organism: Burkholderia sp. SJZ089; assembly: GCF_007828315.1. NCBI lineage: Bacteria > Pseudomonadati > Pseudomonadota > Betaproteobacteria > Burkholderiales > Burkholderiaceae > Burkholderia > Burkholderia sp. SJZ089. Next base: position 2,325 of record NZ_VIUM01000023.1, on the reverse strand, counting down.
AGCTCGCCAAGCAGATGATTGCCTTCGACGTTGGCGAACCGCTACTACAGGCGGCACGACTGCGTGACGGCATCAAGACAGTCGGCTGGCTTACCGCGCTCGACAAGGAACTGCTCGATAAGGCCGGTGGGCTCGATACCCTGCGAAACGAACTGCCTCCTAACTGGTACGCGCTCTACGATCTGAACGGCGGCGTCGTGATCCAGGCCGGCCGGCGCCCTGAAGCTGGCTCGTCGACCGACGGCGATGAGAACGGGCCACCCGTTCCGCCTCCCAACTACGTGATCCTCAACGCGGCCCTCAAATCGGTGCGCGTTCCTTCCGTGTGGCAGTTGCAAATTGGCCAGCCAGGCTCGGCATCACCGTATTTCGCCACGACGGCCGAAAGCGATGACTGGCTGCGGCGCTTCGATGTATCAGACGATCGGCTTGTCGACTACAAGGCGAAGCTGCTTCATACGCCGCTGCTCGATGCCGACTGCACATTACCGGATCGCGCGTGATCAGTCGGTGCATGGTTGTCCACCGAGGCAGAGGCGCTAACGGTTCTCGTTGAGTACCGCATGGGAGCTTTACCTGCGCGCAACACATACTGTTGAGTCAAGGGCTTACGCAATTTCAAACTGCACGACCGAGGCTGCTCAGGGTCAATCCAGCAGGTCCCGGTTGCAATTTGGCTGCACTGACACTCACTAGCTGTATCGCCCAAATCGACAAATCTCCACCCCGAATTTGGGGCTTGCCCGATTCCACCTGGAGCCTCCTGAAACGAAAAACCCGCGACAGCCTAGCGCTGACGCGGGTTTTAGGGCTTCAGGGAATGTCCCGAAGCTATGTCATGGTGCCCAGGGCCGGAATCGAACCGGCACGCCTTGCGGCGGGGGATTTTGAGTCCCCTGCGTCTACCAGTTTCACCACCTGGGCAGAGAATTCAGACCTTGCACGTACGATTGCGCGAAGGCTAATCGCTGATTATGTCGGAAATCCGGGCGCCCGGCAAGCGCTGAAGCTGCCACGGGCATCCTCCATGATCCATACATATAAACAGGCCAGCCCGCGCCCGCTCACAGCTCGTAAGACTCCGCCTCGCCCTTGAGCGCCTGCTCGATCAGCTTGCGGTTGAGCGTCGGCGACAGCAACTCCACCAGCGTATACACATAACCACGCAGATACGCCCCTTGCTTGAGCGCCACCCGCGTCACGTTGCTGCCGAACAGATGCCCGACCGGGATCGACCGCAGGTTGCGGTCACGCTCCGGGTTGAAGGCGATATCGGCCAGGATGCCGACCCCGAGCCCGAGCTCCACATAGGTCTTGATCACATCGGCGTCGATCGCCTCGAGCACGATATCGGGCGACAAGCCGCGCAGCGCGAACGCATGGTTGATCTTCTTGCGGCCGGCGAAGGCGTCGTCGTAGGTAATCAGCGGGTACTGGGCCAGATCGTCGAGCGAGGGCGGCCGGCGCTCCAGCAGCGGATGATCGGCCGGCACCACGGCGGCGTGATGCCACTGGAAGCAGGGCAGCGACACCAGTTCCTTGTAATCGGCGATCGCTTCGGTGGCGATCGCCAGGTCGGCCTGATCGTGGATCACCATCTCGGCCACCTGGGTCGGGCTGCCTTGCAGGATCGACAGATGCACCTTCGGGAAGCGCTTCTTGAACTCGGCGATCGCGGCCGGCAACGAGTAGCGCGCCTGTGTGTGCGTCGCCGCGATGGTCAGGTTGCCCTGGTCCTGCGCCGCGTAATCTTTTCCGACCCTTTTCAGGCTTTCGACTTCCTGGAGGATGCGTTCGACCGAGGCGAGGATGATCCGCCCCGGTTCGGTCAGCGAACGCACGCGCTTGCCGTGCCGTGTGAAGATCTCCACGCCCAGTTCGTCCTCGAGCTCGATGATGGCCTTGGAGACGCCCGGCTGGGACGTGAACAGGGCCTTGGCCGCCTCGGTGAGGTTGAAGTTCTGGCGCACGGCCTCGCGCACGAAGCGAAATTGGTGCAGATTCATATATAACCCTTCCGCATATGGAAAGAATTTTTTAGTCGTTTGATATATAAAGCGAGTTTATTACGATTCACCCTGGTTTTTCAAATATGGATATCTGTATTCGTCATTAGCAAATGAGCGGGCCGAGGGCTAGACGGCCGGCAGCTCGGTGCGGGCGGATGTGGAATTCGGGCGCGGCGTGGCTAGGACGCCGTGCGGTCAACACGAAACCCTGGGGTCCCCGAATGTATCAGTACGACCAGTACGACCAGACGATCGTCGACGAACGCGTCGCGCAGTACCGCGACCAGGTGCGTCGCCGGCTGTCGGGCGAATTGAG
>NZ_VIUM01000022.1:0-132868 GCF_007828315.1 Burkholderia sp. SJZ089 | reverse complement strand
TCGGGCTTGAGCAGCGGCATCAGCTTGCGCGCGAACAGGCGGTTCACGCGGCGATAGCCCTCGCTGAACTGCACGTCGAAGTTGGCCAGGTCGAGCCGGTAGTGGAATACCGGCCAGAGCACGTTGTTCGAATAGCCGAGGTAGTAGGCGTCGTAGTCGCGTTGCGAGAGGTCGATGGTGGCGAGTTCCATGTTGCCGTATTCGCGGACCTGCACCTCCTGGCGGCCGGGATCGCTGTCGGCCTCGGCGAGCTTGCCGCTCCAGCCGAACCAGATGCCGCCGCGCTGCTGCAGGCTGTCGTTGAGCGCGACGGCCAGGCCGCCGGCGGCTTCGTTGTCCGGGTCTGCTGTCCGGTTCGATACGACGATGAGACGGCTCACGGATACCTCCTGGTGATGACGATGCGGATGAGGACGCGATCCGCCGCCACGGCGTGCACCGCGCCGGCGGGCGGCGCGCTGGACGGGCAGCAGGCATCGGGCAGGGCGCCGGCGCGGGCCGGGGGCACTGGCCGATACAGGCCTCGCGAGGCGGATCGGACGGGACGAGACGATGATGCGTTCCGGCGCGGCCCGCCGATGCGCATCGGCGGGCGAGCCCCCGGCACGCGGGCAGCAGCCTTGCGCGGGACGCCGGGCCGTTGCCGGAAGAGGAACGGGCCCAGCGTACACCATCAATAAGACATGCGTTCAGGACAGGCGCGGGCGCAGGCAGCCGAGCGTGGCGTCGGGGACGGTGGTGAGCAGGGTGTGGATCGCGAAGCTGACATCGGCGCGCGCCAGGTCGAACCAGACCGCCATGCGGGCGCGATGCGCGTCGATATGCGAGACGTAGACGCCGAGCGGCGAGCGCAGCAGCGCGCGGCGTTGCGCGCAGAGATAGTCGGCGCTGCCCTCGAGCGTGACGGGCAGCAGCACGCGCGGGGCGCTGTCGCGGGCGAGCGGCGCGCTCAGCGAGATCGACGAGCGCGTCTGGCGCGCGCGTGCCGGGCCGATCGAGACGATCGGGCGGGCCTGTCGGCCGGTGGTCCGGGCGGTGGTGGACGTGGCGTTGCGGGTAGCAGGCATGATGTCGGCGGAGAGCCGCGGTTACGAACACAGCCTCAAGGTACGCGCCGCCGCGTAAACGTCTTGCAAAAATATGGGCGGGCGCAGCAAAGAAGCGGCAATCGGGGTTGGCGGCCGGATGCGGGGTGCTTGCCAAGGGCGAAATTGATTCGCTGCAGCAATCAATGGAGCAATTGGCGTGCCTGAAACGTATCCAGTCCAGTCGACTTTCCGGCGCCGATCGCTCGCCGCGCCCGCTAGCCGCCGTTGACCGGATCCGCCGCCTCGCCGCGCTGGCGGTTCGCCAGGAACTCCCTGACCAGGGCGATCGCGGCGCGGCAGGTCTCGAGATCGAAGCCGTGGAGGGTGCTGGCCGGATCCTGGCCGAGCTGCGTGGCCAGCCAGCGTATCCCCTTGGCGCGCGCCTCGAAGGCATTGCAGCCGTCGCGGCGCATCTTGGCGGCCACCAGCGGTTCGAGCGTCGCGTGCAGGTCCGATTTCGCCTGGCGCAGCTCGGCATTGGCCAGCCGGCCGAGCGGCACGTGGCGGCGGCTGCGCGGGAAGATGCCGATCCAGGCGTCGCAGGGCGGGCAGACCCACAGTTCGCCGTGCTCGTCGCGATACGGGTAGGCGGCATCGCCGAAGCGCGCGAGCAATGCCTTCTCGCCGCAATAGTCGCAGACGGGTTGAGGCAGGGCGGGAACGGGACGGCCAACGCGCATGGGATGGGGATCGGCGAAAGGGATGGGAGTGGAGGCAGGCCACAGTATAGGGCGGGCCCGCCGGATGTCCCAATCGGATGCCAAAACCGGGCGCGGTGGCCCGGCTAGGCCAGCACCACGCCTTGCGGGTCGCAGATCCGGTTGCGACCGGCGGTTTTCGCGTGATAGAGCGCGGTGTCGGCCAGGTTCACGAAGGCGACGTCGCTGGATGCCGCGGCCTCGCCCGAGGTGACGATGCCGATGCTGACCGTGACGCGGCCGTAGTGGCTGGCCGCGTGCGGAATCGCGAGATCGTAGATCGTGCGGCGCACGCGCTCGCCGAACTGGGCGGCGCCCCGCGCATCAGTATCGGGCAGCGTGACCACGAATTCCTCGCCGCCGTAGCGCGCGACCTCGTCCGAGGGGCGTTGCGCGCAGCGCGTCAGCACGCGGCCGACCTCGCGCAGCACCTCGTCGCCGGCAGGGTGGCCGTAGTGGTCGTTATAGGCCTTGAATTGGTCGATATCGACGAACAGCAGCGACAGCGGCCGGCCAGTCCGTTGCGTGCGCAACCATTCCACATGCAGCGTGGTATCGAACGAGCGGCGGTTGCCGAGGCCGGTCAGCGCGTCGGTGCGCACCAGCCGGCGCAGTTGTTCCTCGGCGCGCTGGCGCCGCCGCAGCTCGTGCGCGAGCAGCACCGAGCCGGCCGCCACCACCAGCGAGAACACCAGCACGATCGCGCCGAGCCGTTCCGCGCGATGTCGCCATTCCAGGTAGATGTCGCGTTCGGCCGGCGCCACGTCGACGATGATCGGCAGGGTCGGCAGGCGCTTGTAGACGTAGAGCCGACGCGTGCCGTCGAGCGAGGCGAGGCCGGCCACGGCGCCCTCGGAATGGTGCATCGCGTCGAGGAACACGGTGGAGCGGCTGACGTCTCGGCCCACCATGGACGGATCGTAGGGCAGCCGCGTGATCAGCGCGCCGTTGGTGCCGAGCACCGCGGCCGAGCCGTGCGGCCCCACCTGCAGGCCGTCGAGCAGCGCACGGAAGTAGTCGACGCTCAGCGCGCCCACCACCACGCCGCCGAACGAGCCGTCGGGATTGTCGATGCGGCGCGACAGCGTCAGCATCGGCTGGCCGCCGTGCAGCGGCGAGGCGTAGGGCCTGCTGATGAACAGCCCCAGCCGGGGCTGGCTGCGATGGATCGCGATGTCCTCGCGGGTGGCGAGGTTGGCTTGCGGCGGCGTATCGGCTCGCGAGTCGATCACCACCCGGCCCTCGGCGTCGACCACGTAGATGGTGCCCAGGTAGCGGCCGGTGGTGGCGCGGTCGAACAGCACCAGGTTGCGCAGGTGCGGCGGCAGGGCCATCACCGCCGGCTGGCGCATGCCGTCGACCACGGCCTGCAGCGAGAGATCGTACTGCTCGATGCTGCGGGCGATGTCGCGCTCCAGCACCAGCACCAGGTTGCGCGAATTGCCGGCCGCGCGCTGGTAGGCGTCCGAGCGCGACTGGTAGAGCACCAGCGCGCTGAGCGCCCAGAAGAACACCAGCAGCAGCGCGCCCGCGACCAGCACGCCGAGCGGCGTCAGCAGGCGTGCCGCGGGCAGCTTCCAGGCACGGCGCGGCGATTCGGACAGGCGATCGGGCATGAGGTGGGCGGGTGCGACGGAACGAACGATAACGGCGCTTCGCGAGGCAGGTTGCGGCCGGCCTGCGCCGGGCCAGCGCGCATCCGGCCCGGCGCGCATCCAGCCTGATTATCGGAGCAAATCGGGCGCGTGCGCGAGGCATCGGCGATTTAAGTGGCGAGAGAGCGACAGGCGTGCGCCTGATGCGATGCAGCATCGATGCGCACGAAATGAAACCCGCGCCGGCGCGCGGCACAGGGCTTCGCGCCCGGCGACGGGAATTCGTGTTTCCGCGTGCGGCTTCGGCCGCAGGCTTTCGTCTGTCCGGCAGCTCAGATACTGAGCTCGGACAGCAACTGGTCGGCCAGGAAATCGCAGGGCGGGCGGTTCGAGCGCGCACTGCGCGCCAGCACGATGTCGAGATCGGGCAGCGCCGGCAGGCCGTGCGCGGGCCCCTGCTGCGAGAAATGCGCCGGCACCGCGCAGCGCGCCAGCGGCGCGATCGCGAGCCCGGCCTCGACCATGCTGAACAGGCCCATCAGGCTCGGGCTTTCGTAGGAAGTGCGAAACGCGATGCCGGCCGCCTCCAGCGCGCGGATCGCGTTGGCGCGCGCGACGCTGCCGGTGCCGAACAGCGCCACCGGCAGCGGGCGCTCGTCCCATACCGGGCCGCCGCCGGGCGGCCCGGCCCAGACCATCGGCTCGGCGCGCACGAAGGCGCCGTTCAGGCCGCGCATGCGCGTCACGCAGGCCAGGTCGATGCGGTTGTCCTTGAGCAGCGGCGCGAGTGCCCGGCTCGGCAGGCCGACCACCTGGATCTCGACCTTCGGATAGCGCGCCGAGAACTTGCGCAGCACCGGCGGCAGCAGCGAGGAGGCGTAGTCGTCGGGCACGCCGATCGTCACGCGCCCCTTGACCTCGGGATGGACGATCGCGGCCCAGGCCTCGTCGCGCAGCGCCAGCAGGCGCCGCGCGTAGGCGACCAGGGTCTCGCCGTCGGGCGTCGGCACCACGCTGCGCGCGCCGCGCACGAACAGCAGCTTGCCGAGCGACTGCTCAAGCGCGCGGATCTGCATGCTCAGCGCCGATTGCGAACGATGCACGCGGGCCGCGCCGCGCACGAAGCTGCCGGCATCGGCCACCGCCACCACCATCGCCAGCACGTCGAGATCGAGGGATTTCATTGTCTTCAGAAAAACTGAACAGAAGCTTCAATATAACGCGTTTGTCTGATGGCTGACCGCTACGCATACTGGGCCTCGTGTCGTCGAAGCGAGCCGATCGAGGCAGGATCGAACGCGATTCGACAGCAGGCCGTTCCATCACACGCGATGCCGCGCGACGCGGCGGGGAGAGGCAGGCGATGTTCTCGAACTACGACGAATTCCGGCAGCGTGGGCTGCGCCTCGACATGTCGCGCGGCAAGCCCGCGCCGGCCCAGCTCGACCTGGCCACGCGCCGGTTCGCCGAGGCCGGCGACCCCGGATATCTCGCGCGCGACGGCGCCGATTGCCGCAACTATGGCTTCGGGCTGGGCCTGCCGGAAGCGCGCGAGTTCGGCGCGGCGCTGCTCGATGTCGAGCCGGAGCAGGTGGTGGCGGCCGGCAATTCGAGCCTGGAACTGATGCACGACGTGCTTGCCTTCGCGACGCTGCACGGCCTGCCGGGCGGCGCGCCGTGGCGCGGCCAGGAGGTGGCGATGCTGTGCCCGGTGCCGGGCTACGACCGCCACTTCACGATCTGCGAGACGCTCGGGATCCGCATGATCGCGGTACCGATGCGCGAGGACGGCCCCGACATGAAGATCGTCGAGGCGCTGGTGCGCGACGACGCCTCGATTCGCGGCATCTGGTGCGTGCCGCTCTACAGCAACCCGAGCGGGGCGATCTATTCGGCGAGCACGGTGAACCGGCTGGCGGCGATGCCCGCCGCGGCGCCCGATTTCCGGCTGGTCTGGGACGACGCCTACCGCTTCCATCACCTGGGCGAGACCCGGCACGCCACGCCGAACCTGCTGGCGGCCTGCGCGGCGGCCGGCCATCCCGATCGCGCCTTCGTGTTCGCCTCGCTGTCGAAGGTGACCTTCGGCGGCGCCGGCGTGGCCTTCCTGGCCGCCTCGCCGCGCAATCTCGACTGGTGGGCGCGTCACGCGGGGGCGCGCTCGATCGGCCCGGACAAACTCAACCAACTGCGGCACGTGCATGCGCTGCGCGATCGCGCGGGCCTGGAGTCGCTGATGGACGGCCATCGCGCGCTCCTGCGGCCGAAGTTCGATGCGGTGCAGGAAGGGCTGGCCGCGCGGCTCGGCGGCCTGACGGGGGTGAGCTGGAGCCGGCCCGAAGGCGGCTACTTCATCGGCCTGGCCTTGCCGCCGGGCCATGCGAAGCGCGTGGTCGCGCTGGCGGGCGAGGCCGGCCTGGTGCTGACGCCGGCCGGCGCGGTGTTCCCGTATCGCGAGGATCCCGACGACAGCTACCTGCGGATCGCGCCGTCCTTCCCCTCGCTCGACGAGGTGCGGCTGGCCGCCGATGCGATCACGGTGTCGGTGCGACGCGCGCTGGAACTCGATTGAGCCGGCTCGCGGGCGTCGCGCGGGATCAGGCGCGCGCTCAGCGCTCGCACTTGAGATTGGCCTTGGGCAGGTCGACCATCACCGGGAAGGTGCCCTGGTCGAGATCGACGCGCGCGACCACGGTGGTCACCGTGCTGTCGCTGTCGTCGTAGACGCTGACGCGATCGCGCCGCAGGTTGGTCAGGCCGGCGCAGCCCGAGGCGCGGCCCTCGTCGGAGATCTTGCAACTGAGCTGGTTGTCCATCAGGTAGCGGAAGCGGTCCCGCTCCGGCAGCGACAGGTATTCGCGCAGGCTCGCCGTGGTGCCGGCCACGCCGTTGGCCATGCCGATCGCGCAGGGCTGGCTCGGCTGGCTGGCCGCGCCGCCGCCGTCGGGGGTATCGGCCAGCGCGGCCGTGGCGGTCAGGCTCAGGGCCACGGAGAGGGCCGCTGTCAGGGCCGATGCGATCAGAGGCTTCATGGTGCGAATCCCGGTGACGGTTCGAAGTGCGCGATTGTAATCGGATCGCGCGCCGGGCGTTCGCGAGGCGGGGATGGGAAGCGGGCGAGGATTGGCCCGCGCGATGGAATAAACCGCCGGCCGGCGGTGTTCTGTGAAGTGGCAGGCCCGGGTGCGCGAGCGCCCGGGCCGGCGGCGAGGTTCGACCGGATCAGCGTGGCGCGCACGGCCCCGGCGGAACTCGCCGCCTTGCCATGTCGATGCGGCTCAGCGTCCCGCCGCGGCCCGTGCCACGGGCGCCGCCGGCTCGGCCGCCTGCGCCGCCACCTCGCGAATCCAGTCGGTGGTCTGCACCGGCTGCGTCACGGGCAGCATGTGCCCGCCTTCCACCAGCGTCAGCTCGATACCCGGCAGTTTCTGCTTCAAGGCCTCGCCGTGCTTGCGGTAGCTGAGGATCGCGTCCTGGCGGCCATACAGCACGCTGACCGGCACGCCCAGCGTCGGGTAGCGGCGCTCCATCTCGGGCAGGTCCTCGGGCGCGGCCACCAGGTCCGACGAGGCCGCGTAGAACGCGTCGGGACGCAGCCCCATCAGGCCGCCGCCCTTGATCGGGAAATCGCGCGGCACCGGCTCGGGCGCGAAGATCGCGTCGATCGCCTTGCGGCTTTGCAGGATCATCACCGGGATGCCCATCGTCAGCGAGGCGAAGCGGCGCAGCAGCGGCCAGCGCAGCGCCAGGCCCTTGAAGGCGGCGGGCGGCTCGGTCTCGGTATGCGTGAGCGGCGCGATCAGCGCGATCCGGCTCACGCTGTCGGGATGGTCGAGGCCGACCGCGAGCGCGATCGCGCCGCCCAGCGAATGCCCCACCAGCAGCGGTTTCTCGAGCCCGAGCGTGTCGATGAAGCGCGCGATGGTGCGCGCCTGGGCATAGACGTTGGCCTGCGAGGCCGGGCCGCGCGTCGAGCGGCCGGAGCCGGCGCGGTCGACTACGATCACGCGGTGCGATTGCGCCAGGCGCGGCAGCTCGAGATAGGCGAAGTTGCGCAACTGGCCGCACAGGCCGTGCACCATCACGATCGGCGGGCCGCTGCCGTAGTCGACGTAGTGCAGGCGGTCGCCGTCGATGTCGACGAACTTGCCCTCGGGCGGGAAGCGGCGCCGCACCTGGTAGGCGGTGAATTGCGTGAAGCCGAACAACACGACGTAGATGGCGACGACGATGGCGATCAGTTGAGCAATCACGGCATTCCCCTTGTCTCGTTAGAGGGATTCGGACGTGGCGCGCGCGGCGGCCGGCGCGGCCGGGCGGCGCGCGAAGCGCATCGCCGGGTCGGTCAGCGAGCCGAAGCGCAGCAGCGCGAGGTCGCGCGCGTAGTTCTGGTGCGACTTCCAGGGATTGCGCAGGCCCTGCTTCGGCAGCAGGGCCGCGGCCCGCTGAATATACCCCGAGCTCAGGTCGACCGCCGGCATGCGCGACATGGCCGGATCGTCGAGCGTCGGCGTGCAGCTGTCGTAGCCGTGCGCGCGCATGTGGTTCAGCAGCCGGCAGACGTAGAGCGCGATCAGCTCGGCCTTGAGCGTCCAGGACGCATTGGTGTAGCCGAACGAGGTGGCCAGGTTCGGCACGCCGCTGGCCATCATGCCCTTGTAGGAGACGGCCTCGCCGAACTCGACCGGGCGGCCGTCGACCTTCACCGCGGCGCCGCCGAGCATGCGCACCTTGAGCCCGGTGGCGGTCACCACCACGTCGGCCTCCAGCGTCTGGCCGCTCTTCAACTGCAGGCCGCCGGGCGTGAAGCGCTCGATCTCGTCGGTGACGATCGAGGCCTGGCCGGCCCGGATCGACTTGAACAGGTCGCCGTTCGGCACCAGGCAGAGGCGCTGGTCCCAGGGCTGGTAGCGCGGCGTCAGGTGCCGGGCGATGTCGAAGTCGGGGCCGAGCTGGCGGCTCGCGGCGTTCAGGATGAAGCGCTTGGTGGCTTCCGGGCGGCGCCGCGAGAGGCGATACAGGTACATCGTCAGCAGCACGTTCTTGGTGCGCACCAGGCGGTGCGCGAGCCCGGCCGGCAGCCAGCGGCGCAGCCGCATCGCCAGCTTGTCGCGTGCCGGCAGCGAGACGATGTAGGTGGGCGAGCGCTGCAGCATGGTCACGTGGGCGGCCTCGCGCGCCATCGACGGCACCAGGGTGACGGCGGTCGCGCCGCTGCCGATCACCACCACGCGCTTGCCGCGGTAGTCGAGATCCTGCGGCCAGTGCTGCGGATGGACGATGCGGCCGTGGTACTGGTCCATCCCGGGCCAGCTCGGTGCGTGGCCGTTCTCGTAGTCGTAGTAACCGCTGCACATGTAGAGGAAGCGGCAGGTGAAGCGCAGCGCCTGCTGCTCGTCGCCCTCGCCACGCAGCACGTCGACGCTCCAGCGCGCGCTGGCCGAATCCCAGTTCGCGCCGGTCACGCGGTGCCGGTAGCGGATCTCGCGATCGATGCCGGATTCGCGCGCGGTGTCGCGGATGTAGTCGAGGATCGCCGCGCCTTCCGAGATCGCGTTGTCGCTGTGCCAGGGGCGGAAGCTGTAGCCGAGCGTGAACATGTCGGAATCCGAGCGCACGCCGGGGTAGCGGAACAGGTCCCAGGTGCCGCCCAGGCTGGCGCGGCTCTCCAGGATCGCGAAGCTCGCCCAGGGGCAGCGTTCGCGCAGGTGCCAGGCGGCGCCCACGCCGGACAGCCCGGCGCCGACGATCAGCACGTCGAGCTCGGTGCCGGCCTGCGCCTCGCCCTCGCCGGCGGCGCGGGCGGCGGCGGAGCTCGTGGTGGGGCAGGCAGCGCCCGGGTTGGCCGTCGCGGACGGCTGCCAGCCGGTGGTGGTGTTCATGCGGCGTCCCTGGTGGTGGTCGACGAAGCGGGATTCGCCCGGCCCGAGCCGTGGCGCTGGAAGTTGCGCTGGCGCGACTTGCGCACGAAGCGCAGCACGAAGACCTGGTAGGCCGAGCCGAACAGGCGCGCGAGGCGGTCCAGGCGGCGCGCGTCGGCGCCCACCAGCACGCGGCGCGCATTGCGCTCGACGCCGGCGAGGATCTGGCGCGCGGCCTCGTCGGCGCTGGTGGCGTTGATCAGCTTGTTGGCGGAGCGGCGATGCGCTTCCACGTCCTGGCCGGTCAGCGCGAGGATCTTCTCGTCGATGCGCGAGGCGTTGACGATATTGGTGGCCACTCCGCCCGGATGCACGCAGGTCGCGCTGACCGGCGCGCCCTCGATCTCCAGCTCCATGCGCAGCGATTCGGTGAAGCCGCGCACCGCGAACTTGCTGGCGTTGTAGGTGCTCTGGGTCGGCATCGCGATCAGCCCGAACAGGCTGGAGGTATTGATCACGTGGCCGTCGCCCGATTCGAGCAGGTAGGGCAGGAAGGCCTGGGTACCATGCACCACGCCCCAGAAGTTGATGCCCATCAGCCACTCGAAATCCTCGATCTTCACCGACTCGGCCGGCGCGGTCAGCGACACGCCGGCATTGTTGAAAATCAGGTTGATCCGGCCATGCGCCTCGCGGGTGGCGCGGGCCCAGGCGAACACCGCCTCGCGCGAGGCCACGTCCAGGCGCTGCGCGGTGACGCGCACGCCCTGCGCGTTGCACAGCGAGACGGTTTGCGCGAGCGCGATTTCATTGATGTCGCTCAGGGCGAGATCGCAGCCGCGACGGGCAAGCTCCACGGCGAGGCTGCGTCCCATGCCGGAGCCGGCGCCGGTGATCGCGGCCACTTTGTTCGTGAAATTCTTCATCGCATCTCCTCACGGGGCTTGCCGGGCTGTCGAATCGCGGCTTAAATGTGGTGTTGAGCGTCACCAATTTAATCATGCCATTGAGCGATGTCAAATAGCGGAATGGAGAAAACACTCGAAACTCGCCGGAAGGGGCGCCCTTATGGCGGCGTGGCGGCCGAGGCGCGGGCCGCGGAACGGCGCGAGGCGCTGATCGGGGCTGGAACGCGCCTGTTCGGCACGCTGGGCTTTCGCAAGACCACGGTGCGCGCACTCTGCCAGGAAGCGAAGCTCAACGACCGCTATTTCTACGCGGCCTTCGCCGGCACGGACGCGCTGTTGCAGGCCACCTACCAGCACCATGCCGAGCGCTTGCGCGCGGCCGTCGGCGCGGCGCTGGAGGAGGCCGGCGAGGCGGGGCTGGAGGCGAGAGTCGATGCCGGGCTGGGCGCGTTCTTCGCCTTCCTGCGCGATACCTGCGCGGCGCGCGTGCTGCTGCTGGAGGTGATGGGCGTGAGCGCGGAAACCGACATGACATACCAGCGCAACCTGCTCGAATTCGGCCGGCAGATCGTCTCGGTGGCGCGCGTGACCGATCCCGAGGATCCGGAGCAGCGCGCCGACGCGCGGCTGACCGGGCTCGCGCTGGTCGGCGCGATGACCAATGTCGGCGCGGCCTGGCTGCTGACCGGCTATCGCGATCCCGAGGCGCGCATGGTGCGCAATTGCCGGCACGTGCTGCTCGGCACGCTGGCGAGGTTCGACGCGCAGCGGGAGGGTGTCGCGCAGGCCGACGGCCAGGCGGGCTGAGGCGGGGAAGGCGCGCGCGTGGCGAGATGAAGTGCCGGCGGGCGCGCCGGCCCGCTCGGAAGACGATGGAGGCTCAAACGGCCCAAGCGGTTCAAGCGGCGGTTCAAACACCCCAAACCGCGCCCGCCGTCAGACCTGCACCAGCCCCTGCGCATCGTTGATGCGGATCTGTCGGCCGCGCGAATCGATCAGCCCGTTGCGCTGGAACTTCGACAGCATGCGGCTGACCGTCTCCAGCGTCATCCCCAGGTAGCAGCCGATCTCCTCGCGCGTCATGCGCAGGTTGAACTCGGCCGGCGAATACCCGCGCGCCTTGAAGCGCGCCGACAGGTTCAGCAGGAACGAGGCCACGCGCTGCTCGGCCGTCATGGTGCCGAGCAGCATCATGGCGCGCGACTCGCGCACGATCTCGCCCGCCAGCAACTGGTGCACGTGCTGCTGCAGCAGCCGCATCTCGCGGCAGGCCGCCTCGAGCTGGGCGAACGGGATGACGCATACGGTGCTGTCCTCTAGCGCGATCGCGTCGCAGTGGTGGACGCCCTCGCAGACGCCGTCCAGGCCGAGCGTCTCGCCGGTGATCTGGAAGCCGGTGACCTGCTCGCGGCCGTCGCGATGCATCACCACGGTCTTGAACGAGCCGCTGCGCACCGCGTAGAGGCTGGTGAAGGGATCCTCGGCATGGAACAGCGCGTCGCCGCGCTTGACCTGGCGCGTGGTGCAGATCAGCGCGTCCAGGCGCCGATACTCGGCATGGGTGAGCGCCGAGGGCATGCAGACGTTGCGCGTGGCGCAATTCGAGCAGCGCGCGCCGGGCTGTTTCGGCGCGTCGAACGGGACGGCCGCGGGCGGCGGCACGTCATGGGCGATCGTAGCGGGCGTCGTGGCAGTCGGCATAGTGGGCTCGTTGGACAGGTTGAGGGCGACGTGCACGGGCTCGGGCCAGCGCGTCGATGGTGTGGCACGCCAGCTCGAACTCGATGGTCTTGTCGAAGAAGTAGTGCGCGCCGGCCTTGTGGCTGGCGGCACGGAAGGCCGGCGCGGACAGGTTGGTCAGGATCACCGTGATCACCTGCGGCGCGAAGCGGGCCAGCGCGCCGAGCAGTTCGAGCCCACTGCCCGAGGGCAGGCGCAGCTCGATCACGGCCACGTCGGCCTGGCTCGAGACGATGCCGGCGAAGGCCATGGCGTGGTCCTCCGACTCGCCGACCACCGCCACGCCGGCGAGCGGCTCCAGCAAGGCGGCGACGCGCCGGCGTATCGCGGCGGCCGGCTCGACGACATAAACACGGAGGAGGGTGGCGTCCATGCGGCAAGTATTGCAGCCGGGCCGGCGCCGCGAAATCGGCGTCAGATGAAAAGCCGGTAGGTGATTCGCTGAAAGCTGTAGGCCGATTCCTACAGGTATGACGCATCGTTGAACGATCGGAAAGTAGCCAGCCCTTCAATACCGGGTTTGCCGCAACGATCGCGCCGATCGTCCCGCGATCGGTCTTGCGCGAAATGCCTCACTTCGCGTCGTTGTAGACGGTGGCGCGCGACACGCCCAGGTGCTGGGCGATGATCTCCATCGCGCGCCGCACCTCCAGGTAGCCGTCGTCCTTCAGTTCCTGCATCAGCGCGCGGCGCTGCTCGGTCTTCAGCGAGCGCGGCGTGGTGGCGAGCGTCATCGCGAAGCGGTCGATGCGTTCGCGGATCGCCTCGGCATTGGCGGGGTCGAGCGTCTCGCCGACGCTGTCGGGGCCGATCTGGCAGAACTGGTTCAAGAGCCCCTGGATGCCGCGGAACAGCGTGACGTCGACGTTCAGGCACAGCGCGGCCACGTAGTGGCCGTTGGCATCCTTGATGCCGATCGAGGTGCTCTTGGCGGTGCGCCCGTCGGGGAAGCGGTTGGCGTAGTTGGCGAGCACCGAGGGATAGTCGTCGTCGGCGATGCGCGCGAGCCCGAGCTCGGTGGTCGGGTCGCCCACCGCGCGGCCCGACAGGTTGTTGTGGATCGCGATGATCGAGTTGGCGGGCGTGCGCAGGTCGTGGACCACCACTTCGGTGAAGGGCGCGAACATCTCGCCGAGCCCTTGCGCGATGTTGCGGACCTGCTCGATCAGCGATGCCTGTTCCGACGGGGAGGACTTGCGGGTCATATTGGACGATTTATCCGGGATTCGACGGTATTGTAACCACGCGCCCCCGGCATTGCGCAAAGCGATCCACCCGGCTTGGCCGATCCGCGCGCCGCCCGCCCGGGGACTGGCCCGCGGCCCGTCGAAGCCGGCGGCCGGCCACTTCGAATCGGGTAGAATCCGCGCTGCGCGCGAGACGCGCCGGCGCCCGCGCGTGGCCGCGCCGCCCCACCCGGGCGGCCCAGGCCGCGTGCCCAGACGCTGCCCGCCTGCCTCTTGTCCGTCATCCATGCCAAAACAATCCACGCATTCCGAGCCCGCCTCCGCCGCTTCTCCGCAACTCAAACGCAGCCTCAAGGCACGTCACCTGACGATGATCGCGATCGGCGGCTCGATCGGCACGGGCCTGTTCGTCGCCTCGGGCGCCTCGATCTCGCAGGCCGGCCCCGGCGGCGCGATCCTCGCCTACCTGCTGATCGGGCTGATGGTCTATTGCCTGATGATGAGCCTGGGCGAGATGGCCGCCCTGATGCCCGTGTCGGGCTCCTTCGCGACCTACGGCGCGAAGTACGTCGACGAGGGCTTCGGCTTCGCGCTCGGCTGGAACTACTGGTACAACTGGGCCGTGACGATCGCGGTGGAACTGGTGGCCGCGCAACTGGTGATGAACTACTGGTTCCCGCATGTTCCGGGCGTCTGGTGGAGCGCGCTGTTCCTCGGCGTGATGTTCCTGCTCAACGTGATGACGGTGCGCGGCTTCGGCGAGGCCGAATACTGGTTCGCGCTGATCAAGGTGGTTACCGTGCTGGCCTTCATCGCCACCGGCCTGCTGATGATCTTCGGCATCCTGAAGGGCGGCCCGTCGCCGGCCTGGGCCAACTTCGCGATCGGCGACGCGCCGTTCGCGGGCGGCCTGCCGGCCATGATGGGGGTGGCGATGATCGCCGGTTTCTCGTTCCAGGGCACCGAGCTGATCGGCGTGGCCGCCGGCGAATCGGAGAACCCGCGAACCACCATCCCGCGCGCGGTGCGCCAGGTGTTCTGGCGCATCCTGCTGTTCTACGTGTTCGCGATCCTGGTGATCGGCATGCTGGTGCCCTATACCGATCCCAGCCTGCTCAAGAGCGACGTGACCGATATCGGCGTGAGCCCGTTTACGCTGGTGTTCCGTCACGCCGGGCTGGCCTTCGCGGCCGGCGTGATGAACGCGGTGATCCTGACGGCCGTGCTGTCGGCCGGCAACTCGGGCATGTACGCCTCGACGCGCATGCTCTACAACCTCGCCACCGAGGGCCGTGCGCCGCGCCTGTTCGCGAAGCTGTCCCGCAGCGGGGTGCCGCGCAATGCGCTGTACGCCACCACCGCGGTCGGCGCGCTGTGCTTCCTGTCCTCGCTGTACGGCGACAAGACCGTCTATCTCTGGCTGCTCAACACCTCGGGGATGACGGGCTTCATCGCCTGGCTCGGCATCGCGGTCAGCCACTACCGCTTCCGCAAGGGTTTCGAGAAGCAGGGCTTCGCGCCCGCGCAACTGCCGTATCGCTCGCGGCTGTTCCCCTATGGACCGATCTTCGCCTTCGTGCTGTGCCTGGTGATCGCGCTCGGTCAGGATTACCAGGCCTTCCTGTCGAACCGGATCGACTGGGTCGGCGTGCTGGCCACCTATGTCGGCATCCCGCTGTTCCTGCTGGTCTGGCTCGGCTACCGGCTGCTGAAGAAGAGCCGCTTCGTGCGCTACGAGGACATGGAGATCGCGCCCTGGCTGGCAGGCGGCGCGCAGCGCGAGGCGCGCAGGCAGGGCAGCCTGGCCGAGACGGCCTGAGGCTTGCTTGACGACCGCGCGCGGCGGCTGCCGCGCGGGGTTCGCGCTGCATCCGGTCCTGGTTTGCGGCGAGCGCGATGCGTGCCGCGCCGTGCTTTTCCCGCCCCGCACCTTTCCCTCATCGATGCTTCGCGCACGGCATGAGCGGCGAAGCCGATCCCTTTCCCGATCATTCGCGATCCTGAGCAATTCGAGTGGCGACGCGATGCGCCGTCTCGCGGATTCGGATCGCGCTTTGCGGCTTCGCACCTCGCATGGCGCGGGCATCCAATTTGCGCGATCCTGCCCCCAAGGGTTTACGCTGGCGAGAAATTGCCGTTATACTGCGGCGCATGTCCTCGACTTTCGCAGTGAGTTGCATGCCGATGCATGCAAGATCGCGGCAAGTGCGAAAGTCGCGCAAACCTTCCCGTCAATCGGAGCATCCAGCTCCTGCGGTGCTGGCACATTCGTGCGGCCGCATCCTTGCCATCGCAAGATGGTGCCTGGCCTGAGTAGCGCACGCGCGCTACGTGGGCTGAACATGACAATCGAACGAGCGCGGTAGCGCTCACGCAGGACACCGGACAGGGTTTTTCCGTGCCGGTTGCGATGCCGTTTTTGTCGGTTCGATCCCGGCACGACCGGGATCCGTACCTTCCATTCGCGACGCCGTCTCGGCGTTTTCGCGGCGCGTGGCCATTCGCGCGCGCCGCTCCGGAAAGGAGGCGTATCTCATGACTCGACGCACTGTCCGTCTCGCGGGCAGCCTGTTACTGGCCGTCATCCTGTTCGGCTGGATCGCCAGCGCGATCGGCGCCGATACCTGGCGGCAGCATTCGGGCGATCTCGTCTACTACACGGGACGACACCTGATGCTGGTCGGCTGTTCGATGGTGCTGGCCATCGCGGTCGGCATTCCCGCCGGGGTCGCGCTCAGCCGGCCCGCCCTCGCGCGCCAGGCCGAGCGCTTCATGCAGGTGTTCAACATCGGCAACACGGTGCCCTCGCTCGCGGTGCTGGCGATCGCGCTCGGCATCTTCGGGATCGGCGACATGCCGGCCATCGTCGCGCTGTTCCTGGCCTCGCTGCTGCCGATCACGCGCAATGCCTACGAGGGCATGCGCAACGTGCCGGCCTCGCTGCGCGAGGCGGCGCGCGGCATCGGCATGACGCCGTGGCAGTCGCTCACGCGCGTCGAGTTGCCGAATGCGCTGCCGATCATCGTCGGCGGCGTGCGCACCGCGCTGGCCATCAACGTCGGCACCGCGCCGCTGGCCTACCTGATCGGCGCCGACAGCCTCGGCACCCTGATCTTCCCCGGCATCTATCTCGACAACCAGCAGATGCTGCTGCTCGGCGCCGCCTCGACGGCCGTGCTCGCGCTGCTGCTCGATGCGATCGTCGCGGCCGGCAGTCGCCACGTGATGGCGCGCAATGGAGGTGCCGCATGACGGGCTTCGAACGTATTTCCGCCATGGTGCGCCGCGCGCTCGCCGTGGTGCTGGCGGCGGCCTCGCTCGGCGCGCTGGCCTCGGCCCCCGCCGCGGCGCAGGCGCTCACGGTCGGCGGCAAGAACTTCACCGAGCAATACGTGCTCGCCGAGATCACCTCGCAGTACCTGCGCGCGCGCGGCTATACCATCCAGAGCCGCACCGGGCTGGGCAGCGTGCTGCTGCGCAGCGCGCTCGAGAACGGCCAGATCGACGTGATGTGGGACTACACGGGCACCGCGGCCCTGGTCTACGACAAGATCAAGGAGAAGCTGCCGCCCGACGAGATGTACCGCCGCGTCAAGGCGATCGACGCGCGGCGCGGCCTGGTCTGGCTCGACGCCTCGCCGCTCAACAACACCTACGCGCTCGCGTTGCCGGCCGAGACCGCGCGCAAGACCGGCATTCGCACCATCTCGCAACTGGCCGCGAAGATCGCCGCCGATCCGAAGGGCACGCGCCACACCTTCGGCATGGATGCCGAGTTCGCCAATCGTCCCGACGGGCTGAAGCCGCTGGAGGCGGCCTATCACCTGAACTTCAGCCGCTCGGAAACCAAGCAGATGGATTCGGGCCTGGTCTACACGGCGCTGCGCAACAACCAGCTGACCATCGGCCTGGTCTATACCACCGACGGCCGTGTGAAGGGCTTCGGCATCGTGCCGCTGGAGGACGACCTGCATTTCTTCCCGCCCTACAACGCCACGCCGGTGGTGCGCGAGCCGGTGCTGAAGGCCCATCCCAAGCTCGCGGTGCAGCTCAACGCGCTGTCGGCCGCGCTCAACAACGATGTGATGCTGGAAATGAACAAGCGCGTCGATATCGACGGCGTGTCGGTGCAGCAGGTCGCGGCCGATTTCCTGCGCACGCATACCTTGCCGTGACCCGGAGGCGACCATGACCGTTCATGACTACCTGGCCGCGAACTGGCCCGAGCTCCTGCAGCTCACCTTGCAGCACGTCTACCTGGTGGGCATCGCGGTGGGCTGCGCGATCCTCGCCGGCGTGCCGCTGGGTATCCTGATCAGCCGCCACGAATGGCTCGCGCCGCCGCTGCTGGGCGCGGCCACCGTGATCCTCACGCTGCCCTCGATCGCGCTGTTCGGCCTGATGATCCCGGTGTTCTCGCGCTTCGGGCAGGGCATCGGCGCGGTGCCGGCGATCACCGCCGTGTTCCTCTATTCGCTGCTGCCGATCATGCGCAATACCTATCTGGCGCTGAGGAACGTCGACGCCGGCATCAAGGAGGCCGGCATCGGCATCGGCATGACCTCGTGGCAGCGGCTGCGGCTGGTCGACCTGCCGCTGGCGGTGCCGGTGATCCTCGGCGGCGTGCGCACCGCCGTGGTCATGAACATCGGCGTGATGACGATTGCCGCCGTGATCGGCGCGGGCGGCCTGGGCACCTTGATCGTCCGCGCGATCGGACAGAGCAGCATGATGAAGCTGCTGGTGGGCGCGGTGCTGGTGAGCGTGCTCGCGATCGTCGCGGACCTGCTGCTGCAGTGGCTGCAGCGCGCATTGACACCGAAGGGAGTGCAGAAGACATGATCGAACTCGACCAACTGACGAAGACCTTCTCGCAGAAGGATGGCCAGCCGGTGCGCGCCGTCGATTCCGTGAGCCTGAGCGTGCCGGAAGGCGAAATCTGCGTGTTTCTCGGCCCCTCGGGCTGCGGCAAGACCACCACGCTGAAGATGATCAACCGCCTGATCACGCCCACCTCGGGCCGCGTGCTGATCGACGGTGAGGACACCAACGCGCTCGACGAGGTCGACCTGCGGCGCCGGATCGGCTATGTGATCCAGCAGATCGGGCTGTTCCCGAACATGACCATCGAGGAGAACATCACGGTGGTGCCGCGCCTGCTGGGCTGGGACAAGAAGCGCTGCAAGGAGCGCGCCACCGAGCTGATGTCGATGGTCGCGCTGGACCCGAAGCTCTACCTGAAGCGCTATCCGCGCGAGCTGTCGGGCGGCCAGCAGCAGCGCATCGGCGTGGTGCGCGCGCTGGCGGCCGATCCGCCGGTGCTGCTGATGGACGAGCCGTTCGGCGCGGTCGACCCGATCAATCGCGAGTCGATCCAGAACGAGTTCTTCCAGATGCAGCGGCAGTTGAAGAAGACCGTGATCATGGTCAGCCACGACATCGACGAGGCGATCAAGCTGGGCGATCGCGTGGCGGTGTTCCGGCGCGGCAAGCTGGTGCAGTACGACCATCCCGATACGCTGCTCGCGCATCCACGCGACGAATTCGTCGGGCAGTTCGTCGGCCAGGACAGCACGCTCAAGCGCCTGTTGCTGGTGAAGGCGGGCGATGCTGCCACCCAGCCGCCGACCGCGCGCGCCGGCACCTCGCTGGCCGAGGCCTTCACGGTGATGGACGAGAACGACAGCCGCTACCTGACCGTGGTCGACGAGGCGCGGCGCGCGCTGGGTTTCGTCGCGCGCCGTGCCGCGCGCGGCGCGGACGGCAGTTGCGGCGAGCGGCTCAGCGAGTTCCCGGCCACCGTTTCCGCCGAGGACAACCTGCGCATCGTGCTGTCGAAGATGTACCAGTACCGTTCGTCGTGGATGCCGGTGCTGGACGCGGATGGCGCCTATGTCGGCGAGATCACGCAGGATTCGATCGCCGACTATCTGAGCTCGGGGCGCTCGCGCCAGCAGACCGGCCAGCCGCCGCGGATTGTCGAGGCGCCGGCCGCGCGGACCTGAGGCGGGATGCCGGGCCATCGCGGCCCGGCGCGGTCGAGAGGGACGGGAGAAATCAGCGTGGAATGCGCGAGAGCGCGAGCAGGGCGAGCAATTCGTCGACGCTGAAGCGGCCGTCGAGCGTGATGCGGCCGCCGACCCAGTTCGGCGCGTTGCGGGCCGCGTTCCAGTCGACCCAGCCGGGTGCCTGCCTGAGTATATGCAGGGCGGTTTGTCGGGATGGCTGATCTTGGCTGGACATCGGCGTTGCCTCACGGAATGCATCGAGGTGGGCCGCCGGCCTTGCGATGCGGCTGCCGGCGGCACGAGATCCGGAGTGTCGGTTGCGTGCCGATAAAAGACTATGGGAATGATCTGATTTTTATCCTAATCCGCCCATGCCGCCCCGAAGATCAGACTTTTCAGATGGAGCGTGGGCGCGTGATCGCCGAGACTGTTCGCTGTCGGGCAATGTGATTCCTGCTTGCCCGGCATCTCCGTGTCTCTGCATTGGCGATGCGCGATCCCCCGTCGTGTATCGTTATTGGCGCCGCCTTCGGGCGGCTTTTTTTGCGCGGATTTTGCGCGGATGCCGGCGCGAGCCGCTGCATCTCAAGCGTCGCGCCGGTAGGCGCTCGGCGTCACGCCGGCCCATTTGCGGAAGGCGCGCGTGAAGTTCGCCGGGTCGCTGAAGCGCAACTGCTCGGCGATCGTCTTCAGGTCGAGATCGGAGGCGCGCAACAACTGCCGCGCGTCGCGATAGCGCGCCTCGTCGAGCAGCGCGCGATAGCCGGCGCCGGCTTCGTCGAGCCGCCGCCGCAAGGTGCGCGTCGAGACATGCAGGCGCCGCGCCAGCGCATCCGGATCCGGATAACCGTCGGCGCCCGCCACCAGCTCGGCGCGCACGCGTTCCACCCAATCCCCCTCGTCCTGCCGCACCGCCGCGTACTCGCGCTCGACCTGCGCCAGCGCCTGCCGGTGCGCGACCTCGTCGGCCAGCGCCAGCGGCCAGCCCAGCGCCTCGCGCGCGATCCACAGCGCATGGGCCTCGCAATCGAAGCGCACCGGCGGCAGTTGCTCGCGATACGGCGCGAAGTAGGGCGGCTCGGGCCAGGCGAAGCGCAGTTCGAGCGGCGGCGCGCCGCGGCCGGTCAGCGCCGGCAGCGATTGCGCGAGCCCGGCCAGCACGAACTCGAACAGGGTGTGATGACGCAGCACCGGGCTCGACTGCACGCCGGCCAGGGTCAGCGTGGCGCCGTCGCCGTGCTCGGCGTAGGCGAGCGTGTATTGCCGGTTGCGGGTGCGGAAGTAGCGGGCATTGACCTCGAGCGCGGTGCGCAGGTCCGGCGCGGTCATCGCGGCATAACCGAGGAAGCCGTGCACCGAGGGCCGCAGCCGCAGGCCGAGCTCGAAGCCGAAACCCTCGTCGCCGGTCAGCGCGATCGCGTTGAGCACCAGCCGCGCCCATTGCGAGGGCGATACGCGCGCGTCGGGCTGGGCCAGCACCTCGTCGCGCAGCCCCGTGCCGGCACGCAGCGCGCGCTGGTCGAGGCCGCGCTCGGCGAACAACTGCATGAGCAGGCGTGGGTAGGCGACCGGGATGGTCGGGCGCCGCAAGCCCAGGCTGTCCTTGGACGGGGAGCGTGTCATCGCGTCGATTTGGCCACAAATGACAAGCATTATGGCTGTTTGACCCCTCACGCTCAAGCGAGGCGCCGCCTAGCATCGAGGGCATACCAGAACCTGCTCCCCGCCATGACGACCCCGTTCCCGCACCTGCTCGCGCCGCTCGACCTCGGCTTCACCACCTTGCGCAACCGCGTCCTGATGGGCTCGATGCATACCGGCCTGGAGGACAGTCGCAAGACCCTGCCGCGCCTGGCCGAGTATTTCGCCGAGCGCGCGCGCGGCGGCGTCGGCCTGATCGTTACCGGCGGTTTCGCGCCGAACCTGGCCGGCTGGACCAAGCCCTTCGGCGGGAGGCTGGCCAGCTCGGGCGCGGCGCGCCGGCACCGGCTGATTCCCGGGGCGGTGCATGCCGAAGGCGGCAGGATCGCGCTGCAGATCCTTCATACCGGCCGCTACGGCTACCACCCGCTGGCGGTCGCGCCCTCGCGCATCAAGTCGCCGATTTCGCCGTTCGCGCCGCGCGCGCTGTCGGCGGCCGGCGTCGAGCGTCAGATCCGCGCCTTCGTGCGCTGCGCGGTGCTGGCGCGCGAGGCCGGCTACGACGGCGTCGAGATCATGGGCTCCGAGGGTTACCTGATCAACCAGTTCATCTCGCGCCACACCAATCATCGCGACGACGCCTGGGGCGGCAGCTACGAGAACCGCATGCGCTTTCCGGTCGAGATCGTCGAGCGCACGCGCGAGGCGGTCGGCCCCGACTTCATCCTGATCTACCGGCTGTCGATGCTGGACCTGATCCCCAATGGCAGCGACTGGGACGAGACGGTTCGGCTCGCGCGCGCGGTCGAGCGCGCCGGCGCGACCCTGATCAATACCGGCATCGGCTGGCACGAGGCGCGCGTGCCGACCATCGCCACCTCGGTGCCGCGCGGCGCCTTCGCCTGGGTCACGCGGAAGATGAAGGGGGAGGTGGGCATCCCGCTGGTGACGACCAACCGCATCAACCGGCCCGAAGTGGCCGAGCGGATCCTGGCCGAGGGTTGCGCCGACATGGTATCGATGGCGCGGCCATTCCTGGCCGATCCGGAATTCGTCGCCAAGGCCGCCAGCGGGCGTGTCGACGAGATCAACGTCTGCATCGGCTGCAACCAGGCCTGTCTCGATCACGCCTTCAAGAACCGCATCGCCTCCTGCCTGGTCAATCCGCGCGCCTGCCACGAAACCCTGCTCGAGATCTGTCCCGCCGCGCAGGCCAAGCGCATCGCGGTGGTGGGCGCGGGCCCGGCCGGGCTCGCCTGCGCCACCACGCTGGCCCGGCGCGGCCACCGGGTCGAGCTGTTCGAAGCGGCCGCGCAGATCGGCGGCCAGTTCAACCTGGCCAAGCGGATCCCGGGCAAGGAGGAGTTCCACGAGACGCTGCGCTACTTCGGGCGGCAGCTCGAGCTGGGCGGCGTGACGCTGCACCTGTCGCGGCGCGTCGAGGCGGCCGAGCTGATCGCTGGCGGCTACGACGAGGTGGTGCTGGCCACCGGCGTGACGCCGCGCGATCCGCGCATCCCGGGTGGCGACGGCCCGAACGTGCTGAGCTACGTCGACGTGCTGGCGCTGGGCAAGCCGGTCGGCCAGCGCGTGGCGGTGGTCGGCGCCGGCGGCATCGGCTTCGACGTCGCCGAGTTCCTGGTGCAGGAGGGCGTCTCGCCTTCGCTCGACCTGGCCGCCTGGCAGGCCGAGTGGGGCGTGACCGATCCGGCGCGCGCCCGCGGCGGCATCGTGCCGGCCCAGGTCGCGCCGCCCGCGCGGCGCGTCACCCTGCTGCAGCGCAAGCCGGCGCCGCTCGGCAAGGGGCTCGGCAAGACCACCGGCTGGATCCACCGCGCCACGCTGAAGATGAAGGCGGTGGAGATGATCGGCGGCGTGAACTACGAGCGGATCGACGCGCGCGGGCTGCACGTGAGCTTCGGCGAGAAGCGCGAGCGGCCGAGCCTGATCGAGGCCGACACGATCGTGCTGTGCGCCGGCCAGGAGCCGCGCCGCGACCTGCAGGCCGCGTTGCTGGAGGCGGGCCTGGCGGTGCACCTGATCGGCGGCGCGGACGTGGCGGCCGAACTCGATGCGAAGCGCGCGATCGACCAGGGCACGAGGCTGGCCGCGAGGCTTTGAGACCGGGCGGAACGGCGCTATCCTGTCGCATCGCGCTGACGGTTTAGGAAATCGAAGCTTTCATTTTCGTTTCGCGCAAGAGTGTGGTTTCGACACCTCTTTTGATCGGATGGAAAGCATTCGGAAAGCAAGAATGAAAGCTTTTAGAAAGTTTCAGCGAGGCGCCGGAACACTCCGGAATCGTGTTCGAAACGTCAAATTGAAGCAAATTTCGATTTGTCAAGCCCCTGTTTAGCGCCGTTTAGATGATCTCGCCCCGTTTCTGAAGCAAAAAAAAATGCAATAAAATCAATGCTTCGATTCGTCGAGAAAAATGCAACAGAATGTTGCGATGCAAAACGTCGCACTTACCTTTATCCTCGTTAACCCGGCGCAGTGTGGTCGCTCTTGTTACACAACTTTCGATTGCATTACACTGCGGGCGCTTCGCCATTTTGAGCGGGCGAAAATTACAAATCTTACGTTTCTTTCGTCTCAGTCGAACGACTCTCTGACCGGGTTTTCATAGGGTTTTGCCGCCATGCAATCTGTACCATTCCTGAGCCTCGCGATCTGGACACCGATCGTGTTCGGCGTGGCCATCCTGCGCATCGGATCGGATCGTTATCCGCATCGGGCTCGGTGGCTCGCGCTGGTGGGCGCGATCGTCGGCCTGCTGGTGACCGTGCCGCTGGTCGCCGGTTTCGACGCGCACAACACCGCGGCTCAGTTCACCGAATACAAGCCCTGGCTGTCGGCGTTCGGTTCGGCATGGAGGATGGGCGTGGACGGTCTGTCGCTCTGGCTGGTGGTGCTGTCGGCCTTCACCACCCTGGTGATCGTGATCGCCTCCTGGGAATCGGTCACCACCCGCGTGGCCCAGTACCACGGCTCCTTCCTGATCCTGTCGGGGCTGATGATCGGCGTGTTCACGTCGCTCGACGGCATGCTGTTCTTCATCTTCTTCGAGGCCACGCTGATCCCGCTGTTCGTGCTGATCGGCACCTGGGGCCACGCCAACCGCGCCTACGCGGCCATCAAGTTCTTCTTCATCTCGTTTGCCGGCTCGCTGCTGATGCTGGCCGCGATGCTCTACCTGTTCGGCGTGACCCACACGTTCGACATGGCGGTCTGGCAGAAGACCCACCTCGGCTTCACGCCGCAGTTGCTGGTGTTCCTTGGCTTCTTCGCGGCCTTCGCGGTGAAGGTGCCGATGTGGCCGGTGCATACCTGGCTGCAGGACGTCTACACCGACGGCCCGACCGGCGCCGCGGTGTCGCTGGGCATGATCAAGATCGGCGGCTACGGCTTCCTGCGCTTTGCCCTGCCGATCACGCCCGATGCCGCCCACTACCTGGCGCCCGTGATGATCGGCCTGTCGCTGATCGCGGTGGTCTATGCCAGCCTGCTGGCGCTGGCGCAGAAGGACATGGCCAAGATGCTGGCCTACTCGGCGGTCGCCCACATGGGCCTGGTCACGCTCGGCGTGTTCCTGTTCGACCAGATGAGCATCACCGGCGCGATCGTGCAGATGATTTCCTACGGCTTCGTGGCCGGCGCGATGTTCCTCTGCGTGGGCGCGCTCTACGATCGCACCAAGACCCGCGCGATCGCCGAATACAGCGGGGTGGTCAACACCATGCCGCGCCTGGCGCTGTTCGCCGTGCTGTTCGCGATGGCCAACGTCGGCCTGCCGGGCACCTCGGGCTTCGTCGGCGAATTCCTGGTGATCATGGGCGCGGTGCGCGTGAACTTCTGGATCGGCGCGATCGCCGCGCTGACCCTGATCCTGAGCGCGGCCTACACGCTCTGGATGCTCAAGCGGGTGATTTTCGGCGCGATCAAGCACGAGCGCGTCGGCAAGCTGATCGACCTGAGCCGCCGCGAGTCGGTGGTGTTCGCGGCGCTGGCCGTGATCGTGCTCGCGATCGGGATTTATCCGAAGCCGTTCACCGACGTGATCGACCCGGCCGCCGCCAGCATCGTCGCGCAGCTCGAGCAGCGCGCCAATGCGGCCCAGGACGGTTCGGGCACGCCGGCGGCTTCCACCATCAGCGTTCAGACGGAGTCGCGCACGCCGCGCACGCCGACCTGATCGCCGATGCCGGACCCGGCTCTCAGGGGGGCGGGTGCGGTGTGCTATCGTCCGCGGGCTGCCACGGGCGACGGCCGACAAAGTTGCTTGATGTGGCAACGTGTCGCACGGTGAGTTTTGGTAAGGATCATTTGCTAAGATTCACCGCTTTTTCCCACTCCAACGGCTTTATGATGCGTGCGCTTGCGCGAATCGGGGCATAGCCGGTTCGCACCAATCGACCACGCGCAAAATCAGGCAAATGTGATGAATAGAAAGGCATTTAGAAGCATATTGCTTTTATTGGGCGCCGGATTGCTTGTCTGTCTATCCGGTTGCAACTTTGACGTACTGGACCCGAAGGGCAGCGTCGGGGCCGCAGAGAAGTCGCTGATCTGGACTTCGACGTGGGTCATGCTGATCGTCGTGATTCCGGTGATCGTGCTCACGCTGGTGTTCGCGTGGCACTATCGCGCGTCGAACCGCAGCGCGACGTATGCACCGAAATGGGCGCATTCGAACGCGATCGAAGTCGTTATCTGGACGGTTCCGACGCTGATCATTCTGTATCTTGGCATCCTCACCTGGACTTCGACGCACGAGCTGGATCCGTACAAGCCGCTCGAGTCGAATGTGAAGCCGATCAACGTCGAAGTCGTCGCGCTCGACTGGAAGTGGCTGTTCATCTACCCGGATCTGGGTATTGCCTCGGTGAACCAGCTCGCGATTCCCGTCGGTACGCCGGTCAACTTCCGCATCACGTCGGATTCGGTGATGAACTCGTTCTTCATCCCGCAGCTCGGCA
Organism: Burkholderia sp. SJZ089; assembly: GCF_007828315.1. Classification (NCBI taxonomy): domain Bacteria; kingdom Pseudomonadati; phylum Pseudomonadota; class Betaproteobacteria; order Burkholderiales; family Burkholderiaceae; genus Burkholderia; species Burkholderia sp. SJZ089. The sequence continues at coordinate 107,163 of NZ_VIUM01000022.1, read as the reverse complement.
CCCAGGTGTACGCGATGGCCGGCATGCAGACGCGTCTGCACCTGATCGCCGACCACGCAGGCGACTACGCCGGCCTGTCCGCCAACTACAGCGGCAAGGGCTTCTCGGACATGAAGTTCCGCACGCTGGCCACCTCGCAGTCGGACTTCGACGCGTGGGTCCAGAAGGTCAAGGCCACGCCGCAGCGCCTGGACATGACGGAGTACGCGAGCGTCGCCAAGCCGAGCGAAAAGGATCCGGTCCGCTTCTTCTCGACCATCGATCCGCGCCTGTTCAATAACATCGTTGGCAAGTACAACAACGGTCACGTCATGGAATTCAATGACGCGTCGTGCAGTACGACGAAGGGGTAAGCATGTTCGGAAAACTTACACTCGACGCGATTCCGTATCACGAGCCGATCCTCGTGATCACGGCGCTCGGCGTCGGCATCATCGGGGCGCTGGTGTTCGGCCTCGTGACTTACTTCGGTAAGTGGAAATATCTCTGGACCGAGTGGCTGACGAGCGTCGACCACAAGCGTCTGGGCGTGATGTACATCGTGGTTGCCCTGGTCATGCTGCTGCGCGGCTTCGCCGACGCGATCATGATGCGTACCCAGCTGGCCATCGCGTACGACGCGCCGGGTTATCTCCCGCCGCACCACTACGACCAGATCTTCACCGCGCACGGCGTCATCATGATCTTCTTCATGGCGATGACCTTCATGGTGGGCCTGATGAACCTGGTGGTGCCGCTGCAGATCGGCGCGCGCGACGTGGCCTTCCCGTTCCTGAACTCGCTGTCGTTCTGGATGACGGCGGTCGGCGCGGTGCTGCTGATGATCTCGCTGTTCATCGGCGAGTTCGCGCAGACCGGCTGGCTGGCCTATCCGCCGCTCTCGGAACTGCAGTTCAGTCCAGGCGTGGGGGTCGACTACTACCTGTGGGCCTTGCAGATCTCCGGGGTCGGCACGCTGCTGACCGGTGTGAACTTCTTCGTGACCATCATCAAGATGCGCGCGCCCGGCATGACGCTGATGAAGATGCCGGTGTTCACCTGGACCGCGCTCTGCACCAACGTGCTGATCATGGCCGCGTTCCCGATCCTGACCGTCACGCTGGCGCTGCTCGGCCTGGACCGTTACCTCGGGATGCACTTCTTCACGAATGACGGCGGCGGCAACGCCATGCTGTACCTGAACCTGATCTGGGCCTGGGGTCACCCCGAGGTGTACATCCTGATCCTGCCGGCGTTCGGCGTGTTCTCGGAAGTCGTGGCGACCTACGCCAAGAAGCCGCTGTTCGGCTACAAGACGATGGTCTACGCTACCTGCGCGATCATGGTCCTGTCCTTCCTCGTGTGGCTGCACCACTTCTTCACGATGGGTTCGGGCGCCGACGTCAACGCCTTCTTCGGCATCGCCACGATGATCATCGCGATCCCGACCGGCGTGAAGATCTTCAACTGGCTGTTCACGATCTACCGCGGCCGCCTGGAATTCACCGCGCCGATCCTCTGGACGCTGGGCTTCATGATCACCTTCACGGTCGGCGGCATGACCGGCGTGATGATGGCGATCCCGGGCGCCGACTTCGTGCTGCACAACAGCCTGTTCCTGATCGCTCACTTCCACAACGTGATCATCGGCGGCGTGCTGTTCGGCTACCTGGCGGGCTTCAACTACTGGTTCCCGAAGGCCTTCGGCTTCAAGCTCAACGAGAAGCTCGGCAAGCGCGCCTTCTGGTTCTGGCAGATGGGCTTCATCTTCGCCTTCACGCCGCTGTACGTGCTGGGCTTCATGGGTGTGACGCGTCGTCTGAACCACTACGACAACCCGGCCTGGCATCCGTGGATGCTGGTCGCGCTGTTCGGCGCGGTGCTGGTGCTGATCGGCATCGTCCACCAGCTGCTGCAACTGTACGTGTCGATCCGCGACCGCGACCTGCCGGGCAACCGTGACGTGTCGGGCGATCCGTGGAACGGCCGCACGCTGGAGTGGGCGACCTCGTCGCCGCCGGCCTCCTACAACTTCGCCATCATCCCGACCATCCACGAGCTCGACGAAGTCGCGTACCGCAAGGAGCGCGGCCTGGGCTTCGGTCTGGAGAAGGGCCAGCAGTACGAGGACATCCACATGCCCTCGAACACGAGCGCGGGTTTCTTCATCGGCATGTTCGCGCTGGTGCTGGGCTTCGCCGGTGTCTGGCACATCTGGTGGCTGGCGATCCTCGGCTTCGTCGGCATCGTTGCGACCGCGATCATCTACAGCTCGCAGAAGAACGAGGGCTATTACATTCCGGCCGATACGGTTCGGAAGATCGAAGAGCAGCGTGGCGGCGCACGTGTCGCGGCACGGCCTGCTGAAGCGGAACTGGAGGCCAACTGATGGCACAAACCACCCTGACTGCCGGTCATCACCACGCGGCAGAGCATCACCACCCGCCGTCGCACTCGGTATTCGGCTTCTGGCTGTACCTGATGACCGACTGTATCCTGTTCGGCTCGCTGTTCGCGGTGTTCGCGGTGATGCAGCACCAGTTCGCCGGCGGCCCGACCGCCAAGGACCTGTTCGACATCCCGGGCGTGGCGCTCGAAACGGCGGCCCTGCTGCTGAGCTCGATCACCTACGGCTTCGCGATGATCGGCGCGCACCGCAACAACCGCGGCGCGGTGTTCGGCTGGCTGGCCGTCACCTTCATCCTGGGCGCCTCGTTCCTGTTCATGGAAATCCGCGAGTTCGCGCACCTGATCGAAGAGGGCGCCGGCCCGGGCCGCAGCGCGTTCCTGTCGTCGTTCTTCACGCTGGTCGCGACCCACGGCCTGCACGTGACGATGGGCATGATCTGGATGGTCGTGCTGCTGTTCCAGATCGCGCGCAACCCGCAGCTGTCGGAGCAGGACATCCGTCGCCTGACGTGCCTGTCGCTGTTCTGGCACTTCTTGGACATCGTCTGGATCTGCGTGTTTACCTTTGTCTACCTCGTGAGTGTGATCTAAATGGCTCATTCTCCTGCCCATGACGGCCACGACGACGCCTCGCACGGCACCGTAAGCAGCTACCTGGTCGGCTTCGTGCTGTCGGTGATCCTGACGGCCGCCTCGTTCGGCGTGGTGCTCGGCGGCTGGTTCGCGTCGACCACCACGATGGTCATCGCGCTGGCCGTGCTGGCCGCCGTGCAGATCGTCGTCCACCTGATTTTCTTCCTGCACATGAACACGTCGTCGGGCCAGCGCTGGAACCTGACCGCGTTCGTCTACACCGTGCTGACGGTCGGTATCGTGATCGTCGGCTCGCTGTGGATCATGCACAACGTCAGCATGAACATGATGTCGCGTTGATGCACCGGCCCGTTTCGGCGGGTCCGCAAGCAGCCTCGAAAAAAGCCGCCGCAAGGCGGCTTTTTCCATTCCAGTGCCCGGCATTCGCGGCCTGGCCGGCGGCCGACGAACGAGCCGCCGCCCGGTAAGACTCCGTAAGGCAAATCAAGATCATGCAAGCCATGCCGGCCCGGCTTCGCTTATAGTCACCGGATTGCAAGCCGGCAGGGGAGGAGCGTTCCGTCCCCCGGTTTCCGATCCTTACCGGCCGCTTGCCGGTTTCCTTGTTCCTTCTCGACCGTCCAGTCTCGCGACCATGACCGACACGCCTATCCAGGTCCTGCTGATCGACGACGATGCCGCGCTGCGCGATCTGCTGCGAACCTTCTTCCAGCAACGCGGCATCGAGATCTCGGTGCTGCACGACGCCACCACGCTCGAGCGTCGGCTCGAACGCGAGCGTCCCTCGGTGATCGTGCTCGACCTGATGCTGCCCGGGGTCGACGGCCTGACCGTGCTCAAGCAACTGCGCGCGAGCGGCGACCCGATCCCGGTGATCATGCTGACCGCGCGCGCCGACGGCGTCGATCGCGTGATCGGCCTCGAACTCGGCGCCGACGACTATCTCGGCAAGCCCTTCATGCCGCAGGAACTGCTGGCGCGGATCCACGCCGTGCTGCGCCGCCACGCGCCGGCCGGTGCGCTCGGCACGCGGCCCGCGCCCGAGCGGCGCGAGCCGCTGCGCTTCGGCCCGTTCCGGCTCGACTTCGCCACCCGCACGCTGTACCGCGAGACCGAGGCGCTCAAGCTGACCGGCGGCGAATACGCGCTGCTCGAGGTGTTCGCCCTGCATCCGATGGAAACCCTGTCGCGCACGCGCCTGCTCGACCTGCTGCACGGCCCGTATTCGAACCTGACCGAGCGCGGCATCGACGTGCCGGTCTGGCGCCTGCGCCGCCTGCTCGAGGACGATCCGGCCCAGCCGCGCTACGTGCAGACCATGCGCGGCGTCGGCTACATGTTCGTGCCCGGCGGCGAGGGTGATGAAGCGCACGTTTGACACCCTGTTCGCGCGGCTGGCGCTGATGGCGATCGGACTGGTGCTGGTGGTCCATGCCATCGGCCTGGTGCTGCTCGATCGCGAGCGGCTGCGCCTCGAGGTCGAGCAGACGCGCCGCGTGATCGCCCTGTCGACCCAGGCGCAGGCCAGCGGCAGCGCGCTGGGCCTGGCGGTGAGCGCGATGCTCGGCACCTCGTTCGTCGACACGCGCGACGCGGTCGCCTTCGGCTGCCCGAAACCCTGCACCGACACCTACGGCCCCTTCGAACGCCACCTGCGCGAGGCGATGCCGCCCGGCACCCACGTGGTGGCCGACGGTCACACGCGCACGCTGTGGGCGCGCTACCCCGGCGCGAAATACTGGATCACGCTGCCCTCGACCATGCCCTCGGTGACGCGCTTCATCGGCGCGTCCTCGCTGACCATGCTGGTCGGCATCGGGCTGGCGATCTTCGGCGCCTGGCGCATCCAGCGCCCGCTGCGGCGGCTCGCGCAGGCCGCGCGCGACTTCCGGCCCGGCAACCGCCAGCCGGCCGTGCCGATCGGCGGGCCGCGCGAGGTCAAGGAGGTGATCGCCAATTTCAACGAGATGGTCAGCGAGCTCTCGCAGGGCGAGCAGGAGCGTGCCGTGATGCTGGCCGGGCTGGCGCACGACCTGCGCGCGCCGATCACGCGCATGCAGGTGCGCGCCGACCTGCTTCCCGACGCGGCCACGCGCGCCGGTTTCCTGCGCGATTCGGAAGCGCTGTCGCGCATCGTCACGCAGTTTCTCGATTTCGCGCGCGAGGGCAGCGAGCCTTCGTCGGCCGCGAGCGTCGACCTGCATTGCCGCCAGCATTACGGCGGCGAACTCGACGACGGCTTGGTCAGCATCGACCTGCGCGCCGGCGAGGGTTTCCAACTGCCGCTGGTCGATCTCGACCGGATCCTCACCAACCTGATCGAGAACGCCATGACCTACGGCGAGCCGCCGGTGGAGATTTCCACCGAGGCGGCCGCGCAGGGTTATCGCCTGATCGTTCGCGACCACGGGCCGGGGATTCCCGAGGCCGAGCTCGAACGCGCGCTGCGGCCCTTCGTGCGGCTCGACGCGGCGCGCGGCGGCGACGCGCATTGCGGGTTGGGGCTGGCGATCGTCAAGCGGCTGGTGCGCCAGCATCGCGGCAGCTTCGTCGCCTCGAATGCCGACGACGGCGGTTTCGTGGTGACCATGACCTTCCCGTTCGCCTGAGCCAAACGACGAGGCCCGATCGAAACGATCGGGCCTCGTGCTTTCCGACATCGCCGACATCTCGGCATCGCGCCGATGCCGCCGTCGATCAGCTGTCGTCCTCGCGGATCGACGAGGGATGGCGGCACAGCGCGCGCACTTCCACCTGCATGTACGGGAACAGCGGCAACTGGCTCAGCAGGTCGTGCAGATGCGCCGGGCTCTCCACGTCGAACACGCTGATGTTCGCGTAACGCCCGGCGATGCGCCACAGATGCCGCCAGATGCCTTCCTGCTGCAGCTTCTGCGACATCGCCTTTTCCTCGGCCTTGAGGCTCGCCGCCTTGACCGGGTCCATCTCGGCCGGCAGGTTCACGGTCATTTCCACATGGAACAGCATGCTCGTCCTCCGGGCTCAGGCCGAGGCGCGCGCGCGATCGACCTCGGCGCTCGGCAGGGCGGCACGTTCGCGCGTCATGCGGAAGTCGAAGTCGATCAGCGTGAACTGGCCGCTCAGGCCATAGGGCTTGCCCTCGGCGCCCTCGGCCTTCTTCAGCTCCGGCACCAGGCCGTCGCGGGTGGCGAAGGCGAAGTCGTCCCACAGATACGGATCGCCGTCGATATTGATCTGCGTGGTCAGGCGGCGCATGCCGTCGGCGGTCACGAAGAAGTGGATATGGGCGGGGCGATGGCCATGGCGGCCGACCAGGTCGAGCAGTTGCTCGGTCTTGCCGCCCGGCGGCACGCTGTAGCCGACCGGCACCACGCTGCGGAAGGCATACCGGCCCTCGGCATCGGTGCGGATCGAGCGGCGCAGGTTGAAGGGCTGCTGCGACGGATCGAAGTAGGAATAGTTGCCGAGATGGTTGGCGTGCCAGACCTCGACCAGCGCATTGGCCAACGGCTTGCCCGTGTCGTCGAGCACCTGGCCGCGCATCACCAGCGCCTCGCCCGGCTCGCCGTCCTCGTCCAGTCGCGCGAAGCCGGCCGACTCCGGCGCACCGGCCACATAGAGCGGGCCCTCGATGGTGCGCGGCGTGCCGCCCTCGATGCCCGCGCGGGCCTCGGCCTCGTCGAGCCGCACGTCGAGGAAGTGCTCGAAGCCGAAGCCGGCCGCCAGCAGCCCCAGTTCGCCGCTCTTGCCCGCCTCGCCGAGGTAGTTCAGCGCGGTCCAGAACTCGCTCGGGCTGACGTCGAGTTCCTCGATGGTGTAGAACAGGTCGCGCGTGATCCGGTTGACGAGCGCGCGCACGCGCGGATTGCCGGGCTTGATGGCGGTGTCGTCGAAGGATTTCAGCAGGGCGTCGATGGCGGGCTTGTCCATGTATGTCTCCGATGTGTGAATGTGGGGGCGAGGCGGGTGGCGCGGCGGTTCAGGTCCGCCGCATCCGTTCGATGCGTGGCCAGTCGGGTTCGATGCCGAGCCCCGGGCCGTCCGGCAGGTGCAGCGCGAAGTCGTGATAGCGCAGCGGCTCGACCAGGATCTCCTCGGTCAGCAGCAGCGGGCCGAACAGCTCGGTGCCCCAGTCCAGCGGCCCGAAGGTGCTGAACAACTGCGCCGAGGCGAGGGTGCCGATCGCGCCTTCCAGCATGGTGCCGCCGTACAGCCCGAGCTGCGCGGCCTTCGCGATCGCGGCCACTTGCGCCGCGCCGGCCAGGCCGCCCGACTGGGCGATCTTGATGGCGAACACGTCGGCGGCGCGAGAGCGCGCGATCTCGTAGGCGTCGAAGGCGCCGTGCAGCGCCTCGTCGGCCATCACCGGCACGGCGGCCAGCGCCGTGAGGCGGGCCAGGCCGGCGCGGTTGGCCGCCGAGATCGGCTGCTCGACCAGGCTGACGCCGGCCTCGGCCAGGCGCGGCAGGGCGCGCAGGGCCTCGGTCTCGCTCCAGGCCTGGTTGACGTCGACGCGCACCTCGCCGCGCGGGCCGAGCGCGGCGGCGATCGCGGCCACGTGGGCGAGATCCTGCTCCACCGGGCGCAGCCCGATCTTGAGCTTGAACACGCGATGGCGGCGCGCCTCCAGCATCTGCTCGGCTTCGGCGATGTCGCGCGCGGTGTCGCCGCTGGCCAGCGTCCAGGCCACCTCGACCGAATCGGCGGTGCGCCCGCCGAACAGCTCCGACAAGGGCACGCCGAGACGGCGCGCCTGGGCGTCGTAAAGGGCGGTCTCCACCGCGCACTTGGCGAAGCGGTTGCCCTGGAACAGCTTGCGCAGGCGCGCCATGGCGGCGGCCGGGCGCGTGGCGTCCATACCCTGAAGCAATGGAGCGAAGTAGGTGTCGATATTGGCGCGGATGCTTTCCGGGCTTTCCTCGCCATAGGCCAGGCCGCCGATGGTGGTGCCTTCGCCCACCCCCTCGACCCCGTCGCTGCAACGCACGCGCACCAGCACCAGGGTCTGGCAGTTCATGGTCGCCACCGACAGGCGGTGCGGGCGAATGGTGGGGACGTCGACCAGCAGGGTCTCGACCCGCTCGATGCTCACGCCAGTTGCTATCATGCGGTTCCTCCGGTTGGCGCTCATGGTCGGTCAAAAGCCCGGCGGCCGTCCAACACCGTTTCCGACTACTTCCATACTTTCGAGGTATGCATGGAATTGCGGCAGCTCCGCTACTTCATCGCCGTCGCCGAAGAGATGAACATCACGCGGGCGGCCGAGCGGCTGCACATGACCCAGCCGCCGCTGTCGCGCCAGTTGCAGATGATCGAGGAGGAAATCGGCCTGCCGCTGTTCGAGCGCGGCGCCCGGCCGCTGCGGCTGACCGAGGCCGGGCGCGTGTTCTACGCGCAGGCGCGGCGCCTGGTCGAGCAGGCCGACGAGCTGGCGCCGCTCACGCGGCGGCTCGCGCAGTTGTCGGAGCGGATCGTGATCGGTTTCGTGCCCTCGTCGATGTACGGCGCGCTGCCCGACGTGATCCGCGCCTTCCGCGAGCGCGCGCCGAACGTCGAGCTGTCGCTGATCGAGATGTTCACGCTGGAGCAACTGGGCGCGCTGAAAGGGGGGCGCATCGACGTCGGTTTCGGCCGGCTGCGCTTCGACGACGACCAACTGGTGCGCGAGGCCCTGATCGAGGAGAAGCTGATCGCGGCCTTGCCGGCCGGGCATCGCTGCGCCGATCCCGCGGTGCCGATCACGCTGGCCGAGCTGGCGGCCGACACGCTGATCGTCTATCCCAGCACGCCGCGGCCGAGCTTCGCCGACCAGCAGCTCTCGGCGCTGCGTGACGGCGGGCTCACGCCGGCCGCCGTGCACGAGGTGCGCGAGCTGCAGACCGCGCTCGGGCTGGTGGCGGCCCAGGTGGGCGTGTCGCTGGTGCCGGAGGGCGTGGAGGGCGTGCGCGTGCGCGGCATCGTCTACCGGCGGCTGCCCGAGCCGGTCGCCACCTCGCCGATCATCATGAGCCGGCGCTTGCACGACGAGGGTTCGGCCACCGCATTGTTCTGCCGGCTGGCGCGCGAGCTGTTCGCGCTGGCGCAGGGGCCAGCGGTCGCCTGAGTTACGCCGGGGCAGCGGCGCTGACGTGGTCAGGCGCCTGGCAAGGCAGGCTGCGTGGCGGAGGTGGCCCAGATAGCCGGGCTAGCCGAGACGGCTGAAGTATCGAAGTGCCGGAGCTGGCCGAGGCGGCAGATGCGGCCGAGGCGGCCTGATGCAGCCGCTACGGCCTCAGGTGGTGGGGCGGCCGAGACGCTCCCTAGCGCCGCTCCAGCGTGTCCGAGGGCGATTCGCCGAAGCGCTCGCGATAGGCGATCGCGAAACGACCCAGATGCGCAAACCCGCAATCGAGCGCGATATCGGCGATACGCCGGCCCGGCGCCGCCGCGCGCAGCCGCTCGCGCGCGTGCTCGAGCCGCGTGGCGCGCAGGAACTGCGTTGGGCTGAGCCCGCGAAACTGCAGGAAACCCTCGCGCAGCGTGCGTTCCGGCACGCCGGCCGCGGTCACGATATCGGCCAGCTGCAGCGGCTGCGCATAGGCGGCCTCGACGAATTCCTGGGCGCGGCGCACGAAGGCGGGCGCCGGATCGTGGCGGCGGGGCGCGATGGCGAGGGCGGCGGGATTGCCGGCCGGAACGGGAAGCGCGGCATGGGCGCGGGCGGAAAGCCCGAGCCGGCCCGCCGCGCGCGCCGGATGGCCGTCTACCAGCAGGTCTAGCAGCAACTGCTCGATGCGATCGGCCACGCGCGGGTTGGCGCAGGCCGCCTCCAGCAGGTCCGGCGAGCGTGCCACCAGCATCAGCTGCTGGAACCACGGCGCCAGCGAGGCGCCGCCCACGCCCACCACCGGGTCGAGGCCCGGCGCGCCATCCGTCAGCGCCGCCAGCGCGGCCGCGTCGATGCGCATCACGAACTGCTCGCAGTCGGCCGACAACTCGGCGTCGAAGGTCTCGCCGGGCGCGCAGATCACGCCGGTGCGCCCGTCCACCGCGAGCAGCCGCCCGCCGGCGCGCACCCGCGCATGGCCGGCCACGCAGAACATCAGCAGGTGGTAGCCGTCGACGGCATCCACGCGCACCTGCATCGCCTCGCCGAAGGCGATCGCCCCCAGCCCGAGCCGCCCGAGCCGCACGAAATCCATATGGGCCGCGCCGCCGTGCCGGCGGCCGCCCGGCACCAGCGCGTGCGGCTGCATCACGCGCGAGATGCGCTCGCGCGTCTCGTCGAGATCGCGCGATTCGAACAGCCGGTGCGCGCGCAGCGCGAGCGGATCGAACAGGGTCGGGGGCATGATCGTGTCGGTGGGCGGCGCGTCGGCGCCGCCGTCGTCGTTTTCGCGATCCTATCGCAAAAATAATCGGCGATCGGCAGAAAGCCGCCGGAACTGGATAGTGCAGCGCCGCAAGCGGGGGCCGCCCGCCGTTTCCGGATAGACGCCGAATATTAGCGTTTCAAGAATCGGGTCCTGTCGGGTGATAGCCACCCTCGTCCCCAGGAGACCACCATGGAACTGACCGAAACGCCGGTGCGGCTCGCCGACCGTCACGACACGGCCGAACTGCGTTTTCCGCGCGAGGACGGCTCGCGCGTGCCCTACAAGGTGTTCAGCTCGCAGGCCGTCTACGAGCGCGAACAGGAGCGGATCTTTCGGGGTCCTACCTGGAACTTCGTGGCGCTCGAGGCCGAGCTGCCCAAGCCGGGCGATTTCAAGAGCAGCTTCGTGGGCGACACGCCGGTGGTGGTCACGCGCGGCGAGGACGGCACGCTCTCGGCCTGGGTCAACCGCTGCGCGCATCGCGGCGCACAGGTGTGCCGCCAGGCACGCGGCAACGCCAGCTCGCACACCTGCGTCTACCACCAATGGAGCTTCGACAATGCCGGCAACCTGCTCGGCGTGCCGTTCCGGCGCGGGCAGAAGGGCATGACCGGCATGCCGCCCGATTTCGATCCGAAGCAGCACGGCCTGCGCCAGCTGCGCGTCGAGAGCTATCGCGGCCTGGTGTTCGCGAGCTTCAGCGAGGAAGTCGCGCCGCTGCCCGAGTACCTGGGCGCGGAAATGCGGCCCTGGATCGACCGCATCTTCCACAAGCCGATCGAGTACCTCGGCTGCACGCGGCAATACTCGAAGTCGAACTGGAAACTCTACTTCGAGAACGTGAAGGACCCCTATCACGCGAGCATGCTGCACCTGTTCCATACCACCTTCAATATCTTCCGGGTCGGCATGAAGGCGCGCTCGATCCCCGACGCGACGCACGGCCTGCACAGCATCATCACCGTCACCAAGACCGGCGAGGACACCTCGGCGGCCTACAAGCAGCAGAACATCCGCTCCTTCGACGAGGGCTTCGCGCTGGAGGACGATTCGATCCTGGGGCTGGTGTCCGAATACGACGAGGACACCACCAACCATATCCAGCCGATCTTCCCGCAACTGGTGATCCAGCAGATCCACAACACGCTGGTGGCGCGCCAGTTGCTGCCCAAGGGGCCGGGCAACTTCGAGCTGGTGTTCCACTTCTTCGGTTATGCCGACGACACGCCCGAGCTGCGCGCGCTGCGCATCAAGCAGGCCAACCTGGTGGGGCCGGCCGGCTACATCTCGATGGAGGACACCGAGGCCACCGAGCTGGTGCAGCGCGGCACCTTCCGCGATCCCGACGCGAGCTCGGTGATCGAGATGTCGCGCAGCAATCCCGACCAGCAGGACACGGTGATCACCGAAAGCCTGATCCGGCGTTTCTGGGTCGGCTACCAGAAGCTGATGGGCTATTGAGAACCCCGCGGAGCACACCCATGACCGACGACATTTCGCTGTGGCTCGAACTGACGATGCTGCAGAACCGCTATCTCGGCCACCTCGACAACAACCGGCTGGAAAGCTGGCCGGAGATGTTCACCGAGGAATGCCTGTATGAAATCGTGCCGAAGGAGAACGCCGATCTCGGCCTGCCGATCGGCATCATCCACTGCAGCAACCGGCGCATGCTGCGCGATCGCGTGGTGTCGCTGCGCCACGCCAACATCTACGACGCGCATACCTATCGCCACATGACCTCGGGCCTGACCATCCTCGCGGTGCGCGGCGAGGAGATCGACACCGAGAGCAACTACGTGGTGGTGCAGACCAAGAGCGACGGCGAATCGCACGTCTACCAGGCGGGCCGCTACTTCGACACCGTGGTGCGCACGCCCGAGGGGCTGCGCTATCGCGCCAAGCGCGTGATCTACGACACCTCGCGCGTGCAGACCCTGCTCGCGACGCCGATCTGAACCGCTGGAGGAAGGACATCATCATGACCGAGGACACGCTCGATACCTGGCACGCGCTCGGCGCGCTCGACGAATTCAGCGAGGACGAACCGGCCGCGCGCGTGGTCGGCGGCAAGCCGATCGCGATCTTCCGGCTCGGCGACGAACTGTTCGCGCTGCACGATCTCTGCACGCATGGCCACGCGCGGCTGTCGGAGGGTTTCGTCGAGGACGGCTGCGTGGAGTGCCCGCTGCACCAGGGGCTGGTCGACATCCGCAGCGGCGCGCCGCGCTGCGCGCCGATCACCGAGGCGGTGCGCAGCTATCCGATCCGCATGGTCGACGGGCAGGCGCAGGTCCATGTCGGCTGATCCGGTGGTGATCGTCGGCGCCGGCCACGCGGCCCGGCGCGCGGCCGAGGCCTTGCGCGAGCGTGACGCCGCGCTGCCGATCGTGATGCTGGGCGAGGAGCCCGAGGCGCCTTACGACCGGCCGCTGCTGTCGAAGGACGCGCTGCTCGCGGCGGCCGAGGAGCCGCGCCTGTTCGTGCGCGAGCCGGGCTGGTACGCGCAACAGCGCATCGAGCTGCGGCTCGCCGCGCGCGTCGAGGCGATCGACCGCGCCGCGCAGCGGGTGCGCCTGGCAGACGGCGCCAGCCTGCCCTATGCGCGGCTGCTGCTGGCCACCGGCTCGCGCGTGCGGCCGTTCGGCGGCGCGCTGGAGCCCGGCGTGCCGCTGCACTACGTGCGCACGCTGGCCGATACGCGCGCGCTACGCGAGGCCTTGCGGCCGGGCCTGCGCGTGGCCGTGCTCGGCGGCGGCTTCATCGGCCTGGAGGTGGCGGCCAGCGCGGTGCGGCTCGGCTGCCGGGTCAGCGTGATCGACCCGGCCGCGCGCCTGCTCGGCCGTGCGATGCCGCCCGAGGTGGGCGAGCATGCGCTGGCCCTGCATCGGCGGCATGGCGTCGAGGTCCGGCTCGGCGTGCTGCCCGAGCGCGTGCGGCGCGATTCCCGCGATTCCGGCGGCGCGCTGCTGGTGGAAACCAGCGAAGGCGAGGTGCCGGCCGACGTGGTGGTGGTCGGGATCGGCGTGGTGCCCAATGTGGAACTGGCGCAGGCGGCGGGGCTGGAGGTGGCGGACGGGATCCGCGTCGATGCCGGCTGCCGCACGCTCGATCCGGCGATCTTCGCGGCCGGCGAGGTGAGCTCGCATTTCCATCCGCTGGCGGGGCGCCACGTGCGCACCGAATCCTGGCAGATCGCCGAGCGCCAGCCGGCCGTGGCGGCGGCCAACCTGCTCGGCGGCGAGGACGCTTACGCGGAGCTGCCCTGGCTCTGGTCGGATCAGTACGACAGCAACCTGCAGACGCTCGGCTGGTTCGAGCCGGGGCAGCGGCGCGTGCTGCGCGGCGAGCCGGGCCGCGGGCCGTTCGCGGTGTTCGGGCTGGACGGGGAAGGGCGGCTCGCGGCGGCGGCCGTGATCGACGCGGGGCGCGAGATGGCCGTGTGCCGCCGGCTGGCGGCTGCGCGCGCGCCGCTCGACGCGGCGCGGCTGGCCGATCCGGCGGTGGCGCTGCGCAGCCTGCTGTAAGGGCGCGAAGCACAGTTGGGGCCGCGCTTGCGCGTTCGCGCGCGAGCGTCGAGAATCGTCGTTCCCGTTCACCCCAACCCCGACGACGACCGAGATCATGGCCTACGACGACAAGAACATCTTCGCGAAAATCCTGCGCGGCGAGCTGCCCTGCACGCGCGTATACGAGAGCGACAGCACCATCGCGTTCATGGACATCATGCCCCAGTCGCCGGGCCACACCCTGGTGGTGCCGAAGGAAGCGGCCGAGATGCTCTACGAGCTGTCCGACGAGGCCGCCGCCGAATGCATCCGCGTCACTAAGCGCATCGCGCTGGCGATCCGCGAGGCGCTGCGCCCGGACGGCCTGTTCATCGGCCAGTTCAACGGCGCGGCGGCCGGCCAGACCGTGCCGCACGTGCACTTCCACCTGATTCCGCGCTGGGCCACCCAGCCGCTCGGCGCGCACTCGCGCGACGTGGCCGATCCGAAGGAACTCGAGGCGATGGCCGAGCGGATCCGCGCGGCGCTGAAGTAAGCAAGTCTGCCTGAACCAGGCGCAGCCGATGAGCGCGTGTCCGCCGGGCACGCGCCCGGCCGTCACGTCGCCGTCACGATCTGCCTCAGAGCTGGCCGTCGACCGGCAGCATGCGGAACAGGCCCGTCAGCGCATTGCGCACGAAACCCGCGCCGGGATCGACGCTGTAGGTGCGCACCTGGCCATGCTCGACATCGGTCCAGAGCAGCGGCGATTGCGCGGCCGGCCCGCCCGCCGCGGACGAGGCCGGCTCGGCCAGCGTCACGCGATAGCTTTCGGTCGGCTGCGTGACGTGGTCGAACAGCCCGGCCACTTCGCCCGCGAGTTGCGGGCTGCGGATCACCAGGGCCAGCTCGGTATTGAGGTAGGCCGAGCGCGGATCGAGGTTGAGCGAGCCGATCACCAGGGTCGAGCGGTCGATCACATAGGCCTTGGCATGCAGGCTCGCGCGCGAGCGCGAGCCGAACAGCCGCAAGCTGGCGGTGGGCGGCTGCTCGGCGCGGAACTCGTAGAGCTCGACGCCGCGCCGCAGCAGCGGCACGCGATAGGGCGCGTAGCCGGCCTGCACCGCCACCGCATCGGTGGCCGCCAGCGAATTGGTCAGGATCGCGACGCGCACGCCGCGCGCGCTCAGCGCGCCGAGCGCCTCCACGCCGGCATCGTGCGGCACGAAATACGGCGAGAACACCAGGAACTCGCTGCGCGCCTCCTTGGCGAGCTTGGCGAGCGTCTGCATCGGCGGGCTCTGGTAGGTGCCGCTCGCCATCGTGATCTTCTCGGGCGAGTCCGCCTTGAACTCGGCTGGGGCCCACACCAGGCCGAGCTGCTCTCCGGCGATCTGCGCGGCCAGCGGGGTGGCGTTGAGCGGCTTGGCGTCGTAGGGCGTGGCGTACTCGCGCCAGTGCTCGCGCAGCGCGTCGCGCGCCTGGTCCAGGTCCTGCGGCGAGAAGCGCTGGTGGTTGAGCGCGCGCAGCGGATAGGCGCTCGCGCTGGCCCAGTAGGCGTCGAAGCTCGACGAGATGTCGGCCGTCACCGGGCCGGCCGCCAGCACGTCGAGATCGCGGAACTGCAGGGTCGGGCTGGCGCTGAAATACTCGTCGCCGAGATTGCGGCCGCCCACGATCGCGAGCTGGTTGTCGGCGATCATCGCCTTGTTGTGCATGCGCCGCGTGAAGCGGTCGATCTTGGTGACGAGGTCGGCGGTGCGCGCGAACATGCCGCGCTGGGTCGCGCCGAACGGGTTGAACACGCGGATCTCGATGTTCGGGTGCGCGTTCAGCGAGGCCATGATCTGGCCGATGTCCTTGAAGTTCAGGTCGTCCACCAGCATCCGCACGCGCACCCCACGATCGGCCGCGTGGAGCGCGGCGGCCAGCAGCAGCTTGCCGGTGGTGTCCTCGGTGGCGATGTAGTACTGCATGTCCAGCGTCCGGGTGGCCGCGCGGGCCAGCGCGATGCGCATCTGCAGCGCGTCGGTGCCGACCGACAGCACGCGGAAGCCCGATTCGCCCGGATGCGCGCGCTCGGGGGCGGCCAGCGCGTCGCGCAGCGGGGTGGGCGTATCCTGCGGCAGCGCGTGCGTGACCGGGCGCGGCAGCGAGGTGGCGGGCGGGTGGGTCGCGCAGCCGCTCAGGACCAGGGCAAGCGCGGCCAGGCCGGCGACGGCGAGGCGTCGAGCCGCGCGCGCCGGATGGCGGGCACGGGATTCGCGTCGAGCGGAAATGGCCGGCACGCTGCGGACTCCTTCGAAACGGGACGAGGGGCGCCGGCGGGCGGGGGGCCGGGCCTGGAATGTGCGGATCGATTCTACGGGGGCGCTTGCGATGCGGCAACCGGCCGGCGCGCTGACCGCCGATGCTGCGATGCCCATGCCGCTGAAACCACCAGAACCGCCAAGGCCGCCCGCCAATCGCCGGTGTACCATCGAACGATTCCTCATCCGCCCTGATCGACGCATGTCCTTGCCGTCTGCTCCCGAGCTTCCCGCCGCCTTCGAAATCGTCCGTCTCGGCCCGTCGCGGGCGGAGGATTACCGGGCCATCCGGCTCGCCGCCCTGCAAGCCGATCCCGGCGCGTTCGGCTCGACCTACGAGGTCGAGGCCGCGCGTGGCCTCGATCACTTCGTGGCGCGCCTGGCGGGCATGGCGGTGTTCGGCGCCTATCGCGACGGCGAGATCGTCGGCATGGCCGGCCTGCGGCGCGAGCCGGGCCCGCGCGAGCGCCACAAGGGCGTGCTGTGGGGCGTGTTCGTCGAGGCGCGCGTGCGCGGCCTCGGCGTCGGCCGCGCCTTGCTCGACGCGGTGCTCGCCGAGGCGGCCGAGGAACTCGCGCAACTCACCCTGGCGGTTGCCGGCGCCGACCAGCGCGTGCGCGACTGGTACGTCCGCGCGGGCTTCGAGGTCTACGGCGTCGAGCCGCGCGCGCTGAGCGTGCCGGGCGGCTTCGTCGACAGCGTGCTGATGGTCCGCTTCCTCACCCCGGCCGATTGGCCCGGCGATACCAATACGCAACCCGATACGCGACGATGCGCGACAAGTCAGCCGAACTGAAGGCCAGCAAGCGCCGGACGCTGGCGCTGCTGGTCGCCGTCACGGCGGTGTTCGCGCTCACCCTGGCGGTGCCGGGCGGGCCCTGGATCGACGGCGTGAAGGCGGTGGCCGAGGCCGCCATGGTGGGCGCGCTGGCCGACTGGTTCGCGGTCGCCGCGCTGTTCCGGCGCGTGCCGATCCCGATCGTGTCGCGCCATACCGAGATCGTGCCGCGCAACAAGGAACGCATCGCCGACAATCTCGCGCAGTTCGTGCGCGAGCGCTTCCTCGATCCGGCCTCGATCGTCGCGCTGATCCAGCGCCACGACCCGGCCGCGCGTCTCGCCCAATGGCTGGTGGAGCCCGCCAATACCCGGGTGCTCGGCGGCTACGCGACGCGGCTGATCGGCTTCGCGCTGGAGATGACCGACGACGCGCGGATCCAGCGCTTCGTCAAGGACGCGCTGCACGCCGCCTTCGACAAGGTGGACCTGTCGCGTTCGGCCGGCGCGATCCTCGACACGCTCACGCGCGACGGCCGCCACCAGCAACTGCTCGACGACGGCATCGCCCAGTTGGTCGCGCTGCTGCGCGAGCCCGAGCAGCGCGGCGCGATCGCCTCCTACATCGTCGACTGGCTCAAGGGCGAATATCCGAAGATGGAGCGCGTGATGCCGACCGCCTGGCTCGGCGAGCACGGCGCGGAGCTGATCGCCAACGCGGTGACGCGCGTGCTGATCCAGATCGGCGAGGATCCGGAGCACCGGCTGCGGCGCAGCTTCGACGCCACGGCCGCGCGCCTGGTCGAGCGGCTCAAGGCCGATCCCGCGTTCATCGAGAAGGGCGAGGAGCTCAAGCGCTACCTGCGCGACGGCGAGGCCTTCAACGGCTACGTGGCCGAGCTCTGGAGCCAGTTGCGCGACTGGCTCAGGGCCGATCTGGCGCGCGAGGATTCGCTGCTGCACCGGCAGGCCGCCGCGCTGGGCGGCTGGCTCGGCGAGCGGCTGGCGGCCAGCCCGGCGCTGCGCGAATCGATGAACGAGCACGTCGAGAAGGCGGCCGCCGAGATGGCGCCCGAGTTCGCGGCCTTCCTCACGCGGCACATCAGCGACACGGTGCGCAACTGGGACAGCGAGGAGATGTCGCGGCAGGTCGAGCTCAATATCGGCAAGGACCTGCAGAGCATCCGCATCAACGGCACGGTGGTGGGCGGCCTGATCGGGCTGGTGCTGTACCTGGTGAGCTACGCGGCGCGCTGGGCCGGCGCCGGGCTGCCGCTGCACTGAAGCGCCGGCGAGCATGCCGGCTCGCCCGGTACTTAGCCCTGCCTAGCAGCTCCCTAGCAGTTCCCGGGGGCACGGGTCGGCCCCAGCCGGCCCGCATGACATCCCCTTGTCGCGCCCGCATCGCCCGCCAAGCTGACCGCCCCATGTCGCGCGGGCAGCGTTGTTCACTCCCGTTTGACATTTCTCCGCTCGACGCGGCGCGAGCCCTCATGGTGTAATCGCGCGACCGTTTGCAGGCCCCTCACAAGCCTTTCGCAAGCCCATCCGCAACCCGTTTTCTTCCAAGGAGAAGGAGCTTCCATGTCTCCCGTGTCGGCCTTCAAGCTGATCCTCTTGTCGATCGCCGCGATCGTCGTGCTCGAACTGGTCGCCAAACGCCTGAGGCTGCCGCCCGCCGCGGCGCTGCTGGTCGGCGGCGCCGGCATCGCCTTCGTGCCGGGCCTGCCGCCCATCAACCTCGATCCCGACCTGGTGCTGATCGTGTTCCTGCCGCCGCTGCTGGTGGACGGCGCCTATTTCTCGGTCTGGGAGGAGTTCAAGCGCAACCTCGGCGGCATCATGATGCTGGCGATCGGCGCGGTGGTGTTCACCACCCTGGCGGTCGGCCTGGCCGTGCACTGGGCGGTGCCCTCGCTGCCCTGGGCGGCCTGCTTCACGCTCGGCGCGATCGTCTCGCCGCCCGATGCGGTGGCCGCCAAGGCGGTGCTCGAACGGGTCGCGCTGCCGCGCCGGCTGATGGTGCTGCTCGAAGGCGAGAGCCTGCTCAACGACGCGGCCGGCCTGGTGCTGTACCGCTTCGCGGCGGCCGCCGCGCTGACCGGCGTGTTCAGCTTCCAGGGCGCGGTGCTGCGCTTCGCCGAGCTGGGGCTGGGCGGCGTGGCGGTCGGCTTCATCGTCGGCTGGGCGTTGATCCGCTTCATCAAGCTGCTCTCCGACGACTACCTGATCACGATCTCGGCGGTGCTGGGCGGCTGGGTCAGCTATATCGCCGGCGAGACCCTGGAAGTGTCGGGCGTGATCTCGACGGTGACCATGGGCATGATGCTGGGCTGGCACCAGCACGAGATCTTCAGCGCGATGGTGCGGGTGCGCTCCACCGCCTTCTGGAAGATCATGGTGTTCCTGCTCGAGGCCCTGGTGTTCGTGCTGATCGGGCTGTCGCTGCGCGGCGTGCTGGTGCGCCTGGGCGGCTTCGGCGAGGTGTTCGCGAGCATGACGCCGATGCTGCTGGCGGTGCTGGCGGCCGTGATCGGCTCGCGCTTCCTGTGGATCTTCGCGGTCGAGTTCCTCAAGCTGCCGCGCCGCTGGTTCGGCCGCGCCGGCCCGCATGCGGACTGGCGCGCCGCCACCGTGATGAGCTGGGCCGGCATGCGCGGCGTGGTCACGCTGGCGATCGCGCTGTCGCTGCCCGAGGCGATGCCCGGCCGCGACATGATCCTGGTGGCCGCCTTTGCGGTGATCCTGGTCACGGTGCTGCTGCAGGGCACCACCATCGGCCCGCTGATCCGGCTGGTGTCGCCGCACGACGGCCATGTGCCGAACTCGCGGCATCTCACCGAGCCGCGTGCCTGGGCACGCATGAGCCGCGCCCAGCTGGCCGCGATCCAGCCGCTGGTGCGCGACGCCGAGGGCAAGGTGATCCATCCGCGCCTGCTCGAGCAGTACAGCTACCGGATGTCGATCGCCGAGCGCTTCGAGCACGAGCCGGCCTTCCCGACCGAGGACGTCCACGCCCATTACGACGTGGTGCTGGCCGCGGTGGCGGCCGGGCGCGCCGAGATGCTGCGCATGCATCGCGCCGGCGAGATCCACGACGAGGTGCTGCACCAGCTCGAGCGCGAGCTGGACCAGCAGGAAGTGACGGCGCGCCTGGCGATGGAATGAGGCGCTTGTCACGCCTGCCCATGAAGCCATCGACACCGGCGCATCGATACGGAGCGCGATCATGAAGCGAAGCATGGCGAGGCCTCGCCTCGGCCCGAGGTCCCTGTTGCCCGCCGTGCTCTTGCTCGGCCTGGCCGCCGGCGCGGCGCAGGCGAGGATCGAGCAGGACGTGCGCTGCTTCCGGAGCAGCGAGGGCGCCGCGCCGATCCGCTTCGAGTTCCGCATGTTCTACGACAGCGACACGAATTGGTCGGGCGGCTACGTGCGCTACAAGGGATCGAAGACGGTGATCCCGATCGTGCTGAAGTCCGAGCACGGCACCGAGCTTGCTCCGGGCCGCCCCGACGAATTCGATCGCACCTGGGTGGAGGTGATCGACGGCCGGCTCGGCGGCGAGTACCGGATGCTCAGCCAGGGCGCGATCGTCGAGTCGATGAGCTACACGAAAGCCTCGCCGCGGCGCAGCGTCGGCTTCGTCGACGATGCCGGGAGCTTCACCTCGGACAGCACCGCCTGCCAGTGGTGATGCCCGCTTTCTCCTGACGAATTCCTTTCGTTTCCGCTGGCGCTGCACGGCGCCCGCCATCGCTGCAGCGCCCGGCGCGATCTCCTACAATCAAACCCGTCGTCCGCCGCGGACGCTGGCGCCGAAGTCCGGCACCGGCCGCGCGCGGCATGCCTTTCAATCTGGTCCATCTGCAGGTAACGAGCCGCCCGGGTCGTAGGCCGACCCGGGCGTTTGCCACACCGCCCGCGCCGTAAGCCGGTCGGGCGGTATCCACCGAGAGTCCCCATGAAAGCATCCGATCTGTTCGTCAAGGCGCTGGAAGCCGAAGGCGTCGAATACGTGTTCGGCATTCCCGGCGAGGAAAACCTCGACCTGCTCGAATCGATCCGCCATTCGCGGATCAAGCTGGTGCTCACGCGCCACGAGCAGGCCGCCGGTTTCATGGCCGCCACCTACGGGCGGCTGACCGGCAAGGCGGGCGTGTGCCTGTCCACGCTCGGCCCCGGCGCCACCAACTTCGTCACGGCCGCCGCCTACGCGCAGCTCGGCGGCATGCCGATGCTGATGATCACCGGCCAGAAGCCGATCAAGACCAGCAAGCAGGGCCACTTCCAGATCGTCGACGTGGTCGACATGATGCAGCCGCTCACCAAGCTGACGCGCCAGATCGTCTCGATCGGGCATATCCCCTCGGCGGTGCGCGAGGCGTTCCGGCGCGCCGAGGACGAGCGCCCCGGCGCCGCCCACCTCGAGCTGCCCGAGGACATCGCGCACGAGGAGGGCGACGGCAAGCCGATCCCGGCCAGCTACAGCCGCCGCCCGGTGGCCGAGGAGAAGGCCGTGGCGCGCGCGGTGGAGGCGATCCACCAGGCGCGCCATCCGCTGCTGATGATCGGCGCGGGCGGCAACCGCAAGACCAGCGCGCGCATGCTGCGTGAGTTCGTCGACGCCACCGGCATCCCGTTCTTCACCACCCAGATGGGCAAGGGTGTGATCGACGAGACGCATCCGCTCTGGCTCGGCAACGCGACGCTCTCGGACGGCGACTTCGTGCACCGCGCGATCGACCATGCCGACTGCATCATCAACGTCGGCCACGACGTGATCGAGAAGCCGCCGTTCTTCATGCGCAGCAACGACAAGACCGTGATCCACGTGAACTTCCTGGGCGCCCAGGTCGATCCGGTCTACTTCCCGCAGATCGAGGTGGTGGGCGACATCGCCAACGCGGTCTGGCAGATGAAGGAGGCGCTGGCGCCGAAGCAGAGCTGGGACTTCTCGCGCTTCATGCTGATCAAGGAGCGCTTCGACGAGCACCTGAAGAAGGGCGAGGACGATCCGCGCTTCCCGCTGCACCCGGTGCGCGTGGTGCACGACCTGTCGCGCGCGCTGCCCGCGGACGGCATCGCCTGCCTCGACAACGGCATGTACAAGATCTGGTTCGCGCGCTACTGGCGTGCCCACGAGCCGAATTCGCTGCTGCTCGACAACGCGCTGGCCTCGATGGGCGCGGGCCTGCCCTCGGCGATCGCCACCAAGATCGTGCATCCGCAGAAGAAGGTGGTGGCGATCTGCGGCGACGGCGGCTTCATGATGAATTCGCAGGAACTCGAGACCGCCGTGCGCCTGAAGCTCGACCTGGTGGTGGTGCTGCTGCGCGACGATGCCTTCGGCATGATCCGCTGGAAGCAGGAGAACATGAACTTCCCCGACTACGCGATGACGCTCGACAACCCCGACTTCGTCGCCTACGCGAAGAGCTATGGTGCGCAGGGCCATCGCGCCGAATCGGCCGACGCGCTCGGGCCGCTGCTCGAACACTGCTTCGCCACGCCGGGCGTGCACCTGGTCGACGTGCCGATCGATTACTCGGACAACGAACGGATCCTGAACCGCGAGATCCCGCGCCTGTCCGCGCAGCTCTGAGTGTTTCCCCCTCGCGGCGCCGTGCCTCGCGCGCGGCGCCGCCGATTCCCGCATCCCCCGACCGGAGGCAAGCCATGCTGAAGGAAAGCTACCCGTACTACCTCGCCAACCAGGCCGTGCAGGCCAACACCGATCTCGAAGTCACCGACAAGTACAGCGGCAAGGTCGCCACGCGCGTCGCGCTGGCCGACGCGAAGGCGATCGACGCGGCCATCGCGGCGGCCGTCGAGGCCGAGAAGCCGTTCGCCGCCTGGCCGTCGTTCCGCCGCCAGGCCGTGCTCGATCACTGCGTGACGCGCTTTCGCGAGCGCTTCGACGAGCTGGCCGACGCGCTGTGCATCGAGGCCGGCAAGCCGATCAACGATTCGAAGGGCGAGGTCACGCGCCTGATCGACACCTTCCGGGTGGCCGCCGAGGAATCGGTGCGCATCGGCGGCGAGCTGGTCGACCTGGAGATCTCCAAGCGCGCCCAGGGTTATTCGGGTTACGTGAAGCGCGTGCCGATCGGCGCCTGCTCGTTCATCTCGCCGTTCAACTTCCCGCTGAACCTGGCCGCCCACAAGGTCGCGCCGGCCATCGCGGCGGGCTGCCCGTTCGTGCTCAAGCCGGCCAGCCGCACGCCGATCGGCGCGCTCATCATCGGCGAGGTGCTGGCCGAGACCGACCTGCCCAAGGGCGCCTTCTCGATCCTGCCCGCGCATCGCGACGGCGCCGACCTGTTCACCACCGACGCGCGCTTCAAGCTGCTCTCCTTCACCGGCTCGCCGGCGGTGGGCTGGGACCTCAAGCAGAAGGCCGGCAAGAAGAAGGTGGTGCTCGAACTGGGCGGCAACGCGGCCGCGATCGTCGACGCCGACCAGCGCGAGCGGCTCGACTACGTGGTCGAGCGGCTGGTGTTCGGCGCCTTCTATCAATCGGGGCAGAGCTGCATCGGGGTGCAGCGGATCCTGGTGCACGCAAGCCTTTACGAGGCGCTGCGCGAGAAGCTGGTCGCCAAGACCCGCGCGCTGAAGATGGGAGACCCGAAGGATCCGCAAACCTTCGTCGGGCCGATGATCTCCGAATCGGAATCGCGCCGCCTGGCCGGCTGGATGGAGGCGGCGGTGCAGGCCGGCGCGAAGATCGTGGCCGGCGGCAAGGTGGACGGCGCGATGTTCGAGGCCACCCTGCTGGAGAAGGTCGGCCGCGATCAGGATCTCTATCGCAAGGAAGCCTTCGGGCCGGTCGCGCTGCTCGAATCCTTCGAGCGCTTCGAGGATGCGCTGGCGCGCGTCAACGACAGCGATTTCGGCCTGCAGGCCGGCGTGTTCACCGATTCGCTGTCGCATGCGCATCGCGCCTGGGACGCGCTCGAGGTGGGCGGGGTGGTGATCAACGACGTGCCCTCGTTCCGCGTCGACAACATGCCCTATGGCGGCGTCAAGGATTCGGGGCTCGGTCGCGAGGGCATCCGCTACGCGATCGAGGACATGACCGAGCCGCGCCTGATGGTGGTCCGCCAACCCGGCTGACCGCCTTTGCCGAGGTGGCTCGCGGCGAATCCGGCCGCGTCGTGGCGCAAGCCCGGCGCGGCCGGTTTTTTCGCCCGCGGCGGGCGCCCCGGGGGCTCGCTCAGGATGTCGTCCGCGATTGCGTCGCAAACGAGCATGGCGCATGCCCAGTGCGTCGGATTCCCCAGCGTGAAATATAAAAATCGTTTAGAATCATTAAGTTATATTTCTCCAAAAGAAGCAATGCCGCCGAAAACCGGGCATTCACAACCGGAAGTGCGCCAGAGAGGGCGCAGGCGGAGCCGCCCCCGCATGGACCCAGGCGCTGTCCGTCCCTGGCGGCGGGCGACGGCACACGCGACGACTCCATGAACGGAACAACCAATACGGACTACGCGCCGGATTCGCATGAATCCGGCATTTCGGTGCTGCTCGTCGACGACCAGGCGTTCGTCGGCGAGGTGGTGCGTCGTCTGCTCGCCGCCGAATCCGATATCGCGCTGCATGTCTGCGCCGATGCGCACGCCGCGCTCGAGATGGCGCGCGAGGTGCGCCCGAGCGTGATCCTGCAGGATCTGGTGATGCCGGACATCGACGGGCTCGAGATGGTGCGCGCCTGGCGCGCGGAGGCCTTCACGGCCTTGGTGCCGATCATCGTACTCTCGGTCAACGACGATCCGCTGGCCAAACGCGAAGCCTTCGTCGCCGGCGCGAACGATTACCTGGTCAAGCTGCCGGATCCGATCGAGATGATCGCGCGGATCCGCTATCACTCGAATTCCTATCGCACGCTGCGCCAGCGCGACGAGGTGCTCGACTTCCTCTCGCACGACATGCGCGCGCCGCAGAGCTCGATCCTCTCGCTGCTCGACACCTACCGCGCCACCCACGGCGAGATGCCCCTGCTGCTGGAGCGCATCGAGCTGCACGCGCGCCGCGCGCTGGCGCTGGCCGACGGCTTCATCCAGCTGACCCGCGCGCAATCGGAGAAGCAGCCGACCGAGCTGGTCAGCCTCAACGAGGTGCTGCTCGACGCGGCCGACCAGCTCTGGGAGAAGGCCGGCAACATGGGCAGCCGGATCAGCGTGGGGGTGCCCGAGCTGGAGTGCCTCTGCATCGGCGACCGGATGATGCTCACGCGCGCGGTCGCCAACCTGATCGACAACGCGCTCAAGTACGGGCCGGCCGGTGCCGAGGTGCGCTGCCTGATCGCCGACGACGGCGAGGACTGGCTGGTCGGCGTCGAGGACGAAGGGCAGGGCATCGCGCCCGAGCTGCGCGCCAGCGCCACCGAATCCTTCGTGCGCCTGACCCACGGGCCCGGCACCCAGCGCGGCGGCTTCGGGCTCGGCCTGGCCTTCGTGCGGGCCGCCGCCGGCAAGCATCGCGGCGAGATCCTGATGCGCTACACCGCGCGCGGCTTCATGACCGGCCTCGCGCTGCCCAAGGCCTCGCCGCGCGTCTGAGCGGGCGCACCCGCACCCGGCGCGAGCGGTTCCCGGCCGCCTCTCCCGTGCCGTTTTCTTCCGCCTCGAACCTGCCGCGCATCCTTCCGTCCCTGTTTCGGGGGACCGCCGCCGGCGCGAGCCGCGCGCCGCCGCTGCGCGCCCGCCACGCCGGGCCTGCCCGGGCTGTCTAGGCGGCCGTAAAGACAGTACACTCGTGCTGGCTCGCGCCCCGCCGGGCGCCATGCCGTCCGTGCCGCGACGGCTCCCGAACGCATCCGCTGACTACCCACATCGAAAACATGGCCAACGTGTCGCCTCGCGCAAGCATCGAGCATCCCTCCAAGTCCGCCGGCGCGCGGATCACGCTCGGCAACCGGATCCTGCTCAGCTTCGGCGCGCTGTTCGTGCTGATGCTGGTGATGGCCGGCTTCTCCTACACCAAGCTGCGCCTGATCGACGAGGAAACCAACAGCATCCAGCGCGATTCGCTGCCTGGCGTGTACCTGGCCACCTCGCTGCGCGCCTCGGCCAACGAGTCCTACACGGCGATGCAGCGCGCCATCTTCGTGGATGCCGACGCGGCCGCCTCGGCGCGCGAACTCGACAAGATCCCCGGCATGCTCGATGCGTTCGAGAAGCTGTCGGCCACCTACCAGAAATCGACCTTCCGCGAGGACGATCGCCAGCGTTTCGCGACCTTCCGCGGCGTCTACGAGCGTTACCTGCCGCTGCTGGCCGATGCCGTGCAGAAGGCACGCAGCGGCTCGCATGCCGACGCGGTGAGCGCCTACGCGCGCTGCACGCCGGTGTGGGAGGACGTGATCCGCAATGCCAATATCCTGGTTACCGAGAATCGCAGCTTCGCCGATCAGTCGGCGCAGTCGATCCGCGAATCGGTGTCGAGCACGCAGATCACGCTGGCCACGGTAGTGGCCGTCGAACTGGTGGCCGCGCTGGTGATGGGCTGGCTGCTGTACCGCGCGGTGATGCGGCCGATGGCGGAACTGGTCGGCGTGCACGACGTGATGCGCACCGGCGACCTGACCCGGCGCCTGCAGCTCGGCCGGCGCGACGAGTTCGGCACGCTCGAGACCGGCTTCAACCGCATGGCCGACGAGATCACCTCGTTGGTCGCGCAGGCCCAGCAGTCCTCGCTGCAGGTCACCACCTCGGTGGCCGAGATTGCCGCCACCTCGCGCGAGCAGCAGGCCACCGCCAACGAAACGGCCGCCACCACCACCGAGATCGGCGCCACCTCGCGCGAGATCTTCGCCACCTCGCGCGACCTGCTGCACACCATGAACGAGGTGTCGAACGTGGCCGAGCAGTCGGCCACGCTGGCCGGCATGAGCCGCAACGGCCTGACCCAGATGGGCGAGACCATGCGCAGCGTGATGGACGCGGCCGGCTCGGTCAACGCCAAGCTGGCGATCCTCAACGAGAAGGCGCTCAACATCAACCAGGTGGTGGCCACCATCACCAAGGTCGCCGACCAGACCAACCTGCTGTCGCTGAACGCGGCGATCGAGGCCGAGAAGGCGGGCGAATACGGCCGCGGCTTCGCCGTGGTGGCCACCGAGATCCGCCGCCTGGCCGACCAGACCGCGGTGGCGACCTACGATATCGAGCAGACCGTCAAGGAGATCCAGTCGGCCGTGTCGGCCGGCGTGATGGGCATGGACAAGTTCTCCGAGGAAGTGCGGCGCGGCATGCTCGACGTGCAGCAGGTCGGCTCGCAGCTCTCGCAGATCATCACCGAGGTGCAGACCCTCGCGCCGCGCTTCCAGCTCGTCAACGAGGGCATGCAGACCCAGGCCAGCGGCGCCGAGCAGATCACCCAGGCGCTCTCGCAACTGTCCGAGGCGGCCCAGCAGACGGCCGAATCGCTGCGCCAGTCCTCGCAGGCGATCGACGACCTGACCCTGGTCGCCAACGGGCTGCGCACCAGCGTCTCGCGCTTCAAGGTCGAGGCGTGAGCGCCGCGACCCGCCCCACCATGCTGTTCCTGCTGTTCGAACTCGAGGGCGCGCGGTATGCGCTCGATGCCGCCGACATCGCCGAGGTGCTGCCGCTGGCCGCCGCCAAGCCGATCCCGGGCGCGCCCGCCTGGGTGGCCGGGATCGTGATCCATCGCGGCGTGCCGGTGCCGGTGATCGACGTGTCGCGGCTCGCGCTGGGTCGCGCCGCCGCGCCGCTGCGCTCCACGCGCCTGGTGATCGTGCGCGTGCGCCTGCCGCTGGACGGCGATGCCGAGCCGGCCGCGGCCGAGGGCGAGCGCCTGCTGGGGCTGATCGTCGAGCATGCCACGCAGACCGCGCGGCTCGACCCGGCGGCGTTCAGCGACGGCGGCATCGATACGCCGCACGCGCGCTGGCTCGGGCCGGTCGCGCACGACGCGCATGGCGTGCTGCAGTGGGTGACGGTGCGTCATCTGCTGGGCGAGGAGGCGCGCGCGCTGCTGTATGCCGCCGCGGCGCGCGAGGCCGCGGATGCGTGCGACGGCCAGGGCGCCGCCGACAGCCTCGACGCCCGGGCCGGAGAACGCCGATGACGCGTGCCAACCTGATGCGCATCCACGACTGGCTGGCGCGCGAGACCGGCATCGATGCCGATTCGCTCGGCGCCGATTTCGTGGCGCGCGTGCTGGCCGAGCGGATCGCCGCGATGCTGGCCGGCGAGGCCGCCGCCGCGTCGCCGGCCATGATGCAGCGCGCGCGGCAATTGAACGATGAGGATCTCGATGCCCACTGGCGCCTGCTGCTGGCCTCGGCCGACGAGCAGCGCGCCTTGATCGAGCAGTGCGTGGTGCCCGAGACCTGGTTCTTCCGCGAACGCGAGGCCTTTGTCGCGCTGGCCGCGCGCGCGCTCGAGCGGCTGCGCGCCGAGCCTGCGCTGCCGCTGCGCGTGCTGAGCGCGCCATGCTCGACCGGCGAGGAACCCTATTCGGCCGCGATGGCCCTGGTCGACGCCGGCATCGATCCGGCGCGCCTGCAGATCGACGCGCTCGACATCAGCGCACGCGCGATCGCGCAGGCGCAGCGCGCCGAGTATGGCCGCAATTCGTTTCGCGGCCACGCGCTCGAGTTTCGCGCCCGCCATTTCACGCCGACCGCCCACGGCTGGCGGCTCGATGCGCGGATCCGCGACTGCGTGCGTTTCCGCCGCGCCAACCTGCTCGAACTGGGCGGCCCCGGCCAGGCGGCCGACGAGGGGCGCTACGACTTCATCTTCTGCCGCAACGTGCTGATCTATTTCGACCGCCAGGCCCAGGAGCGCGCGCTGCGCGCGCTCGACGCGCGACTCGCCGAGGACGGCCTGCTGTTCGTCGGGCCGGCCGAGACCGGCGTGGTGATGCGCCAGGCGATGAGCTCGGCGAAGATTCCGCTGGCCTTCGCGTTCCGCCGCACGCGCGAAGCCGAGGCGCCGGCCGCGTGGCCGCGTGCCGCGGTCGCAATGCCCGTTGTTGCTACCGCCCCCGGTTCGGGGGCGGGGCGCCGTCACGCCGTCGAGTCGGGCCCGGGCCTGCCGCCGGTCGGCGTGCGCGCGACCTTGACCGCGCCGGCTGAATCGGCGGCGCACGAATGGTTCGCCGATATCGCCTGGCCCTTGCCGACGGCCGAGCCGGGCAGGCCCGCCTGGGCCGGCGGCCCGGGTGCCGAGGCGCCGACGGCGAGCGTCGCCGGCGGCGAGGGCGCGACGCCTTGGCGCCGCGACCGGATCGCGCCGGGTGGTGCGGGACTTTCCTCGACGGCCCAGTCCGCGCCGCGCAGTGCCACCACCGCCACCACCGCCACCGCCACCGCCACCGTGACGACGATGCCGGGCCGCGCCGGATCCGCCGGCGCGAAGGCCGCTTCCGCCGCGCCCGCCGCGCCCGCCGCTGGCGGCACGGTGCACGCGGCCCCCGCCGTCGCCCCCGCCGTCACCGGCGCCGAGGCGCTCGAGACGGCCCGCGCCCGCGCCGATGCCGGCGATTTCGCGGCCGCCGAGCGCGCCGTGCTCGAGGCGATGAGCGCGGCGGGCCCGAGCGCCGAGGCCTACTACCTGCTCGGCCTGATCGCCGACGCGCAGGGGCTGCCGGTGGCCGCCGAGCACTACCGCAAGGCGCTCTACCTGGCGCCCACCCACCGCGAGGCGCTGACCCACCTGGCGACGCTGCTCGACATCGCCGGCGACCACGACGGCGCGCGCTGGCTGAAGGAGCGCGCGCGCCGCGCCGCGGCCCAGGCCGGCGGCAAGGACACGGGAGGACGCGATCATGCGCGACGTCGCTGACGGCGTGGTCGACATCGACGCGATCGACGATTGCTGGAACCGCATCGGCGTGCGCGGCGACCAGTCCTGCGAGCGGCTGGCCGAGGTGCAGCGCTGCCTCAACTGCCCGGTGTTCGCGCGCCACGCGGCGCACCTGCTGGACCGGCCGCTGTCGGGCGAGGATCTCGCGCAGGCCGCGCGGCGGGTGGCCGCCTCGCCCGCCGCCGCGACGCCCGGCGAGCACGGTGAGGGCCAGTCGGTGCTGGCGTTTCGCGTGGCCGACGAATGGCTCGCGCTGCCCACCTCGACGGTCCGGCAGATCGTCGACGACCGGCCGATCCATTCGCTGCCCGACCGGCGCAGCCGCGCCGTGCTGGGCGTGGTCAACGTGCGCGGCACGCTGCGCATCGCGGTCTCGCTGGCCCGCCTGCTCGATCTCGACGCTGCCGCCGGGCGTGCCGCCGAGGGCCCGCGCGCGGCCTTCACGCGCATGCTGGTGGTGGCCCATCGCGGCGAGCCGGTGGTGTTCCCGGTCGACGAGGTGGAGGGCGTGCTGCGCTTCGCTGCAGCCGATCGCGTGCCGCCGCCGGCCACCGTCTCGCGCGCCGGCGTGACGCATACGCGCTGCGTGTTCGGCTGGCGCGAGCGCGTGGTCGGCCTGCTCGACGAGGACCGGCTGTTCGATTCGCTGTTGCGGAGCCTCAGATGAGCCATGACGACGACCTGAGCCGGCAGTCGCTGCTCGACCTGTTCCGCGAGGAAACCCAGACCCAGACCGAGGCGCTGTCGCGGCACCTGCTCGCGCTGGAGCAAGGCGCCCAGGATGCCGCCGCGTTCGAGGCCTGCATGCGCGCCGCGCATTCGCTCAAGGGCGCCGCGCGCATCGTCGGCGTGCCGCAGGGCGTCGAGATCGCGGGACGCATGGAGGACTGCTTCGTCGCCGCGCAGCGCGGCGAGCAGGTGCTGGGCGCCAGCCATATCGATGCGCTGCTGACCGGCGTGGACCTGCTGGTGCGCGTCGGCGACCCGGGCTCGGCCGCTTCCGTGACACCGATCGAGATCGACGCCTTCGCGGTCGCGCTGGCGAATGCCGGCGAGGCAGGCGAGGGCGGTGAGGCGGGTCACGCTGCCGTGTCGGCGCCGGCGCCGGCCGCGCCGCTCTCGCTCGACGAGCTGGCCGCGCAGTTGCGATTGTCCGAGCCGCTGCCCGACGAGGCACTCGCCAAGCACGACGTCAGGCTGCCGCTGGAGCCGTCGCTCGCGCCGCTGCCGCGCGGGCTCGACGAGGCGGCCATGCCGTTCGAATCGACCGTGCCGCCCGAGCTGGCCGCGCAGCTGCGGCTCGGCGAACCCGCCTCGGCGCCGCCCCCGGCGGCCGATGGTGGCGCGGCCGGCGAATCGGTCGGTGGATCGGCCGGCGCCGCGCGCGGCGACCCCGCGAACCCGGCCGGCGCCGTTGCGCCCGCAAGCATCGAGCCTGCCGCGCGCGACAGCCACGACAGCGCCGGCGACGCCGGCCAGATGCGCCGCGTGCGCGCCGACAGCCTGAACCGGCTGCTGAGCCTGTCGGGCGAATCGCTGGTCGAATCGCGCTGGCTCAAGCCCTTCGCCGATTCGATGCTGCGCATCCGGCGCACGCAGCGCGACGCGGCGCGCGCGCTCGACACGCTCTACGAAAGCCTGGCCGACGATCTCGACCCCGGGCGCGAGGCCGCGCTCAACGAGGTGCGGCAGATGATGAACGACCTGCAGCGCGCGTTCACGGCCCGCATCGACGAGCTCGACCGCTTCGAGCGGCGCAGCAGCCATATCGCCGAGCAGCTCTACGACGAGGCGCTGCAATGCCGGATGCGGCCGTTCGGCGACGCCACCCGCGCCTATCCGCGCGTGGTGCGCGACCTGGCGCGTTCGCTGGGCAAGCGGGTGCGCTTCTCGATCGTCGGCGAATCCACCCAGGTCGATCGCGACCTGCTCGACATGCTCGACGCGCCGCTCGGCCACCTGCTGCGCAACGCGCTCGACCACGGCGTCGAGGCCCCCGAGCTGCGCGTGGCGCGCGGCAAGCCGCCCGAGGCGAGCATCACGCTGGAGGCGCGCCACAGCGCCGGCTCGCTCCTGATCAGCGTGGCCGACGACGGGCCCGGCGCCGACCTGTCGGCGGTGCGCGCGGCGATCGTGCGGCAGCGCCTGACCGATGCCGGGACGGCCGCCCGCCTGACCGATGCCGAGGTGCTGGAATTCCTGCTGCTGCCGGGGTTCTCGATGCGCGAGCAGGTCACCGACGTGTCGGGGCGCGGCGTCGGGCTCGATGCCGTGCACGAGATGGTCAAGCGCGTGCGCGGCGCGGTGCGGATCTTCAACGAGCCGGGGCAGGGCATGCGCTTCGTGCTGCAACTGCCGCTCACGCTGTCGGTGATCCGCAGCCTGCTGGTCGAGGTCGGCGGCGAGCCCTATGCGTTCCCGCTGGTGCACGTGCGGCGCGCGCTCGAGATCGACCGCGCCGGCATCGACGTGCTCGAGGGGCAGCAGCACTTCTCGCTCGACGAGCGCCGCGTCGGCCTGGTCACCGCGCACCAGTTGTTCGACGCCGGCGAGCCCGACGGCGCGGGGCCCGGCACGTCGGTGGTGGTGATCGGCGCCGAGCCGGAAACCTACGGCGTGGCGGTCGACCGCTTCCTCGGCGAGCGCATGCTGGTGGTGCAGCCGCTCGACGCGCGCCTGCAGAAGATCCGCAACATCGCCGCCGGCGCCCTGCTCGAGAACGGCGATCCGGTGCTGATCGTCGACGTCGAGGACCTGGTGCGCTCGATCGACAAGCTGATCCGCGGCGGCCAGCTCACCAAGATCCGTCGCGACGCGGGCGGCGCGCTCGCGCAGCGCCGCAAGCAGGTGCTGGTGGTCGACGATTCGTTGACGGTGCGCGAGCTCGAGCGCAAGCTGCTGGAGAAGCGCGGCTACGCGGTGACCATCGCGGTGGACGGCATGGACGGCTGGAACGCGATCCGCGGCGAGCGCTTCGACCTGGTGGTGACCGACATCGACATGCCGCGCATGGACGGCATCGAGCTGGTCACGCTGATCAAGGGCGATCCGCTGCTCAAGGCGGTGCCGGTGATGATCGTCTCGTACAAGGATCGCGACGAGGATCGGCGGCGCGGCCTGGAAGCCGGCGCCGACTACTACCTGGCCAAGGGCAGCTTCCACGACGAGGCCCTGCTCGACGCCGTCCACGACCTGATCGGGGAGGCCAGCGCATGAACATCGGCATCGTCAACGACCTGCCGCTCGCGGTGGCCGCGCTGCGCCGGGCGGTGTCGCACCGGCCCGAGCACCGTGTGCTGTGGGTGGCCGCCGACGGCGAGCAGGCGGTCGATTTCTGCGTCGCCAACCCGCCCGACCTGGTGCTGATGGACCTGATCATGCCGCGCGTCGACGGCGTCGAGGCGACCCGCCAGATCATGGCCCGCTCGCCCTGCGCGATCCTGATCGTGACCGCCAGCGTGGATGCCAACAAGGCCACCATCTACGAGGCGATGGGCGCCGGCGCGCTCGACGCGGTGGATACGCCGACCCTCGCGCAGGGCATGCTGGCCGATGCCTCGCAGCCGCTGCTGGCCAAGATCGACCAGATCGGCCGGCTGCTGGCCACGCGCGGACCGGTGCCGGCGCAGCCGGCGGCGGCGCCCGCCACGGCGCTGCCGCCGCTGGTGGCGATCGGCGCCTCGGCGGGCGGCCCCACCGCGCTGGCCGCCCTGCTCAAGCCCTTGCCCGAGGATTTCCCGGCCGCCATCGTGATCGTCCAGCATGTCGACGCGGCCTTCGCGATCGGCATGGCCGAATGGCTCGACGGCTTCACGCGCTTGCCGGTGCGCGTGGCCAAACAGGGTGGGGCGCCTCAGCGCGGCGAGGTGCTGCTGGCCGCCACCAACGATCACCTCCATCTCACCGCGCGCGGCCAGCTCGGTTACACGCGCCATCCCGAGGAAACGCCGTATCGGCCCTCGGTCGACGTGTTCTTTCACAGCGTGGTCGAGCATTGGCGCGGCGACGCGCTCGGCGTGCTGCTGACCGGCATGGGCCGCGACGGCGCGCTCGGCCTGAAGGCGATGCGCGCCAAGGGCTTCTACACGATCGCCCAGGACGCGGCCACCAGCGCCGTGTACGGCATGCCCAAGGCGGCCGCCGCGATCGACGCGGCCTCGGCGATCCTGCCGCTCGACCAGATCGCCGAGCGCGTCACCCTGCAGTTGCAGCGCTTCGCTCGCTCGCGCTGAACGCCGCTTGCGGGAGGCGGCCGGGCCGCTTGCCCGGCTTGCGCGCGACGCTCGCGCGGTGTCTGCGTGGTGCTCGCCGCAGCCTTGCACGAAACTTGCTCGATCCTTGCGACAGCCCGCCTCGCGGCGGCTTGCCGGACGTTCCCGCAAGCCCGCGCGGCGGCCGGGCCGCGCCGGGGCGTGCAATTTTTACAGTGCCGGCGCGGCCGATTCTTGCCGATTTACCCGACCGCGCCAGCCATGCTTCTGTCATCGATGAACCGACCCGCCGCCGAATTCCAGCCAGCGCCGCCCGACGAGCAGGCGCTGAAGACACATACCGACCGCCGCCAACTGCACCAGATCATCGCCGGGCTGACCGAGGGCGTGATCCTGGTCGAGCCGGACCAGCGCATCGTGTGGGCCAACGAGGCGGCGCTGGCCATGCACGGCGCGGCCAGCCTGGCCGAACTGGGCGCCGACGTGACCGAGTATCGCGAGCGCTTCCGGCTGCGCGACACCAACCACGACCCGGTCCGGCAGGGCCAGTATCCGATCGACCGCGTGATCAGCGGCGAGCAGTTCAGCGACGTGACGGTGGAGGTCGAATCGGCCACCGACGACCGGCTGCGCTGGGTCCACCGGATCCGCAGCCTGGTGCTGACCAACGCGGCGGGCGAGCCCGACTGCCTGGCGCTGGTGCTGCATGACGCCACCGACTGGGCCAGCGCCGAGCAGCGCTTCGAGCGCACCTTCAACGCCAACCCGGCGCCCGCCGCGATCTGCCGGCTCGACGACTTCCGCTACGTGAAGGTCAACCAGGGTTTCCTCGACATCACCGGCCAGGCCAGCGAGGCGGCGGTGATCGGCCGCTCGGTCTACGAACTCGACGTGTTCGATCGCGCCGAGCGGCGCGAGCTGGCGATCGAGCGGCTCGGCGACGGCATGTCGATCCCGCCGATGGAGGCGCTGCTGCGCCGCGCCGACGGCGGCGACCACGCGGTGATCGTGTCGGGCCAGCCGATCGACATGGGCGAGCACGCCTGCATGCTGTTCACGTTCACCGACCTGCAGCCGCGCCGGCTGGCCGAGACCGCGCTGCGCCAGAGCGAGGAGCGCTTCGCCAAGGCGTTCCGGATGGCGCCGGTGGCGATGGCGATACTGACCGCCGGCGGCTGCGAGATCCTCGACTGCAACGAGGCCTTCGCCGCCATGACCGGCCATGCGCAGCACGAGGTGCTGGGCCGCTCGGTCGAGGAGATCGGCTTGTGGGCCGAGCCGGGCATGCAGCGCGAGATCGTCGACGCGATCGGCCGCGAGGGTGCGGTGCGGATGCGCGATGCGCGCGTGCTCCGGCATGACGGCGAGCCGCGCGACTGCCTGGTGTCGGCCGACATGGTGGCGATCCACGGACAGGACTGCCTGCTGCTCGCGCTGCTCGACATCAGCGAGCGCAAGCGCACCGAGATGGAATTGATCCAGGCCATCGAGACGGCGATGCAGGACGCCTCCTGGTTCAGCCGCACCCTGATCGAGAAGCTGGCCAACGTGCGCCGTGACAAGGCACCCGATGCCGGCGCCCAGCTCGCCGACCTGACCGCGCGCGAGCGCGACGTGTTCGACCTGCTCTGCCACGGCCTGCCCGACAAGGAGATCGCCAACCGGCTCGGGCTCGCGCCGAACACGGTGCGCAACCACGTCTCGACCATCTACAACAAGCTCGACGTGCATAGCCGCGGCGAGGCGATCGTGTGGGCGCGCGAGCGGGGTATCGTCGGCGCGGTGGAGGCCGCGGCGCCCGCCCCGACCGGGGCGCCTGCCGCGGTGCAGCAACCGGCCGCCAAACCTGCCGCCAAGGCCACCGGCGCGGCGCGCACGCCGCGCGGACGGGCCGCGCGCTGAACATCGGGCCGGTGCGAATGCACTAAAAGCGCTGGCCCATCTGCATCTGCTCGCGGCGGCCGCGCGTTGCGAAGATGGTGACTCCCCCGGCGCGCGGCCCTGGCCCGCGCGGCCGGCCCCGATGAATCCCTCAAGGAGTCGACCATGGACAAGAATCGTATTGACGGCAAGCTCAAGCAGGTGAAGGGTTCGATGAAGGAGGCGCTCGGCAAGGTGACGGGCGACCGCAAGACCGAGGCGGAAGGTGTCGCCGAGAAGACCCAGGGCAAGCTGCAGGAGAAGGCGGGCCAGACCGCCGACGCGATCCGCAAGCATTCGGACCTGCACTGAGGTCCGAGCGCCCGGCCCCCGCCGCGCATGCCGCGCGGCTGGGGCCGCCGGCGGCAACGGCCAAGCATTGCGAAAGGCAGGCCGCGCGAGCCGATGCGGTCCGCGTCGCGGCGGCGATTTCGATGCCGCCGCATTTTTTTCGCCTGCACTTCGCGTACAATCCGTGCTTGCCGGAGATGGCATTCCTCCGTACACAACCGCCGGTCAGCCGGCTGATGATGCCTACGCATCCTGGGTACAGGAGGTCGTAGGCCGTCTTGACGACAAGCGGCGTCCTGCCGCCCAGGTTTGATGTCCCGTCGAATCTGGAAACCATGAAAGCTTTCGAATCCGTCGAGCAAGTCGCGATGCTGCGCGCGCTCGGCCGCTGGCTCGTGCTGTCGAGCCTGGTCGGCGCGTTGGCCGGCTCTGCTTCCGCCCTGTTCCTCTACCTGCTCGATCTCGCCACCGGCACGCGCCTGGCGCATCCCTGGCTGCTGTGGCTGCTGCCGCTGGGCGGTTTCGCCATGGGCTGGGTCTACCTGCGCATCGGCAGCTCGGTGGAGGGCGGCAACAACCTGCTGATCGACGAGATCCACGATCCGGCGCGCGCGGTGCCCACCCGCATGGCGCCGCTGGTGATGATCGCCACCGTGGTCACGCACCTGTTCGGCGGCTCGGCGGGGCGCGAGGGCACCGCCGTGCAGATGGGCGGGGCGCTGGCCGATCGCGTCGCGCGAATCCTGCGCGTCGATGCCGAGACGCGGCGCATCCTGCTGATGGTCGGCATCGCCGCGGGTTTTTCCTCGGTGTTCGGCACGCCGCTGGCGGGCGCGGTGTTCGGGCTGGAGGTGCTGGCGATCGGCCGCCTGCGCTACGACGCGCTGTTTCCCTGCTTGGCGGCGGCGATCGTCGCCGACGTGGTGTGCCGGCTGTGGGGCATCCACCATCCCGTCTACCCGGTGCCCTACGTGCCGCCGATGGGCCTGGCCACGGCCGGCTCGGCGATCGTCGCGGGTGTCGCCTTCGGCGTGGTGGGCATGCTGTTCGCCGATGCCACGCACGCGCTCGGCGCGCGCTTCAAGCGCTGGATTCCCTACGGGCCGCTGCGGCCGATGGCAGGCGGCGCGCTGGTGGCGCTGGCCGGCAGCGTGCTGGCCGTGCCGCAATATCTCGGACTCGGCATTCCCACCATCGAGGCGGCCTTTCGCGGGCCCTTGCCGGTCTACGACTTCGCCGGCAAGTTCGGCTTCACGGTGCTCACGCTCGCGGCCGGCTTCAAGGGCGGCGAGGTGACGCCGCTGTTCTACATCGGCGCGACGCTCGGCAACGCGCTCTCGCACCTGCTCGCGCTGCCCTTGCCGGTGCTGGCGGCGCTCGGTTTCGTCGCGGTGTTCGCGGGCGCGGCCAATACGCCGATCGCCTCGACGATCATGGCGATCGAGCTGTTCGGCGCGCCGATCGGGATGTTCGCCGCGCTGGCCTGCGTGATCGCCTACCTGTTCTCGGGGCACACCGGCATCTATCGCGCGCAGCGCATCGGCCATGCCAAGCATCCCTGGCTCAGCGCGGGCGGGCGGCTCGCCGACGCGGCGCTGCGGCGGCCGGCGACGGAGCCCAAGCGGGAGAGCGAGCGTGAGCCGGCCTGAGGCGGGGCCATGCCGTTCGATGCTGAGGACTGCAGGGTAAATCGGCACCGGCGGCACCGGCGGCGAAGTTCGCGCGAGGCAGCCGGCGCGAGCGCATCGACGCCGGAGCCGGGCCTGCGGCTGCCGCCGGCGCCTTCGAGGCGTCAGCCGGCGCGACCCGCGCGACCCCGGCCCGGCCGCGTGCCGGCCGCCGCGCGCGCGGCGTCGCCGGTGGCGGGCAGGGCGCGCCAGGCCACCCACGCCAGCGCGCCGAGCGCCGGGAACACCAGCACGCTGCCCTCCGGGCCGACCGTGCCGCCGCTCAGCCAGACCGGGCCGATCGCATGGCTTTCCAGCAGGCTGCTGCCGGGTACCAGCCCGCTGTTGGGCGCGCCGAACAGGAAGGATTCCGACCAGTCCCAGGTGGCGTGCACGCCGAACACCCACCACAGCGAGCCGGTGCGCCAGATCGCCAGGCAGGCGACAAAACCGTAGATCACCACCGGCACGATGCCGGCCATGTTCTCGCCGTGGTTGGACATGTGCGCGAGCCCGAAGGCGAGCGAGGTCAGCACGGCGGCCGCGGTCGGCGGGATGCCCTGCGCGAGGCGGAAGAACAGGTAGCCGCGGAACGCGAGTTCCTCGGCGGCGGCCACCAGCGCGAAGGCGAAGGCCCACATCAGGCCCGCTTCCAGGGCCGCGGCCAGGCTCATGCCGGAATAGGCGAGCGTGGCGCCGCCGGTGGCCACCAGCAGCGCCATGATGGCCGATACCGCGGCCAGCCCGCAGGCGCCGCCGAGCAGCAGGTGCTGCAGGCGGCGCGGCGCGCGCAGGCCGAAATCGAGCCAGGCGCGGCGATCGATGCGGCTCATCACGCGGGTGGCGACCAGCACCGCGCCGCACATCGCCAGTTCGAACACTACCTGGTGCGCGGCGCTCACTTCGCCCTGCAGGCGGAACGGCAGGCCGAGGCGGCGCGCGAGCCAGTCCGCGCCGGCCATCAGCACGGCGACGATCGCGGCATACAGCAGCGCGGCCCACCCCGTGCGCAGCCCGACGGGGCCGAACCACAGACGGCTGAAACGCGCGAACGTCGGGGGGCGGGATCGGTCGGTGGTCATCACGTCTTTCACCGGGTCATGTCCTCGTCTTTGAATGGATGTCGAAAACGGTAATGGATAAGCCTTGTAGGCTTTTTGAAGGCACTTTATGCCTGTCCGCGAGTTACCGTGATTATGTGGATCATCCGCGATGAATGGTATAGGCATGTGAAAATCGTCAATGCGCCGCTCTGTCTTACTGCCGGTTCCGGATGCCGGTCGAGTGCGCGGCGTATCGCTCGAAGCCATGATGGGACTGGCCGGCAAGGTGTCGCGAGATTGTCGGTGAGATTTGGCCGACCGACAAAACGACACAAAAAAATATTTCGGGAAAGGCCGGGAGTATTGTCGAGAGCGTGTCGCCATGAAGCGCTTGGCGCGGATTTTGAAGCAGTGAAAGCCACTTGAAAAAATCGCATGACGATTTCCCGGCGAAACGGTGGACGATTCGATTGAATTCGAAAAGAGATGGAAAGCGAGTCGAAAGTCGGCGACTCGCGAAAATACCGAATCAATGTGCGAGGCAGCGAGGACTGCGAAGCATCGACGGCCATGAAAAACGGGGCGGCAGCTTTCGGCTGCCGCCCCGTGACGGGCGCGCGGTGATGCGAACCCGCGCCTACTTCGCGACCGTATCGCGTACCAGCGGCTGCGCGTGGCCGTCGGCGCCGGCGGCCAGGCGGGAGCCGAGCCGGTCGATGCCGTAACCGCCGGTCTGCTCGATCAGCCCCTTGGCGAGCTCGAGCGCCTGACGCTCGAACAGGCGCCGGTAGACGCCGCCCTCGATGCGGATCAGCGCGTCGTGGTCGCCTTCCTCGATCACGCGGCCGCGATCGAGCACCAGCAGGCGGTCCAGCGAACGCACGGTCGACAGCCGGTGCGCCACCACGATGGTGGTGCGCCCCACCATCAGCCGCTCCATGGCCTGCTGGATCAGCAGCTCGCTTTCGCTGTCCAGGCTCGAGGTGGCCTCGTCGAGGATCAGGATCGGCGCGTTGGCGAGGAACGCGCGCGCGATCGCCACGCGCTGGCGCTCGCCGCCCGACAGCTTCACACCGCGCTCGCCGACCAGCGTGTCATAGCCTTCCGGCAGCTCCGAGATGAAGCCGTGCGCGCTGGCCAGCGTCGCGGCGCGGATGATCTCGTCGCGCGTCGCCTCGGGGCGCGCATAGGCGATGTTGTCCGCCAGCGAGCGGTGGAACAGCACCGGCTCCTGCTGGACGATCGCGATATGGTTGCGCAGCGATTCCTGCGTGACCTTCGCGATGTCCTGCCCGTCGATCAGGATCCGGCCGCCGTCGATGTCGTAGAGCCGCTGGATCAGCTTGATGAACGAGGTCTTGCCCGAGCCCGAGTGGCCCACCAGCCCGATCCGCTCGCCCGGCGCGATGCGCAGCGAGAAGTCCGAGTACAGCGGCGCGCTGCGCGGCCCGTAGCGGAAGGTCACGCGATCGAAGCGGATCTCGCCGCGCGTGATCGCGATCGGCCGCGCGTCGGGCGCATCGTCGATGCCGAGCGGCTGGCGTTCCAGCGCCACCAGTTCCTCCATGTCGTTGACCGAGCGCTGCAGGTTGCGGATATGCATGCCGATGTCGCGCAGGTAACCCTGCAGCATGAAGAACATGGTCAGCGCGAAGGCGATGTCGCCCACGCTGGCGCGATCATGCGACCAGAGCCACAGCGCCGAGCCCAGGATGGCCGCCTGCATCAGCACCAGCAGGGTGCCCTGCAGGCCGCCGCTGAGGGTGCCGCGGATCCAGGTGCGGCGCGTGCGCAGCCGCCACTTGCCGATCACCCGGCCGATGCGCGCCTCCTCGCGCGTCTCGGCGCCGAAGGCCTTGACCACCGCGTTGCAGCTGACCGAATCGGCCAGCGCGCCGCCCAGCCGCGTGTCCCAGGCATTGCCCAGGCGCGCGGCCGGCGCGATCACGCCCAGCGAGAGCCCCACCGTGATGGCGATGAACAGCAGCGAGCCCGCGCCCACCACCAGCCCCATCACGGGCCAGTGCCAGCCGAGCAGCAGGGTGGCGCCGCCGAGCATCACCACCGAGGGCAGCAGCGCCACCAGCAGCGTGTCGTTGAGCAGGTCGAGCGCCCACATGCCGCGCGTGATCTTGCGCACCGTGGAGCCGGCGAAGCTGTTGGCGTGCCAGTCGGTGGAGAAGCGCTGCACGCGATGGAAGGCGCCCGCCGAGATCTCGCTCATCATGCGCAGCGTCAGCACGATGATGTTCATGAACATCGCCTGGCGCAGCAGGGTGGCGGCGATGCCCAGCGCGATCAGGATCGTGAACGCGTGCAGGGCGGCGCTCCAGGCCGCCGCGCGGTCGGTCAGGCCGAGCGAGACCGCGTCCACCAGCTTGCCGGCGAACAGCGGGGTGAGGACGTCGCCGAGCGCGGCGAGCAGGGCGAACAGGGCGACCGCGAGGGCGCGCGAGGGTTGGCGGCGCCAGTGGCGGAACGTGAAGCCGAGCACGTCGTTGAACGGCCGGCTGCCGTGACGATCGGTGTGTTGGATCATGTGTCGTGGCCTGGTCGCATTGTGTGCGCCAGGACTTGTCAATTGTCGGTAACGAACGGGTCGTCGATGCCGCCGGGCTCGTCGAGGCAACGAAGCCAGGCGGCGGCGCGAAGGCAAAGGCACGACGCTCGCGCGGGGCGATACAGGAACGGACGACCGGGAGAACTGCGGACGGACGGGCCTCGGAAGCCCGTCGCGTGCAAGGGACCTAGCAGGTGCCTTGTCGGACGGCGTTCGGGAAGCCACTCGTGGATGGCATGCGATGCATCATCTCTGACCTCCCTTGAACGTGAATGGATGGAGCGTGGATGGGAAAACGCGCGGGGCAGGCGCCGCTCGCGCTGGACTACGACTTCCTTGGGGCGACATTTTGCCCCATGACCGCGATTGTAAACACAGGCGGGAGGCGCTGCCAAGCGTCGGCTGGGGCTTGTGTTGCCGATGCGACACGCGGCGTCGCCGCGCCGCCGTTCGCCTGCCTTGGGCGCTGCGTGCGAGGTATGGGACAATCCGGCCCTCGAATTCCCGCATCCCCGCATCCACCGAAAAGACCCACATCACGATGAGCACCTTCCAGCAAGGCATCCTGGCGCCGCTTCCGTCGGCCAACCGCTATCTCTCGTTCCAGACCGCCCGCGCCGAGGACGTCGTGCGCGCGCTCGGCGCGCTGCGCGAGGCGATCGACACGGCGCACACGGTGGTCGGCTTCGGCCCCTCGCTCGCGCAGGGGCTCGACCGCAAGATCGATGGGCTCAAGCCGTTCCCGGATATGTCGAAGCCGGGCGCGCCGGTGCCGTCCACCCAGGCGGCGCTGTGGATCTGGCTGCGCGGCGAGGATCATGGCGAGATCACGCTGCGTTCGCGCACGATCGAGAAGCTGCTGACGCCGGCCTTCGTGCTCGACAGCGCCGCCAATGCGTTCCGCTATGCCGACGATCGAGACCTGTCCGGCTACGAGGACGGCACCGAGAATCCCGAGGACGAGGAAGCCGTGGAAACCGCCTTCGTGAGCGGCAAGGGCCCGGGCCTGGACGGCGCGAGCTTCGTGGCCGTGCAGCAATGGGTGCACGATTTCCCGTCGATGGAGGCGATTCCCGGCGAGGAGATGGATCGTATCGTCGGCCGCCGCAAGTCGGACAACGAGGAGCTGGAGGATGCGCCGGCCTATGCGCACGTCAAGCGCACCGA
The DNA here is from genome assembly GCF_007828315.1 of Burkholderia sp. SJZ089. Taxonomy (NCBI): domain Bacteria; kingdom Pseudomonadati; phylum Pseudomonadota; class Betaproteobacteria; order Burkholderiales; family Burkholderiaceae; genus Burkholderia; species Burkholderia sp. SJZ089. The sequence goes on along the minus strand of NZ_VIUM01000022.1, from coordinate 64,575 downwards.
GCAGGAGAGCTTCACGCCCGAGGCCAAGGTGCTGCGCCGCTCGGCGCCGTGGGCCGACGAGCGCCGCGCGGGCCTCTATTTCGTCGCCTTCGGCCACTCGTTGCGGGCCTTCGAGGTGCAGATGCGGCGCATGGTGGGGGCCACCGACGGCGTGCTCGACGGGCTGTTCCGCTTCACCCAGCCGATCACGGGCGCGTTCTTCTGGTGCCCGCCGGCGGGTGAGGACGGCAAGCCCGATCTGTCGGCGCTCGGCATCTGACGAGGCGGGCGGGGCGGCGTCGCCCCGTGCCAGGGACACACCGCGCGACCAGCTTGCATGCCTGGTCGCGCGGTTTTTTCATGCCGGTGCTTCAGCGCAAGGTGGTTTCGATGCGCGTGCCGCGCTTGATGAACAGCGTGAGCGGCGTCTTCTCGGCGATCTCGCCGAGCCTCGCGCGCTGCGCCTCCTCCAGCTCGCCGTCGACCGTGATGGTGCGACGCACGTATTGCGCGCCGTCGCGGTCCGCGTGCAGCTCGGCATGCGCGTGCAGCTTCACGGCCGGCCATTCCTTGCGCTGCATGTACATGCGCAGCGTCGCGACGGTGCATTGGCAGAGGCTCGCCAGCAGCAGCTCGTAGGGCGCGGGGCCGGCGCCGCGGCCGCCTTCGCGCTCGGCCTCGTCGCCCTGGAAACGATGGGCGCCGGCCTGGATGTCGACGAGATAGTTCGGGGCATCGGCAGCCAGCTCGGCTGCGGCGTGGATCAGGGGCATGGCATTCCTCGGTTCGTCGTGATGCGGTGATGCGGCGATGGGTTCGGTGCTGGCTTCGGCGAGCGGCGCATCGCGGTCGGCCGGATTCGCAGCCCGCGATGCGTGCTCGCGCCCTCGAAGCATAAACGTCTTGCCGCCCAGTTGTCGTGTCGGCGCGGGCCATGGCGCGGCGGCGGCCGTTCCAGTTGCCGCCGCCTCAGCCGCCTCAGCCGCCTTCGTCCTCGCCCTCGCCCTCGCCAACGGCACCGGCCTCGCCGGTGGCCGCCTCGCGCACGATCTGCGCCACCCGCTCGCGAAACCAGCGATGCGCGCCGTCGCCGTCGCGCGACTCGTGCCAGTAGGCCTGGATCGCATAGGGCTTCACGCGCAGCGGCAGCGGCCTGACGACGATCGGCAGCAACGCCGCCATGCGCCGCGCGTAGGAGCGCGGCAGGGTCAGCAGCAGGTCGCCCGCCGCCGCGATCTGGCAGGCCGCGAAATAGTGCTGGCAGACCAGCTGGATGCGGCGAAAGCGCCCGTCGGCGGCCAGCAGGACGTCGAGCGAATTCGGCTCGCCGAGCGGCGAGACCGTCACATGGCGCGCCGCGAAATACTCGGCGCGGCGCAGCGGGCTCTGCGCGAGCGGATGATCGCGGCGCAGCACCACGGCGAGCGCGTCGTCGACCAGCGGCTCGCGCACGATCTGCGGCCCGGTCGGCACGCGCCGGTCGATTGCCAGGTCGAGCTGGCCGCCGGCGATTTCGCGGCCCACCTCGGCCAGCACGATGCGCCGGCTGACCACGGTGATGCGCGGCGCCTCGCGCGCGAGCCGCTCCACCAATTGCGGCAGCGCGATCGACTCCAGCACGTCGCGGATGCCCACCACGAAGCGCTGCTCGAGCGTGGCGGGCTCGAACCTCGCCTGCGCCTGCGCGGCCGCCTGCAGGCCCTTCAGGTGCCGCTGCACCTCGCCGATCATGGCGCGGGTGCGCTCGGTGGGCGTCATGCGATTGCCCTGGCGCACGAACAGCGGATCGTCGAAATGCGCGCGCAGCCGGTTCAGCGCATGCGTGACGGCGGGCTGGGTCAGGTGCAGGGTGCGCGCGGCCGCGCTGATCCCGCCATGGCTATGGATCGCGTCGAGCACGCGGAACAGGTTGAGGTCGAGGCGCAGGTCGGAGCTCACGGGGCGGGCGGCCGGCGACGGGCCGCAGCGGGTGAAAGGGAAGCCAGCATATTAATCCCTTTGATGACCTGACATGAAGAACATTCATTTCATCGATCGGCGGGATCGGCGTAGATTGAGTGCCACTTCAACCGGAACGATGCCATGGACTTCACGCCGACCGCTCGCAGCCAGGATTTCGCCGATCGACTGAGCCGCTTCATGCGCGACGAGATCGCGCCCGCCGAGGCGCACTATGCCGCCGAACTGACCGGCGGCGCCGACTGGCGGCAATGGCGCCAGCCGCCCGTGATGGAGGCGCTCAAGCAGAAGGCGCGCGCCGCGGGCCTCTGGAACCTGTTCCTGCCCGAGGTCGAGCACGGCGGCGCGGGGCTGTCCAATGCCGAGTACGCGCCGCTCGCCGAGATCATGGGCCACTCCTTCATCGCGCCCGAGGTGTTCAACTGCAACGCGCCCGACACCGGCAACATGGAGGTGCTGGCGCGCTACGGCACGCCCGGGCAGCAGGCGCGCTGGCTCGCGCCGCTGCTGGCCGGCGAGATCCGCTCGGCGTTCTGCATGACCGAGCCCGAGGTGGCCTCGTCGGACGCCACCAACATGCGCGCCACCGCGACGCCCGACGGCGACGAGTTCGTGCTGAACGGCCGCAAGTGGTGGTCGACCGGGATCGGCCATCCGCATGCGCGGGTCGCGATCTTCATGGGCCTGACCGATGCCGGGGCGGAGCCGCATCGCCGCCACACCATGGTGATCTGCCCGCTCGACGCGAAGGGCGTGCGCATCGAGCGCATGCTGCCGGCCTTCCATCATTACGACGAGCCCTCGGGCCACGGCGAGGTGGTGTTCGACCAGGTGCGGGTGCCGGCCGCGAACGTGATCCTCGGCCCCGGACGCGGCTTCGAGATCGCCCAGGGCCGGCTCGGGCCTGGCCGCATCCATCACTGCATGCGCGCGCTGGGCGCCGCCGAACGCGCGCTGGGCCTGCTTTGCGAGCGGGCCGCCTCGCGCACCGCGTTCGGCAAGCCGCTGGCGGCGCTGGGCGGCAATGCCGACATCGTCGCGAACCTGCGCATGGCGATCGACCAGGCGCGCCTGCTGACGCTGAAGGCCGCCTGGACCATCGACACGCAGGGCGTCAAGGCAGCCTTGAGCCTGATCTCGCAGATCAAGGTGGTGGTGCCGGCGGTGGCCCAGCAGGCCGCCGACGCGGCGATCCAGATCCACGGCGGCGCGGGCGTGTCCGACGACGTGCCGCTGACCCACCTGTATGCCTATGCGCGCGTGCTGCGTCTGGCCGACGGGCCCGACGAGGTGCATCGCGGAGTGGTCGCCAAGCTCGAGTTCAAGCGCCAGGCCGGCGAGCAGGCGAGCCGTCGCGCGGGAGCCGCGGCATGAGCGCGCCGATCGACGGCGCCCGCGAGGTGCGCGACGAGGACCGGCTCGACGCGGCAAGGCTCGACGCATTCCTCAAGGCGCAGGTGCCGGGCCTGGCGGGCACGCCCGAGATCCGCCAGTTCCATGGCGGCGCCTCGAACCTGACCTACCTGCTCGGCTATCCCGATCGCGAGCTGGTGCTGCGTCGCCCGCCGGCCGGCGCGAAGGCCGGCTCGGCCCACGACATGCTGCGCGAGGCCGCCGTGATGGCGGCGCTCAAGCCGGCCTATCCCCATGTGCCCGGCATCGTCGCGCGTTGCGACGACGCCTCGCTGATCGGTTCGGAGTTCTACGTGATGGAGCGCCTGGCCGGGGTGATTTTGCGGCGCGACCTGCCGCCCGAGCTCGGGCTCGACGCGGTCGGCACGCGGCGTCTCTGCGAGAGCTTCGTCGAGCGGCTGGTGGAGCTGCACGCGGTGGACGCCTCGGCGCCGGCGATCGCCGCCTTCGGCCGCGGCGAGGGCTACGTGGCGCGGCAGGTGAGCGGCTGGCGCGAGCGCTGGCAGCGCGCGCTGACCGACGGCACCGATCCCGCCGAGGACGTGACGGGCTGGCTGGAGGCGAACCGGCCGGCGCGCGACGGGCGGCTCTGCGTGATCCACAACGACTACCGCTTCGACAACGTGGTGCTCGATCCGCGGGACCCGCTGCGCATCGTCGGCGTGCTCGACTGGGAGATGGCCACGCTCGGCGATCCGCTGATGGACCTGGGCGGCTCGCTCGCCTACTGGGTGCAGGCCGACGACGAGGCGCCGTTCCGCGCGATGCGCCGCCAGCCGACCCACGCGCCCGGCATGATGACGCGCGCCGAGCTGGTGGCGCACTACGGCGAGCGCACCGGCACCGAGATCGGCGGTTTCGCCTTCTACGAGGTGTTCGGCCTGTTCCGGCTGATGGGCATCATCCAGCAGATCTACCGCCGCTACGTGCTCGGCCAGACCACCAACCCGGCCTTCGCGGGCTTCGGCGACGCGGTGCGCTACCTGACGCTGCGCTGCCGCGCGCGCATCGAGGCGGCGGGAGCCGGGCGATGAGCGAGATCTTCCTGATCCGCCACGCGCAGGCCAGCTTCGACGCGGCCGACTACGATTGCCTGTCCTCGCGCGGCGAGGCCCAGGCCGGCAAGCTCGGCGCCTGGATGGCGGCGCGCGGCGGCCGGCCCGGCGCGATCTTCACCGGCACGCTGCGCCGTCACGCGCAGACGGCGACGCTGGCCGCGCGGGCGGCCGGCATCGAGCCGCCGATCCGCGTGCTGCCCGGCCTCGACGAGCTCGATTCCGACGAACTGGTGGCGCGCCTGCGACCCGAGCTGGCCTCGCGCGAGGCGCTGCTGGCCGAGCTGGCCGCCTCGGGCGACCCGCGCCGCGCGTTCCAGGCGCTGTTCTCGGCGGCCGTGGCGCGCTGGACCTCGGGCCAGGCCGACGGCGACTACACGCTCGCCTGGCCGGCCTTCCGCGCCGCGGTGCTGGCGGCCTGGGACACGCTCGCCAAGGAGAGCGCGGAGGAAGTCTGGGTGGTGTCCTCGGGCGGGCCGATCGCCGTGATCGCCACCCTGCTGGCCGGCGCCGACCCGCAACGGAGCTTCGATTTCGCCTGGCCGCTGGTCAATACCAGCGTGTCGCGGATCCGCACCGGCCGGCGCGGCGCCCAGCTCGTCACCTACAACGCGTGGCCGCATCTCGATACCGCCGCCGACGCCGCGCTGGTGACGCATCGCTGATGCCGACGCGATCGTCCCTCGGCTGCATGCCGTGCAACGCGCCGCCGCTTCGTGCGCGCGGCGCGTGCCGCCGCCTTTTCCGTCAATTCCATCGGAACATCCCACGATGACTGCACCCAATCTGTTCGACCTGTCCGGCAAGATCGCCGTCGTCAGCGGCGCGAGCCGCGGCATCGGCGAGGAGGCCGCGCGCCTGCTGGCCGCCTTCGGCGCGCACGTGATCGTCGCCAGCCGCCGTATCGACGACTGCCGGCGCGTGGCCGAGGCGATCGTCGCCGACGGCGGCTCGGCCGAGGCCGCCGCCTGCCATATCGGCGAACTCGAGCAGATCGAGGCGCTCTACGCCGCGATCGACGCGAAGCATGGCCGGCTCGACGTGCTGGTCAACAACGCGGCCGCCAATCCCTATTACGGCCCGATCGTCGACACCGGCGTCGATGCGTTCCAGAAGACCGTCGACGTCAATATCCGCGGCTACTTCTTCATGTCCTCGCACGGCGCGCGCCGGATGGCGGCAAATGGCGGCGGGGCGATCGTCAACGTGGCCTCGGTCAACGGCGTGATTCCCGGCGACAAGCAGGGCATCTATTCGATCACCAAGGCCGCGGTGATCTCGATGACCAAGGCCTTCGCGATCGAATGCGCGGCCGACGGCGTGCGCTGCAACGCGCTGCTGCCGGGCCTGACCGACACCAGGTTCGCCTCGGCGCTGACCAAGAACCCGGCCGTGCTCGAGCAGGTGCTGGCCCACGTGCCGATGCGCCGCGTCGCGGCGCCCTCCGAGATGGCCGGCGCGATCCTGTTCCTGGCCTCGGGCGCGTCGAGCTACACCACCGGCGCGGTGCTCAACGTGGACGGCGGATATCTGTCGGTATAGTGGCGACGCGCGGCGCGAGGGCGCCGCATGCGGACAACAGCAAGGAGGAGAGAACCCATGACGACGATCGGAACCCCGCGGCTGGCGGGCAAGTGCGCCTGGATCACCGGCGCGACGGGAGGGCTGGGACGCGCGATTGCGACGCGCATGGCCGAGCACGGCGCGAAGCTGTTCCTGACCGACGTGGCCGCGCAGCGTGAGGCGCTCGAGGCGCTGGCCGCGCAGCTCAACGAGGCGGCCGGCGCGCGCGTGGCCTGGTCGGCCGAGCAGGACGTGCGCGACGACGCGCGCTGGCAGGCGCTGGCCGCCGAGGCCAACGGCGCGATGGGCGCGCTGTCGGTGCTGGTCAACAATGCCGGGATCGGCTCGCTCGGCACGGTCGAGCAGATCGAGCAGAAGGAATGGCGCCGCGTGATGGACGTCAACGTCGAGAGTATCGTGCTGGGCGTGCGCCATGCGCTGCCGTTCCTGCGCGACAGTCAGCCGGCCTCGATCATCAACGTGTCCTCGGTGGCAGCCTTCAAGCACGAGCCCGAGTACACCGCCTACAACGCCTCGAAGGCGGCGGTGGCCTCGCTGACCAAGTCGATCGCGGTCGACTGCGCGCGCAGGCAGACCGGCGTGCGCTGCAATTCGCTGCATCCCTCGTTCATCCGCACCGGCATCGTCGAGCCCTTCTTCGCGCAGCTCGGCGAGAGCGCGGCCACCCGCAAGCTGGTGCGCGGCGTGCCGATGGGCCGCCTAGGCGAGCCCGACGACGTCGCCTACGCGGCGATCTACCTGGCTTCGGACGAGAGCCGCTACGTGACCGGCGCCGAGCTGGTGATCGACGGCGGCCTGTGCGCGATGTAAGCGGCGGCGCGCCTGCGTAGCGTGCATCGCCCGCATCGCGCGCCGCCATCCAATCCACCCGCTGCCCGGCGCGTTCGCGCCGGGCGCCGCAGTCGAACAGTCAAGCCGAGGAGGCACGATGTCCGCAACCCTCAACCGCCAGTTGCGCCTGAAGGCGCGCCCCGAAGGGCGCGTCGGCGCCGAACACTTCTCGCTCGTCGAAGCGCCGCTGCCCGAACTGGGCGAGGGCGAGGTGCTGGTGCGCGTGCTCTACCTGTCGATGGACCCGACCAACCGGGTCTGGATGAGCGACATCCCGCAGTACCTGCCGCCGGTGGCGATCGGCGAGACCATGCGCGCGCTCGGCCTCGGCCGGGTGGTCGCCTCGCGCGCCGACAAGTTCGCGGTCGGCGACCTGGTGCAGGGGCTGGTGGGCTGGCAGGACTATGCCCACGTGCTCGCCGACGAGGTGCCCAGGCTGACCCGGCTGCCCGAGGTGGGCCTGCCGCTGCCGACCCTGCTCGGCGCCTGCGGCATGAGCGGCCTGACCGCCTATTACGGACTGACCGACATCGCGCCGGTGCAGCCGGGCGAGACCCTGGTGGTGTCGGCGGCGGCCGGCTCGGTGGGCTCGATCGCGGGGCAGATCGGCAAGATCCAGGGCGCGCGCGTGGTCGGCATCGCCGGCGGCCCGCAGAAGTGCCGCTACCTGACCGAGACGCTCGGCTTCGACGCCGCGGTCGACTACAAGGCGCCCGACTTCAAGGCCGCGCTGAAGGCCGCCACGCCCGACGGCGTGCACGTGAACTTCGAGAACGTGGGCGGCGAGGTGATGCGCGCCGTGCTCTCGCGCATGGTGATCGGCGGGCGCGTGGCGCTGTGCGGCGTGATCTCGAACTACAACAACAACGGCCGCGCCGGCGACGATTTCGGCACGGTGATCTCCAAGCGCCTGAGCATGCGCGGCTTCCTGATCCTCGACTACCGCAAGAACCGCGAGGCCGTGCAGCAACTGGCCGCCTGGTTGAGCGAGGGGCGCATCAAGGCCGAGGAGACCGTCGCCGAGGGGCTGGAGAACGCGCCCGAGGTGCTCAATCGCCTGTTCGACGGCAGCCATGTCGGCAAGCTCGTGCTGCGTGTGGCCGAGGACGCCTGAGGGCCGCGTCGCCAAGAGGCAAAAAGAAGGCAAAAAAAAGCCACGGATTGCTCCGTGGCTTGCAATTCCCAGTCAAGAGGGGGGTATGACTGGAGGTCTGGCCGCCTCTGATCACCGTGTACCGGGGTGGCCGGAAGATGATCACGAGACAGACTTCATTCTTCTGCTGCGCCGCCGTAGAGTCAATTTCGCGCGATTAAGCGTGATTAACGAGGCTTACGGAGTCTTGCGCCCGAGCGGCGCGTTTGCATCCCTCGACCTTCCTTCCCGATCCCTCACCGCCCGCGGCGCCTGATCCGCGCGGCCGCGCCGCGCCGGCCGCGGCCGTGTTACGCGTGCTCGCCCGGGCATTTTCCTCGATGACGAAATCTATTCATGAATCTTTCGAAGTCCGTGCTTGTTGTTACATTCTGAAATGATATAACATATCCTAGTGCTGCTTCTTCCGACCCCGAGCTCCTCTCTCTCGGCCCGGTCGCGTGGATGACGTCGAATCGATACGGCGAACCACGGATTCGCGATGATACGTTATAACGTCGCGCGAATCAGCCGGCGGCGCATTCCGGCTCATTTCACGACAACCACCTTCATCATGCGCGACTCCGCCCGTTTTCGACCCCTGTCCGCCGCGCGCGGGCTGCCTCCCCTGACTCTGATGTTCGTCGCCAGCCTGGCCTATGCGCAGTCGGCGGCCAACGGCGTGACGGGCGTGCCTGCCGCGGCGCCCGCCATCGCCACGCCCACCCCGACGCTGGCGCCGGTGTTCGTCACGGCGAACCCGATCGGCGACACCGAGCTGATCTCGCCGACCGCCTCGATCGGCGGCGACGCGCTGGCGCTGCGCCGCGCCGATTCGCTGGGTGCCACGCTCGACGGGTTGCCGGGCGTGTCGACCACCACCTACGGGCCGATGGTGGGCCGCCCGATCATCCGCGGCATGGACGGCGACCGGATCCGGCTGCTGCAGAACGGCGTGGCCGCCTTCGACGCCTCCTCGCTGTCCTACGACCACGCGGTGCCGCAGGACCCGCTGACGGTCGAGCGCGTCGAGATCGTGCGCGGGCCGGCGGCGCTGCTCTATGGCGGCAATGCGATCGGCGGGGTGGTCAACACCATCGACAACCGGATTCCGCGCGAGGCGATCAAGGGCGTGTCGGGCGCGGTCGACGCGAGCTACGGCGGCGCCAACGACGCGCGTGCCGGCGCCGCGCTGGTGGAGGGCGGCAATGGCCGTTTCGCGTTCCACGTCGATGCCTTCGATCGCGAGACCAGCAAGCTGCGGATCCCGGGCTTCGCGCATTCGGACCGCCAGCGCGCGCTCGACGGTCCCGACGCGAGCGAAGCCTCGGGCAGCATCCCCAACAGCGACGGCCGTTCGCACGGCGGCGCGGTCGGCGGCGCCTACACCTGGGCCGACGGCTACGCGGGCCTGTCGTACAGCGGCTTCGAATCGAACTACGGCTCGGTGGCCGAGAGCGACGTGCGGCTGCGCATGCGCCAGCAGCACCTGGCGGCCTCGTCCGAGATCCGCAACCTGTCCGGCCCGATCTCGCAGCTCAAGTTCGACTTCGGTTATACGGACTACGAACACAAGGAAATCGACAACGGCGAGACCAGCACCACCTTCCGCAACCACGGCTACGAGGCGCGCATCGAGGCGCGCCATCGCAAGATCGGGCCGTTCGAGGGCGCATTCGGCATCCAGGTCTCGCAGAACACCTTCTCGGCACTCGGCGACGAGGCCCTGGTGCCGACCACCCAGACCACCAACGTGGCGCTGTTCGGTCTCGAGGAATGGCAGGCCACCCAGGCGCTGAAGTTCAGCCTCGGCGGGCGCATCGAGCACGTCAAGCTCGATCCGACGCCGGCCGGCAACGAGCGCTTCGCCGGCGCGAGCGGCCACGGCTTCAATACCGGCAGCGTCTCGTTCGGCACGCTCTACAAGCTGAACCCGGTGTGGTCGCTGGCCGGCAGCGTGTCTTACACCGAACGCGCGCCGACCTTCTACGAGCTCTACGCGAACGGCCCGCACGACGCGACCGGCCAGTACCTGATCGGCGCGCCCGGCGCGCAGAAGGAGAAGGCGGTCTCGACCGACCTGTCGCTGCGCTACGCGGCCGGTCCGAACAAGGGCAGCATCGGCGTGTTCTACACGCGCTTCTCGAACTACCTGACCGAGTTCAACACCGGGCGCCTGGTCGACGACGACGGCGAGGTGGTCGCGCCCGGCACCGACGACGCGCTCAAGGAAGCCGTCTACCGCGGCGTGCGCGCCGAGTTCTACGGGCTCGAATGGGAAGGCAAGTGGCGCGCCTTCGAGAAGGGCGCGCATCGTCTGGACATCGAACTGACGGGCGACTACACGCATGCGCGCAACGCCGAGACGGGCGAGCCGCTGCCGCGGATCTCGCCGCTGCGCGCTTCGCTGGCGGCCGACTACGGCTACGGGCCGTTCGGCGCGCGCGCGCAGCTCACCCACGCCTGGGCCCAGCATCGCGTGCCCGACAACGACCTGCCCACCGACAGCTACACTTCGCTGGGCCTGGTGCTGAGCTATCGCTTCCATGTCGGCTCGACCCATTGGCTGGCCTACGTGCGCGGCGACAACCTCACCAACCAGGAGATCCGCTACGCCAGCTCGGTGGTGCGGGATATCGCGCCGGAAGGCGGGCGCAGCGTGATGGTGGGCCTGCGCACCACCTTCTGATCCCGGCCCGCGCGTCGAGGAAGGGCTCGAGCCCGCTTTGGCGGGCGCCCGGACTTAGGTAAGATGGCAGCCGCCGAAGACGTACCGAAGGCGGATCGCGGCAGCGCATGTCGCGCACGCGGTGGTTTCACCGCGCGCGCCACGTGCCTGGCCGTTCCACAGGGCCTCTTATTCCGGGATAAAAACATGAAGACACGAGACGCGTTGCGCGCGGGCGTGGCCGCGCTGCTGCTGGGCGGCGCCACGGCGGTGCTGGCCGCGCCGCTCTGCCAGACGCAGACGCAGGGCAGCCACAAATCCAAGCTCTGCATCGAGCAGACGCCCTTCAAGCATGACTACTACACGCTGTGGGTCGACGACGCGCCGGTGTTCATGCTGCCCGACGACTACGTCGAGAACGTCTCGCTCACCCACACGGTGCCCGAGGACGACAGCAACGAATTCCCGCTCTCGAGGCAGGGCATGCGAACCGTGACGATCACCGGCGGCTGCCACCCGCTGACGGAGACGCAGGGCAAGGGCGGCGAGGCGGTCAGCGTCGAGACCGGGCGCGTGTGCTCCTTCGTATGGGGGCAGCAGGCGGTGGTCAAGGACATGCAGTTCAAGTTCGACTAGATCGACTGGTTCGACCGGGCGCCGGCGCGACGGCGCAAAAGACCAAGGGCACGCGGATCCGATCCGCGTGCCCTTGTCGTTTCCGGCCCCGTGGCTGGGCGTGCGCGGCCGGCTCAGCCGTTCTGGTCGGCGCGCGCGAAGATGTCCCAGCTCGCCATGAACAGCGCGGCCACCAGCGGCCCGATCACGAAGCCGTTGATGCCGAACAGCGCCATGCCGCCGAGCGTGGAGATCAGCACCACCCAGTCGGGCATCTTGGTGTCCTTGCCGACCAGGATCGGGCGCAGCAGGTTGTCGACCAGACCGATCACGCCGACGCAGAAGGCCACCAGGATCACGCACTTCCAGATCTGCCCGGTGACCGCGAAGTAGACCGCGGCCGGCGCCCACACCAGCCCCGCGCCGATCGCCGGCAGCAGCGACAGGAAGGCCATCAGCGCGCCCCACAGCAGCACGCCCTCGATGCCGAGGATCCAGAAGATCAGGCCGCCCAGCGCGCCCTGCACGATCGCCACCGCGATGTTGCCCTTCACCGTGGCGCGCACCACGGTCGTGAACTTGGTCAGCAGCAACTGCTTGTGGTCCTCGTCGAGCGGCAGCGCGCGTCGCACGCGCCGGCCGATCTCGCCGCCGTCGCGCAGCAGGAAGAACACGAGGTAGAGCATGATGCCGAAGCTGACGATGAACTGGAAGGTGTTCTGGCCGATGCTGAATGCCTGCGCGGCGACGAACTGGCTGATCGCGGCCGCGCCGTCGGTCAGCTTCTTCTGGATCCCGGCGATGTCGGTCAGCCCGTAGCTGTGCAGGATGCGCTGCAGCGAGGCGGGCAGCGCGTGGACGATCTCCTGGAGCCAGCCCGTCATGTTCGGCTGCGCGGCCTTGATCTGCTGGTAGGCGAAGGCGATCTCCTGCACCAGGGTGCCGGCCACGAAGCTCAGCGGCAGGATCACGATCAGCACGATCAGCGAGAGCGTGACCAGCGCGGCGAGATTGCGGCGCTTGCCGAAATGCGCGGCGAACCAGCGTTGCACGGGCTGGAACAGGATCGCCAGGATCGTGCCCCAGAAGATCGCGCCGAAGAAGGGCAGGAGAATCCAGCAGAAGCCGATCGTGACGATCGCCAGCAGCAGGTGGAAGAATTTTTGGTGGTCTTTGCCGCTTTCCATGTGGTCGCTCGGACGGCCCGGGTTGGGCGAAGGCGCCTGCGCGCCTTCGCTGCTAGGTTTCGAATTCCCGCGAGTATGCCTGCAAGCGCGGCGTCCGGGTAGCGCGGCGAGATGCGCCACGGCCGGGCGGCGGTTGCCGCCCGGCCGTGGCACGCGGGAAAAAAACGCCGCGGAGCCAGTCCGCGGCGCGGGTCAGGCAGGCGCGCCGCGAACGGCGCCTTGCCCTTACGGGTTGATGCGCGTGACCTTGGTGCCGTTTACCGACAGGTCGCCCATCAGGCCGGCGTTGGTCAGCACGATCGCCTCGATCGGCGACTGCACCGTGTTCGAGTCGACCGCGCCGTTCGCGCCGATCTTCACGACCGCCACCGAGGCGTCGGCGCCGGCCGACCAGCCGTCCGTGCTGCGGAACTTGTCGAGCGCCTCCTGCGTCATGAACAGGAAGATCACCGCCTTCGACTGCGCGCCCGCCTGCAGGCCGACCGACAGCGACGAGGTGTTGTAGTAGCCCACCGTGCTGCCGCCCACGCGCAGCGCGCCGTTGCCCGACTGGGCGCCGAGGATGAAGCCGGCTTGCAGCACGCTCGGGAACACCAGCACGCCGCGCGATTTCGCGACCAGCTCACGCGAGCCCGGCACCGTCGTGTACAGGCGCGAGAGCGTCGCGTCGACGCTCGAATTGATGGCCTGGCGCTTCGACGCATTGGCCGCGGCGCTTTGCGGTTCGTTCGGCGGGGTGGTGGTGCAGCCGGCCAGGGCGAGACCACCGATCACGACGGCGGCGGCGGCTTTCATCACAAGTGCTTGACGCATGGTTTGTTCTCCCTCGTTGAAGGTTGGATTTTTACGTGTTGGCCAAAGGGGGCGGAGTGCCGGATCAACGGCGCGCGAGCAGCAGGCCCGCGACGAAGGCGAGGCCGGCGACCACGCCGGCGGTCTGCCACGGATTCTCGTGGACCGCCTGCGAGACGCGGTCGGCCTGCGCACGCAGGCGATAGAGCGCATCGTCGGTGGCGTCGTCGAGCGTGCCGCGCACTTCGGCGAGGCGGCCGTGCAGGCGCTTGCGCAGCGATTCGACGTCGGCGTCTTCCTTCTTCAACAGATCTTCGAGTTCCTCGACCAGCGAGCGGACGTCGTCCTTGACGTCGGCATTGAGGTTGTGGGCGTTGTGGCGTGCATCGCGCGCCACACGGCGGCCGGTGCGGCGCAGCTCCGTGAAACCCCGGTCGAGTTTGTCTTCGATGCTGTTCGTGAGTGCCATGATGGTCGTTCTCCTTACGATCGAGAAAAGGGTCGATGGTGCGAGACACTGCTCGGGTGTGATTCGCATTCTCCCCTCGAGTTTCGCAACTCGCGTGCCATGTCGCGCTCCCTGATGGAAAAGTCCTTTCGCGACAGGGGCTTGCGAAAATGAAACAAATTTTCGTGGCGCTTTCGACGGAAGCTTCCAGAGCGGTAGATTTTTCCGTTCGTCGGGCGGCGGGACCCGGCAGGAAAGGCCGGTCGACAACGGGCGCGCGAGTTGCGAGATCCCCGCCGGGCGTTGTCGGGCCTGATCGCGACGCCATCGAGGCGTGATCGGCGACAGCCGCCCGGCGCGCCTCGCGTGGCGCGTGCCGGGCCCCGTCCCGGCCGGATTTGACGGAATTTCACATTTGCCGCGAAATCGTGGGCCGATGGTGCTTTTTTGCACGAAGAAACTGGCGGGTTTGTAGTTTTTTCCCGTGCCGGGCGAGCCGCTGGCCCGGCATTCCTTCGCGGTTGCGGCGACTCAGGCGCGGTGCGGCCTGGCTCGCCAGGCGAGCGCCGCCCCCGCGCCGAGCGCGAGCAGCAGCCACGGATCGGCGCCGCCGCCGCCGCTGCTGCCCGGCGCGGCACCGGGGCCCGCCGCGCTGTCGTCGACGGCCATCGCCAGGTCGACCACCACCGGATCATGGTCCGAGGAGCGATAGGCATCGGGCGCATAGAAGCTGTTCTGCTGCTCGGCGCTCTTGTAGGCCAGCGTGTACTGCAGCACCACCGGCTCGTCGGCATTGATGTGCCATTCGTGCACGGCCTTCACGCGCGGCAGCAGCGAGGCCGAGGCCAGCGCGTGGTCGAGATAGCCGGTCTCACCGCCGAACACGTAGCTGTAGGCGCCCGCGCCGATGAAGCGTGCAGCCAGGTTCGCGTAGCCGCGCGCCTCGAACAGCGCGATCGGATCTTCCTTCGCGTAGCTGTTCATGTCGCCGATCAGCAGCACGCCGGCGCCGTCCACGCCGGTCGGATTGCCGGCCAGCCAGTCGGCAACCAGGCCGGCGGCGCGCACGCGCGTCGGGTTCCAGCAGCTCTGGCCGTCGCCCTGGTCGGCATCGCCGCCGCTCGCGTCGGTGCAGCCCTTCGACTTCAGGTGGTTGACCACCACCGTCACCGCGCGCGCGCCGCCGATGCGGCGGAAAGTCTGCGCGAGCGGCTGGCGGTTCTTGTTGTCGATCGCGAGCGTGGCCGGCTTGCCGATCGGCTCGACCGAGCGGCTGTTGTAGAGCAGGGCGACCTTGATCGCGTCGCCGCCGAGCCTCTCCGTGCCCGGATCCACCACGCGCCAGCCGTCGCCGAGCCGGGCCGCGAGCTGGTGCACCGCGCTCAGTTCGCCGTAGCCGTTGTTGGCGATTTCCATCAGGCCGATCACGTCGGCCTGCAAGGCCGTGATGGCCTTGACGATCTTCGCTTCCTGGCGCTGGAACTCCTTGTAGGTGGGCGCGCCGCGATTGTCGGGCGCGTCGAAGCCGCCGCCCTTGCCGTCGCCGTTGAAGTAGTTGAGGACGTTGAACGAGGCGACCCGCAGGTCGGCCTGCGCATGGCGCGCCGGCGCCTCGCCGCGCGGATTGGCGCTCGCGTCGAAGTTCGGCACGGCCGCGCCGGGCACGGGTTGCAGCCGCCAGGCGTCGTAGCGCTTCTCCATCACGCCCTCGACGTTCTCCACCGTGTAACCGACCCGCAGGGTGTTCGCGGCCGACAGGCCCGGCGCCGGGTAGGGCACCGCCAGCGGATTCTGCTTGTTCGAGCCGTCGTCGAGGATCAGCCGGTTGCGTGCGTTGGCGGCGGCCTGTGCCTTCGCTTCGACCGGCGCGGCGACGTTGGTGGGCACCGGCAGGCGCCCGTTCGAGAGCAGCACGCTGCCGTAGCGGCCCAGCTCGTAGACCTCGCTGACGGTCAGCTTCTGCGGCACCCGCACCAGCATGCCCTCGACGGCGGCGAACGCGGCCGGATCGGCGACCGGCAGCGTCAGGGTGGCCGGCGTGACGCTCTGGCCGCTCGCGCAGACGGCGATCGCGCCGGCGAGGGTGAGCTGCGTCTGGCCGTACTTCTCCTCGACCTTGCCGCTCAGGTGGACCATGTCGCCGGCCTTGGCGCGCAGCTTCGGCGCGTAGACGAACAGGCCTTCGGACACGCCGGGCTGGTGGACGCGCCGGCTGTCGTCCTGCTGGACGAAGAAGCCGCCGAAGCCGTCGGTGCCGCCGAAATCGGCGGTGACCACGGCCTCGATCGACACCGTCTGCCCGTTGAGCGGCGAGGGCGTGCCGCTGCCCTGGATCTCGGCGATCGGCGTGGCGGCGTCGCCGCAGGCGGCGCTGACCACGGCGGCCCGGGCCGGCAGGGTGGCCAGCGCGGCGCACAGCGACACGAGAAGGAAACGAGGAATGGCTAGTGTCATGGGATTTTTATGGTTATGAAAGGAATCGGCGAGATTACGTTTGCATGGTGACAGTGAAATGTAATGATTCGCGGGACGCCGCGAAACCTGGCCATTCGGCCAGGATGTGCCCGAGGTTTGGCGCCGGTACGCTTGGGGCCTGGGCTGGATCGTCGGTCGAGGCAAGGGAGGCGGGCATGGAGGGGCTGGAAGCGGTGGCGGGGCGCGCGTCGCCGGTCGTGCCGGGTGCCGGGCGCGAGGCGCTGGCCGGCTGGAGCGGCTGGCTCGTGGCCGGACTGGCGATCGCCTTGCTGCAGGCGCTGCCGCCGGCCTGGCGCGAGGCGCTCGCCTTCGATCGCGCCGCGCTGCGCGGCGGCGAGCTCTGGCGGCTCGTCACGGGCCATTTCGTGCATCTGGGCTGGCGGCATGCGGCGCTGAACCTGGCCTGCCTGGCGGCCTGCATGCCCTTGATGGCGCATCGCCGGCGCGCGCTGCCGACCCTGGCCGGGCTGGCAGCCTCGAGCGGCCTGTTGCTGTGGGCCGGCGCGCCCGGCGTCGCGCACTACGTGGGCCTGTCGGGCGTGATCTATGCGCTGGCCGTGCTGGGGCTGGCGCCGCTCGCGCGCCGGGGCTGGCCGGCGCGGCTGTTGCTGCTCGCCGTGCTGGCCAGGGTCGGCTGGCAGGCCGTCGTCGGCTCACCCGCGGCCGAAGCCGCCTGGCTGGGCGGGCCGGTGCGGGTCGAGGGGCATCTGGCCGGCATCGCGGCCGCCTGCCTGTGGCTGGCCGGCGCAGCGGCCTGGCGCATCGCTCGCGAGTGGGCCGGCCCTGATGGACGCTCGCCGCACGCGCGCCCAGAATAGGCGGCTCGGGCCCGGCGCCGCGCTCATTCGCATTGCCGCGCTGCTTCGTCCACCGTTCGATCACCGGAGAAGATCATGGCTTTTATGCTTCTGATTGCCGAACCCGTCGGCCAGCGCGCGCAGCGCACGCAGGAGGAGGGCCGCGCGCTGTACGAGCGGATGCTGCGTTTCGCCGGCGAACTGGAATCGCGCGGCGTGCTGCGCGCGGCCGAATCGCTGGTGTCGGAGGACAAGGGCACGCGCGTGCAGGTCCGCAACGGCGAGGCGCGGGTGGTCGACGGGCCGTTCGCCGAGGCCAAGGAAATGATCGGCGGCTTCTTCCTGCTCGACGTGGCGACCGAAGGCGAGGCGGTGGCGATCGCCAAGACCTGCCCGGCGGCCGAATGGTGCACGGTGGAGGTTCGCGAGCTCGGCCCCTGTTTCCTGTAGCGGCAGTGGCACGCTCGTGGTTTTCCCGAGGCGATGTCGAAATCGTGCCGGCTCGTGCGTCGTAGCGACAGGAGCCCGCCAGACGGCGCGGCACCGATCCACGACCAACGGAGGACGAAGCGATGCGATTCATGATCATGGTGCGGGCGACCCGCGCGAGCGAGGCCGGCATGCGGCCCGGCCAGGCGCTGATGGAGGCGATGGAGGTCTTTCACGTGGAGCTCGCGAAGGCGGGCGTGCTGCTCGACGCGGCCGGGTTGCGGCCCAGCGACGAAGGCTGGCGCGTCGAGCATTCGGGCGGGCGGCGCACCGTGTTGGACGGGCCGTTCGCCGAGACCAAGGAGCTGATCGCCGGCTACACGATGATCCAGGTGCGCTCGCGCGAGGAGGCGCTCGAATGGTCGCGGCGCTTTCCCTCGCCGTTCGGCGAGGACGACGGCACGATCGAGGTGAGGCAGTTGTTCGAGCCCGAGGACTTCGAGCCGGGCGGCTACTTCGATCGCAAGGCACGCGCCTGAGGCAAGGGCCCGGTCGCGGCGCGACACGGCCGGCCTCCGGGTAGGTGTCCAGGCGGCCGGCGCGCCGGGCCGGGCGCGAGACGAGTACGACGCATCCTGCGCATGCCGGCGTCGATCGCAAGAACCAACGGCGCATTCATTCGGAGTGCATACCGGGCACGGCCGCGCTTGGCCGATGCCCCCGAGGAGACAGCCATGCAGCAGCGCATCGACAACCGGCCGCCGGCCCGCGCGAGCGGAGCCGCGGCGTGACGGGCGCCGCGGCCTCGCGCGCGATCGAAGCCGTGTGGCGGATCGAATCGGCCAGGATCGTCGCCTACCTGACGCGCATGCTGCGCGACGTCGGCGCGGCCGAGGAGGTCGCGCAGGACGCGCTGGTGGCCGCGCTCGAGCACTGGCCGCGCGAAGGCGTGCCCGATAATCCCGCCGCCTGGCTGATGACGGCCGCCAAGCGCCGCGCGCTCGACCGGCTGCGCCAGGACACGCGCCACACGCGCAAGCAGGAGCAGCTCGGCCATGAACTCGACGCGCTCGGCAGTTGGGTCGCGCCCGACGTGGCCGAGACGCTGGAGGCCGCGCGCGAGGACGATATCGGCGACGACCTGCTGCGGCTGGTGTTCATCGCCTGCCACCCGGTGCTGTCGAGGGACGCGCGGGTCGCGCTGACGCTGAAGCTGCTCGGCGGCCTGTCGACCGACGAGATCGCGCGCGCCTTCCTGACGCCCGAGCCGACCATCGCGCAGCGGATCGTGCGCGCCAAGCGCACGCTCGCCTCCGCTCGGGTGCCGTTCGAGGTGCCGCGCGACGACGAGCGCACGGCTCGGCTCGGCTCGGTGCTGGAGGTGATCTACCTGATCTTCAACGAAGGTTATTCGGCCACCGCCGGCGACGACTGGACCCGCCCGGCCCTGACCGACGAGGCACTGCGCGTGGGCCGCGTGCTGGCCGAACTGACGCCGGGCGACAGCGAGGTCCATGGGCTGGTGGCGTTGATGGAACTGCAGGCCTCGCGCATGCATGCACGCATCGATGCGGCTGGCCGTCCGGTGCTGCTGCTCGACCAGGACCGCGGCCGCTGGGACCGGCTGTTGATCCGGCGCGGGCTGGCCGCGCTCGAGCGCGCGCGTGCGTTGGGCGGCGCGCGCCGTCCCTATGCGCTGCAGGCCGCGCTGGCCGCCTGTCACGCGCAGGCGCGGACGGCTGACGATACAGACTGGTCTCGTATCGTCGCGCTCTACGACGCGTTGGCCGAGGTAACGCCCTCGCCGGTAGTCGCGCTCAATCGCGCGGTGGCGGTCGGCATGGCCGCGGGCCCGGCGGCCGGGCTGGCGCTGGTCGATGCGCTGGCCGGGGATCCCGCGCTGGCGCGTTATCCCTGGCTGCCGGGCGTGCGTGCCGACCTGCTGGCACGGCTCGAACGTCACGACGAGGCGCGTGCCGAATGGCTGCGCGCAGCAGACCTGACGCGCAATGCGCGCGAGCGCGAACTGCTGCTCGCGCGCGCGGCCGCGCTGCCCGTCACGCGGCGCTGAGCGCGGGGCGGGGCTGTCCGCTGCGACGGCCCGCTCCTCTTCGACGACTGGCATGCGCCGCGTGTCGTCCACGCTTGCCCGGATGGAATGCGGCACGCGCATCGGTCGCCCCCGATCCACTTCGATCGGCTCTCTGTTGCGCATCACCGACAGTCGCCCTGTCGCGACACAGGGATCGCATCGGCATGCACATCCAGCGTGAGCATCCGCTGCAAGGGCAAGACAACGCCCTGCCAGCGCCGGGTGTGTTTATTGCGTCCGTTCGAATGCATCCCGCCCTTCGCTGCACTGCGACGAACAAGCCATGGGCCTATCCATTGCCTCGACGCGGCGTAATTGCTGTATCCGCACAATTGAACACGGCACGGCTTAATTCAATCGAGTCTCGATTTGTCTCATTCCCCGATTGTTTCAATTGAAAAATTTGAGGTGCCTATTGTTCGAATCGCGGAGATCATGCGATCGTTTTTCCTGTCGAATTCTTAAAATTCGTTCCGACGGCAATTGTCAATTTGCCGTGCTTTGTTGTAGCCTTTTTGTCATGCAAAAGAACTAACCCGATCAATCGAGACGCACGTTTTATTCCTGAGGGGGAATACGGCCATGCCGAGCTGATCCGCTGAGACGTTGCGTTGATGTACTGAATTTTCCCAGTTGTTTCATGTGCTTGGCGCTGCGCATAAACGCGGCGGGGCTTCGCTCGCCCCGCGTTTCTCGCCCGGTTTTGCACGCGCGTTCCGGATCGTTTACCCGATTTCCGCCATCGATTTGCATTGCTTAACAGATTTACATCGTATGAAACCGTGTTAAGGAGAATTGACAGATGGTCCGCGCCCGCGATTCGAAAGACGGCGAATTGCCGAAACTGCTGCCCACCATGGGCGTATTCCTCGCATTGGTCGGGGCCGGAATCATTCCGGCCGAAGCGGCGTGTACCGCTGCCGGCTCCAATGTCAGTTGTTCCGGCGCCGCCAATCCGCTGGCGCCCAGTTATGCCAATGGCGCCAACAACCTCAACGTCACCGTCAATCCGGGCGGTAGCGTGGGTGTGCTGCTCGGTGTCGGCGGCAATGCCATGACGCTGACCGGCAGCAACGATACGCTGACCAACAACGGCCGCATCGACCCGACCCTGCTCGGCACCGGGCTGGGCGTGCTGTCCTCGGGCGTGGTGATGGGTAATGCCTCGGCCAGCACCCAGACGGTCACCAACAACGGCACCATGGCCGGTACCACCGGCCTGTCGATCGGCCTGACCGGCATGGCGCTGGCGGTGCAGAACGGCGCGGGCGGCACCACCAACATCACCAACACCGGCACCATGTCGACCAGCGGCATCATCGGCGCCACCCTGCTCGGCCCCGATGCGGGCGTGATCGCCGCCTACGGCGGCGGCCAGGTCAACATCAACAATTCCGGCACCATCACCGGGCGCGTGGCGCTCGGCAGCTCGGCCGGCGGCAATACCTTCACCAATTCGGGCACGGTGAACGGCAGCGTCTCGATGGGCGCCAACAGCACCAACCAGTTCATCGCCACCACCGATTCCTCGGTCAACAGCTCGGGCGGCACCGGCCTGGCGGTCAATCTCGGCATCGGCGCGATCACCATCGGCTTCGCGGCCACCGGCACCGTCGACGGCGGCGCGGGCGGCAACAACACGCTGACCCTGCAGCAGGGCACCTCGGCCACCGGCACCATCAACAACGGCAACTACGTCAACTTCAACCACCTCGACGTGCAGAGCGGCACCTGGACGCTGTCGGGCGCCTCGGGCGCGGCCGACGCCACGCTCGGCAACGGCGCCACCGCCGTGGTCAACAATGCCGCCTCGCTCGGCACCGGCACCATCAACGCCAACGGCGGCGCGATTCAGTCGGCCACGCCGGGCCTCACGCTGTCCAACAACATCGGCACCAGCGGCGCGGGGCTGGGCGTGTCGGGCAGTTCCAGCCTGAACCTGTCGGGCACCATCTCGGGCGCCGGGCCGGTCACCCAGTCGGGCAGCGGTACGCTGACCCTGTCGGGCAACAACACCTACACGGGCGGCACCAATCTCAACGCCGGCACCATCGTGATGGGCAACGACCAGGCGCTCGGCACCGGCACGCTGACGGTGGGCGGCAACGCCACGCTCGACAGCAGCCAGGCCGTGACCGTCGCCAACCAGGTGGCCGTCGACGCCGGCGCCTCGCTGGCGCTGGGCGGCAGCAACGCGATGACGGTCAGCGGCGAGATCTCGGGCGCGGGCGGGCTGGTCAAGAACGGAGCGGCCACCACCACGCTGACGGGCGCCAATACCTACACGGGCGGCACCACCATCAACAGCGGCACGCTGGCGCTGGGCGCTGGCGGCTCGCTGGCGGCCACCGGCGCGGTCAACCTGGCCGGCGCGGGCGCGGGCTTCGACATCAGCGCCTCGGGCGCGAACCAGACCATCGGCGCGTTGGCCGGCGCGGCCGGCACCACCGTCTCGCTCGGCGCGAACACGCTGACCATGGGCGACGGCAGCAACCAGAGCTTCGGCGGCACCATCGGCGGCACCGGCAGCCTGGTCAAGCAGGGCAGCGGCACCGAAACGCTGACGGGCGCCAATACCTACACGGGCGGTACCACCATCAACGGCGGCACGCTGGCGCTGGGCGCGGGCGGCTCGCTGGCGGCCGGCGGCAGCGTCAACCTAGGCACCGCCGGCGCGGGTTTCGATATCAGCGCCTCGGGTGCGAACCAGACCATCGGCGCGCTGTCGGGCGTGGCCGGCACCACCGTCTCGCTGGGCGGCAACACGCTGAGCTTCGGCGACGCGACCAACCAGAGCTTCGGCGGCGCGATCGGTGGCACGGGCGGCATCGTCAAGCAGGGCTCGGGCACCGAGACGCTGACGGGCGCCAACACCTACACGGGCGGCACCACCATCGACGCGGGGACCATCGCGATCGGCGCGGGTGGCAGCCTGTCGAACCAGGGCACGGTGAACCTGGCGAACGCGGGCACCTCGCTCGACCTGAGCGGGGCGACCACGCCGCAGGCGATCGGCGGGCTGGCGGGCGCGGCGGGCTCCAGCGTGAACCTTGGCGCGAACGGCCTGACGCTCGGCGACGCGGGCAATCATGCTTTCGGCGGCACGATAGGCGGCACCGGCGGCGTGACCAAGACGGGCACCGGCACGGAAACGCTGACGGGCGCGCAGACCTACACGGGCGGCACCACCATCAACGCCGGCACGCTGGCGCTGGGCGCGGGCGGCTCGCTGGCGGCCGGCGGCGCGGTGAACCTGGGCGGCACGGGCGCGAGCTTCGATATCAGCGGCGCGGGCGCGGCACAGACCATCGGCGCGCTGTCCGGCGTGGCGGGGACCACGGTGGCGCTGGGCGGCAACGGTCTCACCTTCGGCGACGGCAGCAACCAGACATTCGGCGGCGCGATCACCGGCACGGCCGGCATCACCAAGGAGGGCAGCGGCACCGAAACACTGACGGGCACCAGCACCTTCACCGGCGGCACCACCATCAACGCCGGCACGCTGGCGATCGGCGCGGGTGGGTCGCTCGCGGCCGGCGGCGCGGTCAACCTGGCCAATTCGGGCACGGGCTTCGACCTGAGCGGCGCGACCACGCCGCAGACGATCGGCGAACTGTCGGGCGTGGGCGGCGCCAGCGTCAATCTGGGCGCCAACACGCTGACGCTCGGCGATGCCGGCAACGCCAGCTTCGGCGGCGCGATCGGCGGCACGGGCGGGCTGATCAAGCAGGGCACCGGCACCCAGACGCTGACGGGCGCCAACACCTACACGGGCGGCACCACCATCGGCGCGGGCACGCTGGCGATCGGCGCGGGCGGCTCGCTGGCCGCGACCGGCGGCGTGGCGCTGACGGGCACGGGCGCGGCACTCGACCTGAGCGGCGCGGGCGCGGCCCAGACCATCGGCGCCTTGTCCGGTGTGGCGGGCACCACGGTGGCGCTGGGCGGCAACGGCCTGACTTTCGGCGACGGCAGCAACCAGAGCTTCGGCGGCGCGATCACCGGCACGGCCGGCATCACCAAGAACGGCAGCGGCACCGAAACGCTGACGGGCACCAATACCTTCACGGGCGGCGCGACCGTCAACGCCGGCACGCTGGCGATCGGCGCGGGCGGGTCGCTCGCGGCCGGCACCGGCATCAACCTCGCCAATTCGGGCGCGGGCTTCGACATCAGCGGCGCGACCACGCCGCAGACCATCGGCGGGCTGACCGGCATGGGCGGCAGCACGGTCAACCTCGGCGGCAACGGCCTGACTTTCGGTGATTCGGGCAACGAAACCTTCGGCGGCGCGATCGCCGGCACCGGCGGCATCATCAAGTCGGGTAGCGGCACGGCCACGCTGACGGGCGTCAACACCTTCACCGGCGGCGCGACCGTCGATGCGGGCACGCTGGCGATCGGCGCGGGCGGATCGCTGTCGGCCGGCACCGGCGTCAACCTCGCCAATGCCGGCACGGGCTTCGACATCAGCGGTGCGACCACGCCGCAGGCGATCGGCGGCCTCACCGGCGTGGCCGGCAGCACCGTCAACCTCGGCGGCAACGGCCTGTCCTTCGGCGATGCCGGCAACGAAACCTTCGGCGGCACGATCGCCGGCACCGGCGGCATCACCAAGGAGGGCACGGGCACCGCCACCTTGACCGGCGCCAACACCTTCACGGGTGGCGCGACCGTCAACGCCGGCACGCTGGCGCTGGGCGCGGGCGGGTCGCTGGCGGCCGGCACCGGCATCAACCTCGCCAACTCGGGCACCAGCTTCGACATCAGCAATTCGGGCGCGGCGCAGACCATCGGCGGCCTGAGCGGCGCGGCCGGCTCGACGGTGGCGCTGGGCGGCAACGGCCTCACCTTCGGCGACGCCGGCAACCAGACCTTCGGCGGCGCGATCACCGGCACCGGCGGCATCACCAAGGCCGGTACCGGCACCGAGACGCTGACGGGTGTGAACACCTTCACGGGCGGCGCGACCGTCAACGCGGGGACGCTGGCGATCGGCGCGGGCGGCTCGCTCACGGCCGGCACCGGCCTCAACCTCGCCAACGCCGGCACGGGCTTCGACATCAGCGGCGCGACCACGCCGCAGGCGATCGGCGGCCTCACCGGCGTGGCCGGCAGCACCGTCAACCTCGGCGGCAACGGCCTGTCCTTCGGTGATTCGGGTAACGAAACATTCGGCGGCACGATCGCCGGCACCGGCGGCATCACCAAGGAGGGCAGCGGCACAGCCACGCTGACGGGCGCCAATACCTTCACGGGCGGCGCGACCGTCAACGCGGGGACGCTGGCGATCGGCGCGGGCGGGTCGCTGGCGGCCGGCACCGGCGTCAACCTCGCCAATGCCGGCACCACCTTCGACATCGGCAACGCGGGCGGCGCGCAGAGCATCGGCGGCCTCGCCGGCGTGGCCGGCTCGACGGTCAACCTCGGCGGCAACGGCCTGAGCTTCGGTGATTCGGGTAACGAAACATTTGGCGGCACGATCGCCGGCACTGGCGGCATCATCAAGTCGGGCACGGGCACGGCCACGCTGACGGGCGCCAATACCTTCACCGGTGGCGCCACGGTCAACGCCGGCACGCTGGCGCTCGGCGCGGGCGGGTCGCTGGCGGCGGGCACCGGCGTCAACCTCGCCAACGCGGGCACGGGCCTCGACATCAGCAATTCGAGCGCGGGGCAGACCATCGGCGGGCTGACCGGCGTGACCGGCTCGAGCGTCACGCTCGGCAACAACAGCCTGAGCTTCGGTGATTCGGGCAACGAGACCTTCGGCGGCTCGATCGGCGGCGCGGGCGGCATCGTCAAGATCGGCAGCGGCACGGCCACGCTGACGGGCGCCAACAGCTTCACGGGCGGCGCCACGGTCGATGCGGGCACGCTGGCGCTCGGCGCGGGCGGCTCGCTGGCGGCCGGCACCGGCGTCAACCTCGCCAACGCGGGCGCCACCTTCGACATCGGCAACGCGGGCGGCGCGCAGAGCATCGGCGGCCTGACCGGCGTGGCCGGCACCACCGTCAACCTCGGCGGCAACGGTCTGAGCTTCGGCGATTCGGGTAACGAAACCTTCGGCGGCACCATCGCCGGCACCGGCGGCATCACCAAGGAAGGCACGGGCACCGCCACCCTGACGGGCGCCAACAGCTTCACGGGCGGCGCGACCGTCGATGCGGGCACGCTGGCGATCGGCGCGGGCGGCTCGCTCGCGGCCGGCGGCACCGTCAATCTCGCCAACACCGGCACGCGCTTCGACCTGAGCGGCGCGAACACGCCGCAAACGGTCGGCGGCCTCGCCGGCGCGGCGGGCTCGACGGTCAACCTCGGCGGCAACACGCTGACGCTCGGCGGCGCCGGCAACACCAGCTTCGGCGGCACCATCACGGGTACCGGCGGGCTGGTCAAGGCCGGCACCGGCAGCCAGACGCTGGGCGCCGACAGCACCTACAGCGGCGGCACCACGCTCGGCGGCGGCACCCTGGTGGTGGGCAGCAACGGCGCGCTCGGCAGCGGCGCGCTGAGCGTCAGCGGCCCGGCCACGCTCGACACCTCGGCGGCGGTCACGCTCAACAACGCGGTCAACCTGGGCAACACGGCCACCATCGGCGGCAGCCAGGACCTGACGCTGGCCGGCACCGTGTCGGGCACGGGCGGCCTGGTCAAGGACGGCAACGCGGCGCTCACGCTCTCGGGCAGCAATACCTACAGCGGCGGCACCACGCTGAACGGCGGCTCGCTCGCGCTCGGCAACGCGCAGGCGCTCGGCACCGGCGCGCTGACCGTCAACGGCGGCAGCCTGCTGCTGGGCAGCACCACGCTCACGCTCGGCTCGCTGGACGGCGCCGCGGGCGGCACCATCGACACCGGCAGCGGCGGCCTGAACGTGGCGGGCGGCGGCACCTACGGCGGCGCGCTGACGGGCGCCGGCTCGCTGACCAAGAGCGGCACCGGCACCCTGACGCTGACCGGCGACAACAGCTACGCGGGCGGCACCACCATCGCCGGCGGCACGCTGCAGGTCGGCAACGGCGGCACCTCGGGCACCCTGGCCGGCAATGTCGCGAACGCGGGCTCGCTGGTCTTCAACCGCGCCGACGACACCAGCTTCGGCGGCACGGTGAGCGGCACCGGCTCGCTCACCCAGGCCGGCAGCGGCCAGCTCACGCTGACCGGCGCCAGCACGCTGAGCGGCCCGACCACGGTGGCGGCCGGCACGCTGAACGTGGCCGGCTCGCTGGCGCAGTCGACCGTCACGGTGATGAACGGCGGCACGGTGACCGGCACCGGCACGATCGGCGGCCTGGTGGTCGGCAACGGCGCGACCGCGGCGGCCAGCCAGCCGGGCAGCTCGCTGAACGTGGGCGGCAACCTCACCTTCCAGCCGGGCTCGACGCTGCAGGTGGCGGCCAACCCGCAGCAGGCCGGCTCGGTGAAGGCCACCGGCGCCGCGCAGATCGGCGGCGGCACGGTGCAGGTGCTGGCCAACACGGGGGTCTACTCGCTGTCCACCAGCTACACCATCGTGGACGCCGGCGGCGGCCTGAGCGGCACCTTCAGCAACGTCACCAGCAACCTCGCCTTCCTCAAGCCGCAGCTCAGCTACGACGCGAATCGCGCGGTGCTGGCCCTGGTGGCGAACGGCACCTCGTTCACCGACGTGGCGCAGACCCCGAACCAGCACGAGGTGGCCACCGCGATCGGCACGCTCGGCGCCGGCAACCCGGTCTACGACACGCTGCTGTCGACCGATGCGCCCACCGCGCGGGCGGCCTACAACTCGCTCGACGGCGAGCTCTACGCGAGCATGAAGAGCCTGCTGCTGACCGACAGCCGCTATGTGCGCGATGCCGTGACCGATCGCGTGCGGCAGGGCCTGGCGGCCTCCAGCGGACCGCTCTCGGCGCTCGCCTCGGGCGGCGCCTCGCTGTGCGGCGACGCGAACTCGGTGCTGTCCGGCCCGGCCGGCGCGGCCACCGCGCAGCAGCGCTGCCAGTCCACGCCGTATCAGCCGGTGGTGTGGGGCCAGGCCTTCGGCGGCCGCAGCCGCTTCGACGGCAACAACAACGCCTCGAGCGTCTCGCGCAGCATGACGGGCTTCATCGCCGGTGCCGACGTCGGCCTGGGCGACCACTGGCGCGCGGGTGTGGCCGGCGGCGTGACCCACAGCAGCTTCGACAACGACACGCAGTCCTCGGCCAGCGCCGACAGCTACTCGCTGTCGATCTACGGCGGCGGCCAGTTCGGCGCGCTCGGCCTGCGCGGCGGCGCGGCCTACACCTGGCATCGCATCGACACCGATCGCTACCCGGGCTTCGCGGGCTTCTCGGACCACGCGCAAAGCGGCATCAACGCGCAGACCGCGCAGGTGTTCGGCGAAGTCGGCTACGCGCTGCCGGCCGGCGCGGTGGCCCTCGAGCCCTTCGTCAACCTCGCCTACGTGAACCTGCACACCGACGGCATGACCGAGACGGGCGGCGCGGCGGCCCTGCGCAGCGCCAACGAGTCGAACAGCATCGGCTTCTCGACCGCCGGCCTGCGCGCGGCCACCAAGTTCGACGTGATGTCCCGGGGCGGCTTCTCGGCGCGGGCGATGGCCGGCTGGCGCCATGCCTTCGGTTCGACCACGCCGAACTCGACCTTCGCCTTCGTGAACGGCGGCTCGGCGTTCCAGGTGTCGGGCGTGCCGATCGCGCGCGATGCGGCGGTGGTCGAGCTGGGCGTCGACGCGAACCTCACGCAGCGGCTCAAGCTGGGCCTGACCTACAGCGGCCAGTACGGCAGCGGCGTGCGCGACAACGCGGTGCTCGGCAACCTGCTCTGGAAGTTCTGAAGCACCGGCGCGGACCCACGCCTCGCGCGTGGCTTCCGCGCCGTCCCCCTTGCTCCGGCCTCCGCCGATTCCGATAGTCTCCTTTTCATCTCCTCCGCCGTATGCGACGGCAATGGCGACACGCCATTTCGCCAACCGCGTCTACACCGCTCCATGCTCTGACAGACCTGTATTCCTGTAGAAACCGACAGGCGGATTGGCAATGCGAATCAAAAATTCTTTATCGAATTTCCGGAGAATTTACCGATTGGAGATATCAATCGGAAATTCATTCCTTTTTCAATCAGTGGCTCCAATCTGCAACAAATCGTAAGCAAATATGACCAAGCTCAAAGCCCTTGCTGGGCAAGGCTTTTCAACAAAATGGATAAGCATTTCAATCAGTGTCGGATTGGATGAGGCGGAGCTTGAGAATTCCTTGTTTCAGCGGGTAACAATACGAGATTGTCATATTGAGATAAACCCTGATGGTGGTATGCTTCATGCACATTAAATCCCGCATCCCACTGCGACAGGGGTTTCATGCATCGACGTCGTGAATTGCAGCACCGCTTCAGTGCGCAATGCATCGGCGCGGCGCCCCCGGTATCGTCCAATGTGCAACCTGGCCATGATCGTGCGTGCCACACGGTCATGTTGCCCTGATCGCAGCCCCGGCCTGGCTGCGTGTGGAGAGATCTATGTTCTTCGATGAGTTGAGCGATGAAGAATGGACACGCGTGTCGACGCTGATCGCGGACGAACCGATCCGGCTGAA
This sequence comes from Burkholderia sp. SJZ089, assembly GCF_007828315.1. Taxonomy (NCBI): domain Bacteria; kingdom Pseudomonadati; phylum Pseudomonadota; class Betaproteobacteria; order Burkholderiales; family Burkholderiaceae; genus Burkholderia; species Burkholderia sp. SJZ089. The sequence continues at coordinate 35,538 of NZ_VIUM01000022.1, read as the reverse complement.
CCGGCGCGGGCGACCGCGCGCGGAGACGCGCGTGGTCGCGAACGCGATCCTGTGGATCCTGACCACGGGCGAGCCGTGGTCGAAGCTACCCGGCCGTTATCCCTCGGGCCCGACCTGCCGCCGCCGCTTCGAGGAGTGGCTCGCGAGCGGCACGCTCGGCGAGATGGTCGCGATGCTCACTGAATTGAGCGGGCGCGCGTTCGCCTATGTGCCGCCTCCGCCCGAGCTGGTGGTGCCGGCGCCGCGCACCGAGCCGGTGGCCAACAACGACCGCCTGCGCGGCGTGTTCTGGCAGAATCCCGAATCGTGGCGCCTGCCGGTGCCCGAGACGGGCGAATGGCAGGACGAGGAAGACGAGGCCGGCATGCGGCAGACGGTGCGCGAGGCGCCGGCGGCCGCCATCGCGCAATTGGCGCAGCAGGTCGCGCAAGCGGAGCTGCAGGCCGGCGCGGCGCGCGCGGCTCTGCTCGCGCGCGAGGCCCGCGCCGACGCGGCGGCCGCGCCGGTTGCCGGCGAGACCGCCGAGCAGGGCGATCACGATGATCACGGCGAGCATCCGCGGCCGGTGTCGGTGCGCTTCGCCACCGTCGCGCCGCAGTCCGAGCCGTATCGCGGCTACACGCTCTACGGCACCGCGCAGCCGGTGCAGAACATGATGTATCGCGCCTGGGCCGAGATCGCGCAGGATGGCCGCCGGGTCGAACGCTCGGGCCTGATCGGCCCGCGCTTCTCCGATCCCGAGGCGGCCGAGCGTTATGCGATCGCCTGGGGTCGCGACTGGGTCGATCACCAACTGGCGCTCGAGGTCCAGCCCGATGCCGCGGCCGATGCGCCGCGCGAGGTCCGGGCCGAGCCGGTGGCCGCCGTCGCCTCGGTGCCGGCGCCGCGCGCCAAGGCGGAAGCCGCCGCCGCGCTGCTGCCGATGCGCACCGCGCATTCGGCCGCGGCACTGGCGACGCTGTCCACGCTGGTGCCGGCCGATCGCGGCAACGTGCGCCACTTCGGCACCGAGCGCCGCCATCTGATGGACGGCGAGCTGACCGATCCGGCTACGCTCGCCACCGAATTCGCGCATCGCGAGTTCGCCTACCAGATCGGCTGAAGCCGGGTCGGCGCCGCGCGCCGAATCATGCGCCGGCAGCCTTCGGGCTGCCGGCTTTTTTTGCGCGCGTATTCCGCGGCCTCGCTGCTCGTGGCTTCATGCGTGCGAGCTCATGCGCGATGCTGGCGAGCTACGCCGCGCACGCGGCAGGTCATCCAATGACGAGGAAGCCGATGTCGATCGCACCGGCATGTCATGCGTCGCGGCGGATCGCGAGAGGAGAGGGACGAGGAGGGAAGCGGTGCCGCCCGCGCCGCGCCTGGACGGCGCGATCGCGAGCGGCCGGTGAACGCAAAGGCGGGCGGAAGCCCGCCCCGTGAATCAACCGCGGCCGTAGGTATCGTCGAAGCGGACGATATCGTCCTCGCCGAGATACGAGCCCGACTGCACCTCGATCAGTTCGAGCGGCATCTTGCCGGGGTTCTCGAGCCGGTGCTTGACGCCGAGCGGGATGTAGGTCGATTCGTTCTCGGACAGCAGGAAGCTTTCCTCGCCGCGCGTGATGCGGGCCGTGCCGCACACCACGATCCAGTGCTCGGCGCGATGATGATGCATCTGCAGGGACAACTGCGCGCCGGGCTTGACGACGATGCGCTTGACCTGGAAGCGCTCGCCCATGTCGACTGAATCGTAATGGCCCCACGGGCGATGCACCTTGCGATGATTGCTCGCCTCGCCGCGCGACTCGCTCTTCAGGCGCTTGACGATCTTCTTGACGTCCTGCACGTGTGCCTTGTCGGCCACCAGCACCGCGTCGGCGGTCTCCACCACGATCAGCTCGCGGGTGCCGACGCAGGCCACCAGCCGGCTTTCCGAATGCGCGAAGGTCGCGCTCGCGCCCTCGAACATCACCTCGCCGCGCCCGACATTGGCCGCCTCGTCCTTCTCGGAGATCTGCCAGATCGCATCCCAGGAGCCGACGTCGGACCAGCCGGCGTCGAGCGGCACCACCACGCTCTCGCAGATCTGCGGCGCGCCCACCAGCGGCTCCATCACCGCGTAGTCGATCGAGTTCGAGGGCGATTCGCCGAAGCTGTCGCGATCGAGGCGGAAGAAGGTGCCGTCGTCGCGGCCCAGCGAGACCGCGCGCTCGCAGGCCGCCAGGATGGCCGGCTGGAAATGGCCGATGGCCTTGAGCCAGACCGAGGCACGCACCACGAAAATGCCGCTGTTCCACCAGTAGTCGCCCGAATCCACGTACTGCTGCGCCAGCTCCAGGTGCGGCTTCTCGACGAAGCGCTCGAGCCGGCGCACGGCGATCTCGCCCTGCGTGTCGAGCGCCTGGCCGACGCGGATGTAGCCGAAGCCGGTTTCCGCGCGATCCGGCAGGATGCCCATGGTGGCGATACGGCCCTGCGCGGCATGGCGGATGGCCGCGTCGAGCGCGGCCTGGAAGCGCGCGAGATCGGCCACCGCGTGGTCGGCCGGCATCACCGTCAGCACCGCGTCACCCTCGCAGGCGATCGCGCGCAGCGCGGCGATGGTCAGCGCGGGGGCGGTGTCGCGGCCGAAGGGTTCGAGCACGATCGAGGCCTCGCGGCCGACCAGCCGCAACTGCTCGGCGGTGGTGAAGCGGTGATCGTCGCCGCAGACCACCATCAATCGTTCGCAGACCGGATGATCGCCCTGGTAACCCTCCAGGCGCCGGGTGGTCGACTGCAGCAGCGATTCCTTGCCGAGCAGGCCGATCAGCTGCTTCGGGAACTGCTCGCGCGACATCGGCCAGAGGCGCGTGCCGGAGCCGCCCGCCAGCACCACCTGCTGGACCGCCAGGCGCGTGCCGGCAGGGGCCGCCGCGCTGTCGGCCGGGGCGGACGCGGGGTTGGCGCGGGAGGACGGGGACGCGACGTCCGGCTCGAGGCCGGCGACGGACGGAGGATTCATCGGGACACTCCTCGAAACGGTGGATCGGTCAGAACGTTTTTAGCACAACAGAAAGACGCTAAAAAGTTTTTGCTGCGGCGCGGCATCGTAAGATCCTGGAAAAATATAAAAAATAATGTCTAAGCCGCGCCCAAAGTTCGCCTTGCTAAAAAAAGTAAAAAATAGGGAGTGAATGATGGCAAGTCATTGAAATTCATGAGATTTGTAAAATGACGCACCGAGAAAGAAGCCGATCTCGACTTGTCGCAGGAAAAAAGTGCCGAGAAAAATTCAAAGAAAATACGCAAAACTTTCCGAATATTTTTAGAAATACTTGCGCGCTTGCAGCAACATTTTTCTTACCGCTTCAATAGCGTCTGCAGCAGAGCGAAACGGTTCCGCGTCGGGCCCGTCATGCACTGCGATCCGATCATCTGTCAGGCGAGGGAGCGACCATGTTGAGCGTGTTGGCGAGAGTGATCGATATCGCGATGGCGGTGCTGGGCGCGCTGATCGCGGCCGCGCTGCATCGCGGCGGCATCGTCGCGCTCGACGATCTGCAGCGTTCGATGGTGCTGTTCAACGGCATGCTGATCGTCGCGTTCTTCCCGGCCTTCGGCATCTACCAGTCCTGGCGCGGCAAGCCGATCCGCGCGCTGCTCTGGCGCGTGGCGATCGGCTGGCTGGTGGTGGAGGGCGCGGGGATCCTGATGAGCTTCAGCTTCCACCATTCCGGCGAGCTGTCGCGGCTGTGGCTCGGCTACTGGGCGGTGACCACCTCGGCGCTGCTGATCGCCACCAAGGCCGGCGTGCACTGGGTGCTGCAGAGCCTGCGTCGCGAGGGCTACAACCACAAGGCGGTGGGCCTGGTGGGCGACACCGGCGTGACGCGCCGCCTGATCGCGCAGATGCGTGCGCGCCCCGAGGCCGGCTTCACGCCCTCCTGCATCTTCGACGTGACGGGCAGGGTCGACACCCGCGAGTTCGACGGCGTGCCGGTCGAGCGGCGCTTCTCCGAGCTGGTGCGGCTGGTGCGCTGCCGCCACCTGCGCGAGCTGTGGCTGACCCTGCCGATCACCGAGGAGCGCCAGATCCACCGCATCGTCACCGAGTTCCAGCACGACTTCGTCAACATCCGGCTGATCCCCGATGTGCGCAGCCTGTCCTTCTTCAACCAGGAGGTGGTCGAGCTGCTGGGCGTGCCGGCCATCAACCTGGCGGCCTCGCCGATCACCGACGTGCGGATCCTGCCGAAGTTCGTGTTCGACCGGATGTTCGCGCTGGTCGCGCTGACCATGCTGGCGCCGGTGATGCTGCTGATCGCGGCGCTGGTGAAGCTGACCTCGCCGGGCCCGGTGTTCTTCCGCCAGACCCGCAAGGGCATCGACGGCAACGAGTTCCGCATCTACAAGTTCCGCTCGATGAAGGTCCATGCCGAGGTGAAGGGGCAGGTCACCCAGGCACGCAAGGGCGATGCGCGGATCACGCCGGTCGGGCGCTTCCTGCGCCGCACCAGCCTCGACGAGCTGCCGCAGTTCATCAACGTGCTCAAGGGCGAGATGTCGGTGGTCGGCCCGCGCCCGCACGCGCTGGAGCACGACGACATCTACAAGGATCTGGTGCGCGGCTACATGTTCCGCTACCGGATCAAGCCCGGCATCACCGGCTGGGCGCAGATCAACGGCTTTCGCGGCGAGACCGACCGCATCGAGAAGATGTCGGGCCGCGTCAAGCTCGACCTCTACTACATGCAGAACTGGTCGTTCTGGCTCGACATCAAGATCGTGGTGCTGACGCTCTGGAAGGGCTTCACCGGCAGCAACGCCTACTGAGGCGCCGCGGCAGCGCCTCCTCCTCGAATTTCCGCTTCAACGACGACGACCGGCGACGGTCGCAAGGGCTGACAAATGAACCTGACTATCATCGGCAGCGGCTACGTGGGGCTCGTGACGGGCGCCTGCCTGGCCGACATCGGGCACGACGTGTTCTGCCTCGATGTGGATCCCGTCAAGATCGGCGTGCTCAACGACGGCGGCGTGCCGATCCACGAACCGGGCCTGGCCGAGATCATCGCGCGCAACCGCGCGGCCGGGCGCCTGCGCTTCTCGACCGACGTGGCCTCGGCGGTGGCGCACGGCGACGTGCAGTTCATCGCGGTGGGCACCCCGCCCGACGAGGACGGCTCGGCCGACCTGCAGTACGTGCTGGCCGCGGCGCGCAACATCGGCAAGTACATGACCTCCTTCAAGGTGATCGTCGACAAGTCGACGGTGCCGGTCGGCACCGCCGAGCGCGTGCGCGCGACGGTGGCCGCGGAGCTGGCCGCGCGCGGCGTCGACACCATGTTCTCGGTGGTCTCGAACCCCGAGTTCCTGAAGGAAGGCGCGGCGGTGGACGATTTCGCGCGACCCGACCGCATCGTGATCGGCTGCAACGACGACGTGCCGGGCGAGAAGGCCCGCGAGCTGATGAAGAAGCTCTACGCGCCGTTCAACCGCAACCACGAGCGCACGCTCTACATGGACGTGCGCTCGGCCGAGTTCACCAAGTACGCGGCCAACGCGATGCTGGCCACGCGCATCTCCTTCATGAACGAGCTGGCGAATTTCGCCGATCGCGTGGGCGCCGACATCGAGGCGGTGCGCCGCGGCATCGGCTCCGATCCGCGCATCGGCTATCACTTCCTGTACGCCGGCGCGGGCTACGGCGGCTCCTGCTTTCCGAAGGACGTGGAGGCGCTGATCCGCACCGCCGATGCCAGCGGCCAGTCACTGCAGATCCTGCGCGCGGTCTCGCAGGTCAATGCCGGGCAGAAGCAGGTGCTGGCGCGCAAGATCGTGGCGCGCTACGGCGAGGACCTCACCGGCCTCAGCTTCGGCGTCTGGGGCCTGGCCTTCAAGCCCAATACCGACGACATGCGCGAGGCGCCGAGCCGCGCGCTGATCGCCGAGCTGCTCTCGCGCGGCGCGCGAGTGCGGGCCTACGACCCGGTGGCCACCGCCGAGGCGCGCCGCGTGTTCGCGCTCGACCTGGCCGGCCAGCCCGAATGGCTCGAGCGCCTGAGCTTCGTCGACGAGCCGGGCGAGGTGGCGGACCAGGCCGACGCGCTGGTGATCGTCACCGAGTGGAAGGCTTTCAAGAGCCCCGACTTCGCGGCCCTGGCCGAGCGCTGGAAGGCGCCGGTGATCTTCGACGGCCGCAATCTCTACGAGCCGCTCGCGATGCGCGAGCTCGGCATCGAATACCACGCGATCGGCCGCGCGCACGCGGCGCAGGCGCCGGCCGCGGGCCGTGCCGCCGCGCAGCCGGCCGCCAGCGCCAGCCCGGCCGCCGAGGCCGGCGCCTGAGCGCCCGAACCCGAGGAGGACACACGATGTTCCGTAACGTGCTGATCGTCTGCCATGCCAACGTGTGCCGCAGCCCGACCGCCGAGATGCTGTTCCGCACCCACGGGCGCGAGGCGCTCGGCGAGGACTGCGCCTTCCACTCGGCCGGCCTCGACGCCAACGACGGCGACGGCATCGACCCGGTGATGCAGGCCCTGCTGGCCGAGCGCGGCGTCGATGCCTCGACGCACCGCTCGCGCCGCCTGAGCCAGGCGATCGTGCGCGACGCCGACCTGGTGCTGGCCACCGAGCGGTGCCAGATCGACGCGATCGAGGCGGTCGATCCCTGCGCGCGCGGCAAGGTGTTCCTGCTCGGCAAGTGGGAGGACGCGGAGATCGCCGATCCGCACGGACGCAGCGAGGCCGCGTACCGCGAAAGCTGCCAATTGATCGAACGCCTGGTTCAAGGATGGCTGCACAAACTATGCTGAAACGCCTGCTCAAGCGAACTTTCCTCACCGCGCTCGCGCCGCTCGTGGCGGCCGCGCTGCTCGGCGCCTGTGCCACCGCGCCGGGCAACTACATCAACACCTCGCGGCTCGACGAGAAGGGCTCGATGCCCGACACGCACTACGACGTCAAGCTGATCACGCCGCAACTGGTGGTCTCGCAGGCGCTGGCGCAGCACGACAGCCGCCCGCTGCCGGCCGACCTGTTCCCGGATCCGACCCAGTATGTCTACCGCATCGAGCCGCAGGACATCCTCGGCGTGACGGTCTGGGACCACCCCGAGCTGACCACCCCGCAGGGCCAGTCCTTCTCGGCCGGCGGCAACACCACCCAGACCATCGCCGGCGCGCTGCAGCAGCCCTATACCAATGCGCTGCCGGGCCAGGCCGATCCTTACGGCCAGACGGTCGGCGCGGACGGCACCATCTACTTCCCGTTCGTGGGCCGCATCCGCGTGGCCGGGCGCACCGCGCAGGACGTGCGCGACGAGCTGGCCGCCAAGCTGGCGCGCTACGTGAAGAACCCGCAGATCGACCTGCGCGTGCTGTCGTATCGCAGCCAGAAGGTGCAGGTGACCGGCGAGGTCAAGACGCCGGGGCCGCTGGCCATCACCGACGTGCCGCTGCGCCTGGTCGACGCGATCACGCGCTCGGGCGGCACCACCGCCGAGGCCGACCTGCAGCGCGTGCGGCTCACGCGCGACGGCAAGTTCTACGTGCTCGACGCGAACGCCATGCTCGATCGCGGCGAGGCGAAGGAGAACGTGATGCTGCAGCCGGGCGACGTGATCAACGTGCCGGACCGCAGCGACAGCCGCGTGTTCATCATGGGCGAGGTCAAGCAGCCGGTGACGGTGCCGATGCTCAAGGGCAAGCTCACCATCGCGGACGCGATCACGGCCGGCGGCGGGATCCTCGACACCGACGCGAATCCGCGCCAGGTCTATGTGCTGCGCGACCTGCAGGACAAGCCCGACATGCCGGACATCTATCGCCTGGACATGACCCAGCCCGACGCGCTGATGCTGTCGAGCCGGTTCCAGCTCAAGCCGCTCGATGTGGTCTACGTGGGCACGGCCGGGTCGGTGCAGTTCAACCGCCTGCTGCAGCAGATCTTCCCGACGATCCAGTCGATCTACTACATGAAGCAGATCACGCGCTGATCTGGCGAGGCCGGCGTCCCCCGACGCCGGCCCACCAACCTGAGGCGGATAGCCATCGTGAATACGCAAGTCAAACATCCCTACGCCGACATGGCGGCCAAGCCCGACGACGAGGACGTGGTCCTCGGCCAGCTGATCCAGGTGATCCTCGACGACATCTGGCTGCTGCTGGGCATCGCCGCGCTGATCGTGGCGCTCGCGGGCGTCTACTGCTACCTCGCGAAGCCGATCTACTCGGCCGACGCGCACGTGCGCGTCGAGGCCGCCGACAACACCTCGCAGGCGCTGACCCAGACCCAGACCGGCGCGGTGATCAACGGCGGGCCGGCCACGCCCGCCACCGACGCCGAGATCGAGATCATCAAGAGCCGCGGCGTGGTCGGCCCGGTGGTCGAGCAGTGCAAGCTGAACTTCTCGGTGGCGCCCAAGACCTTCCCGCTGCTGGGCGCGATCTCGGCGCGCCTGGCCGCGCCGGGCAAGCTGGCCAAGCCCTGGCTCGGCATGAGCTCCTATGCCTGGGGCGGCGAGCAGGCGGCGGTCGACTCGATCGACGTGACGCCGGCGCTCGAAGGCAAGAAGCTGATGCTGACGGCCGGCGCCGACGGCGCCTACACGCTGGCCAACGAGGACGGCGGCCTGCTGCTGCGCGGCCGCGTGGGCGAGCGCGCCGAGGGCAATGGCGTGTCGCTGCTGGTCAGCCAGCTGGTGGCGCGGCCCGGCACGCAGTTCGTGGTGGTGCGCCAGAACGACCTGGACGCGATCACGGCCTTCCAGTCGGCGATCCAGGTGAGCGAGCAGGGCAAGCAGACCGGCGTGGTGCAGATCTCGCTGGAGGGCAAGGACCCGGTGCAGACCGCGATGATCGCCAACGCGCTGGCGCAGTCCTACCTGCAGCAGCACGTCAACAGCAAGCAGGCCGAGGCCAACAAGATGCTGGACTTCCTCAAGAGCGAGGAGCCGCGCCTGAAGTCCGACCTGGAGCGCGCCGAGGCCGCGCTGACCGAGTACCAGAGCACCTCGGGCTCGATCAACGCGAGCGACGAGGCCAAGGTCTACCTGGAGGGCAGCATCCAGTACGAGCAGCAGATCGCCGCGCAGCGCCTGCAACTGGCCTCGCTCGAACAGCGCTTCACGCCCGAGCATCCGATGGTGATCGCGGCCAACCAGCAGCTCGCGCAACTGCAGAAGGAACGCGACAAGTACGCCGACAAGTTCCGCAGCCTGCCGGCCACCGAGGTCAAGGCGGTCGCGCTGCAGCGCAACGCCAAGGTCGCCGAGGACATCTACGTGCTGCTGCTCAACCGCGTGCAGGAGCTCTCGGTGCAGCGCGCCGGCACCGGCGGCAACATCCGCCTGGTGGACGCGGCGCTGCGCCCCGGCGTGCCGGTCAAGCCGAAGAAGGCGCTGATCCTGTCGGCGGCGGTGATCCTGGGCCTGATCGTCGGCACCGGCGTGGTGTTCCTGCGCCGCAACCTGTTCCACGGCATCGAGGATCCGGAGCGCATCGAGCGCATGTTCAACCTGCCGATGTACGGCCTGATCCCGAAGAGCGTCGAGCTCGAACGGCTCGACGCGGCGGCCCAGAAGAGCGGCAGCGACATGCGCCCGATCCTGGCGGTGGCGCGGCCCAAGGACCTCAGCGTGGAAAGCCTGCGCAGCCTGCGCACCGCCATGCAGTTCGCGCTGATGGACGCCAAGAACCGCGTGATGGTGCTGACCGGCCCGACCCCGGGCATCGGCAAGAGCTTCCTGACCGTCAACCTGGCCGCGTTGCTGGCGCATTCGGGCAAGCGCGTGCTGCTGATCGACGCCGACATGCGTCGCGGCGCGCTCGACCGCTACTTCGGCGTGCCGCGCCGCAACGGCCTGTCCGAGCTGCTGAGCGACCAGATCGCGCTGGAGGAGGCGATCCGCGAGACCCAGGTGCCGGGGCTGTCCTTCATCCCGACCGGCCAGCGTCCGCCCAATCCTTCCGAGCTGCTGATGTCGCCGCGCCTGGCGCTCTACCTCGACGGGCTCGGCAAGCGCTACGACGCGGTGATCGTCGATTCGCCGCCGATCCTGGCCGTCACCGACGCGACCATCTTCGGCGTGCTGGCCGGCTCCACCTTCCTGGTGCTGCGCTCGGGCATGCATACCGAGGGCGAGATCGGCGATTCGATCAAGCGGCTGCGCACCGCGGGCGTGCAGTTGCAGGGCGGCATCTTCAACGGCGTGCCGCCGCGCACGCGCGGCTACGGCCGGGGTTATGCCTCGGTCCACGAATACCTGAACGCCTGACGGGCGTGCCGCACAACGACGACGAGGTATGCACCGATGAAACTCTCCGTACTGGTCCCGACCTATCGGCGTCCCGCCGATCTCGCGCGCTGCCTGATCGCGCTGCAGCGCCAGCGTCGTGCGCCCGACCAGGTGATCGTGGTGGCCCGTCCCGAGGACGATGCCACCCATGAATGCCTGGCCGATCCGCGCGTGCGCGGCGCGCTGCCGCTGGTGGTCGCGCCGGTCGAGGTGGGCGGGCAGGTGGCCGCGCTCAACCGCGGCCTCGACACCGCGCAGGGCGACGTGGTGGCGATCACCGACGACGATGCCGCGCCGCATCCCGACTGGCTCGAGCGGATCGCCGCCGCGTTCGCCGCCGATGCGCGGCTGGGCGCGCTGGGCGGGCGCGACTGGGTGCACGAGAAGGGCCGCGTGATCGACGGCGAGCGGCCCGAGGTGGGCCGCGTGCGGCTCTCGGGCAAGCTGATCGGCAACCATCACCTGGGCATCGGCGGCGCGCGGGAGGTCGACATGCTCAAGGGCGCCAACATGATCTACCGCCGCGCGGCGATCTCGGGGCTGCGCTTCGACACGCGCCTGCGCGGCGCGGGCGCCCAGACCCACAACGACATGGCCTTCAGCATGGCCGTCAAGCGGCGCGGCTGGAAGCTGGTCTACGACCCGGCGGTGGCGGTCGACCACTATCCGGCCGAGCGTTTCGACGAGGACCGGCGCGATGCCGCCTCGCGCCAGGCGATCGTCAACGCCGCCTACAACCTGCACCTGACGCTGCGCGAGCACCTGCCGCCGGCGCGGCGCGAGATCGCCTGGTGGTGGTATGCGCTGGTCGGCACGCGCGTCTATCCGGGCTTCGCGCACGTGCTGCTGTCGTTCGGTCCGCGCGGCGGCTCGCGGGTGCGCGAGCGCTGGCGCGCGGTGCGCGAGGGCGCCCACGACGCGCGCCGCGAGACCTCGGCCACGGGCCGGCCGCTGGCTACCGCATGAACGGCATGAACGCGCCCGCGCGCCCGGGCCGCCTCGCGCGGCCCGCCCGCTGCCGCCCGCTGTCGCGCGACGACGCCCCGCGCCGGCGCGCACGCGCACGCTTGTTGAGCACCGAACCCGGAGATTCCGCATGACCGCCACGAACGTGCACGTTCACCTGTTTTACGGCGCCGATCCGCGCAGCTATCGCGCCGGCGACAACATCGGCTGCCTGTACGGCTATCACCACGCGGCCTCCGACGAATTCGCCATGAGCTATTCGCGCGACCGCCGCGAATCGCGCCCGGTCAGCGTGGCGCGCCGCGCCCTGAAGGCCGCGCTCGGCTTCGACGCGATCCATGCCTGGCGCAATCGCGAGGCGCTGCTGGCGGCCGACGTGATCTGGACGCATACCGAGCAGGAGCACCTGGCCGCCGCGCTGGTGCTGAAGCTGGCCGGCGCGCGCGGCGCGCGGCCGCTGCTGCTGGCGCAGAGCGTCTGGCTGTTGGATCGCTGGCCGCGCTTCGGCGCGCTGCGCCGCTGGGTCTATCGCAAGCTGCTGGCGCGCGCCGACGTGCTGACCACGCTGGCGCGCGACAACGCCGTGCTGTGCCGCGAGTTCCTGCAGCGCGACGCGGTGCAGGTCTACTACGGGCTCAACACGCAGGACTTCCCGGTGCGCATGCCCGAGACCTGGACGCCGCATCGCCCGCTGCGCATCGCCGCGATCGGCAACGACCGCGACCGCGACTGGGCCACCCTGATCGAGGCCTTCGGCGGCCTGCCGCGCTACCAGGTCAAGCTGGCCACGCGGCGGCGCATCCCGCGCGAACTGCACCGGCCCAACGTGGAGATCGCCTCGGTGTCCGGCATCGCGAGGCAGCGCGAGTTCTACGACTGGGCCGACGTGATCGTGGTGCCGCTGCGGCCCAACCACCACGCCTCGGGCATCACCGTGATGCTGGAGGCGGCGGCGGTGGGCAAGCCGATGATCGTCAGTGACGTGGGCGGCCTGCGCGACTACTTCCCGAACGATTGCGCGGCCTATGTGCCGGCCTTCGACGCCAGCGCCATGCGCGGCGCGGCCGATCGCATGGTGGCCCAGCCCGAGCGGGCGCTGGCGCGGGCCCGCGCGGCCGCGGCGCGGCTGGTCGAGGCGGAGCTGACCACCGAGGCCTTCGCGGCCCAGCACGTGCGGATCACGCGCGAGCTGCTGCAGCGCCGCCGCGTCACGGCCGGCGCCGCCGCGCCGCTGCCGCTGGCCGATTCGCGCACGCCCTCGAACTGACGCACCGAGCCGCATGAGTACGCCCGCCTATCCCGTCGAACCGCTCGCCCGCGCGCGCCGCGGCAAGCAGCCCAAGCGGCGCCTGCTGGCCGAGCCCAAGCACTGGGCCGCGCAGGCCGGCCTGTGGACGCTCACCGGGCTGCTGATCCTCGCGCACCAGGGCTCGATCCTGACCCTGGCGTTCCCCGCGCTGTCGATCGCCACCGGTTTCTGGCTCTACTTCCGCAGCCCCGCGCGCTACGTGGGCTTCGTCTGGTGGCTGTGGTTCCTGGCGCCCGAGGTGCGGCGCCTGGCCGACTGGTCGCGCGGCGCCTACACGCCCACCAGCCTGATCCAGATCGCGCCGCTGGCGGTCACCATGATCTGCGGGCTCGGCCTGCTGCGCCACTACCGCGTGCTGGCGCAGCGGCGCGGCCTGCCGATGCTGATGATCCTGGCCGGCCTGGCCTATGCCTATTTCGTCGGGCTGGTCTCGGCGGGCCTGTTGGCCGCCACCTACGACCTGGCCAACTGGATCTACCCGGTGCTGATCGGCTTCCACATCGCGGTGAACGCGCGCGACTACCCCGAATACCGCGACGTGATCGTCTCGACCTTCGTGTGGGGGATGCTGGTGATGGGCGCCTACGGCATGGTGCAGTTCTTCATCATGCCGGCCTGGGACGTGCTGTGGATGGTGGGCTCGCAGATGGCCTCGCAGGGCGAGCCGGTGCCCTATGGCGTGCGCGTGTTCAGCACCATGAACTCCTCGGGGCCGTTCGCCTTCGCGATGATGGGCTCGCTGGTGTTCATGCTGGCGGCCACCCAGCGGGTGCGCTGGCTGGCCGGCGGCGCCGGCTTCATCGCCTTCATGCTGTGCCTGGTGCGCTCGACCTGGGGCGGCTGGGTGATCGCGCTGGCGGTGCAGCTGGCGAAATCCTCGAACCGCGTGCGCCTGCGCATGGTGGTGGGCGCGATGGTGCTGGCCGGGCTGTCGGTGCCGCTGCTCACGGTGGGCCCGGTGGCCGACCGGCTCGGCCAGCGCCTGGAGTCGATCACCAACCTCAAGGACGATCGCAGCTACGACGATCGCAACAAGTTCTACGCCAGCTTCGCGCAGACCGCCTTCACCGACGTGGCGGGCGAGGGGCTGGGCGCCACCGGCGCCTCCACCAAGCTGTCCAGCGACAGCGGCGAGCTCGGCAAGTACGGCAGCTTCGACAGCGGCGTGATGAACGTGCCCTTCGTGCTCGGCTGGCCCGGCACGCTGCTCTACCTGTCGGGCACGCTCTGGCTGCTGGCGCGCGCGCTGCGCGTGTCGTTCGGGATGCGCGACGACAAATACGTCGCCGCCTGCGTGAGCCTCGCGATCTCGATCTTCGCGATGCTGGTGTTCACCAATTCGCTGATCGGAACGGGAGGTTTGTTGCTGTTCATGAGTTTGTTTTCGATCCTGGCGGCATCGCATTGGCAAAAAATCCAGCGTGCCGCCGCCAAACGCAATCGGGGAGCAGGACTGTGAGAATCGCCATCGTCACGCACGTGGTCCGTCACAACGACGGGCAAGGCCGCGTCAACTACGAGATCGCACGCGCGGCACTTGCCGAGCAGTGCGAAGTGACGCTCGTCGCGTCGCATGTCGCGCCGGAGCTGCTGGAGCACCCTCGGGTGCGCTGGATCCCGGTGCAGCCGGGCCGCTTCTGGCCGAGCAACCTGCTGCGCCAGCAGGTGTTCGCCCTGAAGAGCGCGCTGTGGATCAACCGTCATCGCGACGAGTTCGACGTGCTGCATGTGAACGGCTTCATCTCGTGGGTGCGTGCCGATGTCAATACCGCGCATTTCGTGCACGGCGGCTGGTTCGCCAGCCGCTACTACCCGTTCTCGCCGGGCCGGGGCCTGTGGTCGGCCTATCAATACGTGTACACGCGCGTCAACGCGGTGCTGGAGCGCTGGGCCTACCGGCGCTCGCGCGCGGTGATCGCGGTGTCGGGCAAGGTGGCCGACGAGATCCGCCGGCTGGGCATCGACGGCAACCGCATCGGCGTGATCTACAACGGCGTGGACGCGCAGGCCTTCGGCGGCGCGCAGCCCGATCGCGGCGCCTACGGGCTGCCGCAGGACGCCTTCCTGCTGCTGTTCGTGGGCGACCTGCGCACGCCGCGCAAGAACCTCGGCACCGTGCTCAAGGCGCTCACCGAGCTGCCCGAGCACGTGCACCTGGCGGTGGCCGGCTACCTGCCCGGCAGCCCCTATCCCGAGGAGGCGCGCGCGCTGGGCATCGCCTCGCGCGTGCACTTCCTCGGCCTGGTCAAGACCATGCCGCAGCTGATGTCCTCGGTGGACGCCTATGTGTTCCCCTCGCGCTACGAGGCGATGAGCCTGTCGCTGCTCGAGGCGATGGCCGCCGGCCTGCCGGTGGTGACCGCGCGCACCGCGGGCGGCGCCGAGATCATCACGGCCGATTGCGGGATCGTGCTCGACGATCCGGACGACGCCAACGCGCTGGCCGGCGCGATCGGCTCGCTCGCGCATTCGCGCGAACGCTGCCGCGAGATGGGGCGCGCCGCGCGCGCCCTGATGAACGATTTCGGCTGGAACCAGATGGGCGCCCAGTACCTGGCGCTCTACCGGAGGCTGATTTCCCAACCTCAACCGATTTCGTCGGGCACGCAGGCCGTGAATCCGCCGCCGGCCCACGTGCCGACCCAGGGCCCCGGCCCGTTGCCCACCCAGGAGCCCCTCCGATGAGCACCCTTCCTCAATCTTCGAGCATCAAGTCGTTGCAGATCGGCATGCACTGGTTCCCCGAGCGCGCCGGCGGCCTGGACCGCATGTACTACTCGCTGGTCGGCGCGCTGCCCGGCGCGGGCGTCGCCGTGCGCGGCGTGGTGGCCGGCTCGGGGCGCGTGGCCGCCGACACCGGCGGCGCGATCCGCGGTTTCGGCTCCGCCGCGCAATCGCTGCCGCGCCGCATGATGGCCGCGCGTCGCGCGCTGCGCGAGGTGATCCGCCACGAGCGGCCCGACGTGGTGTCCTCGCATTTCGCGCTCTATACCTTTCCGGGGCTCGACGTCACGCGCGGCATTCCGCAGGTCTCGCACTTCCAGGGCCCCTGGGCCGACGAGAGCCAGGTGGAGGGCGCCGATTCGCTGGGCCAGCGCGCCAAGCGCTACCTGGAGCAGACCGTCTACGCGCGTTCCTCGCGGCTGATCGTGCTGTCCAGCGCGTTCGCGGAGATCCTGACCTCGCGCTACGGCATCGCGCGCGACAAGGTGCGGATCGTGCCGGGCTGCGTGGACACCGCCCAGTTCGACCTGCCGATCACGCAGGCCGAGGCGCGCCGCAAGCTGCAACTGCCGCAGGGCCGGCCGATCGTGCTGGCGGTGCGGCGCCTGGTGCGGCGCATGGGGCTGGAAGACCTGATCGACGCGGTCGACCAGGTGCGCCGCCGCCATCCCGACATCCTGCTGCTGATCGCCGGCAAGGGGCGGCTGGCCGAGGAACTGCAGCAGCGCATCGACGCGGCGGGGCTCGGCGAGCATGTGAAGCTGCTCGGCTTCGTGCCGGACGAGCACCTGGCCGCGCTGTATCGCGCCGCCACCGTCAGCGTGGTGCCGACCGTGGCGCTGGAGGGCTTCGGGCTGATCACGGTGGAATCGCTGGCTTCCGGCACGCCGGTGCTGGTCACGCCGGTGGGCGGCCTGCCCGAGGCCGTCTCTGGGCTCTCGGAGGAGCTGGTGCTGGGCGGCACCGGCACGGCGGCGATCGCGCAAGGGCTGGACGGCGCGCTGTCGGGCACGCTCAAGCTGCCCGATGCCGATGCCTGCCGCCGTTACGCGCGCGAGAACTTCGACAATGCGGTGATCGCCAGGCGCGTGGCGCAGGTCTACGAGGAAGCGATCCGCGCGGCCTGACGCCGGCGAGAGGGAAGGGCAGGCGGTGACGAAGAACGGCGCGGGCGCCATCGAGGGCCCGCGCCGTTCGCGTTCAGTGGCGGCCGGCCCGCCACTGCCCGGGCGCGACGCCGAAGCGCCGCGTGAAGGCATGCGTCAAGGCGCTCTGGTCGGCGAACCCGACGTCGGCGGCGATCTCGGCCAGCGCGCGCGAGGGATTGGCGAGCAGCAGCACGGCCGTGTCGAGCCGCAGCTTGAGCAGGTATCGATGGGGTGTTTCGCCGAAGGCGTCGACGAACAATTGATGGAAGCGCCGCATCCCGAAACCGCAATGCGCGGCCAGGTCGGCCACCCGCAGCGGCTCGGCCAGCCGCGTGCGCAGCCAGCGGTCGATGCGCGCGAAATCGAGGCGGGCCGCGTCGCCGGCGGGCGAGGGCGCGCCGGCAAGCAGGGCCTCGCAGAGCCGCGCGGCCGCCTGCCAATGCAGCGCGCGCGAGTCGCCGCGCGTAGTCAGCCGTGCCAGCTCGTCGACCAGGCTGCCCAGCGCGGGCGCCACCGCGAACGGCCGGCCGCGCTCGAACAGGCGCTCGGGCACCGCCAGCGAGGCGATCGGCAGGTCCAGCACGAGCTGGTGATTGGGGCCGAGCCCGGCGTAGTCGTGCCGCGCGCCGGCCGGGATCAGCCAGGCGTGGCGGCCGTCGATGCGCTCGGCCACGCCGTCGATCGACATCAGCATCTGCCCGTCCACGCCCAGCACGACCTGGTGGAAGTCATGCACGTCCGAGGCCTCGGCGCGCTCGTAGGCGCGCAGCGAGATCGACGGGGCGGCGAGGCGGGTAGTCATCGGAAGAAAGGAAAACGGAAAGGGCGGGCGTCGGCGCGTGAGCGGCTCGGGAGCCGGCGCATGGACCTGGCAGGAAGCCGGCTGGACAAAGCCGGCCTCGCGCCCCGCCCGCGGCCTCAGACGGCCAGCAGCTCGACCTCGAACACCAGGGTGGCGTTCGGCGGGATCACGCCGCCCGCGCCGCGCGCGCCGTAGCCGAGTTCGGCCGGGATCGTCAGGCGGCGCGTGCCGCCGACCTTCATGCCCTGCACGCCCTGGTCCCAGCCCTTGATGACCATGCCGCCGCCGAGCACGAACACGAACGGGTCGTTGCGATCCTTGCTCGAGTCGAACTTCTGACCATCGGTCAGCCAGCCCGTGTAGTGGACCGTGACGGACTTGCCGGCGACGGCTTCGGCGCCCGAGCCTTCGGTCAGGTCTTCGTACTTGAGGCCGGTTTCGGTGGTAACGACAGTCATCTGCAACTCCTGAATTGAACGGACAAACCGCTATTGTAGGGGAGCCGGCCGGACAGCGGTCGGCGCGCCCCGGCGGTGCGCCTCAGGACAGGTCCGGATCGACGCGCGGTTCGGCATCGTTGGTGTCGAAGCGCTCGCCGAAGCGGGTCGGCACCACGATGCGCGGATGCGGCCCGCCGGCGATGCCCTCGGCCGCGGCGCGGTCCACCAGCGCGAAGGCCTCCGACATCATGGTCTGCACGTCCTGGCGCAGCATCGTCACGTCGAAGGGCAGGTGCACCGCGAACGGATCCCAGTCGAAACAGCCGACCACGGCGCGCTGCCATTCGGCCAGCGGCAGGTCGGCAGCGTATTGCACCAGCCCCTCGAAGGCGGTGATCGAGTTCATCAGCATGCCGGCCGGCAAGCGGCCGAGCCGCGCCACGCGCCGCGCCAGCGCCTCGCGCGTGGCGGCCGGGCCGTAGCCGCAGCACTCGATCGCATCCTCGGCCGGGGCCGGCAGGCCGCGCGCCGCGAAGGCGTCGCGAAAGCCGGCGATCCGCATCTCGGTGGCGTATTCGTGGGCGATCCCGCCCAGCAGGATCAGTTCCTCGGGCACCGCGCCGCGCGCGAGCATCTTGTCGAGCAGCATGCCGGCCAGGGTGCTGGCGCCCTGGCGGTTGTCCGACACCACCGAGGGCGCGCCCTCGCCGGGCAGGTCGAGATTGACCGAGGGCACGCCGGCATCGGCGCACAGCGCGTTGAGCGGCCCCGGATCGCGTACCCCGGCGATGAACAGCAGCTCGACGCGCTGCGACAGCAGGGTTCGGGTCACGTTCAGCTCCACCTCCGGATCGCGCTTGGTGCCCACCACGATCGGGCACAGCGCGCGGCCCTTGGCGCGCTCCTCGAAGGTCTCGGCCAGCCCCGCGAAGAAGCGGTTGCGGTAGTGCGGAATGATCATCCCGGCCAGCCCCGAGCGCGACAGCCGCAGCCCCCGCGCGCTCTGGTTGACGTGGTAGCCGAGCGCGCGCGCGCACTCGAGGATGCGGCGCGCGGTGTCCTCCTTGATGCGGTAGCGCGCCCAGTTGCCGTTCAGCACCATGCTGACCGTCGAGGTCGACGAGCCGGTGGCCCGCGCGATGTCGTAGATGGTCGATTTCTTGCCGCTGGATGTGGAGTTCATTGGTCGTCCCGTGCGCGCCTGCCTCGGAATCCTGGCGGGGCGAGGGCGGGCCGCTCCGCTTGCCATTATCAGGGTTTTCCCATGCTTCCCGTTGGCGCTGAATGGATTCAGCATACACGAACTTTTTCTGCTGAATGGATTTAGCAGCAAAAAGCGAACTGTAAGAACGCCGCTTGCCGGCGCCTCGGCACGGCAGCGGCCCTCACTGGAACGGGAGGAGACATGGTGGGCAAGCTGATGCGCAGGTTCTGCGTGGGCATGACGGCATTCGCGCTGGCGACGGGCTTGGCGCTCGCCTCGCCGGACAAGCCGGTGATCGGCGTGGTGGTGAAGGTGGGCGGGATTCCCTGGTTCAACGCGATGGAGGCCGGCATCAAGAAGCGCGCCGACCAGCTCGGCGTGAAGGCCTTCATGGTGGGCCCGACCAGCGCCGACCCGGCCCTGCAGGTGCGCGCCATCGAGGACCTGATCGCCCAGCACGTCGACGTGATCGGCGTGGTGCCGA
The DNA here is from genome assembly GCF_007828315.1 of Burkholderia sp. SJZ089. Taxonomy (NCBI): domain Bacteria; kingdom Pseudomonadati; phylum Pseudomonadota; class Betaproteobacteria; order Burkholderiales; family Burkholderiaceae; genus Burkholderia; species Burkholderia sp. SJZ089. The sequence continues at coordinate 16,197 of NZ_VIUM01000022.1, read as the reverse complement.
ACGACGCGCAGGTGCTCGAGCCGGTGCTGCAGCGCGCGCGCGCGGCCGGCATCAAGGTGATCACGCACGAGTCGCCGCAGCAGAAGAACGCCGACTGGGATTTCGAGCTGGCCTCGGCCAAGGGTTTCGGCGAGGCCTATGCCAAGCGGCTCGCCGCCCTGGTGGGCGGCAAGGGCGAGTACGCGGTGTTCGTCGGCTCGCTGACGGTGCCGCTGCACAACGCCTGGGCCGACGCGGCGATCGCCTGGCTGAAGGCCAACGCGCCGGGCATGACCCTGGTGGGCGACCGCTACGGCGTGGCCGAGAACGTCGACGCCTCGCGCCAGACCGCGCTGGACCTGATGCGCGCCCACCCGAACCTGCGCGCGATCCTGGCCTTCGGCAGCCAGGGCCCGATCGGCGCGGCGCGCGCGGTGGCCGAGCGCGAGCAGAAGGGCAAGGTGATCGTGCTGGGGCCGTTCTCGCCGGGGCAGGGCCGGCGCCTGGTGCATGACGGCGTGCTCACCGGCGGCTACATGTGGAATCCGGAGCAGGCCGGCGAGGTGTTCGTCACGCTCGGCACGATGGTCGCCAAGGGCCAGCCGATCCAGGACGGCATGACGATCCCGGGCCTCGGCGTGGTGCACCCGAGCGGCCACAACCTGATCGTCGACCAGCTGGTCGATCTCAACGACAAGACCGTCGACGATCTCGCCAAGCTCGGCCTCTGAAGTGTGACGGCGCGCGGGGCGGCCCCGCCTCGCGCGCGCATCCTGTACTGGAGATTCGTGCCATGAATCCAGCTTCCCCCGGGCAGGCCGCGGCCGCCACCGGCACGGTGCCCGCCGCCGCGCTGGCCCCGCCGCTGCTGCAACTGGAGAACGTCTCGAAGACCTTCGGCGGCGTGAAGGCGCTGCAGCAGGTGAGCTTCGAGGTGCTGCCGGGCGAGGTGCTGTGCCTGGCCGGCGAGAACGGCTGCGGCAAGAGCACCCTGATCAAGATCGTCAGCGGCGTCTACCAGCCCGAGCCGGGCTCGCGGATGCGCTTCGACGGCGAGCCGGTCGAGGCGCTCGATCCGGCCGGCGCGCGCCGGCTCGGCATCCAGGTGATCTGGCAGGACCTCGCGCTGTTTCCCGAGATGACGGTGGCCGAGAACATCGCCTTCGAGCAGAACCTCGGCGAGCGGCTGCGCTGGGTCGACTACGGCCGCATGCAGGCCTCGGCGCGCCGCATCCTGGCGCGGCTCGGCGTCGAGCTCGACCTGGAGCGCCCGGTGCGCAAGCTGTCGATCGCGCAGCGGCAGATCGTGGCGATCGCGCGGGCCCTGGTGGCCGAGGCGCGGCTGGTGTTCATGGACGAGCCGACCGCTTCGCTGAGCCACGCCGAGACCGAGGCGCTGCTGGCGATCGTGCGGCGCCTGTCGGCCGACGGCATCGCGGTGGTGTTCGTCAGCCACCGGCTGGCCGAGGTGCTGGCGGTGTGCACGCGCGTGACGGTGATGCGCGACGGCCGCCAGGTCGGCACCTTCCCGACCGCCGGCATGACGCAGACGCGGCTCGGCGAGCTGATGACGGGCCGCAGCCTCGACTACGCGGTGCGCGACGTCGACCTGTCGGCCGCGCCGGTGGTGCTGCGCGTCGAGCGGCTCACGCGCGGGCGCGAGTACCGTGAGATCTCCCTCGAGATCCGCCGCGGCGAGATCCTCGGCCTGACCGGGCGGCTCGGCGCCGGGCGCACCGAGCTGGCGCTTTCGCTGTTCGGCATGACGCGGCCCGAGTCGGGCGCGATCGAGCTGGAAGGGCGCGCGCTCGCGCTGCGCTCGAACCGCGACGCGATCGGCGCCGGCATCGCCTACGTCTCGGAGGATCGGCTGCAGCTCGGCCTGGTGCAGCCGCAGTCGATCGGCGACAACACCTGCATCGCCGTGCTCGACGAACTGCTCGACGGCGCGCGGCTGATCTCGCCGGGCCGGCGCGAGGCCCTGGTGCGCGACTGGATCCGCCGCCTGGCGGTGAAGATCGGCCATCCCGACGATCCGGTCTCGACGCTGTCGGGCGGCAACCAGCAGCGCGTGGTGCTGGCCAAGTGGCTGGCCACCAGCCCGAAGGTGCTGATCCTCGACTCGCCGACGGTGGGCGTGGACGTCGGCGCGCGCGCCGGCATCTTCGCCATCATCCGCGAGCTGGCGCAGGCGGGCATGGCGATCCTGCTGATCTCCGACGAGATCCCCGAGGTCTATTTCAACGCCGATCGGATCCTGCACATGCGCGATGGCCGTCTCGTCGCCGAGTACGTGCCGGGCGCGGTTCCGATCGACCATATCGAGCGAGACGTCCATGCATGAGCTGCTGCGCAAGACCGGGATCGGCTCGATCGAGGCGCTGCTGATCGCCGTGCTCGCCGTGATGGCGATCGGCCTCGGCCTCACCACCTCGACCTTCCTGACGCTGTCCAACCTGTTCGACCTGCTCAACCAGAGCGCGGTCAACATCATCTTCGCGGTCGGCCTGCTGGTGGTGCTGATCGCCGGCGGCATCGACATCTCCTTCGCGGTGGGCGCCTCGGTCACGCAGTACCTGACCGCGCTGGCCGTGAGCCACCTCGGCGGCGGCAACTGGGCGCTCGGCTTCGCGGCCTCGCTCGGCTTCGGCTTCCTGCTCGGCGCGTTCAACGCGACCATCATCTACCGCTTCCGGATCGTCTCGATCGTGGTGACCATCGCCACCTTCAACCTGTTCTTCGGCGGACTGATGTTCGTCACCGGCGGCGTGTCGATCTACGACCTGCCCGACTGGTGGATGAACCGCGTCTCGCTGCTGCAACTGAGCACGTCCAGCGGGGTGGCCACGCTGTCGCTGCCGGTGGCGGTGATGGCGGCCTGCGTGGCGGCCACCTGGTTCCTGCTGCGCCGGACCACGGCGGGCCGCCAGCTCTATGCCACCGGCGACAACCCGGAGGCGGCGCGGCGCGTGGGCATCCGCATCGGCCGCATGCACTACCTCGCCTACGGCTGGCTCGGCATGATGAGCGGCGTGGCCGGCCTGATGCAGGCGCACTACGTGCAGGAGGTGGTGCCCAACGCGCTCTACGGGCGCGAGCTGGAGGTGCTGGCGGCCGTGGTGCTGGGCGGCGCGCGCCTGGGCGGCGGGCGCGGCACGGTGCTCGGCGCGATCCTCGGCATCCTGCTGGTGTCGGTCACGGCCAACGGCCTGAACCTGCTCGGCATTTCCTCGTATGCGTACAAGATGATCGTCGGCGCGGTGATCCTGATCGCGATCACGCTGTCCAGCGAGGGCGCCGCGCGCCTGGTCGGCACGCGTGTCGCGGCTTCTCGCGCCAAGGTGGGCTCATGAACACGTCGCAATCCCGTACTTCGTCCGTGTTCCGCGTGCCGGCCGACGTGGCCGGCCTGCTGGGCTTCCTGGCGGTGGTGGTGATCGGCATGAGCCTCGCCTCGGACCGTTTCCTGACGGCCGGCACCTTCCAGTCGATCGCGTACCAGTTGCCCGAGCTGGGCCTGTTCGCGCTGGCCATGCTGATGCCGCTGATCTCGGGCGGCTTCAACCTGGCCGCCACCTTCACCGCCAACATGGCGGGCCTGGCGATGGCCTGGGTGATCCAGTCGCACGGCGGCGCCGACGCCAGCCTCGGCGTGGTGCTGCTCGGCATCCTCGCGGCGCTGGCCACGGGCGCCGCGGCCGGCGCGATGATCGGCGCGATCATCGCCTACACCGGCGCGAGCCCGATCCTGGTGTCGCTGTCGGCGATGATCTTCCTGCGCGGCCTGGGCGAATTCCTCACGCGCGGCGGCGACATTTCCGGCTTCCCGCATTCGGTGCGCTACCTCGGCAACGGGCTGTGGCTCGGCGTGCCGGTGCCGCTGTGGATCTTCATCGCCTGCGCGCTGGCCTGGCACGTGGTGATGACGCGCTTGCGGCTCGGTTTCACCACCCGCATGGTCGGCTCGAACCTGGAGGCCACACGCTACTCGGGCATCGCCACGGCGCGCGCGATCACCCGCATCTACCTGCTCTCGGGCCTGATGTGCGGGGTGGCCGGGGTGGTGATGCTTTGCAGCTTCAACTCGGTGCGCGTCGGCCACGGCGAAGCCTTCCTGCTGATCTCGGTGCTGGCCTGCTTCCTCGGCCGGGTCGATCCGTTCGGCGGCTTCGGCCGGGTGGTGCCGGTGGTGATCGCGCTGGTGATCCTGCAGGTGATCGCCTCGGGCCTGAACCTGCTGGGCGCCAACCAGCACCTGGCCACCGCCCTGTGGGGCGCCTTCCTGCTCGCCGTGATGCTGGCCCGCTGGGCCTGGGCGCAAGGCGGGCTGCCATCCCTCATCCGCGAGCGCGGGCCCCGATCTCCGGTGGCCGCGCCCGCATCCCGTCGACACAAGGAGAGCGAATGAACAAGCTGGGCGTACATGCACTGGTCTGGGAGGCCGGCTGGAGCCACGAGGAAGCCGCGCGCGCGATCGCGAACACGGCCGAGGTGGGTTTCGACTTCATCGAGATCCCGGCGCTCGATCCGGCCTCGATCGATACCGCCTTCACGCGCCGCGAGCTGGAGCGCGCCGGCATCGGCTGCAGCTTCTCGCTGGGGCTCGATGCCGATTCCGACATCTCCAGCGGCGACCCGGAGAAGGCCGCGCGCGGCAAGCGCAAGCTCGAGGCCGCGATCCGCGTGGCGCACGAGTGCGGCGCGAAGCATGTCTGCGGTATCCTCTACTCCGCATTCCAGAAGAACTTCGTGCCGACCACCCCGGCCGGCGTCGCGATGTCGGTCGAGATCCTCGCGCAGGTGGCGCAGACGGCCGAGGCGGGCGGCATCATGCTCGGCCTCGAGGTGGTCAACCGCTACGAGTCGAACGTGCTGAACACGGCCTCGCAGGGCGTCGAGCTCTGCGAGCGGATCGGCCGGCCGAACGTGTTGGTGCATCTGGATACCTACCACATGAACATCGAGGAATCCGACGTGATGACGGCGATACGCGAAACCGGCGCGCATCTGGGCTATTTCCATACCGGCGATTCGCATCGCGGTTACCTGGGCTCGGGCAGCATCGACTTCGCGGAAGTGTTCCGCGCGCTGGTGTTCTCGGGCTACACCGGGCCGATCACCTTCGAGAGCTTTTCCTCGCGCGTGGTCGGACAGCCGCTGGAGGGGATCCTCGCGATCTGGCGCAACCTCTGGGAAGACGGGCGCGACCTCGCCTCGCACGCGCTGATGTACACGCGCGCCCAACTCAAGTCGGCCCAGGAAGCGCTCAAGCAGGCCGAGCGGAGCCGCCTGCCATGAGCGTGACGCGCGACGTCGATTTCGCGGCGCTGGTGGCGGCGCTGGCCGATGCCGATCCGGCCGCGCGCCGCATCGTGGCGGTGGCCGGGCCGCCCGGCGCGGGCAAGAGCAGCTTCGCCGAGCGCCTGCGCGAGGCGCTGGACGCGCCGGCGCCGGGTCGCGCCGCGCTGCTGGCGATGGACGGCTTCCACTACGACGATCGCGTGCTGGAGGCGCGCGGCGACCGCCCGCGCAAGGGCGCGCCGCATACCTTCGACATCGACGGGCTGGGCGCCATGCTGGCGCGCCTGAAGGCCGACGACGGCCGCGAGATCGCGGTGCCGGTGTTCGACCGCTCGATCGAGATCGCCCGCGCCGGCGCGGCGATCATCCCGGCCGGCGCGCGCATCGTGGTGGTGGAGGGCAACTACCTGCTGCTCGACGATCCGGCCTGGGCGCCGCTGCGCGCCTTCTTCGATCTCACCGTGATGCTGCAGGTGCCGCGCGCGGTGCTGGTCGAGCGGCTCTCGGCGCGCTGGCACGGCTACGGCATGAGCGAGGCGGCGATCGTCGAGAAGCTCGACGGCAACGACCTGCCCAACGTCGATCGCGTGCTGACGGGCTGCGTGGCGGCCGATTTCCGCGTCGCGAACGTCTAGAGAAGGAAAGGGACTTCCCCGTCCCGAGGCTGCGGCGGAAGCCGCGAGTCGGCATCAGTGTGCCAAGATGAAGTTGCGAACGTTCATCGACACCAGCGAGAGGGAAGTTCATGCCTATTGTCACTATCGAAATCGATCTTGCCAAGAATGCGTTCGCCGTTCACGGTGTGGACGAGACCGGTAAAGCGAGGCTGATCAAGCCTCGTGTTCCGCGCGATCAACTGGCGACGTTGATTGCGCAGCTGCCAGCGTGCCCCATCGGCATGGCGGCCCGCTCCGGTGCGCATCACTGGGCACGCCTGCTCCAGCAGCACCGCCATACGGTCAAGCTCATGGCGCCCAATCTGTTCGCGCCTTGTCGCATGTCGGGCAAGCGCGGCAAGAACGACGCAGTGGATGCTGCTGCGATCTGCGAAGCGGTGGCGCGTCCGAGCATGTGTTTCGTGCCGCTGAAGGACGAACCTCGGCAGGTGACGCTTTGCCTGCATCGAACACGACAAGGCTTCGTTGAAGAGCGGACCGCGACCTACGACCGGTTGCGAGGCCTGCTCTCGGAATTCGGTGTAGTGCTGCCACAGAGTCCGGAGAAGTTGCGCAGGTACATCAGGAACATCTGGACACATTGCCAGGCTGGGCGAAGCGTAGCATCAGCGATCTGCTCAAGCATGCCGGCCATATCGGTGAACGCCTGCTCGACCACGACCATGCGATCACCGAGATCGCGCGTGAGGTTGCGCGCAGCAAGAGGCTGATGCGGTTGCGCGGCATTGGCGCAACCGCGGCCAGTGCGTTACTCGCCAGTATCGGCGCCGGGCACGATTTCAGAAACGGCCGACAGGTAGCAGCCTGGATCGGACTCACGCCCGGTCAATACAGCAGGGGCGGCAAGGTGCGGCTGGGCAGTATCACGAAGGCAGGCGAGGCCTATCTGCGTGGCCTGCCGGTCAACGGCGCCCGCGCCGTTATTTGCCGGTCTCGGCGATAAACAGGATCGCATCAGCCGGTGGGTCAGAGCCCTGGTCGAGCGCCGCGGCTACTGGCGAGCCGCCGTCGCGATTGCCGTAAAGAACGCGAGATTGGCCCGGGCCTCGTTGAAATATGGCGAGAACTTTAAGCTTGAACCTGCGGCAGACTGAGTTCGATTCGAGCCTGTCGATCTACCAATGCCTGGACGCGAGCACGGACATCATGAGCACCTGGAGACGATCACTTTGCACTGCCAGCGGTGATGTGAAGCGGGTTGGACCCGCGCGGGCGTACCTGGCTAACACGGCGGGGATATCCATTCCCGGCTAGAGGATGAGGTCCCTGCACGCATCTTTCATCACGGTCCGGGCCATTGGCCCAACACGACCGGTTGTAGAACCGCAGTCCTTCACCTTCTCACCCGCACCGGCGCGGCATTGCAGCATGTATCAACAGCGAACCTCGATTGAGCTTGTGCTCAACGGGGAAGCCCTTGTAGCGTGTTATGCACTTTTCTGGCCCACCAGGGTCGAAAGTGAATGGAAAAACGATGACCGTACCGAAGCGTTATCGATGACCGACGATCTGCGCTCGATCATTCGCGTTGCGCAAGCGCGTCAGGGCCAGCCCAGCGCTGTCATTCTCGACGGAAGCGCGCTTCAGTCCACATGTGAGAGCGATCCGTGTGCAGGATACGATGGCTACAAACGCAAGCGTGGCAGCAAAACGCATATCGCTGTCGATACATTGGGATATCTGTTGGCCTCTACATCACGCCAGCCGACGAGCAGGAGCGCGCCCAGGTTCAGGAACTGGCGCAACAAGTCCAGCAAGCGACGGGCAAAGCGGTGAAACTCGCTTCCGCGGACCAAGCGCTACACCGGCAAGGATGCGGCGGCAGCCGCGAGCGCCGAAGGCATCGAGCTGCAGGTCGTCAAACTACCCGAGGCAAGGAAAGGCTTCGTGCTTTTGCCACGACACTGGGTGGTCGAGCGCAGCTTCGGCTGGCTCAATCGCTTTCGCAGGCCGGCGCGTGATTACGAGCGTCTGCCTGAAACGCTGGCCGGCTTGCACTTCGTCGTCTTTGTCTCCCTGATGCTCTCGCGCGCCGCCCGGTATTTTTGAAAGTGCATAGCAGGCTCCAGCATCGCGTCACATTAACTCGAAAAATCCACAACATTGTTTTGTAAAACAATTAAATTAATTTAAATCGCCGAAAAGAAGTCGCAATGAACTAGTATTTCTTGCGCGGCAACATTGTCTGCTGCCAATTTTTTCGGAGAAAATAATGTCCATCATTGATTCGCTTAAAAAGGCGTGGCATGACGTTGAGAAAACCATCAAAGACGCAGCCCTTTTACCCAATCATCTCATCAATGCGACAAAGCCGCAGAAAGAGGTTTCTCTCAATGTAATAATCGAAAATAGGTGGGGATCGTCGATTGGAAATGTTTCGCTATCACACACTTATGCTGGCGAGATTTTTGATCGGGCGACTTTTCCGGAAATAAAAGAAGGTGAGGAATTGGGTGCATTTGATGCCAGATTCCGAATTCACGGCAAAAGTATTGGTCATGATTATTGGATCGTCAAGTTTGAGGTGGATGATAAAATCTGGATGTGCAAGGTAAATTTTTATTGCGACCTATACTCCGAGGACTATGAGGATGGCGGACATGTGGTTTGCCGCATCGAAAAAGAAAATGGAAGTCCGGAAATGCGCATCATCCCCCCGAAAACCTCCGACGCTTCTGTCTCGCTGCAAGGCTATCCATTTCCGGAAAGCAATGCTCGTCCAGTTTACGCGATCGCGCATAAATGTAATGATAAGTACGACGTAGCCCTTTCAATTCACTCCGGATGCAATGCAATTGAATGCGACTTGAAATATGACAGCGAAGGCGAGACTATGTATGTAAGTCACGACCACGCATCCGGATTTAGCCTTGAGGCTTGGCTGGATGACACAAAAGAAGTCATGAATTCATATCCAAATGAATTTGATTTGATAATTTTTGATTGCAAATTTGTCTCCGACATTGGGGGTGAAAAAAGTAGCAAAATCCTAGTAAAAACCCGTGAAATCATCAGGAAAAAACTCACAAGCCATGGATGGCCAATAAATTTTGTTTTTTCAATATCTGAGTATAAAAATAGATCTGCATTTAGTGAGATATCAAAAAATCTAGACGGTAACGAAGGCATCGCCATCGATGAGAGTAGCGAGCCGGAAAAAGTTGAATCCTTCTTCAAGGAAATAAACTGCAAAAATGTCTGGTACGGCAACGGCATCTTCGTGGCAGGCCTCAAGGCAGTCTCCGAATCGATCAGGCGCGGGTCGGAATTGCGCGACAAAAATGGAATCATAAAAAAGGTTTACGTATGGACTCTAGAAAAAGAAGAGTCCATCAAGGAATACTACATCGACAACAAAGTCGACGGTGTTTTCATTAATCCTGTTGGCATGTTTAAAGGCGTGGGAAATGAATTGCATGTGATTTATGGGGAAAAATCTCTCAGACTGTCTCGCAGGGGAGATGATCCATTTGCAGTTCACAAATAACAACCGCGAAGGTTGAGGCAGGCTGCGGCAGTGGCGAGAACGATCAGACGTCGCTGCGCTCCAGGCACTTCACGGCAGCTAGAGATCCTGACCGTTGTGCATCCGATCGCCGTTATCGAGCGCTGGCGGTTGGCGCCGCAAGCAGCGAGCTCCTGGCCGGCGAAGTGCCGGTCGCCGGCCAGGAGCTCGTGCTCGGCGCGCATACTCGAAACCGATGGCTGAAGGTCTTGACCGAAAGTGCCGCCGGCCACCAGCCGGGACTCGGGTCAATCGAGACTCGGTCGCTGCCGGCGTGCGTCTCCCGGGCATTGAGATGCCGCTGTATCTCGCTGCACAATTCAGCACAATTTCCACACGAATCGGCGCGAATTCCTCGCTTACCATGGGTGCCTGATTCGGCCCGGCACGCCCGCGCGATGCGTACGCGGATGCCGTCGCGGGCAACACACCCGACATGCGACGCCAACCGGATCGTTCCGTTCGGCCGCACGCATCGCCGGCGCCCGCTTCATCCTCGCTGCATTCTCATGACCCAGAAGCCCCATCGTCGCCGGCGCATCGTACTGGCTACCCTTGCCGTCGTCGCGATCGCAGTCGGCGTCACGCTGAAGGCCTGCGCGCCCGACAAGCATCCGCAGTACCTGTCCGCGCTCGTCACGCGCGGCGATCTCGAGAACGCGGTGCTCGCGACCGGCGCGCTGCAGGCATTCAAGCAGGTTGACGTCGGCGCGCAGGTGTCGGGGCAGTTGAAGACGCTCAAGGTCAAGCTAGGCGACAAGGTCACGAAAGGCCAGTGGCTCGCCGAGATCGACCCTGTGATCTCGGAAAACGCGCTGCGCCAGGCGCGCGCGAGCGAAGAAAGCCTGCGCGCGCAGCAGCAATCGACCGCCGCGCAGTTGACCCAGGCCGAACTCGCGTTCCGTCGCCAGCAGGCGATGCTGCCCGACGATGCGACGTCGCGCGAATCGTTCGAAGCCGCGCGTGCGGCGCTCGACGTGCAGCGAGCGACGCTCGCGTCGCTCACCGCGCAGATCCGTTCGGCCCGCATCCAGATTGAAACCGCGCAGGCCAACCTAGGCTACACGCGCATCGTCGCGCCGATCGACGGCGAAGTCGTCGCGATCGTCACGCAGGAAGGGCAGACCGTGATCGCGCAGCAGCAGGTGCCGGTCATATTGAAGCTCGCGAATCTCGACACGATGACCGTGAAGGCGCAGGTGTCGGAAGCCGACGTGATCCGCGTGAGCGCCGGCCAGAGCGCCTATTTCACGATCCTCGGCGAACCGGACAAGCGTCACTACGGCAAGCTGCGCGCGATCGAACCGGCGCCGCAGAACTACGCCGAAGCGCAAAGCCCGCTCGGCGGCGGCGCGGGTGGCGGCGCGAAGCCGAACAGCGCGGTGTTCTACAACGCGCTGTTCGACGTGCCGAATCCCGAGCACCGGCTGCGCATCGCGATGACCGCGCAGGTCAACATCGTGCTCGGCAACGCGCGCAACGCGCTGATCATCCCGTCCGCCGCGCTCGGCGAGAAGCGCAAGGACGGCACCGTGGCAGTGCGCGTACTGCGCGCGGACGGCAGCACGGAAACGCGCCATGTCCGCGTCGGCATCAACAACAACGTGCGCGTCGAAGTGCTGGCCGGCCTGAAGGACGGCGAGCACGTCGTGATCGGCGAAGCGTCGGCGGACGAGCGCGCGCCGCTGTCGGACTTGGTGTAACGATGTGCCAGCCCCTGCTGAAACTCGCCGCCGTCACGCGACGCTTTCCGGCCGGCGACAAGGACGTCGTCGTCCTGAACAACGTCAACCTGTCGATCGACGCGGGCGAGATCGTCGCGATCGTCGGTGCGTCGGGGTCCGGCAAATCGACGCTGATGAACATCCTCGGCTGCCTCGATCATCCGAGCGAAGGTACCTACACGGTCGGCGGCCGCGACACACACATGCTCGACAGCGACGAGCTCGCGCAGTTGCGCCGCGAGCACTTCGGCTTCGTGTTCCAGCGCTATCACCTGCTGCCGCATGTCGACGCGATCGCGAACCTCGAAATGCCAGCGATCTACGCGGGCACCCCGCGCGCCGAGCGGCATGCACGCGCCCGCGCGTTGCTCGCACGCCTCGGGCTCGTGGATCGAACGCATCACCGGCCCGGGCAACTGTCCGGCGGCCAGCAGCAGCGCGTGAGCATTGCGCGCGCGCTGATGAACGGCGGCCAAGTGATCCTTGCCGACGAACCGACCGGCGCGCTCGACACGAAAAGCGGCCAGGACGTGATCCGCATCCTGCACGAGCTGAACGCGCTCGGTCATACGATCGTGATCGTCACGCACGACAAGGCCGTGGCGCGCCATGCGCGGCGCATCATCGAGATCAGCGACGGCGAGATCGTCGCCGACCGGCCGAACGGCCACTACGCGGAGGCGCTCGCGGAAGTCGGGATCGGCGAAGCCAAAGTAGCTGAAACGCCTTCCTCGCCCGTGCCGCACGATGCACCGCCGCCCGCCGACACCGGTCCCGGTCCGCGGGCCCCGCGCTTCGCCGCCGGCACCGGCCGCTTCGCCGAGGCATGCCGGATGGCGTGGACCGCGCTCGTGTCGCACCGGCTGCGCACGCTGCTGACAATGCTCGGCATCATCATCGGCATCACGTCGGTCGTGTCGATCGTCGCGGTCGGCGAAGGCGCGAAGCGCCACATGCTCGAGGAGATCGGCAGCATCGGCACCAATACGATCAGCCTCTATCCGGGTGCCGACTGGGGCGACAGCCACGCGGATACGATCCAGACGCTCGTGCCCGCCGACGTCGCCGCGCTCGCGGAGCAGCCGTACGTCGACAGCGCGACGCCGGAAACGTCGCGCACGCTGCTGCTGCGCTTCCGCAACGTCAATGTGACCGCGCTCGTGAGCGGCGTCGGCGAAAGCTATTTCCAGGCGCGCGGAATGCGCTTCGCGCTCGGCGTCGCGTTCGACGACGACGCGGTGCGCCGGCAGACGCAGGTAGCCGTGATCGACCAGAACACGCGCCGCAAGCTGTTTGGCGCGACGCGCGATCCGGTCGGCGAAGTGATCCTGGTCGACAACGTGCCGTGCGTCGTGATCGGCGTGACCGCCGACAAGAAAAGCGCATTCGGCAGCGTGAAAAGCCTGAACGTGTGGGTGCCGTACACGACCGCCAGCGGGCGCCTGTTCGGCCAGCGCTATTTCGACAGCATCATCGTGCGCGTTCGCGACGGGCAGCCGAGCGCCGCTGCCGAGAAATGCCTCGAGAAACTGATGATGCAGCGCCACGGCCGCAAGGACTTCTTCACGTACAACATGGACAGCGTGGTCAAGACCGTCGAGAAGACCGGCCAGTCACTGACGCTGCTGCTGTCGCTGATTGCGGTGATCTCGCTCGTCGTCGGCGGGATCGGCGTGATGAACATCATGCTGGTGTCGGTGACCGAACGCACGCGCGAGATCGGCATCCGGATGGCGGTCGGCGCGCGCCAGTCAGACATCCTGCAGCAGTTCCTCGTCGAGGCCGTGCTCGTGTGCCTGCTCGGCGGCACGATCGGCATCGCGCTGTCGTTCGGACTCGGTGTGCTGTTCTCGATGTTCGTCGCGCAGTGGACGATGGTGTTCTCGGCCGGCGCGATCGAGACCGCGTTCGTGTGCTCGACGCTCACCGGTGTGATTTTCGGGTTCATGCCCGCACGCAACGCATCGCGGCTCGATCCGATCGATGCGCTCGCGCGCGACTGACGAAACATGGCCATCACATATTCCTTCCCGCTTCGCCGCCTCGGCGCATTCGCCTGCGCGGCCACGCTGCTCGCCGGCTGCGCGGGTGCGCGCCACGATCCGCTGCCGGCCGTTGCGATGCCCGCGAACTGGGCCGCGCCGGTCACGGCCGACGCGCCTGCCGCCACGCGCGACTGGTGGCGAAGCTTCGGCGATCCGCAACTCGACGCGCTGATCGACGACGCGCTGCGCGCCAACAACGACCTCGCGATCGCCGCGATCCGCGTGTATCGCGCGCAGTTGCAGGCCGGGTTCGTCGATACGAACCTCACGCCGAACGTGACGCTCGGCGCGAACGGCGCCGTGTCGCGCACGCTCGATACGCACCGGACGAGCCGATCGAGCGGCCTCAACGGTTCGCTCAGCTACGAAATCGACCTGTGGGGCCGGCTGGCCGCGCTGCGCGATGCCGCGCACTGGGAAGCCGACGCGACGGCCGCCGATCTCGAAGCCGCACGGCTGTCGCTGATCGGCACGACCGCGGCGCTGTACTGGCAGATCGGCTATCTGAACCGGCAGATCGCGCTCGGCGACGCGAACATCGCGTATGCGGTGCGCACGCTCGCGCTCGTCCGGTCGCGGCACACGGCCGGCGCCGTGTCGGGGCTCGATCTCGCGCAGGCCGAACAGAGCCTCGCCGCGCAACGCGCGGCGCAGACGCAACTGATCCAGCAGCGCGCCGAGAGCCGCCACGCGCTCGCGATCCTGTTCGACCGGCCGCCGCAGCAGCTCGCGGCCGAGCCCGCGGCACTGCCCGACGCCGCACCGGCCGACGTCGCGGCCGACCTGCCGGCGAGCCTGCTCGGCCAGCGCCCCGATCTGCGGGCGGCGGAATTCCGGCTGCGCGAATCGCTCGCGCATGTCGACGCAACGCGCACGAGTTTCTACCCGACCTTCACGCTGACCGGCAGCGCCGGCACGACGAGCACGAGCCTCGTGCGCGTGCTGACGAACCCGGTCGGCACGCTCGGGCTTGGCCTCGCGCTGCCGTTCATCCAGTGGAACACGATGCGGTTGCAGATCAAAGTGTCGAAGTCGCAGTACGAAGAAGCGGTCGTCGGGTTCCGCCAGCGGCTCTACACGGCGCTCGCGGAAGTCGAGAATGCGCTGTCGGCGCGCGTGCAGCTCGAACGCGAGGCCGAACAGCGCGCGCTGTCGCTCGCCCAGGCGCAGCGTGCCGAACGGCTGGCCGCCGCGCGCTTCGCGGCCGGCGCGACCGCCGTACAGCCGTGGCTCGATCAGCAGCAGGTGCTGAGGAGCGCACAAAGCGCCGACGAACTGACGCGCCTGAACCGACTCAACAACCAGATGACGCTGTACCGCGCGCTTGGCGGCGGGACGTCCTGACCGGCCGGCGTTCTGTAACTTCACACCGTACCGCCGTTTTGCTGGCGGCAGGATGCGTTGGAACGGTGCACGCATGTCGGCGGTCGCATGTACTGCCGAGTCGACATCTTCTCTCGGAGCGAGGCAGAGGAGCGGTCGACTTGAAAGAGTCATCTACCAGGAGTAAAGCCTTGAAAACGACTGAAACCCATCGACTTGTGCTGCGGCGCTTTCGCCAAGAAGATGCGGCTCAACTGTTCGAGTATCTACATGAACCAATCGTCAGTTGCTTTGACTCACTAGCCCTGAAAGACATGAAGGCTGCTGAGGATGAAGCCAGAAAGCGCAGCGCGAATGACGAGCACATCGCGGTGTGCCTGAAGGAATCCGATAGGCTTATCGGGGATCTTTTTACCGTTCAGGAAGAAGACACATTCTCTATTGGCTGGAACTTCAATCCGCATTTCGGGCGCATGGGGTACGCGCAAGAAGCAGCCGAAGCCCTCGTTAAGTATCTTTTTACGGAGCGTGCCGCACGTCGGTTATATGCCTATGTGGAGGACACCAACCTGCCATCACAGCGATTGTGCAAAAGGCTCGGCATGCGGCGGGAAGGTCTTTTCAAAGAGTTCGTATCGTTCAGGAACGACAGCTTCGGCATGCCCGTGTATGAAAACACAATGCAATACGCCATTCTTCAGAAGGAATGGGCATTTTCGCGTAAATCAGGTGCGTGAGGTGACGCCAAGAGGTCGACGTGGCGGCGCATCTCGTACAGGTTGCTCACACAACCAATTTGGCATAGTTGTAGAAGTTCAGACTTGATCTGACAGCAAGGCCTTGCAAAGAGGTGGGGTTACCCGTTTTGATAGAGGTGCGAATCTTCATCAAAACAGCGCGCAAGCGCCAAGGAGTAACCCCGTGAGTAGTCTCAACCAAAACGTCATCCGCCACAAGATCGGTCTGCTGAATCTGGCCGTCGAGCTGGGCAACGTGTCGAAAGCCTGCAAGGTGATGGGGCTGTCGCGCGATGCGTTCTATCGTTATCAGAACGCCGTGGCTGAGGGCGGCGTCGATGCCCTGTTCGACAGCAATCGGCGCAAGCCGAATCCCAAGAATCGCGTCGATGAAGCGACGGAAATCGCCGTGCTGGCCTATGCCATCGAGCAGCCGGCCCACGGACAGGTTCGGGTCAGCAACGAATTACGCCGACGCGGTATTTTCGTATCTCCATCCGGCGTTCGCTCGATCGGGCTGCGTCACGAGTTGTCATCCTTCAAGCTGAGGCTCGTGGCGCTGGAGAAGCAGGTCGCTGAAAAAGGCATCGTGCTGAGCGACGATCAGGTGGCCGCGCTGGAAAGAAAGCAGGACGACGATCTAGTCCATGGCGAAATCGAAACCGCCCATCCCGGCTATCTGGGCTCGCAGGACACGTTCTACGTGGGCACGATCAAGGGCGTAGGCCGGATCTACCAGCAGACCTTTGCTCCCGCCGCCGAAACCGCGGCGAACGAAGAATCCAGGACGGTTTCCGGTTCCGAATCGGGCCCGGCATTCGATGGAACCATCTGCCAACCCAGCTCGGCTTCGGCTCGGGGGCAACCTGTTGGCGCCGACTTCGCGACTGGCACACAGCCGGCGTG
>NZ_VIUM01000021.1:0-147441 GCF_007828315.1 Burkholderia sp. SJZ089 | reverse complement strand
ATCGACATCTTCACGTTCGCGATATCGACGCCCGTTCCGTCCGACTTCACGCGAACCTTCACGTTGTAGTCGACCACTCTCTTTACCGGCACCAGAATCTTCAATGCATGCTCCTTCCCAGCCCAGGCTGGCTTGTATTGAACCGGCCCATTACACGTGGATTCGGCGCGTTCGACCACTACCAATTAGCTTTGCCGGTCATAGCATGGGCCTATCGGCCGGGCACGCGAATTGCACCCTGGCGCCTTCCAAAGCCGCCGATGAAGCTTTCATGTCCATTGGCTGACGGCGGCGACAGGTCCGGCACCATTCGCCGGGAAAATTGCAACCATCCATGACGAAGCTCGCATCGACGCCCAAAACGATGCAACACTACGCATCGCCTTGCTTTCCATGGCCGGCACGCCGCGTGCGCGCCGGCTGTCGCGTTCCCTCTTCCGTTCCGGCGCCGGCCATGCCTCGCGGCACGGCCGGCGCGCGTCACTCCCATGAGGTGCCCGTCACATGCGAACCCGAAGCGCATCGTCCGACCTGTTGTTCTTCCTGAGGTCGTGGTTCGAGAACCCGATGAACGTGGCCGCGATCGCGCCCTCCGGCGAGCCGCTGAGCCGCCTGATCACGCGCGACATCACCGGCATCGACGGCCCCGTGCTGGAACTGGGCGCCGGCACCGGCGTGTTCACGCGGGCGCTGCTGCAGCGCGGCCTGGCCCAGCGCGACCTGATCCTGGTGGACAACAGCGAGCGCTTCGGCAGCCTGCTGGCCGAGCGCTTCCCCGATGCGAAGATCGTGATCGGCGACGCGGCCGCGCTGGCACCGCTCGGCGTGGCACTGCCGCAATCGGTCGGCGCGGTGGTCAGCGGCCTGCCGCTGCTGTCGATGCCCAGGCCGAAGGTGGCGGCGATTCTTGAAGGCGCGTTCCACTATCTGCGCGAGGATGGCGCCTTCCATCAGTTCACCTACGGGTATCGCTGCCCGATCCCGCGCCGCACGCTCGACGCGCTGGGCCTGAAGGCCAGTTGCGTGGGCCGCGTGATCCGCAACCTGCCGCCGGCCGCCGTCTACCGCATCACGCGCAAATGAACGGCCGGGGCGCCGCCCCGCAGCACCCTGGGCGTCAGGAAATCGCCTTGCCACAATCCGCCGCGACCACGCCCGTGTAGCGACGGTCGGGATGCAGGCGTGCGTAGTGGCAGCGGCGCATCGAGATGAACCTGCGGTATTCCGGGGGCGAGGGATAGGTCTGCTTCTCGTCGGCCGCGCTGACGCCACGCAGCCAGGCATCCACCAGTTGCGCCTGCACCCGGTCGCGCTGGGCGGCCGGTGCCGACAATCGAGACAATTGCGCATCCGAAGCGTGGACAAAATTGGCCGCGGCGGCCAGCAGCGGCACCATGGACGCGCCGATCAGGAATTTCTTCATTGGGAATCCTCGATATGCGAGGCGGCCCGGCGCACGACCGCCCCTCGGCCGCATCGATATCGGCCGATAGGGAAATTCGTCACCTCCGTGAGCGGAGATCGACTCGGGACGATCGGCGCGCCTGCCGGACCGATCGGGCACCAGCCTAACGAAGCGCCGGGCTCGTCGCCTGAAGAATGGGGGGCGTGAAAATGAAGATTTCTTTTGATGACGGGTCGCCGTCGGGCTGTGACGCCTGCCCGCGGCAGCCTGCATCGCATTGCGCCAGGTGCCGCGCCCTTGCGGCGCGGCGGCGGGGATGACCGGCGGGACGCGCTCGCGCCCCGCCGAGGCGCATCAGTTCGCGCCGATGCCCGAGGACACCTTCCAGATATCGACGTTGCCGTCCTGCGCATGACGGTCGATCTCGGCCAGTTCCTCGGCCGTGAACGAGAGCTGCTTGACCGCATCGAGCGAATCGTCGAGCTGGGCCACCGTGCGCGCGCCGATCAGCGTCGAGGACACGCGCGCATCGCGCAGCGTCCAGGCAATCGCCATCTGCGCGAGCGTCTGGCCACGGCGCTCGGCGATCGCGTTCAGCGCGCGGATCCGCTCCAGGTTCTGCTCGCTCAGCATGCCCGCGTTCATCGAGCCGCTGCGCGCGACACGCGCGTCGGCCGGCACCTCCTTCAGGTACTTCGAGCTGAGCAGCCCCTGCGCGAGCGGCGAGAAACCGATGCAGCCCACGCCGAGCTCGTCGAGCGTCTGCAGCAGGCCGTGCTCGATGCCGCGGTTCAGCATCGAATAGTTCGGCTGGTGGATGAACAGCGGCACGCCTTCCGATTCGAGGATCTGGGCGGCCTGGCGCGTCAGTTCCGGCGAATACGAGGAGATCCCGACATAGAGCGCCTTGCCCTGCTTGTGCAGTTGCACCAGCGCGCCCATGGTTTCGTCCAGCGGCGTATCCGGGTCGACGCGGTGCGAATAGAACACGTCGACGTAGTCGAGCTTCATGCGGCGCAGGCTCTGCTCGCAGCTCGCGATCAGGTGCTTGCGCGTGCCGGTCGGGCCGCCGTAGGGGCCGGGCCACATCGCCCAGCCGGCCTTGGTCGAGATCACCAGTTCGTCGCGATACGGCTTGAAGTCGGCAGCGAGCCAGCGCGCGAAGTTTTCCTCGGCGGAGCCGGCGGGCGGGCCGTAGTTGTTGGCCAGATCGAAGTGCGTGACGCCGCGATCGAAGGCGCGGCGCAGGATCGCGCGGCCCGTCTCGAACACGTCCACGCCGCCGAAGTTCTGCCAGAGACCGAGCGAGATCGCCGGCAGCACCATCCCGCTGCGGCCGACCCGGCGGTAGGGCATGGCGTCGTTGTAGCGATTCGAATCAGCCAGATACTGCGTCATGGATGTCTCTCCTGAACCGTTGAAGGCACTTGCGAAAACGGCGAGTGTAGAGGCCTTCGTCGCCGGCGGGAAATTGATTGTGGAGATTGCATCCATCTATTTCCGGAATAGATCGACCGCGCGAACGGCCCGGATCAGATTGGACAGGCCGGATTCTGCACCAGAAACAGGGCGAGCGGCACGGAACGCAAGAATCGCTATCGACTCAAGCAAACGGCGACGGCTTGGAGGCGAACACCGCCCACGCGATACTGGCGCATCCCGCTGCGCCTGCCCTGCTGCATCGACCCACGAGGAGGCGCCGCCGTTCGTCCATCCCTGCGCCCTTTCCATGTCGAAGACCCTGACCGTCATCGTTTCGAATTCCATCAGCGCCGACCTGAGCGTCTACCGCCTCGACCCCGACGCGCCCTCGATGCAGGCCGCCGGGCGCCACCCGCTCGGCCCGCAACTCATGCCGCTGGCGATCGCATCCGATCGCAGCACGCTGTTCGCCGCGCTGCGCAGCACGCCGCCGGCCATCGCGCGATGCCGGCTCGATCCCGGCACCGGCCAGCTCGCGACCGACTATCGGCTCGACGTCGGCGCGGGCCACGTCTCGCTGGCGATCGATCGCGCCGGGCGCTTCCTGTTCGGCGCCTCCTACGGCAGCCACCAGTTGGTGGTGCACGCCATCGCCCGCCTCGACGAAGGCGATGCAAGCCCGCTGCAAACGCTCGAAGGCATTCGCAACGCCCACGCCGTGCTGGTCTCGCCCGACGACCGCCATGTCTACGTCACCTCGCTGGGCAGCGACGCCCTGCTCTGCTGCTCGCTCGATGCAGAACGCGAGGCGCCGCTCGAGATCGTCGACACGCTGGCCTTCGACAAGGGCTTCGGCCCGCGCCACATGCGCTTCTCGCCCGACGGCGCCTGGCTCCATGTGCTCAGCGAGTTCCGCGCGACGGTAGCCGTGTTCCGGCGCGACCCGCGCACCGGCAGGCTCAGCCGCCACCACGTCACGACGCGCCCGCCCGAACTCGCGGCGATGCGCGACGGCCAGGC
This sequence comes from Burkholderia sp. SJZ089, assembly GCF_007828315.1. Lineage (NCBI taxonomy): Bacteria > Pseudomonadati > Pseudomonadota > Betaproteobacteria > Burkholderiales > Burkholderiaceae > Burkholderia > Burkholderia sp. SJZ089. The sequence goes on along the minus strand of NZ_VIUM01000021.1, from coordinate 143,594 downwards.
CCGGCCGCCCGCCACCGAGCCGCAACCCGATCCGGCCACGCTGGCCGGCGCGATCTGGGCGGCCGACCTGCAGGTGCGCCCCGACGGCCGTTTCGTCTATCTGTCGGAGCGCACCACCAGCCGGCTGTTCGTGTTGCGCGTGGAGGCCGACGGCACGCTCGCGCATGCGGGCGCCGTGTCGACCGAAACGCAGCCGCGCGGCTTCGCGATCGATCCGGGCGGGCGCTGTCTGGTCGCCTGCGGCGAGCATTCGCCCCAGGTATCGCTCTACCTGATCGATGCCGCCTCGGGCCTGCCGGCCCTGCATTCGCGCCACCCCGGCGGCCAAGGCGCGAACTGGGTGGAGATCGTCGCGAGCGGGGCCTGACGCAAGCGAGCAAGGGGCGCGGGGGGCCGGCGCGGACTCACAGGCCGCGCTTGTACGCCTCGTAGCGCGCCTTGTTCTCCTCGTTGGGCGGATAAAGCCCCGGCAGCGAGGCGCCGTTGCGCACCTGCTCGATGATCCAGCCCTCCAGCCGCTCCTGCTCCACCGCGGCCGCCGTGATCTCGTCGACCAGCGCGGCCGGGATCACCACCGCGCCGTCGGCATCGACGACGATCAGGTCGTTCGGGAACACGGCCACGCCGCCGCAACCGATCGGCTCCTGCCAGTTCACGAAGGTCAGGCCCGCCACCGAGGGCGGCGCCGCCACGCCGCTGCACCAGACCGGCAGTTGCGTGTCGAGCACGCCGGCCACGTCGCGCACCACGCCGTCGGTGATCAGCGCGGCCACGCCGCGCTGCTGCATGCGCTGGCAGAGGATGTCGCCGAAGATGCCGGCGTCGCGGATCCCCATCGCGTCGACCACCGCGATGCAACCGCCCGGCATGGCCTCGATCGCCGCGCGCGTGGAGCGCGGCGAGGACCAGGATTCCGGCGTGGCGAGATCCTCGCGCGCCGGCACGAAACGCAGCGTGAAGGCACGGCCGACCAGGCGCGGCTGGCCCTCGCGCAAGGGCTGCGCGCCGCGGATCCAGACATTGCGCAGGCCCTTCTTCAGCAGCAGGGTGGTGAGGGTGGCGGTCGTCACGGACGACAGCGTGTCGATGATGCCTTGCTCGTCTGCCATGGCAGCTCCTTGCAGCGAGGCCGCGCCGTCTCGCGACGCGCGGCCCCGGGTTCGATCGGGAATCGGGACTCAGATGCTGGCGACCAGGCCGCCGTCGACGCGCACCACCGAGCCCGTCACATAGGCCGCGCGCGTGCTGGCCAGGAAGGTGACGACGTCGGCGTACTCGGCCGGCTCGCCGTAGCGGCCCAGCGGAATCGAGGCGGTGCTCTCGGCGCTCACCTGCTCCACCGGCCGCCCTTCGCGGCGCGCCTTGGCCTCGTCGAGGAAGCGGATCCGGTCGGTGGCGATGCGCCCCGGCACCACGATATTGGCCGTGATGCCGTCGCGCGCGACCTCGCGCGCCAGCGTCTTCGACCAGCCCAGCAGCGAGGCGCGCAGCGCATTCGACATGCCGAGGTTCGGGATCGGCGCGATCACGCCCGAGGAGGCGCTGGTGATCACGCGGCCCCAGCGGCGCTCGCGCATGCCGGGCAGCACCCGATCGGTGATCGCGATCACCGACAGCACCATCGACTCGAAATACTTGCGCCAGGCGTCGCTCGGCTGGCCCGAGGCCGGCGTCGGCGGCGGCCCGCCGGTATTGTTGACGAGCACGTCGACGCCGCCGAAGCGCGCCTCGATCGCCGCCACGTGGCGCTCGATCGAGGCCAGGTCGGACAGGTCCCAGTGCAGCGCGAGCACCTCGGCGCCCGTCGCCTCGACCGCCTGCTTGGATGCCTGCAAGGCCGCCTCGTCGAGATCGGCCAGCACCAGCCTGGCGCCTTCCCCGGCCAGCGCCGTCGCGATCGCTCGGCCAAGGCCGCCGCCGCCGCCCATCACGAGCGCGGTCTTCGTGTTCAAACCCAGATCCATGTGCTTGCGTTCTCCCGGCCCTCGGGCCATGTGGTGGATGACAAGGATGCCTGCCGCGCCGCCGGCTCAATCGACCCGGTCGGGATCGCCCGTGTACTCGACGCGGCAGCCGAAGCCGCCATGGAACAGCGCCTCGAGTTCGTCCTCGGCGGCCGAGCCGGCGAGAATTTCGGCCGCGTGGCGCTCGGCATCGTCCTCGGGCCGGTAGCCGAGCCAGCGCGCATTGGCGTTGTCCCAGCGGTTGCGCGCGTTGTCCGACACGCCGTACACGACCACGAAGTGATAATCCGGATGGTCGATCGCGCGGCGCACCAGTTGCACCGTGTCGCGATGGCTGATCCAGGTGTAGAGATGGCGCGGCGCGCTGGGCCGGTCGTCGGGGCGGAACGAGCCGATCCGCAGGCAGGCCACCGAGAGCCCGTGCTTGTCGGCATAGAGGCGCCCGAGCGCCTCGCCGAACACCTTGGACACGCCGTAGCGGCTGTCGGGCCGCGGCTGGACCTGGTCGTCGATCATGCGATCGCGCCGCTGGAAACCCACCGCGTGGTTCGAGCTCGCGAAGATCAGGCGCTTCACGCCGGCCAGCCGCGCCGCCTCGAACACGTTGTAGCAGCCCTCGATGTTCATGCGGCTAATCCGCTCCCAACTGTCCTCGTCGGGGATCCCCGCCAGGTGCACCACGCAGTCGATGCCGTCCATCGCGCGCAGCAGCGCATCGGGATCGTTGATGTCGACCGTGACGACCTGCTCGCCCTCGCGCGCCGGCTGCTGCTCGGCGATATCGGCCAGCCGCAGCAGCGGATAGGCCCCGCGCAGCCCCTCGCGCAGCACGCGGCCGATCTGCCCCGCCGCGCCCGTGATCAATACCTTGCTCATGTTCCCGTTCCTCTCAGCTCATGATGCCGATCTGCCAGGGCACGAACTCGTGGTCGCCCAGGCCCAGGGTCTCGCTGCGCGTGCGCTGCCCGGAGGCGGTCGCCAGCAGCGCGTCGAAGATCTCGCGCGCGCAGCTCTCGATGGTGGCCGTGCCGTCGAGGATGCCGCCGCAATTGAGGTCCATGTCCTCCTGCAACCGCCGGTACATCGGCGTATTGGTGGCCAGCTTCAGCGAGGGCACCGGTTTCGCGCCGAACATCGAGCCGCGCCCGGTGGTGAAGGCGATCAGGTTCGCGCCGCCGGCGATCTGCCCGGTGGCCGAGACCGGATCGAAACCCGGCGTGTCCATGAACACCAGGCCGCGCGCGCGGACCGGTTCGGCATAGCGATAGACCGCCATCAAGGGGCCGGTGCCGCCCTTCATCGAGGAGCCGATCGACTTCTCGAAGATATTGGCGAGACCGCCGACCTGGTTGCCGGGGCTGACCTTGCCGTTGATCTGTACGTCGCGGCCCACCGAATAGCTGTCCTTCCACCAGCGGATCCGCTCCACCAGTTGCTCGCCCACCTCGCGGCTCACCGCGCGGCGCGTGAGCGTGTGCTCGACGCCGTAGATCTCGGGCGTCTCGGACAGGATCGCGGTGCCGCCGTGCCTCGTCAGCAGGTCGACCGCGGCGCCCAGCGCCGGGTTGGCCGTGATCGAGGAAAAACCGTCCGAGCCGCCGCATTGCAGGCCGACGCGCAGCTCGCTGGCCGGCACCGCGGTGCGCGCGACACGGTTCGCCTCCGGCAGCAGCGCCGCCACGGCCGCGATGCCCGATTCGATGGTGGCGCGCGTGCCGCCGTTCTCCTGCATCACGAAGGTATGCAGGCGCGCGTTCGGCTGGAGGCCTTCCTGCTCCAGCAGGCCGCCGAGCTGGTTGCGCTCGCAACCGAGCCCGACGATCACGGCCGCGGCCAGGTTGGCGTGACGCGCATAACCGGCCATGGTGCGCCTGAGCAGGGCCATCGGCTCGCCGCTCATCTCCATGCCGCAGCCGATGCCGTGCGTGAAGGCCACCACGCCATCCACGTTCGGGTAGTCGGCCAGCCGCTCCGGCGTGAAGTGCGCGGCGATCCGGTGCGCCACAGTGGCCGAGCAATTGACGGTGGCCAGCACGCCGATGTAGTTGCGCGTGCCGACCTCGCCGTTCTCGCGCACGATGCCCATGAAGCTGGCGCGCTCGGCCTCGGGCACCGGCTCGACGGCGCGGTAGTCGGCGCCGAAGGCATAGTCGCGATCGAATTCGCGGAACGTCAGGTTGTGGCTGTGCACCAGGGCGCCGGCCGCGATCTCGCCGGCCGCGAAGCCGATCACCACGTTGTACTTGCGGATCGGCTCGCCCTCGCGAATGCTGCGCGCGGCGATCTTGTAGCCAGCCGGCACCTGGCTGCGGCAGGCCACATCGCCGATCGGCAGCGGCGTGCCGATGCCGATGTCGATCCGCGCGATGACGACGTTGTCGTCGGGATGCAGCCGGATCACGGGGCCGGCCACGGTCTTGCCCGAGGTGGAAATCATGGTCTGGATCGATGGCTAGGATTGGGTTCGCAGCGTGCTTGGCGAAGGTTCAGTGAATCCGCGTCCAGCGCCCGTACTTCGCGACCTCGCGCTCGTCGAAGCCGAAGCCGAGCCCCGGCGTCTGGTGCAGGATCACGCGGCCGTCGCGCTGCGTGAGCTGGGTATCCACCAGACGGCGGAAGTTCAGCACCTGGTCGTCGGGGAAGAACTCCACGTAGCGCGCGTTCGGCGTGGCCGCCACCAGCGGCGCGTGCAGGTCGTGGAACCAGTGCGGGCACATCTGCACGCCATGGCTGGCCGCGGTGGCCGCGATGCGCCGCCATTCGCTGATGCCGCCGCACACAGCCGCGTCGGTCTGCAGGATCGCGGCCGCGCCCGCCTCCAGCAGGGCCTTGTGATACCAGCGTCCGTAGCCGATCTCGCCGGTCACCACCGGGATCCGCGTGGCGCCGGCCAGGCGCGCGTGGTTGTCGATGTCGTCGGGCGAGAACGGCTCCTCGACGAAGTACGGGTCGTAGGGCTCGAGGCGGTTCAGGTACTGCAGCGCCTGGGGCACGTCGGTCCAGCCGTTGTTGATGTCGAGCATCAGCTCGACGTCGGGGCCGATCGCCTCGCGCGCGGCCCGCACGCGCGCCTCTTCCTCGCGCGGCGAGAGCCGCCCGCACTTCATCTTCACGGCGCGGAACCCGGCCTCGACATAGGCGGCCATTTCCTCGCCGAGATGGCCGGGCGTCTTGCCCTCCAGGTAGTAGCCCCCGCTCGCGTAGGCCGGCACGGTGTCGAGCTGGTTGGCGCCGAGGTACTTGTGCAGCGGCAGGCCGTGGGTGCGCGCATTGAGGTCCCACAGCGCCGTGTCGAGGATGCTGATCGCCCGCATCACGGTGCCGGCGCGCCCCTGCAGCAGCGCCTCGTTGTACATCGCCTGCCAGAGCCCCTCGCTCGCATAGGAATCCTTGCCGATCAACAGCGGCGCGAGCAGTTGCTCGACGGCCGCGCTCAGCAGGCCGCCGGCCGCGCTGCCGACATAGCAGAAGCCGATCCCCTCGACGCCATCGGTCGAGCGGAGCTTCACCAGGCCATAGTGGCGAACCGCGACGGTTCGCGTGGCAAATGAGGTCACGCGGTCCAGCGGCACGGCCGCCGCGCACACCTCGATCGATTCGATCACCGGCATCTCGTCTCCTCCGTCGAAGGCGGTCCGGAATGCCCGCCTATCAGGGTTAATGTCATGAGGGTTAGTGTGATGGCGGCCGATAGTCAAAGGAAGTATCCTCTGGCTTCTTCAAAGCATAGAATTTTTATCGATGGACTCCCGCTACCTGCAGAGCTTCGTCTATGTGGTCGAACTCGGCTCGATCGCCGAGGCCGCTCGGCGCCTCGACCTGACGCCGGCTGCGGTGGCACAGCGGGTCAAGATGCTGGAGCAGGAGCTGGGCGCGCAATTGGTGCGCCGCTCGGGCCGCACGGTGGCCACCACCGAGGCCGGCGAGCGGATCCTCGAACGCTCGCGCGCGATCCTCCACGACATCCGCGACCTGAAGTCGGACCTCGCCGATAGCGCCTCGCTGGCCGGGCAGCTCAGGCTCGGCGGGATGGCCACCATGATGACGGCCTTCATCCCCGGCGTGCTGGCCGAGCTGCTGGCGCGCCACCCCGGCATCGATTTCTACCTGGAGCCGGGCACCTCGCTCGACCTCTATCGCAAGGTGGTCAACGGCGACCTCGACGCGGCCCTGGTCGCGCATCCGCTGTTCAACATCCCCAAGAACTGCGACTGGCACACCTTCCGCGAGGAGGCGCTGGTGCTGCTCACGCCGGCGGCGATGCGCGTCACCGATCCGCATCGCACGCTGCGCAGCGAGCCCTTTATCCGCTACGACCGCAACGTGGTGGGCGGCCAGCTCGCCGACAGCTACCTGCGCCAGCACGGCATCCATACCAACCAGCGCTGCGAGCTCGACGGGCTGGCGGCGATCGCCGCGCTGGTCGATCGCAAGCTCGGCGTCTCGCTGGTGCCGGACTGGAACCTGCGGCCGCTGACCGAGCTATCGCTGGCGAAGTGGTCGCTGCCGCACGCATTCATGAAGCGTCAGGTCGGGCTGATCTGGAACCGCTCCTCGGCACGCGTGCGGCTGGTGCAGGCCTTTCTCGGCGTGGCCGCCGAACGCTCGACCGATTGAAACCGGCGAAGCCGGTCGAGCGCGGGTGGGCCGTCGCGCTTGCCCTCACTCCACCGAATGCGCGTGCGCGACGCGCATCGACATCACGTTGCGGATGCAGAGCACCATCGCCAGCGCGCCGACGAAATCGATCAGGGCTCCGAACAGGAAGGCGCTGCTGTAGCCGCCGAAGTACTGGATCAGGAAGCCGGTCAGCGCGGGCCCGACGATGCCCGACAGGTTGCTCAGGAAGTGGATGAAGCCGCCCACCCCGCCTTGCCGGTGCAGCGGCAGGATCTCGTGCTGGATCGCCCAGATCGACTGGCAGGAACCGGTCAGGAACAGGAGCGCCGCGCCGATCAGCGCCACGGCCGCGACCAGCGAGCTGGCCGAGGTGATCAGCAGCACCGCCACGCCCGACAGCGCGAGCGGGATGGTGGCCACCAGCTTGCGCGCGAGGATCGGGTCGTCCATCCGGCGGTAGATGAAGTCGCCCACCAGGCCGCCGCCGAAATAGCCGATCGCGCCGCAGATCCAGGGGATCGACGAGACCAGGCTCATCGACTTGAGGTCCAGGTGCCGCTCGGTGGTCAGGTAGCTCGGCAGCCAGGAGATGAACACGTACTGCGTGTAGTTGACCGCGAACAGCCCGGCGCCGAGCGCGAGCGTGCTGGGCCGGCGCAGGTAGCTGCCCAGCGTGGTGCCGACCGGCTCGGCATTGCGCACCTCGGCGCTGGCGCGGCTGTCCTCGATCAGGCGCCGCTCCTCGTCGCCCACGCGCCGGTTGGCGGCCGGCTTCTCGGTCACCAGCCAGCGCCAGCAGGCGATCCACACCAGCCCGAGCACGCCGATCATCACGAAGGAGATGCGCCAGCCGAAGGCCAGCGCGACCAGCCCGATCACCGGCCCGGCGATCGCGTTGCCGAGCGTCTGCCCCGAGAAGGTGAAGCCGATCATGGTGGCCGCCTCGTGGCGCGGGAACCAGTTCGAGATGGTGCGATTGGTGTTCGAGCTCATCGGCCCTTCGCCGATGCCGAACAGCACGCGGTAGACCAGCAGCGAGACGAAGCCGGTGGCGGCCGCCGTCAGCGCGCAGAACAGCGACCAGACGGCCATCGCCCAGGTGAACACGCGCCGCGTGCCCCACTTGTCCGACAGATAACCGCCGAGGAAGGAGAAGATCGAGTAGCCGACGAAGAACACGCTGAACACGATGCCGAGCTGCGAGGGCGAGAGGTCCAGCGACTTGCCGACCAGCGGCGCGACGATGCCGAGCGCGGCGCGGTCCATGTAGTTGATCGCGCCGGCCGCGAACAGCAGGCCGGCGACCACATAACGATACCTGCGGAAATTCATCGATGTCTCCATGGTTCGGTGTCGTGGCGGCGCGGGGTCGGGCCCGGGCGCGCGACACGCGGCGCGGCGGTGCAGCGGTGCGGCTCGTGTCGGTCTGGAGTGTGATGGCGGGGCCGGCGCGCTGAAAGCAAGCACCGATTGATTCAAAAGATAAAAATTCTTTCGAGCTTGGCGCGCGAGCCGCGACGGCCGTGGCTTGCGGGGCGAGGCGGCCCGCGGGCGAGACGGGAACACGAGGGAAAATACCGAGGCGCCGCGCGCCTGGGCGAGCGGTCATGCGCGGCGCGGGCGTCGCCGGCTTGTCAGCGGGTGGTCAGCAGGCGCTCAGGAAGCCGGCGGCGAAGGGCGTCGCGCTGGCGGGACGGAAAGGCAGGAACACGAAGCAGCGGCGCGAGGCGCAAGCGCGAGGCAGAGCCCAGCCGACGCCGCCCCCTCAGCTGCGCAAGCCCTCGCCCTGGGCGCGCAACGCCCCCGGCGGCTGCCCGATGGTGCGCTTGAAGGCGCGACTGAAGGCGGCCAGCGAGCCGTAGCCAAGCCGATAGGACACCGCCTCGATCGGCTCGCGGTCGCGCGCGATCCATTGCGCGGCCAGCCGCATGCGCAGCTCGGTCAGGTAGCGCAGCGGCGTCATGCCGGTGGCGGCCAGGAAACGCTCGGCGAACACCGAGCGCGAATTGCCGGCCTCGGCGGCCAGCTCGGCGACGGTCCAGTTGCGGCCCGGCTCGCGATGCAGGGCCACCAGCGCGCGGCCCAGGCGCGGATCGCGCAGCGCCTGCACCCAGCCGGCCGCGTCGCCGCAGCCGCACTCCACCCAGCCGCGCACGATGAAGGCGGCCACCACGTCGGCCAGCCGCGCCAGCACCGCCGCGTAACCGGCGCGCTCCGAGCAGGACTCGCGCTCCATCGCGTCGAGCATCGCGCGCAGCTCCGGATAGCGGTCGAGCAAGGTGCCCACGTGCATGATCCCGGGCATCGAGGCCACCAACGGCTGCATGCCGCCCAGGTCCAGCTCCATGCAGCCGCAGAAGATCAGCACGTCGTCGCTGATCTCGCCCTTCTCGAGCCGGCCGCCGTGCATCGCGTTGATCGCCGCGATCGACTCGCAGATGCGCGTCGCGTCGAGATCGGCCAGCGAGGTGCAGCCCACCCCGGGCGCCGACAGCAGCGCATGCTCGCCGCCGCGCGGCATCAACACCGCGTCGCCGGCCTTCAGCGCCATGAGCGCGCCGCCGCACGCGTTGCTCCCGTCACGCAGCAGCATCGAGCCGCGCGCCACGAAGTAGAACACCCCGCACTCGGGCGGATTCTGGAAGCGCAGCCCGAACGGCGGCGCGACGTGGATCCGGCGGTACTGCACACCCTTCAGGCGCATCCCCAGCAGCAGCTCGCTGACCAGATCGTGGGAATCGGGGTCGAATTTCGAAAGGTCGGGCATGATTTCCGGACGAACGATCAAGTTTTGCGGATTGTATGTCATAGACCGTCAGGCTGCCGGCCCGTAATCTGTGCGCCTGTCGTAAACCCTAACCGGAAGCCTCATCAAGAACATGGACATCGGCACCCCGACCTCCTCCGCGACCGTGATCCCGGTCGAACGCGCCGCCTGGAGCGCCGTCTACGCCCTGGCGCTGGGCGTGTTCGGGCTGGTCACCGCGGAATTCCTGCCCGCCAGCCTGCTCACGCCGCTGGCCGCCAGCCTCGGCATCACCGAGGGCACCGCCGGCCAGGCGGTGACCGTCACCGCCGCGGTGGCGCTGGTCACCAGCCTGCTGATCGCGGTCCTCACGCGCGGCATCGACCGGCGCCGCGTGCTGCTGGCCTTCTCGGTGCTGCTGGTGATCTCCAACCTGCTGGTGGCATCGGCCGGCAGCTTCCTGGCGATCCTGCTCGGGCGCGTGCTGCTCGGCATCGCGCTGGGCGGTTTCTGGACCATGTCGGCGGCCACCGCGATGCGGCTGGTGCCGACCGCGATGGTGCCGCGCGCGCTGTCGATCATCTTCAGCGGGGTGGCCGTGGCGACCATCGCCGCCGCGCCGCTCGGCAGCTACTTCGGTCACCTGATCGGCTGGCGCAACGTGTTCTACGCGGCCGCCGCGATCGGCGCGCTGGCCCTGGCCGCGCAATTCGCCACCCTGCCCTCGATGGCACCGAACGGCACCACGCGGCTGCGCACCCTGCTCGACGTGCTGCGCCGCCCGACGGTGGGCATCGGCATGTTCGCGGTGACCCTGGTGTTTAGCGGCCACTTCGCCTTCTTCACCTACCTGCGGCCCTTCCTGGAGGACGTGGCCGGGGTGGGCGTGAACGCGCTGTCCGCGATCCTGCTCGGCTACGGCGTGGCCAACTTCCTGTTCACGCCGGTGGCGGGCCGCGCGCTCGAGCGCGGACTGCGGCCGATGATGATCGCGATGCCGGCGCTGATGGTGGTGCTGGGCGCGGCGCTGGCGCTGTTCGGCAAGCTCACCGCGCTGGACGCGGTGCTGGTGGCGCTGTGGGGCGCGGCCTTCGGCGGCGTGCCGGTAGCCTGGTCGACCTGGGTCACGCGGGTAGTGCCCGACGAGGCCGAGAGCGCCGGCGGCCTGATCGTGGCGGCCATCCAACTGGCCATCTCGCTGGGCGCGGCGGCCGGCGGCGTGGTGTTCGACACCCATGGCGCGACCGGCGTGTTCGTGGCCGCCGCCGTGGTGCTGCTGGTGGCGGTCACCACCATCGTGGCCGGCGTGCCGGTGCGCGGCGAGTCCTGAGGAAAGGAGTTTGCCGTCCATACCGCGCCAGGGCATGGCCCTTGTCGGCGCAGAGGATCAGCCCCACTCGCGGGCTCTCATCCGGATAGGTCCAATGCTCCTGGCGTAATTGCAGTACATGCGCGTCTGCCCCACGTCGGCATGGGTCAGGCTGCCCAGTTTCAGGTCGACGATGACCATGCAGCGCAGCTTACGGTGAAAGAGCAACAGGTCCACTCGGTACCAGGTCGGATCGATGTGCAACCGCCGTTGCCGACCTACGAAGGAAATCCCTCTCCCAACTCCAGCAGGAAGTCCACCAGCCGACGGATCAAGGTCGCTTCCAGATCGGAGTCCGAATATTGCTCCTTGAGGTCGAGAAACTCCAGCAGGTACGGGTCCTTAATCGCGTCGCCGGGCACCACGACATCCTCGGGCTTGACCACGGCTACCTTGCTCAGCATCGCCGCCTTGTCCCTGGACAAGACCGTGCAAAAACCTGGACCAGTTCGGCGAGGTCGAATTTCCGAGACGCTGTCTCGGATTTTTTCCCGCGCCGTCCTTTTCCAGATTTCCGAGACGGTGTCTCGGAAATTGCAGCCGCGGGGTATGCGAGGAAGAAGCGCCTCATGTTCTCCAGGATGTCCGGCTGAACCCTCGCCCGAAGCAGGCAGTCAGATCGAACGACGGTCGCGCCATCAACTGCTCACCATAACCGGCCCGGCGCTTGCCTTTCTGCTCGGCTTCAACGATCCGGCGGCCGATCTCCCAATAACCGGCCCTCATCAGCGCATTGACACTGCGCGCCGCAGCCCGGCGAGCCGCATTCATCAGTCCCACGATGCCGCCGTGAATGCCGACATAGACTGGCCGCCAGGGTCGACCGCCAGCAGCGAGACGCGCACGCACGGGGAGCGCGCCAGCGGCCCCGCCCCTGCCCGACGCTCAGCGGGTCGCGCCCACCGTCAGCAGCGCGTGATAGGCCGCGTCGTTGCCCTGCGCCTGCGCGAGCCGCAGCGCCGTGGTGCCGCGCGCGTCCGCGTGATCGGGGTTCGCGCCGCGCTTGACCAGTTCCGGCAGCAGGTCGAGCCGGCCGAACAGCGCCGCGAACGAGAGCGCGGTCTCGCCCGAGTTGTTGACCTGGTCGATCGGGCAATCGGTCCGCATCAGGCGCCGCGCGCTGTCCAGTTCGCCCTTGAAGAGCGCGCCCATCAGCGCGGTATTGCCGTTGCGGTCGCCCAGGCAGGCGTTCGCGCCATGCTCGAGCAGGAATTCCATCGCCTTGGGCTGGGCGTCGTAGGTGCTCAGGATCAGCGCCGTGTAACCCTGGCGGGTGGTCGAATCGATCGGGTAGCCGGCCTGCAGCAGCGCTTCGAGGATGTCGGTGCGTCCGAGGCGGGCCGCGGCGAACCAGTCGTCGTCGTAATGATGGATATCCTGCACCGCGACGCCGGGTTCCGGCTTGTGCAGCTCGGGTGCCGCGCAGGCACCGAGCGCGAGCAGCAGCGCGGGGACGAGGGCCTTGAGGAACGAGGATGGGTTGCAGCGCGATGGCATGTCATAGGGCTCCGTCGAAGTGCCGGGAATGCGGATTCGGGAAACGGGCGACCCGGGCCGCAGGCGGCGCGTGATGCGGCGCCCCTTGCTCCCGGCCCGGGCGGCGCGCCGTCGGCTGGCAACGGCGCGCGCCGCTTACATGTCGCTCAGCGTGGCCGCCTTGGCCTGCACGCGCGACAGGTCCGCGTGGGTAGCCGAGGCCAGGCGCTTGCCGTAGTCGGCGTCGGCCTTGTAGAAGTACGACAGCATGGTGATCTTGTTGTCGTCGTTGCTGACACGACCCAGGTCGCCCGAGAGCGCCGTCACCAGGTCCGCCTTGCCCTGCGAGGACAGCGAGCGGTAGTACTCGCCGGCCTGGCGGAAGTTCAGCGTCTTCTTGATCGCGGCCTGCTGGGTGGTGCCCGACAGCGGCGTCTGCACGTACTTGTACTTCGGATCCTGCGGGATCTCGCCGAGCGTCGAGGGCTCGTAGTTCACCTCGCCCTTGCGGTCGCCCGCGTTCATCAGCCCGTCCTGGTTGTTGTTGACCACCGGCACGCGCGGACGATTGATCGGCAGCGAGTTGAAGTTCGGCCCCAGGCGGTACATCTGCGTATCGGCGTAGGAGAACATCCGGCCCTGCAGCATGCGGTCTTCCGAAGGCTCGATGCCCGGCACCATGCGCGAGGGCGCGAAGGCCGATTCCTCGGTGCTCTCGAAGTAGTTGTCCGGCACGCGGTTCAGGGTCATGGTGCCGATCTTGCGCTCCGGCACGTCGGCCCAGACCTTGGTGTCGTCGAGCGCGTTGTAGTCGAACTTGTCGAGATCCTCCGGCTTGAGCACCTGGATGTAGAGGTCCCATTTCGGATCGTCGCCGCGCTTGAGCGCGCCGTACAGATCGTTGCTCATCAGGTTCCAGTCCTTGCCGATCGAGGCCGGGATGTCCTGCGGACGGATGCCCTGCATGCCCTGCGCGCTCTTCCAGTGGAACTTCACGTAGTGCACCTCGCCCTGCGCGTTGACCAGCTTGAAGGCGTGCACGCCGAAGCCGTCCATGTTGCGGTACGAGTTGGGCATGCCCTCGTCCGAATACAGGCGCGTGAGCATCGCGGTGGCTTCCGGCGTATGCGCGAAGAAGTCGAAGGCGAGGTTCGGATCCTGCACGCCCGTCACCGCGCTGGGCTTGTTGGCATGGACGAAGTCGGGGAACTTGATCGCGTCGCGGATGAAGAAGATCGGCAGGTTGATGCCCACCAGGTCCCAGTTGCCTTCGCTGGTGTAGAACTTGGTGGCGAAGCCGCGCGGGTCACGCGCCTGCTCGGGCGAGCCGCGATAGCCCATCACCGTCGAGAAGCGCACGAACACCGGCGTATGCACGCCCGGCGTGAACACCTTGGCGACCGACAGGTCCGAGATGTCCGCGTCGGCCACGAATTCGCCGAAGGCGCCGGTGCCGCGCGCATGCACCACGCGCTCGGGAATGCGCTCGCGATCGAAGCGTTGCAGCTTCTCGATGAGGTGCGAGTCCTGCAGCACGACCGGGCCGCTCGGGCCTGCCGTCTGCGAGTTCTGATTGTCGCCGACCGGCGAGCCGTTATCGCGCGTGAGGTTTGCCGCGAACGCCATCGACGACATCATCAGGCCGACGGCGGTGGGGATTGCCCATCGCGACAGGGTTTTCTGCTTGTTCATTTCGTCTCCGTGAGGAAGTGACACCACTTGGGGATACCGGTTATCGAGACGAGTGAATGCTATTGAGACAGGCCACGCGATTCCAATTGGTATTGGTAATGGCACAAATAGGCAGCCTCAATCATATGAACTATAGAAGGCCATCGAAGACATCGAAAATCGGCTGGAAACGCCCATCCATCAAGGATGTGACGGCGTTTACGAAAGCTTTGAATTGATCAGCATTCCGACATTTTTCTTCTTTTCGTTACTGAATTTTCGCAATTTCCGGACACATCGTCCAATTGACAACTACCGCGACGCAGCATTTTTTCGATGATATTTCATGTCCATGATTTACCGGACATCGAGGAATTTCGGTAATATCGCGCGCGTTTTCAGGCAGTACCGGACTCGAACCTGCCTTAACCAACAGCAGGACAGACCAGTCCACTCGATGCGCGCGCAACGACTCCGCGGCGCCCCGGATAAAGCAGCATGCGCCACGCTTGTTTTCCGCCCAATAAAAAACGACATCGCCGGCATGAAGCCGTGACGATGTCGTTCGTTTTGGTGAAGAGCGCTGCGCGGCGGCGGCTCAGGCCACCACCTGGCTCTTGTGCTCGAGGGCGATATCGCGGAAGTTCCGGAACAGCTCGATGCCCGCCTCGGTGCAGATCGATTCGGGATGGAACTGCACGCCATGCAGCGGCCGCGTGCGGTGACGGATACCGTGGATCACGCCGTCCTCGCCCCAGGCGCACAGCTCGAAGGGCTCGCGTACCGCCTTCACCACCAGCGAGTGGTAGCGCACGATCGACAGTTCCTCCGGCAGCCCCGTGAACACGCCGCGCCCGTCGTGACGGATCACGTTGACGCGGCCATGCATCGGCACCGGCGCATGCACCACCTCCATGCCGTACAGGTGCGCCATGCATTGGTGGCCGAGACAGACGCCGAGCAGCGGCAGCTCGGTATCGCGGATCACGTCGGCGCTGATGCCCACGTCGGCCGGCACCGCCGGCGTGCCGGGGCCCGGCGAGACGATGATGCAGTCGTAGCGCGAGAAGTCGATCTCGTCGAGCGAGGCGGTGTTCTTCACCACGGTCGGCTCGACCCCGCAGACCTGCCCCATCTGCTGGAAGATGTTGTACGTGAAGGAATCGAAGTTATCGATGATCAGGGCTTGGCACATCGGCGCACGGTCCTTGCATGGGTGAGGGAGGACACGGCCGCGCGGATCGGCACCGCTCCGGGTGGGAGCGGGCCGCCGCGTCCGGCCGCTCAGGCGAGCGAGGCGCGCTTCTCGCCGAGGTAGCTGGCCAAGCGCGCCACGCCGGCCTCGATCTCGGCCGCGCCGGCATTGCTGAAGGCGAGCCGCACTTCGCGGCGTCGCGAGGCATCGAGCGAGAAGAACGTCATCGGCATCACGATCACGCCGTGATCGCGCGCGCATTCCACGGTCTCGCGCTCGCCGAACTCGAAGGGCAGCGTGAGGCCGAGGAAGAAGCCGCCATCGGGGCGATTCCAGCGGATCTCGCCATCGGTGCCGAAGGCGCGTTCGAGCGCGCCCAGCAGCACGTCGCGATTGTCGTGGTAGAAGCGGCGCGGCGCATCGACCAGCCGCCGCAGGCTATGGCCCTCGCGCAGCAGCACGCCGCCCACCAGCGCCTGGGTCACCTGGCTGGTGTTGACGGTCACGAAGCTCTTGCGCTCCGAGATTTCCGCGCGCAGGCGCTCGGCGGCCTGCTCGCTGCCGAACAGGCGCCTGGGCAGCACCGCCGCGCCGACTCGCACGGCCGGGCACAGCGTCTTCGAATAGGTGGCCAGGTAGATCACGCAGCCGGCCGGATCGAGCGCCATCATCGGCCGGGTCGACTCGCCGTCGTAGCGGAACATGCCGTAGGGATTGTCCTCGAGCACCACGATGCGATGCTCCAGGCAGCCGGCGATGATCGAGCGCCGCTCGGCCTCGTCGAGCACGGTGCCGGTCGGATTGTCGAACTCGGGCGTCAGGTAGAAGCCGCGCGCGGTCTTGCCGGCGCGGCGCAGCGCGGCGGCGGTACGGGCCAGCGCCTGCTCCCAGTTCTCGCCGGCCTCGCATTCGACGGGCAGGATCTCGATGCCGGCGAAATCGGCCACGCCGGTGATGCCGATATAGGTGGGATTGCGCGCCAGCATCACATCGCCGCTGGCGCGGCACAGCGCGGGCACCAGCAGCGCCAGCGCTTCCTGGCAGCCGGCCGTCACCACCACCTGCGAGGCATCGCAGTCGACGCCTTCGTCCAGGCGCAGTTGCTCGGCGATCAGGGCGTTGATGATGCCGGCCGTACGGCCGTACTGGGCGAGCCGCCGGCCCGCCAGCACGAGGTCCTGGCCGGCCGCGCGGGCCGCGTGGGCCTGGTAGTCGGGCACCGCCCCCAGCCAGCCTTCCAGCGAGAAGAACTGCTCGGCCGGGCGGCCCGAGGCGAAGGAGATCGCCTGCGGATACTCGTTGGCGGCCTCGTTGAGGAAATTCATCACCGAGAGCCGCGAGGCTCCGGCGCTTGCTTGAGTCGACAAGGCCCTCTCTCCCATCCTGTGCATGTCCCGAGGCGCGAAGGCCGGCCGGTCGGGCCCGCCAGGCGATGGCTTCGGGATATCTCTCAGTGCCATATCGACGGCATCGAGCCGCCGTCATTCATTCTGTGCATCGCGTGCCGCTTCCTTGCGAAAGCAGCAGCACGCAAACTGGCGGCTACGATAGCACCGTCGGCGATCGATAAATTATTTGCTGATTTTTCTTGATAAATTCGCGCGCTGTTGCACGAAGCGATCCAATCCGGCTTGCGGCGAGACCATCGGTATCGTGCACGGCGGGAAACGCGACAAACCACCGGACCAGCGTTTACACTCGTGCGCTTTCGCGCGGGGCGCCCCGCCCCGCCTCACCGGACCTTCCGAACCGCGCCGATGCCGCCACCGATCAACGTCGAAGACTTCCGCAAGCTCGCCCGACGCCGGCTGCCGCGCCGCGTGTTCGACTACCTGGACGGCGGCGCCGAGGACGAACGCGGCCTGCGCCGCAATCGCGACGCCTTCGCGCGCCTGGCCTTCGTGCCGCGCCGCCTGGTGGACGTGGCCTCGCGCGAGCTGTCCACCACCCTGCTCGGCCAGCCGCTGGCCGCGCCCTTCGTGCTGGCACCGACCGGCCTGAACGGCCTGATCTGGCCGCAAGGCGATATCGTGCTGGCGCGCGCCGCGCAGCGCGCCGGCATCCCGTTCGCGATGTCCACCGCCTCGAACGTCTCGCTCGAGCGCCTGGCCGGCGAAGCGGGCGGCGAGCTGTGGTTCCAGCTCTACGTGATGCATCGCGAGCTGGCCGACAGCCTCGCCGAGCGCGCCGCGCGCGCCGGTTATCGCACCCTGGTGGTGACCGTGGACGTGCCGCTCAACGGCAAGCGCGAGCGCGACCTGCGCAACGGCTTCGCGCTGCCGCTGCGGCCCAGCCCGGGCCTGCTGCTCGACACGCTGCGCCATCCGCGCTGGAGCACCGCGCTGCTGCGCGCGGGCGGCGTGCCGACGCTGGCCAACGTGGGCACCGACGACCATGCCAGCGTCGAGGTGAAGGCCGCGCTGCTGCGCCGGCAGATGGACGCGAGCTTCAACTGGCACGACTTGAGGCGGCTACGCGATCGCTGGCCGCATCGGCTGCTGGTGAAGGGCATCCTCGGCACCGACGATGCGCTGGCCTGCCTGGAGCTCGGCGTCGACGGCGTGATCCTGTCGAACCACGGCGCGCGCCAGCTCGACGACGCGGTGGCGCCGATCGACATGATCGCGGCCGCGCGCCATGCCTGCGAGCGGCGCGGCGCGCTGCTGCTCGACAGCGGCATCCGGCGCGGCTCCGATATCGCCAAGGCGCTCGCGCTCGGCGCCGATGCGGTAATGCTGGGGCGCGCGGTGCTTTATGGCCTGGCGGCGGCCGGCGAGGCCGGCGTGACGCGTGTGATCGAGATCCTCGGCGACGAGCTCGATCGCACGCTGGCGATGCTGGGCTGCCGCGGCGTAGCCGATTTGTCGGCCGCGCATGTCGAGCCGTCCGCCGCGCCCGGCGAAGGCTGGTGAAATCGTCGCCGCGGGTTCAGGCGACGGAATGCAGCGCGTTGGAGCGCGTGTCGCCGTGCCGACGCGGGAGCGCGTTCGTATCGTCCTTGCCGCCCTCGTCCCTTGCCTCGCGACGCGCATCCGGCGCATCGCCCGAGAAGTAATAACCGGCACGCCGGACCGTGTGGATGAAGCGCCGGCCGTCCGGGTCGCGCAGCTTGGCGCGCAACTGCTTGACGTGTACCTCGATCAGGTTGGTGCCCGGATCGAAATGATGCTGCCAGACCGCCTCGAGGATCATCCGCCGCGTCATCACGCGATCGGCATTCAACATCAGGAATTCGAGCAGGCGGAACTCGGTCGGGCGCAGTTCCACCAGGGTGGCATCCACCAGCGCGATGCGGCGAATCCGGTCCAGCACGATGCCGCCCGCCTGCAGGCGCGCCGCGGCCGCGTCGTCGGCCGGTGCCGGCGGCCTCGCCTGCCGTCGCAGCAGCGCGAGCACGCGCGCGCCCAGTTCCTCCAGGTCCAGCGGGAACGGCTGGTAGTCGTCGGCACCCGCTTTCAGCATGCGCACGCAGCGCTCGATGCTGCCCTGGGCGTCGATCGCCAGCATCGGCACGCTCAGGCCCGTCGCGCGCATTGCCGCCACCAGCGCGGGGCCGTCGATCTCGGGCAGGTCGTAGGCCACGATCACCAGCGCGTAGGCGCCGCTGGTCACGCGATACAGCGCGCCGCGCGCCGAGGCCGTGTCGTCGACCGACAAGCCCTGCCGCTGCAGCGATTGCGCGATACCTCGCCATGCCTGCCGATCCGCTTCGATCACGAGGATGCGGCTCATGATCGGTCTCGCCGGCGGGTCGCCATCCAGGCCGGGCGGCCCGAGCGCATGGCGCCGGGGCCCGGGTTCGATGCGGCACGCATCGCTCAGCTACCGAAATACACGTTGCAGAAGCTGGCCGGGCCCACGCAGTTCGGGTCCGAGGCGGCCGAGTTCTGGCCGTTCGCAGCCTGGGCGCGCTGCGCCTGGCCGGCTTGCTGTTGCGCGACCTTCGCCTCGGCGGCCTGCAGCTTGGCCGGGTAGTCGACGCTCTCGCCCGCCGCCGGATCGTAGCCGGCCTGTTCGAGTTGCGCGAGTTCTGCCACCACCTGCGCGCGCGTGATCGGCGCGGTGCCCTGGGCGAACGACAACGCCGGGATGGTGAGGGCGCAAAGGGCGATGGCGAGGGTGCTCAGCTTCTTCATGATGATGCTCCTGGTTCGGATGAATGGTTCGAAATCCTCATCAATCGATGGATTCCGGTTCGCTCGACGGGCTCGCTTGCTGCTTCGTTGCGTGCCTGTCATAAGGGCTAACAGCATTTCGCGACGAATATTCCCGTCTCGTCCCGAATCTTTTTTCAGGCGAGGCGAAATGCGTGCCGTCATTCACCAGATCGGGCGGCGCGGCGATTCCGTTACATCGCGACGCGAGATATCGCGGCGCGATCCAACGATGCGAGCGGGTGGAGAAAAAACGAAAGGGAGGAAAAGACAGGAAACGCGCGAGCGGCAGCGCCCGCGCGACGGCCTCAGGCCGGTTTGCGGCGGGCCTTCGCCGCCTGGCGCGGCGTGACGGAGGCGCTCGACGGCGCCGCGAGATCGCCGGCCGCGCCCGGCGGCAGCAGCGCCATCAGCGCCTGCGCGCCCGGCGACAGCGAACGCCCCTTGAGCCAGACCATGTGCAGGGCCCGCTCGATACGTGGCGCATCCACTTCCACCAGTTGCAGGTCGCCACGCGCGAGTTCGTCGCTCACGCTCAGCCGCGAGAGATAGGCCAGGGATCGTTGTGCCAGCAACAATCGCTTGATCGCCTCGGTATCGCTGACCGACATCAGCGGCGTGATCGACAGCCCCAGCCGCGCATAGGCTTGCTCGACGATCGCGCGGGTGCCGGAGCCGGGCTCGCGCAGGATCACCGCGTGTTCGGCGAGATCGGCCGGCGCGAGTCGCCGCCCGGCCAGCGGATGGCCGGCGGCGGCCACCACGGCGATCTCGTCGGCGCCGATCGGGCGCGCATCGAGCACGGTCGTATCGAACGGGCCCTCGACGAAACCGAGCGTGAAGCTCAGATCGCGCAGGCCGGCTTCGACGCCTTCGGTATTGGTGACCGTCAAGTCGATCGTGATGCGCGGGTGCCGCGCGTTGAAGCGCGCGATCAGGGCCGGCACCAGGTAGACGCCCAGCGTGTTGCTCGCGCCGATCCGCAGATGCCCGGCGCCAAGGCCGGCCAGCTCGCGCAGTTCGCTCTCGGCCGTGTCGGCCAGCGCGAAGATCCGCGACGCGTGGTCGAACAGCAGCCGCCCCGCCTCGGTCAGCGCCACGCCGCGCGGCAGGCGATCGAACAGCACCAGGCCGAGCCGCGCCTCGAGTTCGCGGATCTCGCGCGTGACGGCGGGCTGGCTGACGTGCAGGCGCTCCGCGCCGGCGCTGATGCTGCCGGCGCGCGCGACTTCGTGGAAGGCCAGTAAATGCGTGAAGTTCATGAGTGGACAGACCTCGTGGCCCGGTCGGCGGACACGACGATGCCGCCGGCAACGGGCTTCATGACAGGCAAACACCGCGCGCGGGCAGTTATTCCCGGCCCGGCGGCAATCTTTCGATCGAGACCTCGGAAGCTGGCGCAAAGCATATCAAAAAAGCATGATTCCGATCATTAATATGTATTTTTCTTATCCCGCCACGAACCCTAGACTGCCCTCATCTCCTCCCGATCCGATCGGAGCCATGATGAAAACCTCCCAAGCCGCCCTCGCCCGCCGCGCCGCCCAGCGGCCCGCCTGGCTCGAGAATATCCGCCAGTTCACGCCCAACTGGTTCGCCGTGACGATGGGCACGGGCGTGGTCTACCTGGTGCTGAACGCGCTGCCGGGCGCCTCGCCGCTCAAGACGCTGGCCGCCGCCTGGCTGTGGCGCCTCGACATCCTGCTCTACGCGCTGTTCGCCGCGATGTTCGTCGCTCGCCTGGCGCTGTTCGGCGACACCATCCGGCCGATGCTGCACCACCCGATGCAATCGCTGTTTCTCGGCACGCTGCCGATGGGGCTGGCGCCGATCGTCAACGGCCTGGTGCTGTTCGGCGGCGCGCAGCAGGACAACACGGCCGGGCAGCTCGCGCTGGTCCTGTGGAGCTTCGACGCGGCGCTGTCGGTGCTGGTCGCGATCGGCGTGCCCTACCTGGTGTTCACGGTGCAGGAACACAGCCTCGAGAAGCTGACCGCGGCCCTGCTGCTGCCGATCGTGGCGCCCGAGGTGGCCGCCGCCAGCGCCGCCCTGCTGGCACCGCACCTGGCCCCTGCCGCCGCGCAGGTGGTGATCGGCCTCGGCTACGTGCTGTGGGCGATCTCGGTGCCGCTGGCCTTCTCGATCCTGACCATCGTGCTGTTCCGCCTGGTGATCCACAAGCTGCCGCATCGCGAACTCGGCGTGACCAGCTGGCTCACGCTCGGCCCCATCGGCACCGGCGCGCTCGGCCTGCTCACGCTCGGCCATGCCGCCAGCCAGGCCTTCGCCGGCACGGCGCTGCAAAGCGTGGCCGTCGCCGCCCGCGACTTCGGCGTGCTCGGCGCGCTGCTGCTCTGGGGTGCCGGGCTCTGGTGGCTGGCCTGTGCCCTGCTGTTCATGTGGCGCTATCGCCGCGAGGGGCTGCCCTTCAATCTCGGCTGGTGGGGCTTCACGTTTCCGATCGGCGTCTACACGCTGGCGACCTTCAACCTCGCCCACGTGACCGGTTTCGGCATCTTCACCGGCCTCGGCCTGGGCTTCGCCAGCCTGCTCGGCATGCTGTGGATCGTGGTGCTGGCCCGCACGCTGCGCGGCCTGATGTTCGAGCGGATGTTCCGCGCGCCGTGCCTGGCGACCCGCCGCGCCTGAGCCACGCGTCGATCCGCCAAATGGAAGGGGGCCGCGATCCGCCGGGATCGCGGCCCCCTTCGGTATTCCAGCCCGCGCTTCGCGCCGGCCTGAAGCGCTTCAAGACACCTCGGGGCACCTCGGCGCTTATCGGGGCTCGTCAGGGCACGAATCGCAGGCTGTGCTTCGCTTCCCCGGGCAGGAACGGCGTGGGCTCGCCCTTCACCCAGGCTTCGTGGCCGGCCAGGAAGAAGGGGCTCAGCGGATGGCCGCTCTGCCCGCCCGGCATGTTGAAGATGCCGGCCTCCTCGTGCCCGGGCGACACCACCATGCGCTCCGACTGCCCGAAGTTCGGGCCCGCCACGCGCGGCATGCCGGAATCGCCCGGCACCTGCTCGGCCGGCGCCGCCAGCCAGCGGCCCAGCAGCGGCACGCTGGAGGCGAACGGATGCGCGATGCGCAGCGTGTTGTGGCGGCCCCAGGTGGCCTGGTCGAGCTTCGCGCCGTCGCGCGTGAGCTCGGCGATCACCTGGTCGATCGCCTTCAGTTGCAGCTCGCGCCAGCTCCCGGCGCCGGCCGGCAGCCAGCCCGCCGGCTGCGCGTCGAGCAGGCGCGCCATGGTGATCGACCAGCGCGAGTTCACATGCTCGTAGTCGGCATCGGGATCGAGCTGGTGGATCTGCGTGTCGAGCCCGCCGAACACGTCGCCGGACAGGCGATACAGGAAGCCGCGCGCGAGCCGGTAGCCGACCGAATCGACGCTGGCGCGCCCGGTCCAGCTTTCGGTCAGCAGGCGCTTGAATTCGGCGCGCTGCGGATGGCCGGCCACGGCCGCGTCGTCGAGCAGGCGCAGCGCGCGGTCGCGCCACGGCGTGATGAACAGCGCGCGATCGTCGAGATCGACCTGGTAGGCGGCGGGCTCGCTGGTCTGTCCGAGCGCCGTCAGGTCGTCGCGAAGTTGCGAGGCGCGCGAGCCATGGTCGGCCCCGCCGTCGCCGATCAATTGATAGGCGTCGCCGGCCAGTTGCCGGTTGTTGGCGGTCCACAGCTGGCCGCCCGAGGGATCGACCACGCGCGGCACCGCCTCGGGCGGCAGTACGCCCCGCCAGCCGGGGCCGTCGCCCACGCCGCGCCGATCCGGCAGCGGCCCGGCAATGGTCCAGCCGATGCGGCCCGAGCGATCGCCGATCATGATGTTCTCGGCCGGAATCCCCGAGGCGTTGGCGATCCGCATCGCGCTGTCCAGGTCGCTGGCCTCGGCCATCCCGCCCAGCCTCAGGTTCACCGCCTCGGGCGCCTGCGCGACCCAGTGCACCGCGTAGGGCCGGCCATCGATCTCCCGCACCGGGCCCACGGACGTTTCGAGCACCGTCATGGTCTGCGCGGCGGCGCCGTGCACGCCGATCGTCTCGGTATAGGCTCGGGCGCGCTCGCTCACGCCGTTCACGCGGAACGCCAGCGGGTCGCTGCCCTCGTGTTCGAGCGGCACCAGGTTCAGGCCGTTGATGTAGCCGTCGGTGAAGCCCCAGGCCACCTCGCCGTTGCTGCCGACCACCACGCCGGGCAGCCCGGCCAGCGTCACGCCCACCACGCGGCGCGTGTGCGTGCCGTCCTGCGTGACCAGCGCGGCGCGATACCAGGTGTTCGGCAAGGCGATGCCCAGGTGCATGTCGTCACCGACGATGGCCGCGCCGTTGGCGCTGCGCTTGCCGGCGATCACCCAGCTATTGCTGCCGATCGAGGAACGGAAATCGAGCGCGGCGCGCTTCTGCAATCCATCCGAGCCGCCGCGGAAGCCTTCGGGCGCGCTCTCGGGCAGCGGCGCGAGCGGCGCGTCGATGCCGGCCGCGTCGAGCGGCGCGTCGTGCGTCGACGACTCGGGCAGCAGGAAGGCCTGCTGCTCGGCCGTTGCATGCGTGCGCAACCACAGCCGGCCGACCTCGCGCGCCGGCAGGTTGCCCTGCAGTTCGAAGTACATCGCGTAGATCGCCAGCAGCGAATCCTCCGGCTGCCAGCGCTCGGGGCGCGCGCCCAGCAGCGCGTATTCGAAGGGCCGCGCGCCGAGCGCGGCCAGCCCGTCGTTGACGCCCTGCGTGTAGCGATCGAGCGCCTTGTGTTCGTCGGGCGAGAGCCGTGCCACGGCCTCGCGGGCCCGCGCGCGGAAGCGGTACAGGCGATGCTCGCGATCCAGGCCGAGCGCCGCGCTGCCCACCAGGGCCGACAGTTCGCCCGCGCCGCTGCGGCGCAGGTAGTCCATCTGGAAGAAACGGTCCTGCGCATGCAGGTAACCGAGCCCGTAGGCCAGGTCGTAGCGGTCGCGCCCGCTCAGGGTGGGCACCCCGGCGGCATCGCGGGTCACCGTCAGCGGCGCGCCGAGCCCGGCGGCACGCAGTTCGCCGTCGAGTTGCGGCAGGCTCGCGCGCAGGAACAGCGTCGCGCCGACGGCGACCGCCACCACGGCCAGCACCAGCAGGCCTGCCAGGATCTTGAGCCACCTCGACAGGCGGCGCTTACGGGAAGTCATGGATACGGGATTCCGAAACGGGACAGGGAGACACCGCGGGCCGCCCTCTCGCGGCGGCCGGCGGCAAGGCTCATCTCATTGCTTGGAGATCAGGAAGTTGCCGAGCGCGAGGTAGTCGATATCGGTCTTCATGAAGGTGTTGATCGCATCCTGCGGGGTACAGACGATCGGCTCCGAATCGTTGAACGAGGTGTTCAGCAGCAGCGGCACGCCCGTCAGCGCGTAGAACTCGGAGATCAGCCGATGATAGCGCGGATTGTCCTCGGCATAGACGGCCTGGGCCCGCACCGTGCGATCGAAATGGACCACCGCCGGGATCCGGTCGGCCTTGTCGGCGCGCGCCACCGAGGTGGTCAGCATGTACTTGCCGGCCACCGCCGCGGTGCTGCCCTCGAACCAGGCCTCGGCTTGCTCGCCGAGGATGCTCGGACAGAAAGGTCGGTACAGCTC
This sequence comes from Burkholderia sp. SJZ089, assembly GCF_007828315.1. Lineage (NCBI taxonomy): Bacteria > Pseudomonadati > Pseudomonadota > Betaproteobacteria > Burkholderiales > Burkholderiaceae > Burkholderia > Burkholderia sp. SJZ089. The sequence continues at coordinate 118,797 of NZ_VIUM01000021.1, read as the reverse complement.
ACGATGCTTGACCTTGACGTTCATCACCTCGCGGATGTCGGCATTGCGCGGATCGGCCAGCAGGCTGCGGCCGCCCAGCGCGCGGGGGCCCCATTCCATCGCCCCGTTGAACCAGCCGATCACGGCGCCCTTGGCGATCAGCTGGGCCACCTCCTTCTCGATCTCGACCTTGTGATAGGCCAGCGTGGTGCGCTTGAGCACGGCCTCGATCTCGTCGTCGGAATACGACGGCCCCAGGTAGGAATGCGTGAACACGTAGTTGCGCGGCTGGCCCAGTACCTCGTTCCAGATCAGGAAGCAGGCGCCCAGCGCGGTGCCGGCATCGTTCGAGGCGGGCTGGATGAACACGTCGTCGAACAGCTTCTCGCGCACGATCACGCCGTTGGCCGCGCAGTTCAGCGCGACGCCGCCGGCCATGCAGAGGTTGCGATAGGTCTGGCGGTCGAACTTGCGCAGGATGTGGATCAGCACCTGCTCGGTCAGCAGTTGCAGGCCGGCGGCCACATCCACGTAGGCCTGCCAGTTGTCGGTGTTGAAATCGACCGGCTCGTGGCGGCGCGGCAGCCCGAACAGTGCCTCGAGCGTGGAGAAGTCGGGCGACTCGTGGCGCAGCACCGACAGGTCCACCGTCATGTCCGCCTTGTCCGGCACGATGCGCGAGAACAGCTCGATGGTCTTGCTGGCGTCGCCGTAGGCGGCCAGGCCCATCACCTTGGAGGCGTCGTACTGGCTGAAGCCGAGGTACTTCGAGAGCTTCTCCCAGACGAAGCCCAGCGAGTTCGGGAAGTTGAAGTCATGCACCTTGCTGAGCTTGAGCCCGTCGCCGTGATAGAGCGAGGTGCTGGCCCATTCGCCGATGCCGTCGATCACCAGCACCGCCGCCTTCTCGAAGGGCGAGACGTGGAAGGCGCTGGCCGCGTGGCAGTCGTGGTGCGGCAGGAAGTGGAACTCGCCCTGGAAGCCGGCTTCCTCGATCAACTGGCGGCGCGAGGACAGCACGCCGTCGGCGAAGCTCAGGCCGCCCTCGAGCGTCTGGTAGCTCTGCTTGTCGAGCGGCCAGTCGTGCGTGCCGCCGCTGGCGGCGCGCCACGAGGCCACCCCTTCCTGCAGGATCTCGGGGCTGAAGGAGTAGCCGATATGGGCCACCTGGTCGAGCTCGATGCCGGCCGCGTCCAGGCACTTGCGGATCGACTTCCAGGGCAGCTGGCCGGTGGTTTCCGGCGTCGACAGCTTGCCGTGCTTGATGCGATTCAGGCGTTCTTCCTCGATCGCCATCACCACCTGCCCGTCCTTGATCAGGCAGGCGGCGGATTCGTGGTAAGCGGCGTTGATCCCGAGTACGTACATGATGTGTTGTCCTCTTCAGTCCAGTTGCGATTCGTCGATGATTCGGTGCTAATGCGTGTCCGCTCGGAGTTCGGGCGCGCGCCGGCGGCGGCGGGCCGGCGCGCGTGTCCCGCGTTCAGGGTCGGCCGTCGAGCAGCATCTCCAGGGCGCGGATGGTCGGGTTTTCGTAGAACTGGCGAAGCTCGATCTTCTGGCCGTAGCGCCGGCTCACCTCGGAGATCATCTCGATCGCCTTCAGCGACTGGCCGCCCAGCTCGAAAAAGTCGTCGGTCACGCCGACCGCGGCCGCGCCCAGCAGGCGCGTCCAGATCGCCGCCAGCTCGCGTTGGCGATCGGTGCTGGCGGCCTGCCGCTGCTGCCGCTCGCCCACCTCGATCACCGGCAGCCGGCGCGCGTCGACCTTGCCGCTTTCGGTCAGCGGGATCGCCGGGATGAAGTGCACCTGGTCGGGGATCATGTAATCGGGCAGCGACTGGCGCAGCCAGCTGCGCACCGCCTCGCGCGTCAGGCTCGGCGCCGACGGCGCGAGCGTGGCGGCCTCGGCGTCGCTCGCGAGGCGCAAACGCGCCAGGCCCAGCGAGGCCGCGACACGCCGCCATTGCGCGGTCAGCGCCTCGGCCTGCGCGGCCGGCAAGGCGCCGGCGGGCGCATCGAACACCAGCAGCGTGTCGGGCACCTGCCCCGCATCCTGCTGGGCCGCCGCGAGCGAGACGGCGGCCTCGCGATCGAGCGGGAACGAGAGCGAATCCGCCATCGCGTCCGCACGCAGCGGCACCGCCTCGATCCAGGCCAGCACCTGGCTGGCGGCATCGGTCAGCACCAACTGGCAGGCCGGGAAGCGCCGCGCCAGCTCGTTGCCGGCTTCGGCCACGGCGGGCACGCCAGGCTCGCCCTCGTCGTCACCCAAGCCGCTCGCACCAGCGACTTCGGCAACCGCTTCGGCCACTGCTTCGGCCAGCGGCGCAGGCTCGCGCAGGGCCAGCGCGGCCGCCGTCAGCTCGGGACGCTGCTCGAGCGTGAACGCATAACGCGGCGCCCCGCCCGGCTCGCCCGCCACGCCGATCGCCTCGGCCGGCTGCTCGACGAAGGCCACCAGCCTGCCCAGGTCCTCGCGGTACTGAAGCGCGGCTGCCGCGATCGACGGATGGGCACGCAAGGCGCTGGCGATCTCCTCCAGCTCGACGCGGTTGCCGCGGATCTTCAACTGCCGATCGGCGCGGCCGTGGAAATGCACCAGGCCGGCGCGATCGCAATGCCCCAGGTCGCCGGTGCGATAGACCCGCAGCGGCTGCCCCTGGTACTCGATCTCGACGAAGGCACGCGCGCTCGCCGCGTCGTCGTTGAGGTAGCGGCGCGCCAGGCCCGGCGAGGCCACGCAGATCTCGCCGATCACGCCGCGCGGCACCGGCTGCAATTGCGCGTCGAGCACATGCAGGCTGGCATTGCCCACCGGGCGGCCGATCGGCACGGTGTCGCCCGCATAGGGCTCGCTGCAATCGAAGCGGCTCGCGTCGACGGTCACCTCGGTCGGGCCGTAATGGTTATGCAGGCGGCAGCCCGGGAAGGCGGCGGCGAAGCGCTCGGCCAGGCCGCGATAGAGCGCGGCCGCGCCGACCACCGCGTGCCGCAGCGAGGGCAAGGCGCCGATCTCGCCGCGCTCGCGCGCCTGCACCAGGCTCTCCAGCATCGAGGGCACGAACTGCGCGAAGCTCGCGCCCTCGCGTTCGATCAGCTCGCCGTAGGCATGCGCGCTGCGCAGCCAGTCGTCGCCCATCACCACCACGCTCGCGCCCGAGGCCAGCGGCCAGAACACGTCCTGGATGAACACGTCGAAGGTGAACGGCGTATGGAACAGCACCCGGTCGCTCGCATCGAGCGCATAGCTGCGCTGCAGGTCGGCGATCATGCTGACCACGCCGCGATGCTCGATCTCGATGCCCTTGGGCGTGCCGGTCGAACCCGAGGTATGCAGCACGTAGGCCAGCGAACGCGGCTCGACGGGCGCCGGATCGGCATCGGAATACCCGCCCAGCGCGCCCATCACCTCGTCGACCAGCACCACGTCGTAGGCGAACTGCGCGAAGGCGCGCCGCGTGGCGCCGGCCGTCAGGGCCCAGCGCGCGCGGGAGCCGCGCAGGATCGCGTCGATGCGCTTTTGCGGCGTCTGCGAACCGATCGGCACGAAGCTCGCGCCCGCCTTCAGGATCGCGTAGAGCGAGACGATCATGTCCAGCGAGGGTGCGAGCAGCACCGCCACCTTGTCGCCCGGCTCGACGCCGAGCGACATCAGGTAATGCGCGAGGCGATTGGCCTGGCGGTTCAGCGTCGCGTAGTCGTGGCGCTCGCCGTCGACCACCAGCGCGGTGGCCTGCGGCGTGCGCGCGGCCTGCCGGGCGAACAGCGAGTGCATGCTGGCCCGCGCGTCGTACTCGACCGGCTCGCCGTGCACCACGGCCGGCGGATTGCCGTTCGCGCCGACCATCGTGTAGCGCGCGAGCGGCTGGTGCGGATCGTCGAGCACCTGCTCCATCAGCGCGGTCATGTTGTCGAGCATCTGCCGCACCGTCTCGCCCTCGAACAGGTCGGCGTTGTAGATGCAGCTGAACATGATGTCGCTGCCGAACTGGTCGACCACGAAGTTCAGGTCGAAGCGCGAGGACTTGTTCTCGGTGTCCACCACGTTCTCCAGGCTCAGCGCCAGCCCGTCGAAGCGGATCCTACTCATCAGGTCGCTCTTGTTGTTCTGCACCCCGTACATGATCGAGAACAGCTTGGGCCGCGACAGGTCCTTCTCGTGCTGCAACTGCTCGATCACCTGGTTCGACGGGTAGTGGTAATGCTCGAAGGCATCCAGCGTGCGCTGGCGCACCTGGGCCAGCAGCCCGGCGAAGCTCATGCCCTCGTCGATCGTGCAGCGGATCGGCATCGGCGTGGCGAACAGGCCGAACAGGGGCTTCAGGCGCTCGTCGGCGCGGCCCGCGATCGGGCAGCCGATCACGAAGTCGTGCTGGCCGCTGATGCGCGCCAGGTAGGCGTCGATGATCGCCAGCTGCAGCATGAACAGCGTGACGTCGTGCTGCTTCAGGTAGGCCTCGATCTTGCGCACCACGCCGCGCGGCAGCCAGCTGCGCAGCGCATCGCCGCGATACGACATCACGTTCGGGCGCGGCCGGTCGGTCGGCAGGTCCAGCGGCGCCGGCAGCGTACGGTACATGTCGAGCCAGTAGCGCTTGTGCTCGTCGAAGGCGCCCGAACGCAACTGGCGGTGCATCCACTGCACATAGTCGAAGTAGCCCACCTCGATGGCCGGCACCTCGGGCGGCCGCCCGGCGGCGTAGGCGTTGTACAGCTCGCTCATCTCCAGCATCAGGTTGATCAGCGAGGTCTCGTCCCAGATGATGTGGTGGACCACGAAGATCAACTGGTGGAAGTCGCCCCCGTAGCTGGCCACGTGCAGGCGGAACAGCGGCCCGGTGGCGAAATCGAAGGGCGCCACGCCGAAGCGCGCGCCGAGCCGGTTGGCCTCGTCGATCGCCTCCGCGCCCGAGAACTGCGTGCGATCGAGGAACACCTCCCCGGCATCGATGCCGATCGACGGATCGACGATCTGGATCGGCGCGCCGTCGCGGTAGTCGAACTTCACGCGCAGCACCTCGTGGCGGTCGAGCAGGGTCTGCCAGGCCTTGACGAAGGCATCGCGATTCAGCTTGCCGGTGAAGAACAGGTCCGACACGCTGATGTTGTAGACGGGGCTCGTCGGGTCCATCTGGTAGGCGTACCACTCGGGCACCTGGCAGGGCGCGAGCTCGTAATGCGGCTGCGCGGGCAGGCGCTCGATCGGCTCGGGCACCACCGCGCCCTGCCCGTCACGCAGCGCGTCGAGCGCGGCGGCCACGGCGCGCAGTTGCGGCGCCTCGAACAGCGCGCGCAGCGGCAGCGCCACGCCGAAGCGGGTGCGCAGCTTGAGCGTGAGCTCGGCGGCCAGCAGCGAATGGCCGCCCAGTTCGAAGAAGCTGTCGAGCGCGCCCACCTGGTCCACCTCCAGCAGCTCGCGCCACAGCTCGGCGAGCTGCGCCTCGGTGCCGGCCGCCGGCTCGACGTGCTCGTGACGGCGGAACACGTCCTGGTCCGAGGGCTGCGGCAGGCGCTTGCGGTCCACCTTGCCGTTGGCGTTGAGCGGGAAGCTGTCCATCAGCACGAAGGAGGCCGGCACCATGTAGCCCGCCACGCGGTCGGCCACGAAGGCACGCAGCTCGGGCACGGTCGGCGCCGGGTGGCGATGCGGGATCACGTAGCCGAGCAGGTAGAGCCGCTCCTTCGCATCACGCGCGGCCACCACCACCGCCTGGCGCACGTTGTCGTGATCGCCGATCGCCTTCTCGACCTCGCCGATCTCGACGCGCTGGCCGCGAATCTTCACCTGGAAGTCCTCGCGACCGAGGAACTCGAGCGTGCCGCCGGGGCGGTAGCGTGCCAGGTCGCCGGTCTTGTAGAGCCGGCTGCCGGGCTGCGCCGAGAACGGATCGGGCAGGAAGGCGCGCGCCGTGCGCAGCGGGTCGCCCAGGTAGCCGCGGCCCACGCCGGTGCCGCCGATATAGACCTCGCCCGTCACGCCGAGCGGCACCGGTTCGAGCTGTGCGTCGAGCAGGTAGGTGCGCAGGTTCGGCAGGGTGCCCTGGATCGGCACATAGGGCAGCGCGGTGCCGAGCGGCTCGCGGATCCACAGATGGCTGGTGTCGTCCGAGCACTCGGTCGCGCCGTAGGTATTGACCACCGGGATATGCGGCACGCAGGCGAACCAGCGCTCGCAGAGCGCGGGCGTGAGCGCCTCGGCATTGCTGACGTAGACGCGCACGCCCGGCAGGCGCTCGGCGCCCGGGCGCGATTCGAGCTCGTCGATCAGGATCTTCATGTGCGAGGGCACCGACTCGAACACCGTCACGCCCTCGGCATCCAGTTGCGCGAACAACTGTTGCGGATCCCAGGCCGCGTCGCCGGGGATCACCGCGGTGCGCCCGCCCACCAGCAGCGCCACCAGGTACTGCCAGATCGACACGTCGAAGGTGGTGACGGCCATCTCGGCCACCACGTCCCGCTCGCCGATGCCGAGGTCGTCGATCTTGGCCAGCAGGTGGTTGAGCATGCCGAGCTGCTCGATCATCGCGCCCTTGGGCAGGCCGGTGGAACCCGAGGTGTAGATCACGTAGGCCAGCGAGGCCGGCGTGAGCGGCAGGAACGCGCCCGGCGCCTCGGGCTCGCGCAGCAGCGTGTCGAGCGCCACGCGCTCGGCGGCCACGTTCAACGCCTGCGCGCAGCCGGCGCCGGCCGCGTCGTGCAGCACGTAGCGCAGCTTGCCGAGCTCGGCGACACGCTCCAGCTTGGGCAGCGGATCGGCCGGGTTCAGCGGCGTGAACGCGAGGCCCGCCTTCAGCACGCCGAGCATCGCCACCAGGTAGCCGAGATCGCGGCCGAGCAGCAGCCCGACCAGGGCCTCGTCGCGCGCGCCGAGCGCGAGCAGGTTGTGGGCCACGCGATCGGAGGCGCGGTCCAGCTCGGCGTAGGTCATGGAACGATCGCCGCAGCTCGCCGCGATGCGCTCGGGCACGCGCGCGGCCTGCCGCGCGAACAGCTCGCGCACCGTCAGGCCCGGCTCCAGCGGCCGGCGCGCCTGGTTGAGCGTCTCCAGCTGATAGCGACGCTCGTCCTCGTCGAGCAGCGGCAGCGCGTGCAGCGCCGTGCCCGCATCGGCGGCCACGCCCGCCAGCAGATGGCGCAAGTGCGCGGCCAGGCGCTCCACCGTGGCGGCCTCGAACAGGTCGGTGCTGTACTCGAAGCCGCCGTGCAGCCGGCCGTCCAGCGACCAGGTGGCGAGATACAGGTCGAACTTCGCGCTGCGATGCTCGGGTTCGAGGTTGCCGGCACGCAGGCCGTCGAAGCGGGCCGTCTCCAGCGCGGCGCCGTCCTGGTACGAGAACATGGTCTGGAACAGGCCGCTGCCGTCGCGTTCGCGCTGGCCGTTGACGGCCGCGGCGATCTCCTCGAGCGCGACGTCCTGGTGGTCGAAGGCTTCCAGGCAGGTGGCGCGCACCGTGTCGAGCAGCTCGGCGAAGCGCGTCGACGGTTGGGCGCGCAGCCGCATCACCAGCGTGTTGACGAAGAAGCCGACCACCGGCTCGAACTCGGGCCGCCCGCGGCCCAGCGCCGGCACGCCGATCAGCAGGTCGTCCTGGCGGGCGTAGCGCGCCAGCAGCGCCGCGTAGGCCGCCAGCAGCAGCATGAACATCGAGACGTGGTGACGCTGCGCCACCGCCTCCAGCCGCGCGGCCAGCGCCGCGTCCAACTCGAAGGAGAAGGCCGCGCCCGCGCCGCTCGGCTGCGGCGGCCGGGCGTGGTCGGTAGGCAGTTGCAGCACCGGCAGCGTGCCGTCGAGCCGCGCGCGCCAGTAGTCGAGCTGGCGTTCGCGCTCGCCGCCGTCGAGCAGGCGGCGGTGCCAGTCGGCGAAGTCGCGGTATTGCAGCGCGCGCGTGGCCGGGTCGGCGGCCGTGAGCGCCGGTGCCCGGCCGACGCGCGCCTGGTTGTAGTGGCGCGCCAGGCTCTGCTGGAACAAGGCCACCGACCAGCCGTCGATCACGATGTGATGGAACATCGACAGCAGCGCGTGTTCCTCGCCGGCCAGCCTGACCAGGCTGAAGCGTGCCAGCGGCCCGCGTTCGAGGTCGAAGGGCGTGCCGAGCTCGCGCTGCACCAGCGCGTCGAGCGCGGCGCGGCGCGCCTCGGGCGCGAGCGTCGAGAGGTCGTGGCGCGCCAGTTGCGGCGCGGCCGGCGCGTCGATCACCTGCAGCGGCGTCTCGCCTTCCACCACGAAGCGCGTGCGCAGCGATTCGTGCTCGGCCAGCGTGGCCGCCAGCGCCGCGCGCAGGGCCGCCTCGTCGAGCGCGCCGTCCAGCGTCAGCAGGTCCGGCAGGTGATAGGCGGTGTTCAGCGGGTCGCGCTGATGCAGGTACCAGAGCCGGTATTGCGCGCCCGACAGCGGCGTGGCGAGCGCCTCGATACGCTCGATCGCCGGCAGCGCGCCGCCGGCCGCCGTGGCGCCCGCCTCGCGTGCCCCGCCCGCCACGTTCCCCTCGCGCAGCCGCTCGACCAGGGCCGCCAGCGCGCGCACGGTCGGGCAGTCGAACAGCGCCGCCACCGGCAGCCGCACCGCAAAGGCCGCCTCCACGCGGCTGTTGATGCGGATCGCCAGCAGCGAGCTGCCGCCCAGGCTGAAGAAGTTGTCGTCGATGCCGAAGCGCGTGTCGCCGAGCAGTTCGTGCCAGAGCGCCAGCAGCGCCGACTCGGTGCCCGACAGCGCGGGCGCGGCCACCACCGCGTCGTTGGCGGCCACCGCCAGCAGCGCGCGGCGATCCACCTTCTGGTTGGTGGTCAGCGGGAAGGCCTCCATCACCACCACCTGGGCCGGCACCATGTGGCGCGGCAGCCGCTCGCGCAGGTAGTCGACCAGGGCCGCGCCGTCGGTGCCGGTGGCGCGCGCCGCCGGGGCGCCGCCCTGGCGGTCCAGCGTCACGTAGCCGATCAGCGGATTGCGCGCGTGCTGCCGCTCGCCGGCCAGCACGATCGCCTGCGCCACGGCCGGATGCGATTCCAGCACGGCCTGGATCTCCTCGGGCTCGACGCGGATGCCGTCCACCTTGAGCTGGAAGTCGGCGCGGCCGAGGTAGTGCAGGCGCCCCTCCAGATCGTAGCGGACCTGGTCGCCGGAGCGGTACAGGCGCGCGCCGGCCGCCGTCGAGAACGGGTCGGGCACGAAGCGCTCGGCCGTCAGCGCGGCGCGGCCGCGATAACCCTGCGAGACGCCGGCGCCGCCCACGTAGAGCTCACCCGGCATGCCGGCCGGCACGCGGTTGCCGTGCGCGTCGAGCACGTGCACTTGCGCATTGGCGACCGGCTCGCGCAGGTAGATCTCGCCGTCCTCCAGCGCGCGCTCGATATCGACGCGATCGACGATGCAGCCGATCGAGCACTCGCTCGGGCCGTAGATGTTGTAGAGCGCGATGGCCTCGGCCGCGCCGCCGCGCTGCCATTGCCGGATCGCCTCGGTGGTGATCTTCTCGCCGCCGACGCTGATCAGCCGAACCGAGGCGGGCCGCGCGGCCGGCTCGGCGGCCAGTTGCTCGCCGAGCACGCGCCAGTAGGCGGTCGGCAGGGTCAGCACGCTGATCGCCTGGGCGCGGCAGCAGTCCAGCAGGGCCGGCACCGAGCGCTTCACGTCCTCCTCGCCGATCACCAGCGCGGCGCCCGCGATCAGCGGCGTGAAGATCTCCTCGAGCGAGGCGTCGAAGGTGAGCGGCGCGAACAGCAGCGCACGGTCGCGCGGCGTGTAGCCGAAGCGATCGAGCACCGTGCCGAGATAGTTGGCCACGCCGCGATGCGTGAGCACCGAGGCCTTGGGCGTGCCGGTGGTGCCCGAGGTGTAGGTCAGGAACACGCCGTGGTCGGCCGGGAGCGACAGCGCCGGCGCCTGGGCCGGCTGGTCGCGCCAGGCCGCGTGCTCGAGCGGCAGGCGCCGCCCGTCGAAGCTGCCGAGCACCGCGCCGGCGCGGGCCAGGATATGGCGGCAGCCGCTGTCGGCGATGATCGCCTCCAGCCGCTCGGCCGGCAGCGCCAGGTCGACCGGGAAGCAGATCGCGCCGGCCTTCAGCGTGGCGACGATGGCCAGCACCGCATCCACGCCGTGCACGGCTTCCACGCCCACCACGCTGCCGGGCAGCACGCCGGCCGCCGCCAGCAGGCCGGCGAGGCGATCGGTCTCGCGCGCCAGCGCTGCGTAGTCGAGCGTGCCGGCGCTGGATACCAGGGCCGGTGCCGAGGGCGAGACGCGCGCCCGATGATCGACCAGCGCATGCAGCAAGGCACCGCCTTGCGGGCCGGCCGGCTCGGCCAGCAGCGCGGCGTGGTCGATCACGTCGGCGTTGTGCAGCCGCGCCACCACCGCCTGCTCGGCCGGCGTCAGGAAGTCCAGCTCGCCGACCGGGCGCGAGGCGTCGGCGGCCAGGCCGTCGAGCAGCAACTGGAAGTTGTCGAGCCAGCGCGCCACGCTCGCCTCGTCGAACTGATCGACGGCATGCACGCAGGACAAGGCCAGGCCCTCGCCGGTTTCGCGGAAGGTCACCGACAGGTCGGCCACCAGCGCCTGCGGCGCCTCGTCGAGCAGCTCGGCCCGCAGGCCCTCGCCGTCGGCCGCGCGGCCGTCGTGCGCGAGCGTGCTCGGCAGCAGGTCGAAGGTGGTCTGGAACAGCTCGCCGCTGGCTTCGCTGCATTCGCCGGCGATCCGGTCGAAGGGCAGCGCGTGATGGCGATAGACGCGCCGCAGCGTGTCGCGCATCTCGCGGATCAGCGCCGTGCCGCTGCGATGCGCGCGCACGCGGGCCCGCACCGGCAGCACGTTGACGAAGAAACCGACCAGCGGCGCCAGCTCGGCTCGGCCGCGATCGTGATACGGCATGCCGACCACCAGGTCGTCCTGCCCGCCCAGGCGATGCAGCCAGGCGAAGTAGGCGCTGATCAACACCTCGTAGAGCGAGGCCTGCTCGCGGCGTGCCAGGGCCTTCAGCGCGGCCAGCGTGGCGGCCGGCCAGACGCGAGTGTGACGGCCGGCGGGCCGCGCCGGCACGGCGCCGGGCGCCTGGCCGGCGCTGCCCTCGGCCGCGCCGCGCGCCACCGGCAGCGGCGCCTGCGCCGGCAACGCGCGCAGGTAGTCGCGCCAGAAATCCAGCAGGGCCGGTTCCTCGCGGGACAGCGCCTGCTGCGCCCACACGCTGTAGTCGCGATACTGCACCGCCAGCGGCGCGAGCCGAGCGGCCCGCTGCTCGCGATGCGCGGCATAGGCTTCCAGCAGGTCGGCGAGGAACACCTCGGCGGACCAGGCATCGACGACGATATGGTGGAAGCTGGCCGCCAGCACCGCGCTGTCGGCGGCGGTCTGGATCAGCGCGAGCCGGTACGGGCGGCCCGCGGCCAGGTCGAAGGGCTCCTTGGCCATGCGCGCGAGCTGGTCGCGCACGAAGCCCTCCAGCATCGAGGCCGGGTTGCCGCTCAGGTTCATCTGCAGCAGGTCGGCGTCGGCCGGCACGAGCGTGGCCGCCTCCTGCGCGGCGGGCACGATCTGGCGCGGCCCCTCGTCGGTCTCGACGATGCGCGTGCGCAGGATCGCGTGGCGCGCCACGGTATCGATCAGCGCCGCGCGGAACGCGGCCGCATCGAGCGTGCCGCTCAGGCGCAGCGCGCCCACCACGTTGTGGCCGACATGCTCGCGATGGAAACGCTGCGCGAGCCACAGCCGATGTTGCAGCGGCGCGAGCGGGATCGCCGCGTCGGCCGGGGCGAGCGGGATGCCCGCCGGGCGCGCGGCATCGCCGTCGAGCCGTTGCGCCAGTGAAGCCAGGTCCTGGGTCATGAAGAAGTCCTTCAGGGCAATCGCGCGGCCGAGTCGGGTCTCGATCGCCGCGACGGCGCGCGCGGCCAGCAGCGAGTGCCCGCCGAGCGCGAAGAAATTGGCGTGGGCGTGGTCGACGCGCTCGCCGAGCAGTTCGCTCCAGATCGCCGCCAGCGCGCGTTCGGTGTCGGTGGTCAGCGGCGTGCGGGCCGCCTCGCCCTCCCCGCCCGTTTCAACCGAAACGCGCGGCGCGGGCAGCGCCGCGTAGTCGACCTTGCCGTTGCGCGTGAGCGGCAACGCGTCGAGCTCGACCACGTGCGTGGGCACCATGAAGGCCGGCAGCTTCGCGGCCACCGCCTGCTTGAGCCACGCGGCGCGCGCGGCCGGCGTGCCGGCGATGTCGGTCGATGCGGCGTCGAACACCACGTAGGCGACCAGTTGCAAGCCCGCCTGCGCATGCTGGTGCGTGCCCACCACCGCGTCGTAGACGCCCGCCTCGCCCTTGATCGCGTGCAGGATCTCGCTCGGCTCGATGCGATGGCCGCGGATCTTGAGCTGGTCGTCGGCGCGGCCGAGGTAGTCGAGTTCGCCCGCCGCGTTCCAGCGCACCAGGTCGCCGCTGCGATACAGCCGGGCGCCGGCCTCGCTCGAGAACGGATCGGCGATCAGGCGCGCCTGCGTGAGCGCCTCGTTGCCGCGATAAGCGCGCATCAGCGAGGCCCCGCCGACGTGCAGCTCGCCCGCCAGGCCGCGCGGCACCAACTGGCCGTGACGGTCGAGCACCAGCGCCTGCACGCGATCGATCGCGGTGCCGATCGCGGGCGCCGCCTGCCGCGCGTGCGGCGTTTGCGCCGGCACTTCCGTGGCGGTCGCCACCACGCTGTTCTCCGACGGGCCGTAATGGTTGAACAGCCGGTAGCCGGCGCCGGCCGGCGCGCGGCGCGTGAGCCGCTCGCCGCCGGTCAGCAGGTAGCGGAACGCCGGCGTGCCGCGCCAGCCGTCGGCCAGCACCGCGTGCGCGAGCGGCGTCGCCACGAAGGCATGGGTGATGCCGGCCGCGGCGAACCAGGCCGTCAGCTCGCGCGAGGACTGGCGCGCCGCCTCGGGCGCGAACCAGACGCTGGCGCCGGTGGCCAGGTACGGCCAGATCTCCCAGACCGCCGCGTCGAAGCCGACGCCGGCCGTCTGGCTGGCGCGCGTGGTGCGCGGCGCCTCGTGCAGCGCATAGGCGCGCGCGTGCCAGTCGCAGAGATTGGCCAGGCCGCGATGCGGGATCTCCACGCCCTTGGGCGTGCCGGTGGTGCCCGAGGTGTAGACCAGGTAGGCCAGGTCGTCGAGCGCCACGGCAACGTCGAGATCCTCGCCGTCCAGGCCGGCGGCCTCGGCGACCAGTGTGTCGAGCTCGAGCGCGGCCACGCCGGCCGGCAGCGTTTCGGGCGCCGTGCCGGCCTCCACCAGCAACTGTCGCGCGCCGCAATCGGCGACGATGCGCGCGCGACGCGCCTCGGGATAACGCGGGTCGATCGGTACATAGGCGGCGCCCAGCTTGAGCACGGCCAGCGCGGCCAGCGCGAAGCCGGGCCCCGGCGAGAGGCACAGCGCGACGGCCTCGCGCGGCACCGCGCCGAGCGCGCGCAGGCGGCGCGCCAGGCGATTGGCCTGCGCGTTGAAGGCGCCGTAGGCGATGCCTTGCGCGGCATCGGCGCCCATCACGGCGAGCGCTTCGGGATGCAGGCGCGCGATCCGCTCGAGGTGGTGATGGATCGGTTCGCCGGACAGCACGCCGGCCTCGCCGAAGCCGAAGCCACGGCCGAGCGCGAGCAGCGCCTCGGCCGCGCCGGCGTCGACCACCCGCGTCTGGGCCGGCGTCAGCTCGGGCGCCGCGACCACCTGTTCGAGCAGCAGACGATACGTATCGAGCAACAGCGTCGCACGCTCGCGGTCGAAGGCCGAGAGGCGATGGTTCAGCGCGATGCGCATCGCCTCGCCCTCGGCGCGGCAGCGCAGCGTGAGGTCGAACTTGGCGCTGTGGTCGGCGCGCCGCTCCAGCGCGAGCGTCGCCGCGCCGAAGCCGATCGCGCCGAACTCGCGCTCCTCGTAGTCGAACATGGCGCGCACCAGCTCGCCCGCCCCACCCGCGCGCTCCACGCCGGCCAGCTCGACCATCTCGCCGTAGCCGAGCCGCGCATGGCGCCAGGCCGCCACGCTGGCCTCGCGCCAGTCGTGCAGTTGACGCGCGAAAGGCGTGCCGTCGCCGATCGTCACGCGCAGCGGCAGCACGTTGACGAACATGCCGATCATCGCCGCCGTGCCGGGCACGTCGCGCCCCGCGTAGGCGGTGCCGACCAGCACCTCGGGCTCGCCGCCCAGGCGCGCCAGCAGCAGGCCATAGGCGGCCAGGTAGACGGTGGACTCGCTGACGCCTTCGCGCGCGGCCATCGCGCGCACTGCCGCGGCCAGTTCGCGCGGCAGCTCGGCGGCGACTTCGTCGCCCGGCGCCGTATCGATATCGCCGGCCTCGACGGCTTCGGCCTGCCGCGCCGCCTGCGGCAGGCGCAAGGCGGCCAGCCCGTCGGGGGCGAGGCCCGTCAACTGCTCGCGCCAGAACGGCAGCGCGGCGGCTTCGGCGGCCTGCGCCTCGGCCGAGCGGCTCCAGGCCGCGTAGTCGCGGTACTGCAGCGCGGTTTGCGCGGCCGCCGTTTCGGCGACGGGCGTCGCGCCCGCGGCACCGCGCCGGGCGATCTCGTCGAGCAGGATCGCCACCGAACGGCCGTCGGCGATCAGGTGATGCAGGCTCAGCAGCAGGTAAGCCTGGTCCGCCGCGAGCGGCAGCCAGCCCGCGCGCAGCAGCGGCCCGTCGGCCAGATCGAAACGACGCGACTGGAAGGCCTCGATCGCCGCCTCCACGCGCGCCTCGCGCGCGGTCGACGCGAGACCGTCGAGCTCGACCGACAGCCGCTCGATCGCGAACGGCCCGGCCGCGCGCACTTCCTGCACCGGCAGGCCGTCGCGCAGCGGGAAAACGGTGCGCAGCGCCTCGTGCTCGGCCACCAGCGCCGTCAGCACCTGCTCCAGGCGCTCGAGATCGAGCTCGCCTTGCACGCGCAGCGCGCCGCCGACGTGGTAATCGGTGCTGGCCGGATCGTAGCTCTGCAGCAGCCAGATGCGCTGCTGGGCCGGGCTCAGCGGCACCGGCAGGCCCGGCTCGACACGCGCCAGCGCCACCGGCGCGGCACGGCCGGCCGCTTCGCGCAGATGCGCGGCCAGCGAGGCCACCGTGGCATGCGTGAACAGCTCGGCGATCGCCACTGTCACGCCGAAGCGCTCGCGCAGCGCCTCGGCCAGCTTCGCGACCAGCAGCGAATGGCCGCCGAGCGCGAAGAAATCCTCGTCGGCACGCGGCGTCACGCCGCCGAGCAGCTCGCGATAGCAGGCGGCCACGCCCTGCTCCACTTCGTCGGCGAACAGCGCTTCCTCGGCCGGGCTTGCCGGCGCGGCGTCGAGCGACGGCAGCGCGCGGCGGCTGATCTTGCCGTTCGCGTCGAGCGGCAGCGTGTCGAGCAGCACATAGGCGGCGGGCCGCATGTAGGACGGCAGCCGCGCCTCGACGAAGGCGCGCAGCGCGGCCTCGTCCAGCGCGGCGCCCGCGCCGGCGCGCGGCGCGACATAGGCGGCCAGCAGCTTCCCGGCCGCGGCGCGCTCGAAGGCCAGCACCTTGCATTGCCCCACCGCCGGATGCGCGGCGATCACCGCCTCCACCTCGGCCGGCTCGACGCGGAAGCCGCGGATCTGCACCTGGTCGTCGGCGCGGCCGATGAAGTGGATGCGCCCGGTTTCGTCGAGCCGCACCACGTCGCCGGTGGCATAGAGGCGCGTGCCGGCCGCCTCGCCATGCGGCGCGAACACGAAGCGCTCGGCGCTCAGCTCGGGGCGTCCCAGGTAGCCGGCGGCCAGCCCGGCGCCGCCCACGTAGAGCTGGCCGGCCACGCCGAGCGGCACGGCGCGCAGCGCCGTATCGAGCACGTGCAGCCGCTGGCCGCGGATCGGCCGGCCGATGTCGGGCAGCGCGGACGCGCCTTCGGTCGAATCATCCGCGGCGACCTCGCCGGCCGTGGTGACCACGCTGTTCTCGGTCGGGCCATAGGCGTTGACGAGCCGGTACGCGGCACCGGGCACGGCGCGCGACTTCAGCTGATCGCCGCCGGTGAGCAGCACGCGCAGCGCGCGCGGCGCGGCGCCGGTGGCCAGGAAGGCCTCGGCCAGCGGCGTGGGCAGGAAGGCATGGCTGATCGCCTCGGCATCGAGCCATTGCGCCAGCGCGGCGGCGTCGTGGCGCAGCGCGGCGGGCGGTTCGACCAGGCTCGCGCCCGCGCACAGCGCCGGCCAGATCTCCCAGACCGCCGCGTCGAAGCCCGGGCCGGCCAGCATCGCCACGCGCGAGCCCGCATCGAGCCCGAAGGCCTCGACATGCCAGTCCACCAGGTTGGCGAGGCCGCCGTGCGGCACCAGCACGCCCTTGGGCTGGCCGGTCGAACCGCTGGTGTAGATGCAGTAGGCGATGTCGTCCGCGCGCGGGGCGACGGCCGGCAGCGCTTCGCCAGCGCCGGCGGCATCGAGATGCGCGTCGACCACCATCACGTGTGCCGCCGTGGCCGGCACGCGCGCGGCGTCGCGCCGGGTGCTCAGCACGCGCCGCGCGCCGCTGTCGTCGAGCAGCCAGGCGAGGCGCTCGGCCGGGTTGCCGAGATCGACGGGCAGGTAGCTGGCGCCGGCCTTCAGCACGGCCAGCGCGAGCAGCGCCTGCATGCCGCGATCGGCCACCGCCACCGCCACGCGCTCGCCGGCCGCGACGCCGTCGGCGCGCAGCATGCGGGCCAGCGCGTCGGCGGCGCGATCCAGTTCGCCGTAGCTGAAGGCGCGTTCGCCGCCGGCCAGCGCCGGCGCATCCGCCTGCGTGGCCGCGAGGCGGGCGAAGCGCGCCGCCACGTCGTCGCCGGCGCGCATCGGCGTGGCCGCCGGGCCCGTCAGGTGCCGGCGCAGCAGCGCCAGCTCGGGCTCGGCCAGCATCGGCAGCTCGCCGACGCGGGCCGAGTCGCCGGCCTCGCTCAATGCAGCCAGCAGCCGCGCGAAGTTGGCGGCCAGGCGCGCGATCATCGGCGCGGCATGGCGTTCGGCGCGATAGGCGATCGCCCCGGCCAGCTCGCCGCCGTCCTCGCAAAGCTGGAACGTCAGGTCGAACGGCGCGCGCACATGGCCGGTCTCGCAGGAGGCCAGCACGCTGTCGCCGAGCGCCAGGCGCCCGCCCGCGCTACCCAGCGCGAACGGCGCGAGGCGTTCTCCTTCGGCCGCATCGACAGCCGACAGCGCCGGGCGGCCGGCGCCCGGCGCCAGCAGCGAGATCACGGTCTGCACCAGCGGGCCGGTCGCGCCCAGCGCGTCGGCCAGCACCGGCAGCGGCAAGGCCTGGTCGCGCAGCCCGTCGACGATCGCGGCCTTGACCTGCCGCAGCCAGGCGCCGATCGGCTGGCCGTCGTCGAGCGCGACGCGAATCGGCAGCACGTTGGCGAAATAGCCGATGGTGTTCGCGTCGGCCTGCTCGCGCGCATGCGCCGGCATGCCGAGCACCACCTCGCGCTGCGCCGCGTAGCGACCCAGCAGCAGCGCGCCGGCCGCGAACAGCAGTTGATAGACGCTCAGGCCGTGACGGCCGGCCAACGCGGAGAGCGCGCCGGTGGTGGCCGCGTCGATGCGGAAACGATGCTGGCCCGCGCCAGCCTCGCCGGCGCGCGAGGGCGCCACCGTCGCCGGGAAGGCGGAACGCTCGGGCATGCCGGCCAGCCGGCCGCGCCAGGCGTCGAGCGCGCGCGCGGCCGCCGGCGAGGCGAGCCAGTCGCGCTGCGCGGCGGCGAAGGCGCGATAGCCGCGCGTGGCCACCGGCGGTTCGGCCTCGCCGCGGCCGAGCGCGTCGTAGAGGCGGCCGAGTTCGGCCAGCAGCAGGTCGAAGGACCACATGTCGACGCAGCCATGATGCAGGGCGAGCGCGACCCAGGTCCGCGTCGGGCCTTGCGTGACGCTGGCGCGCCAGGCGGCGACGCCCAGGTCGAACGGCGTGACCAGCGTTTCGCGCGCGGCCTGCAGCGCGGCCTCGTCGTCGGCGAAACGCGCCTGCACCAGGGCCGGTGCCGGCGCCTCGGCCGCCACCGGCTTGCCGTCGCGCTCGACCAGCATCATCCGCAGCACGTCGTGGCGCGCCGCCAGTTGACCCAGCGCACGGGAGAAACGCTCGGCATCGAAAGCCGCGTCGGCCTCGGCCACGAAACCCTCGTTGTAGTCGACCGAGCCCCGGTTCGCCTGCTGCGCGAGCCACAGCGCGGCCTGGCCCGGCGTCGCCGGCCAGTCGCCAACGGCGGGCGCGGCCGCCTCGGCTCGCGTCGGCGTGCCGGTTTCCTCGGCGGCCGGCGCGCGCCAGGCGCGTTCGGCCAGCGTGCCGATCTCGGCGGCCAGCGCCGCCAGCGTGAGATCGCCGAACAGCAGCTCGACCGGCAGCTCGACGCGCAACGCGGCGCCGAGCCGATGCTGGACCTGCACCAGCGCCAGCGAATCGAGGCCGAGCGCCGACACCGGCCGCGACAGGTCGAGCGCGTAGAACGGCGTCTTCAGCAGCTCGGCGAACTGGTTCTGCACCACGCCCTCGACCAGCCGCGCGAAGGCCTCGCCCTGGGCGGCGGCCAGCATCGCGTGCAGGGCCGCGTGCGGGTCCTGCGCGACGCGCGACGCGTCCCGCGTGCCGCTCGCGCCGGGCCGCGCCTCGTGCAGCACCTTCAGCGCGCCGCCGTGCAGTTCCTCGCGCACGGCGCTGCGCTGCACCTTGCCGCTGGAGGTCTTGGCGATCGAGCGCTCCTTGATCAGCACCACGCGTTCCAGCGCAAGGCCATGCCCCGAGGCGACGCGTTCGACGATCGCCGCGACGATCGCCGGGAACTCGGCTGGCGGCGTATTGCGCCGCACCTCGGCGACCAGGGCCAGCGCCTGCGTGTCGGCTTGCGCTGCCTGCGCGGCCTGCGCTGTCTCCGCGGCGCTCTCGCCGGCGCTCCCCGCCGAGGCATTCTCGGCCAGCGTGAAGGCGGCCGCGCCGTCCGGCACCAGCGCGCGATGCGCGGCGGTGGCGGTGGCCTCCAGGTCGGACGGATAGTAGTTGTCGCCGCGCAGGATGATCACGTCCTTGCAACGGCCGGTGACCACCAGCTCGCCGCCGTGCAGGAAGCCCAGGTCGCCGGTGGCGAGGAAGGGGCCGTCGCCGTCGGCCGTGACGTTGCCGAAGGTCTGCGCGCTCTTCTCGGCATCGCCCCAGTAGCCCTGGGCCACGTGCGGGCCCTTGACCCAGATCTCGCCGACCGCGTCGTCGGCCAGGCGCGCGCGGCTGTCGCGATCGACGATCGCCAGCTCGCCGCCCGCCACCGGGCCGCCGCAGCCCACGCGCCGGAACACCGTGCTGCGTCCCGAGGCGGCCAGGCTGGTCTGCTCGATCACGTGGCGCGGCCCGTAGCCGGTCGAGCCCGTCACCAGCAGGGTGGCCTCGGCCAGCCCGTAGCTGGGCCGGAACGCCTCGGCGCGGAAGCCGCAGGCGCCGAAGCGCGCGACGAAGGCGTCCAGGGTGCGCACCGACACCGGCTCCGAGCCGTTCACGGCGGCCGTCACGCTCGACAGGTCGAGCCCGGCCAGTTGCGCCGGCGCGATCTTCTCGACGCACAGCTGCCAGGCGAAGTTGGGCGCCACGGTCAGCGTGGCGCGGTAGCGCGAGACGGCCTGCAGCCAGCGCAGCGGATTGCCGAGGAAGTCCATCGGCGCCATCAGGGTGGTCGGGTAGCCGACGTAGACGCCCTGCAGCAGGGTCATCAGCCCCATGTCGTGGAACAGCGGCAGCCAGAACACCGCGTGGCTGTCCGGCGTGTTGCCGCACATCAGGCGGATCATCTCCTCGTTGGCGAGCAGGTTGCCGTGCGTGACCATGATGCCCTTGGCCTGGCCCGTCGAGCCCGAGGTGTATTGCAGGAAGGCCAGCGTGTCGGGCGTGGCCGCGTGCGGGCGCCAGCCGGCCGGGTCGAGCTCGCCCAGCTCGTCGACCACGATCAGCTCGACCGCACTCAGCGCGGGACGCTCGGCGATGAAGGCCTCGATCGAGGCGGCCTGCTTGCGGGTGAGCATCACGAAGCGCGGCGCGGCGTCCTCGATGATGCGCGCCAGGCGCTCGAAGTGATGGTTGTTGCGCGGCGCGTAGGCCGGCACGGCGATGAAGCCGCCATAGAGACAGCCGAAGAAGGCGCTCACGTAATCGAGGCTTTGCGGGCAGACGATCAGCGCGCGATCGCCGGCGGCGCCGCTCGCGGCCAGCCGCGCGGCGACGCGACGCGCCGCCAGGTCAAGGCCGGCGAAGCTCAGGCTCGGCGCCGCATCGTCGCCGTCGCGGCCTTCGAGATAGCGATAGGCCAGCGCCTCGCCGAGCGTCTCGGCGCGCGCGCGGCACAGATCGACGAAATTCGCGTGGTCGCTCATCGCGCCTCCCCTGCGGCCATGTCAGCCGCCCCGGCCTGCGCGCGTCGTTCGCGCCATTCGCTGGCCAGCAGCGCATAGGCGTATTCGTCGCCCCAGGCGCCCTTGAAGAACACGTTCTGGCGATACATGCCCTCGCGGCGGAAGCCCAGGTGCTCCAGCAGCCGCTGCGCGCGCGCGTTGAGCGCATCGACGGTGGCCACCAGCCGGTGCTTGCCATGCTGCTCGAACAGCAGCTCGACCACGCTCGCCACCGCCTCGCGCGCATAACCCTGGCGCTGCGCCTGAACGTCGAAGGTCACGCCGAGCTCGGCCTGGCGTCCCTCGTCGAGGAAGTGCACCGCCACGTCGCCGACCAGTTGCCCGTCGGTCCGGCGTTCGGCGGCGATCTGGAACCAGGTTTCATCGGTGTCGAAGGCGAGCGGCGCCTGCTCGGCGAAGAAGGCCAGCGCGTCGTCGAAGGAATACGAGGACCAACCCTGGTAGCGCGCCACCTCGGGATGGTTGCGGTAGGCGGTGAAGCTGGCGAGGTCGTCGCGCGTGAAGGGGCGCAGCACCAGGCGCGCGGTGGCAAGCGGCAAGCTCATTCGGGTTCCTTGAAGTCCGGTGGCGGGCTGGTCGGCGCAGACCGTGGAGATGCGGGAAGTCGCGGCGCTCATCGATGCGACTCCATCGTCTCGGGCAGCGCGGCCTCGGCGAGGATCGCCCCGGCGGCCGCGATGGTGGCGTCGATCGCCGCGTCGTCGATCTGGTAGTGGACGACGGCGCGGATCACGCCGTCACCGAGCAGGCCCATGCGGATGCCCTGCTCGCGCAGCGCATCGAGAAAGGCGGCATTGCCGGGCACGGCCACGTCGAAGAACACCATGCTGGTGTCGAAGGCGGGCGCGCGCAGCGCGATGCCGGGAATCCGCGCGAGCCCGGCGGCCAGGCGCGCGGCGCGGCGATGGTCCTCGCCCAGCCGCTCCACCATCTCGGTGAGCGCGACCAGGCCGGCGGCGGCCATGATCCCGGCCTGGCGCGTGCCGCCGCCGAGCAGCTTGCGGTAGCGCTTGACGCGATCGATCAGCTCGGCGCTGCCGCAGACCATTGAGCCGTAAGGCGCGGCCAGGCTCTTGGACAGGCAGAACTGCACCGAATCGGCATGCGAGACGATCTCGGCGGCCGGCACGCCGAGCGCCACCGCGGCGTTGAACAGGCGGGCGCCGTCCATGTGCACGGCCAGGCCGTGCTGGTCGGCCAGCTCGCGCACGCGGCGCAGGTAGTCGAGCGAGAGCACGCGGCCGCCGGCCAGGCAATGCGGGTTCTCCAGCGCGATCACGGCGGCCGGCGCGCACTGGTAGTCGTGGCGGTCGCGGATCGCCGCGCGCAGCGCCTCGATCGGCAGGCTGCCGTCGGCGGCGGTGGCCACCGGGTGCAGCACGCCGCCCCCCACCAGCGAGATGCCGCCCGCCTCGTAGTTGTAGAGGTCGGACTGGTCGCCGAGGATCACCTCGTGGCCGCGCGGGCACTGCGCCAGCAGCGCCGTCAGGTTGCCCAGCGTGCCGCTCGACACGAAGGCGGCGGCCGCCTTGCCGGTCATGTGCGCGGCCAGCGCCTCCAGTTCGTTGACGGTCGGGTCCTCGCCGTAGCAGTCGTCGCCGACTTCGGCCTCGAACATCGCCCGGCGCATCGGCGCGGTCGGCACGGTCACGGTATCGCTCAGGAAATCAATCAGGGGTCGGTCCATCGCCTGCGTCTCTCGTTCGGTCACTTCGTTTCGTCATCCTGACGACGATCGATGCGATCGCCGCCGCTTGTGAATGTTGCGGCTGGCCAGGCCGCGCCCGGCCTCAGTGCGGCGCCGCCGCCAGCAGCGCGGCAACCCGCGTCTGGCGCTGCCGCGCGCCGGCCTGCCAGGCCGCGCGACGCTTCCAGGCGGTCTCGGCCGAGCCGCGCAGCAGCGCAAGCGCGCGCTCGATGCCGGCTTCGGCCGCGCCCGGGCCGCCGCCGTGGGCGAGCCGCGCGGCGGCCGCCTCGACCGGCGCGAGCGGCTCGCGCACCAGGCCCGCCAGCGCGGCCGGTGCGTCGCCGCCCGCCTCCAGCGTGGCGGTGATCAGCGCGCCTACCTCGTGATGCGCCTCGTGGAAGCTGGTGCCGGTCTCGCGCACCCGCGCGTTCGCCACCTGGGTGGCCGTCACCAGGCCCCGGTCGGCCGCGGCGCGCATCGCCCCCGGGTGCCCCTCGATGCCGTCGATCATCAAGCGCAGCAACTCGCAGCTCTCGCCGAACTCGCGCACGGCGTCGGCGCAATGTGCGGGCATCTCGGTGCCGATCTCCACCGAGTTGCTGAAGGGCGTGCGCTGCGCCGCGAACACCGCCGCGTTGAGCGCGCCGGCCACGTGGCCGAGCTTGCCCTTGACGATCTCCAGCAGGTACGGGTTGCGCTTTTGCGGCATCAGCGAGGAGCCGCCGGCGAGCTCGTCGGGCAGCGCCAGGAAGTCGGTCTCGCGCATGGTCCAGAGCTGCAGGTCGTGCGCCAGGCGGCTCAAGGTGGCGGCCGCGATCGCCAGCGCCGACAGCAGGCGCAGCACCAGGTCGCGGCTGGCCACCGCGTCCAGCGCGCTGTCGAAGCTGTGGCCGAAGCCGAGCAGCGCGGCGCTGGTTTCCGGGCGAATCGGGAAATCGGTGCCGGCGCCGGCGCCCGCGCCGAGCGGGCAGCGGGCGAGGTCCTCGTCGAGCGCGTCGAGCGCGGCCTGATCGCGCCGCAGCGCGGCCTCGACCGACCAGAGGTAGTAGCCGAAGCTGCCCGGCTGGGCCACCTGGTACTGGCTGTAGACCGGCAGCGGCCAGTCGAGCGTGGCGCCGGCCTTGTCGAGCAGGGTCGAGCGCAGCCGCCAGAGGCGGTCGGCGGCGCTGTCGAACCAGTCGCGCGCGCGCAGCTTGGCGACGCAGGCGTTGATGTCGTTGCGCGAGCGCGCGGTATGCACGGCGCCGCCCGCCTCCAGCCCGACGCGCTCGATCAGCAGTTGCTCGTAGAGCGCGTAGCTGCCGCGCGGCGCGAGCGCCTCGACGATCGCCGCGAAGCCGGCCTCGCGCTGGCGCGCCAGCTCGGCCAGCACCACCGCCGCGCGCGCCGGCGGGCACAGCCCGGCGTCGACCAGCATCAGCAGATGGGCCTCGTCGATCGCGGCATAGGCCTCCAGCTCGGCCAGGCGCTCGGCCGGCGGCTCGGGACGGCGCACGATCGCCAGCGCCTCGGGATGCAGGCCGCGGCGCAGGCGCCCCGTGCCGGCCGCCGGCGCGGGCGCGTCCGTGTCGTCCAGTTCCAGCTTCACGCGCGCCTCGATGCCGTCCAGCGCGCGCGCCAGGGTCTCGCGATCGGCCGCCGAGGCCAGCACCAGCGCGACGCGATCGCGGAAATCGCCGTCCAGCTCGACGCGCTGGCCCGGCTGGCGCAGCGCCATGAACTGCATGCGCACGCCGGCCTCGCGCGGCGCCTGGGCGAACGACAGCGCGCGAATCGTGCCGCGCCGGCCCGGCAGCACGAAGCGGATCGCGGCCTGGCCGTCGCGACGCGGCGCGAGATCGGGCGAGACGCCCGCGTGCAGGTCCACCATCGCGCCGAGCACGTCGATGCCGGTGGCCGCCTCGATCGCCTGCGGGATCATGCCGCCCGCCAGGCGCGGGTTGATCTCGATGATCACCACGCGGGCCTCGGCGATCCGGCATTCGACATGGGCCGGGCCGAAGCGGTGGCCGGTGGCGTCCAGCGCGCGCAGCGTCTCGGCCACCAGCGCGTCGCGCTGGGCGGCCGGGATCGGCGCCGGGAAATCGTGGCCGCTCTCGACGAAGAACGGCAGTTCCCCGAGATGCTTGCCGGTCACGCCGAGCACGCGATAACCGCGCCCCGCGCCCAGCCCCACCACCTCCACCGAGAACTCCGCGCCCTCCACGAAGGCCTGCACCAGCAGTTGCGGCACCACCGCCAGCCCGCGCTCGTTGCTGCGCGCCGCGAGGATCTGAGCGCCGTGCTCGAGCAGCTCGGCCTCGTTTCGCACCAGCCGCACGCCGACGCTGCCCGAGCCGAACGAGGGCTTCAGCACGCGCGGATAGGACAGGCCGAGCGCCAGGTCGCGCAAGGCGCTCAGGTCGGGCACCACCTCGGTGTGGGCCGCGCCCACGCCGGCCCGCTGCAGGCAGGCGGCCAGGCGGGCCTTGTCGCGGCAGGTGCGGATCGCCTCGGGGCTCGCGCCGGCCAAGCCGAAGTGCGCGGCCACCGTGGCGGCGGTCTCGATGAAATACTCGGAGGTCGAGAACACGCCGGCGATCTGCGGGAACGCGCCGAGCGCGTCGACGATGCGCGCCACGTCGGCGGTATCGACCACCAGCGGCTCGATCAGCAGTTCGCGCAGGAACGGATAGAGCTGGGGGCGGCCGGTCACGAACACCACGTGGTAGCCGCGCAGCAGCGCCTGGCGCAGGCACAGCCGGCCGGTGCCGGTGGTATTGCTTTCGATGAATACGAAGGTCTTCACGGTCAGGGCGTCAGGTGGTCGGTTGCTCGATGGTTCGGGTTCGCCGGGCGGGTCAGGCCGCGGGCGCCGGGGCCGCCGCGGGCGTGGCAGGCACGGCAGGCACGGTGGGCGTGGCGCGGATCTGCGCCAGCGCGTCGCCGGCCGGCTTGTCGCGGCCGGTGGCCTCGGCGAAGCTGCGCCGTTCCCACTCGAAGCGGGCCCAGGCGCCGCCGGCCGTGGCCGGGCTGCCGGCGCGCGCCGGCTCGGTGGCCAGCACGGTGTCGGCCACGCCCTGCTCGCGCAGCCAGGCGTCGTCGTAGACCGAATCGATGTAGCGATGGCCTTCGTCCGGCGCGATGAACACCACGGTCTTGCCGTCCTGCCGTTGCGCGCGCACCCATTGCGCCACCATGAAGGCCGCGCCCGAGGTCGGCCCGCAGTACAGGCCGTGCTCGGCATGCAGGCGCCGCGTGCTGGCATAGACCTCGGCCGGCGACACCCAGTGCACCTCGTCGAAGCAGGCGTGGTCGACATTGCCGGGATGGATCGAGTTGCCCAGCCCGCGCAGCGCGCGCTTGCCCACCGGCAGGCCGAACAGCACGCTGCCGAAGGTGTCGACGCCGACCAGCCGGATCGAGGGATCGGTCTCGCGCAGCGCCTTGATGGTGCCGCAGGTGGAGGCGCCCGAGCCGACCGTGCCGACCACCACCAGGTCGCGGCCGAAGGCGGCGATCAGCTGCCGGGCGAAGGCGCGATAGGCCTGCTGGTTGTCGGGGTTGTCGTACTGGCGCGGCCAGAAGCCGCCGGGGTTGTCGCGCAACTGCTCCTGCAGCGCCTCGAGCCGCAGCACCTGCACGTTCGAGCCGGAAGCGTCGGCGCCGACGATCTGCACGCGCCCGCCGAGCTGCGCGAGGCGTGCCTGCAAGCGCGCGTCGATCGCCGCGTCGCTGACGATATGGAACGGGATGCGCTTCTCCGCGCAGACGATGCCGATCCCCATCGCGAAGGTGCCGCTGGAGGTTTCGAGCACCGGCATGCCGGGATCGAGCTGGCCGGTGGCCAGCGCCTTCTCGATGATGTACTTGGCCGGCACCAGCTTCATGAGCCGGAACGCGGCGGCCACCAGGCCGGGCCGCAGCGCGATCAGGTCCGGGTGGTCGAGCGAGGCGGAAACGCTGTCGTAGAGCCGGGCGTCGAGGCCGCCGGCATGGTCGAGGATCTGGGTCATGGTGTCGTTCATGCGATCGATTGTTCGAGCATCCACAGATAGGTATCCGAATCGGTGCCGCTACCGCGCACCACCTTTGGCCAGCGCGCCGCGCGCCATTCGTCGGCCAGCGCGGCGCGCGCGAGCGCGTCGGCGCTGCGATGGCGCCGGTAGCACCACTCCACGCCGCTGGCGATCGCGGTCTTCAGCTCGTCGGCGAACTTGCTGGGCTCGAGCACGTGGCGCGGCAGTTCCTGGTGCGCGCCGGGCGTGCTGCCGGCGGCCGCCGGCGCGATCTCCAGCAGCTCCAGCCGGCCGGTGCGGTTCTTGCGGATCGAGAGCCGGAACGCGGCGCCCGTGCCCGAGGTGATGGCCACGTGGTAGATCCCTTCCGGCACGTGGCCGGTGCCGCCCACCTTCGCGCCCGGCAGCCGGTAGTAGGACACCGTGCCGTCCTCGATCAGCACGAATTCCAGGCCCCGGTAGCGCAGCATCGAGGCGTGGAAGAAGTCGGTGATCAGCCAGCGCCGGGCATCGACGCGATGCACCCAGTAGTAGATCAGCGGATGGGCGGCGACCATCTCGCCGAAGGCGCTGCCGAGATGCTGCAGCTCGGCGGGCGCGAGCGCCTCGAACGGCGTCTCGCGGTACAGCAGACGACGCAGCTTCATGCTTCCTCCCCGGTGTCGACGCAGCGCGCGACGATGAAGATGCCGAACGCGCAGGCGGCGATCAGCGAGGACGACGCCATCACCTGATGGATCGCCAGCGATTTCGCGAGATAGCTGTACAGGAAGTACATCACCGCGATGGTGACCGACATGCAGAGCCCGATCAGCGACAGGAACGAGGCGCGGATCCGGCTCGGCAGCCGCTTGTTGAAGTACTCGTTGGCCACCACGGTGACGATCGGGTTGATGATCATCACCAGGAAGAAGCCGGCGAAATCGACCGCCACCAGGTTGAACCACATCGAGGCCAGCACCGCGGTGGTGAGCAGCGTGCTGGCGATCACCACCGGGTAGAAACGCAGGAAGGACATGGTCCGCTGCATCACCAGGTAGACCACGCCGATCAGCATCTGCGCGGCGAAGAAGAACCAGGTGATGGTCTCGATGCTGAAGCCGTTGCCCTTGAACAGCGCCTGGCTGAAGGTGAAGAACGGCGAGGTGCAGGCCGCGAAGGCGGTGAAGCCGAGGATCGGCAGCGCCACGCCTCGCCAGTGGCCGCGCAGGAACGCGAACAGCTCGCGCATCACCTCGCCGCGCATCACCTCCTTGCCCGGCGGCGCGTGCCCCGCCGCCTGGCCCTCGGCGGCCAGCCGCGGCGGCTCGGCGGCGAAGCTCCAGGCCGCCAGCGCCAGCGCGTAGACCACGAAGTAGGCGGCATACACGGCGTTCCACGACAGCTCCTGCAGCAGCCCGCCGGCCAGCACCGCCAGCGCCCCCGAGATCAGGCCCAGCGCGTTGGCGCGCAACTGGATGCCGTTGAAGTCGGCCACCCGCCGGTCGGCCACCAGGCTGTCGTAGAGCAAGGCCGTGTCCGAGCCGTAGACCAGCGCGAGCGCGGTGCCGAGCAGCGCGTAGAGGCACAGGAAGGCCACGAAGCCGTCGCTGACCATCACCCCGAGCGCATACAGGCAGTAGGCGGCCAGCCCCAGCAGCACCGAACGCTTGCGGCCGAAGGCATCGCCGAACATGCCGGCCGGCACCTCGAACAGGATGTTGGCGACGAAGAACACGCCCTGCAGGATGCCGATCTGGTAGGCGTCGAAGCCCTTGTGCAACAGGAAGATCACGAAGATCGCGCGATCCACGATGGCCAGCGTCAGCACCCGGTAGGCGAGGTAGATCCGCGCGTTGCGGGTGCTGAGCCGCCCGGCCCGATCGACCGGGCTCGGCAGTTCGGCGACGGTGTCAGGCACGCGCATGGCACCCTCCCCGGCTGGCCGGCGCGGCGGCGACGGCGAGCCGCCGCGTGCGCGAGGCGCCCGGCGCGCGGCCGGGCAGGCGTTCAGCAGATCGTGTCATAGACCCTCACGCTTCCGTGGGCCGACAGCGCGTCGACCGCCCGTGCCAGGTTCGCCGCATGGTCGGCGCGCCCCGCCTCGTAGAGGATCCCGATGCAGGTGCCGCTATGCGCCGTCACCAGCCCGAGCCCGCCGGTCGCGGCGCTGACCTCCTGCACCGCCGCCAGGTGCCGCTTCGGGTTGACCTTCTGGTTGATCTGGGCGCTGCGCGTCGAGACCCGCCCGATCTCCGCCAGGTCGCGCGCCGCGAAGGCCGCCACGATCCGCTCCAGCAGCTCGTTGAACTCGGCGCGATGCTCGCGATTGTGGCGGTTGGCTTCGCCGCCGCGATGGTATTCGAGCGTGTCCAGCGTGCCGCCCTCGTCGAGCGAGACGATCTGCAGGTTCGGCAGCCGGCCCAGCCGCGTGCGCAACATGCCCTTGCGCTGCAGGTAGACCACCGATTCCGCGAACATCACGCCGTCGGTCGGCTCGATGCCGCTCATGTCGCGGCACAGCTGCTCCAGCGGCAGCTCGCGGCCCAGGTAGACCTCGATCGCGCGCGCGGTGGCCAGCAGGTCGGCCGAGGAACTGCTCAGGCCCTTGCCGACCGGGATATCGCAGTCGATATGGAAGGTGCCGCCGACCGCTCTGCCGTGGCGCGCGAGGATCACCCGCGCGAGCGCGGCCGCCTTGGTCTTGCCGCTGGGCTGCGTGACGATCTCGCTGCTGCCGTGATCGGGCACGAAGGTGCTGACCGAATACTTGCGGATCGGCAGGGTGACGAGGAAGTCGCTCTCGTCCTCGAGCAGCACGCCCTGCAGCAGTTCGCCGAACGAGCAGTACGAGATGCCCGCCGCCGCGCGCGGGGCCGGATGGAAGGAACGCATGGGCTCGGACATGAGCATGGTCGTCCCGTCAGCGGCCGGACTGGTGCGCGGCCAGCATCGAGCGCAGCCGCGCGAGCAGCTCGTCGAGTGCCTGGTCGCCGCACGAGCCCAGCGAGTTCTTGCGCGCCACCATGTCCTCCACCGTGATGCGCGCCACGTCCTCGCCGAACAGCGCGCTGGCCTGCGTGAAGCGCTCGTGCGGCAGCTCGGCCACGTCCACGCCGAGCGTGTCGGCGGTCTTCACCAGCTCGCCGACCACGCGATGCGCCTCGCGGAACGGCAGGCCCTTGCGCACCAGGTAGTTGGCGTACTCGGTGGCGATGATGTGGCCGCCCAGCGTGGCCGCGCGCATCTTCTCGGGCACCGGCGCCATGGTGCGCACCAGCTCGGTGAGGATCGCCAGCGAGCTCATGCAGTTGTCGAGCGCGGCGAACCAGGCGGTCTTGTCCTCCTGCAGGTCCTTGTTGTAGCCCAGCGGCAGCGCCTTGAGCAGGGCCATCAGGCTCATCGCGTTGCCGATCACCGAGGCCGACTTGCCGCGCACCAGCTCGGGCACGTCGGGGTTCTTCTTCTGCGGCATGATCGAGCTGCCGGTGCAGTAGCCGTCGGCCAGCGCGATGAAGCCGAACTCCTGGCTGGTGAAGGAGATCAGCTCCTCCGACAGGCGCGACAGGTGGATCATCAGGTTGGCCGCGTGCGCGCCGAACTCGACCAGGTAGTCGCGGTCGGACACCGAATCGATGCTGTGCAGGGTCGGCTCGCGAAAGCCCAGCAGCGAGGCAGACAGGCGGCGGTCGATCGGCAGGCTGGTGCCGGTCGAGGCACAGGCGCCGAGCGGGCACTGGTCGGCGCGCTCGAGCGCGTCGACGAAGCGGCTGCGGTCGCGCTCCAGCATCACCACGTAGGTGGCCAGCCAGTGCGTGTAGTAGGTGAACTCGGCGCGCTGCAGGTGCGTGTAGGACGGCATCACCAGGCCGGCGTGCTGCTCGCCGTGCTCGAGCAGGGTGCGTTGCAGCGTGTCGATCGCGTCCACCAGCTCGCGCGTCGAGCGCATGAAGTAGATGCGCTGCGCGGTGGCCTGCTGGTCGTTGCGGCTGCGCGCGGTATGGGTCTTCTTGCCGAGCTCGCCGACCTTCTCCACCAGCAGCGTCTCGAGGTTCATGTGGATGTCCTCGAGCGCCGGGCGCAGCGTGATCTCGCCGGCCTGCCAGCCGGCGCGGATCTCGCCGAGCGCCGCGGCCAGCGCCGCGTGCTCGTGGTCCTGCAGCAGCCCCACCGCGTGCTGCATGTCGACGTGGGCGGCGGTGCCGTCGATGTCGGCCTCGAACAGGCGGGCCTCCAGCGGCAGGCTGGTGTTGAAGGCCACCAGGCTGTCGGTCATCTGCTGGCTGAAGCGGCCGGCCCAGGGATTCGCCAGGGGCGTGCTCATGCCTGGCCTCCCGCTTTCGCGCCGCGCGCGGCCTCGATGCCGATGCGCAGGCCCAGGGTGTTGAGGAAGCCGGTGGCGTCCTCGCCGCTGATCGACTGGCCCGCGTGCAGGGTGACCAGGTCGCGCGAGTACAGCGATTGCGGCGACTCCACCGCAGCGGCGGTGGCCGAGCCCTTGTAGAGCTGCACCGTCACTTCGCCCGTCACGTACTTCTGGGTCTCGTCGATCAGGGCCTGCAGGCACAGGCGCTCGTCGCTGAACCACAGGCCGCGGTAGACGATGTCGCCGTATTCATCGGACACCAGGTTGCGCAGGCGCTCGACGTCGCGGCCCAGGGTGATCTTCTCGAGCTTGCGGTGCGCCGTGTGCAGGATGGTGAGCGCCGGGTTCTCGAACACGCCGCGCACCTTCAGGCCGTTGATGCGGTTCTCGATGATGTCCTGGAAGCCCACGCCGTTGCGCGCGCCGGCCGCGTTCAGGCGCGCCACCAGCTCGACCGGGCCCAGCGCCTCGCCGTCCACGCTGACCGGCACGCCCTGCTCGAAGCCCACGCGCAGCGTCTCGATCGCGTCCGGCGCGAGCGTCGGCGGCGTGATCCAGTTGGCGTCGTGCCAGTCGAAGGCATTGCCCACGCTCTCCAGGTAGTCGCCCTCGGTGGTGATGTGCACCAGGTTCTCGTCGTGGCTGAGCAGATTGTCCGGGCGGCTCTCGACCGGGATGCCGTGCTTCTGGCAATAGGCGAACAGGTCCTCGCGCGAGGCGATGTCCCACATCCGCCACGGCGCCACGGTCGGCAGGTTCGGCGCGAGGATGCGCGAGGCCATCTCGAAGCGCACCTGGTCGTTGCCCTTCTGGGTGCAGCCGTGCGAGAGCGTGTCGACGTCGTGCGCCAGCGCGTAGTCGGTGAGGCCCTTGACGATCGCCGGGCGCGCCAGCGGCGTGCCGAGCAGGTAGTCGCGCTCGTAGGCGGCATTGGCCTTCAGCGCGGGGAACACGTAGTCGCGGATGAAGGTCTCGCGCAGGTCGGCGATCACCAGTTCGTCGGCGCCGGCGATCGCGGCGCGCTTCTTCATGCGCTCCCAGTCCTCCTTCTGGCCGAGGTTGGCGCAGTAGGCGGTGACGCGGCAGTCGAACTGCTGCTTGAGGAAGTGCAGCGCGGTGGAGGTGTCGAGGCCGCCCGAGTAGGCGAGCAGGATGTGCTTGGGTTTCATGTCTGGTCTTCCGTGAGGGTGGATCGCCGCCGGGTCAGCCGACGAGATAGTTGTCGCGCTTGCCGCGCACCTGGTTGACGTTGTCGACGAGTTCCGAGAACTCGATGCCGATGCTGTATTTCTTGCCGTCGATCTGCATCAGGCAGCCGCCCTCGCCGCGAAAGCTGAAGGTGCGCAGCAGGTCGATCAGCTCGCGCGCCACGTAGGTCGCGTCCGGGTCGATCTCCATGGCCGCGGTGGTCTCGGTGATCTTCTTGCGCGTGCCGCCGTGGCGCTGGCGGAACAGCCGGTAGGTGCCGGTCTCGATGCTCGGCCAGGTGGTGCGGAACAGCTCGATCGAGGCGTCCATGTGCTTGTCGTAGATGATGTCGCCGGTATCGGTGCCTTCCACGCGCACGCGCATCTGGCTGATGATCGGCCCGGCATCCACGGCGGTCTCGATGCGGTGGATGCTCACCCCCGCCGGGGTGCCGTCGAGCACCGCCCAGGCGTAGTAATAGAAGCCCTTGTTGTAGGGCAGGTAGCCCGGATGCAGGTTGATCGAGTCCTTGGCGGCCAGCGCCAGGAAGCGGTCGTCGAGGATGTAGTCGAAATAGATCGAGACGATGAAGTCGGGCGCGAGCGGCACGATCAGCTCGTCGAAACGCGCGCGCGCGTCGAGCACGTTGATGGCGGGAATCGCGTGCCGCTCGCACAGCGCGAGGATCTCGTCGAGCTGCACCGCATTCGCCTCGGGATGGACGATCACGGCCACCACCTCGACGCTCGGCCGCTGCGCCAGGTAGCGCAGCGATTCGAGCCCGGCGATGTTGTCGATGCAGAGCAGCACCTTGTCGCGAATTGGGGTATTCATTCAGGAATCCTGTTCGGTCCGCGCGCGGGACGGCGCGCGGTCGTTGTCCGGTCGCTCAGTCGGCCTCGCCGCGGTGCTTGAGCACGTAGCAGATGCCGAAGCCGGTCGGATCGGCCTTGGCGCTGGTCACCTCGTCGCGCACGATGTCGTAGCCGGCCTCGTCGAAGATCTGGTCCCACTCGCGCTTGGGCAGCAGCAGCTGGTTGGTGAACGGATGCAGCAGGAAGTACGGGTTGTAGTAGCCGCGTCCCATCGGTGCCTGCATGGCGGCCGCGTTGTCGATGTCGTAGTCGACCTCCATCACCATCAGGTAGCTGCCGGCGAACTTGCGGCCGAGCTTGCGCAGGTACTCGATGAAGGCCGGGCGGCCGATCTGCGAGATGATTTCCTGCAGCACGAAGCCGAACAGGATGAAGTCGGGCGCCTCGTCGATCTCGTAGTCGAGCGCGTCGACATTGACCAGGCGGATCTGGTCCTGCATGCCCATCGACTCGACCTGGCGCAGGCCGGCCTCGTAGGCGCCGGTGTCCGGCTCGATGCCGACCGCCTTGATCGCGCCGAGCTCCTTGACCAGGGTGCAGAGGTATTGCGCGTTGCCGCAGCCGAAGTCGACGATCTGCTTCGCGTCGGGCTTGACCGACTCGATGAAGGCCTTGGTGATCGGAATCGTGTCGTACTGCGAAATCTGGCAACTGCCGACGCCAACCAGCCGGCCGTTGCGCTTGTAGCCGTCGATGCCCTCGGTCAGCATCGCGCCGACGTTCGAGAAGATGCTGTCGTAGCCGCCGATCAGGATGTTGAACCAGCCCTCGTAGTGCTTGATGCGCGAGCCGTAGTCGGACAGGCGGAAGCTCGCCTGCGGATCGCGCCCCTCGCCCTCCTTCACCAGCAGCCCCTCGACGGCGAGGTATTCGAAGACGGTGCGCAGCAGGTACGCGTCCATCTTGCGGCCCTCGGCGATCTGCGCGAGCGACTTGCCCGCCAGCAGGTCGTCGAACACGCCGAGCTGCAGCATCTGGAAGATCACCTTGGCGCCGACGAAACCCTTCACGTAGTCGAGCGTCTTGAACTGTTCCGGCTGGAACCAGGTCGAGTCGAGGATGGCCTCGACGGTCGGTTCGGCGTCGCGCACGTCGGCGCGTTCGAGCGTTGCTTCAGTCATGGAATTCACCTTGGATGGAAACGGATTCGGAAAAGCCGGCGGCTTCGGGGAAGCTGCCGAGCGCGGCCAGCAGACGATCGTTCTCGTGAGCGAGGCCGATGCTGACGCGCAGGTGGCCGGCCAGGCCGAACTGCGCGGCGTCCTTCACCTGCACGCCCTGCCCGGCCAGCCAGGCCAGCGTGCGCGCGCCGGCCGGGTTGGCGACCAGCACGAAGTTCGCCTCGGAGGGCACCACGCGGTAGCCGAGCGCGCGCAGCGCCTCGCTCACGCGAGCGCGCTCGGCCAGGATCGACGCCAC
This sequence comes from Burkholderia sp. SJZ089, assembly GCF_007828315.1. Classification (NCBI taxonomy): domain Bacteria; kingdom Pseudomonadati; phylum Pseudomonadota; class Betaproteobacteria; order Burkholderiales; family Burkholderiaceae; genus Burkholderia; species Burkholderia sp. SJZ089. Next base: position 84,914 of record NZ_VIUM01000021.1, on the reverse strand, counting down.
GTGCGCGTCGCGGGCCTGGTCGTGGTCGAGCACGGCCGCGAGCGCGTTCAGCTCGAGCGTGCCGACATTGCTGAACCACTGGCGGCGCTTCATCGACGCGATCGCCTCGGCCGGCCCGAACAGCACGCCCAGCCGCAGCCCGGCCAGCCCGTAGGACTTCGAGAACGAGCGGAACACGTACTCGTGCTCGCCGAAGGCGGGCCGCTGGCGCCGCCGCGTCGAGTAGTCGACGTAGGTCTCGTCGATCAGCAGCTTGCCGGCGCGCGCGCGCAGCGTTGCCAGTTCGTCCTCGCCCAGCAGCAGGCTGGTCGGGTTCGAGGGGCTGGCGAGCGTGACGAAATCCTCGCGCGTGAGCCGGGCCAGGTCGGCCGGGTCCAGTTGCAGCGACTCGGTCAGCCCCAGCTCGAAGTGCGGCAGGCCATACACGCCGATCCGCCCGCGATAGCCGTCGAAACCGGGCCAGGCGCTGACCTGGCGCATGCCGGGAAACGCCTCGCAGAGCCGGTCGAAACACTCGTCGATGCCGCGCACCAGCATCAGGTTCGCTTCCGGGCAGTCGAAGTGCTCGGCGAGCCGGCGCATCACGCGCGGTTCGTCCTCGAACGGATAGCGGTTGACGCGCGAGGCGGCGGCGGTGATGGCCGCCACCACCGCCGCCTCGACCGGCGCCGGGTTCTCGTTGAACGCGAGGCAGACGGCCTCGACGGCTGTCGCCGTGCGCACGCCTGCTGCCCGCTCCTTCACTGCTCCATCGCTCACGGTGTGATCCTTGCCGGGTGGGTTGGGAATCGCTGCCTGGCTGCCTGGCACGTCGGGCTCAGCGCGGCGGCGGGTTGAGGCCGGCGCGCTCGTTGCGCATGCCCTTCCAGCGCCAGCCCTCGATCGCACGCTTGATGTACTCGCCGAAGAACTCCGGCACCAGGCTGAACAGTTGCGGATAGGTGATGAAGAACGAGCTGATCGAGATCGACACGTCCATCGAGATCACGCAGTGGCACCAGTTGCGCGGAATGTGCAGCGACTCGCCCGGCTCGATGATCACGCGATAGGGCGTGGCCTCGCGCAGCTTCGGGAAGCGCTGGAAATCGGGGTTCTCGATGTCGACCGGGCTGAAGGTCTCGCGCTCGAACTCGCCGATGTAGAGATGCGACTTGGCCTGCTCGGGCGGGAACAGCCAGACCATCTTGCGGCCGACGATCTGGGTCAGGAAGTTCGGCATCGGATCGGTGTGGGTCGGCGTGTGCGTGCCGGCCGGCCCGATCCACAGGTACGAGTCCATGTGCGCGCCGGGGATGTGCTCGATATGCCCCTTGATGTACGGGTGCTGGACCAGGTCGGCGCGCAGGTTCGGGAAGGTCTTGCGGAACGGGTGCGAGGCCATGTAGTACATGTGGTCCGGCTTCTCGCGCAGGATCGCGATCAGTTCCCTGAGCTTCATCTCCTGGAAGCGCAGGTACTTCACGTAGCCCTGCGGGCTGTTGTTGCCCGGCCCGCGCTCGTGCGGCTGGAAGCTCTCGACGCCGATCGTCTCCTCGCCGAAGTTCTTCTCGAAGTAGTCGAGCGACCACTTCTGCATGGCGGGCCAGCCGCCCAGCGCGCCCGCGATCTTCACCGGGCGGTCCTTGTTCAGGTAGTGCTTGCGGAAGTCCGAGACCTTGGGCTGGTGCAAGGTGTCGACGGACAGGATTTCATCGAACGGCATGGTCAATTTCCGATCCCGAATGTTGGTTGAGGTGTTCGCGGACGCTGGCGGGCACCATGTCCGTCCAAAGTTGCTCGATCCGCTGCAGGCAGGCCTGCTTGCTGGCGGGTTCGCCGACCGTCTCCCAGCCGGCAGGCAGGTTGCGTCCGTCGAGCCATACCGAGTACTGCCCCTCGCTGTTTCGCACTACAAAATACAAATCGTCATCCATGGCTGTTCCCCTGGAAAGGCAATGTGAAGCGCCGAACTTCGCCGCGATCGCGGCCGGGCCGCGTCGCGCGAATGCAGAAGCCGCCTGCCCCGTCAGGAGCTATCGAAATGCGCCGCCACCTGGTCAATTCGGATTGGTCAACAAAATCACCCGAAAAACATAATGTCGATTCATTCCCGGCTCCAATGAGCGCAAAGACTGAGGCATCCGCCTTACGAGTGTCAAGACTTATTCAAATAACGAGTCATTTTGAGTTAAATCAGAAAACGATCCGATATCAATTGAAAAAGTTTTGAAGCGTAAATAAATGAATCGAACCTGCCGATTCTGACGGTGGAAAAACTTACATCGCGCCGACACTGGCCGGCATACGGGAAACGTGATACCACGCGCGCGGTCGCGCCGGCGCGAAGCTTACATGCCGGGTTGCCGCCATCGCCCCACATCCCTTTGCCGGCGTGGATTCAGCCAGGTCGCTCGAGCCGGCCTTACAGGCTGGGGCATGATTTGAAAGGCATTTTTCATATTGACATTCTTTGTGTTATCGAGCCTTGACGCGATCAAGACGATCGTTTTCTTATCGCCATCGCTCATTCCGGGAAATTTCGATATCGTCACTTAATGCCGGCGGCGCGCGAAATTATTACCTGGCATTGCCGCTTCATTTATTGACCACCGTACCCGACCGCCACCCCGAATCCCAATTGATTTCTTTTTTTATTCATTCCGATTCGGATCGGCGAAGTCAAAAAGCTATGATTGAACGCGGCGATTATTCATTTTTTATTTATTGCGAAGCGGATCACGAATTAGGCGATTGATGCGGGATGTTTCGCGAATCGCCTCATGGGCACCATCCGCGTTTCCACAAACGCAACCCGGAACGACAATGTTGCACGAACAGGAACGACCGAAGGAAGCGCCGACGACGCCGTCGCCGAACCACGCCGAAAGCGCCGGCGATACGCCCGGCGCGGCTTCTCATCGGGCCGCCCGCGCGCCCGAGGCCGGGACGCGAGACGCGATCGCCGTGCTGGCCGGCGGCATCGGCGAGCTGGAAAGCACGGCACCGCTGGAAGAAATGCAACGATCGCGCCTGATGGCCAGCTTGCTGGATCCAGGCGGCGAAGGACGTCCATCGTCGCTGACGCTGGCGTTCGCCTCGCGTGCGCGGCTCGATGCCTGCCTGGCGTCGCTGCAGCGCGCGATCGACGGCAATACGGCCTTGCGCAGCGGCGTGGCCTGGGCGCTGCCTTCGCGGCCGATGCGCTTCACGCTGCGCGAGGCGACGTTGCGGGTTCATACCGCCCGGCTGGCGGCCGGCGTCGACGGCGAGGCGCAGTTAACGGCGCTGGCAGCCCTGCCCGGCATGCAGATCGATCCGCAACGGCCGCCGCTGTTGCATGCCGTGATTGCGCGCCTGCCCGGTGCGCGGCCATGGCGGTTGCAGTTGCTGGCCTCGCCGCTCGCTATCGGACTCGATGCGCTCGCAACCTTCCTGCGCGAGGCCGTCGCCGACGATCCCGGCGCCGGGCTGGCCGTGTTTCAACGGATCGAGCCCCTCCCCGCCGCGTTGCGCCCCGCCCCGTGGCATGAGATCGAGGCCTGCGCACCCGCAAGCACCGAAGCGGGCGATGCCGACGTCGACACGGATACGGCGCTGCGCGCCCAGCTCGCCGCGCTGGCCGCCGAGGCGACCGGCCTGGCCTCGAACGGCCTGCATGCCGACCTGCTCGGCAGCGAAGCGCCCGAGCAACGCGCGTTGCAGGCCCTGCGGATCGCCATGCAGGTTCGCGATCGGCTGGACGTCTCGATCCCGCTCGGCGCATTGCTCGCCGCGCCGACGCCCGCAGGCATGGCGACGTATCTCTGCGGCGTCGTGCAAGCACGGGCCCGTGTTACCGGCCAGGACGAGCCCGCGCCGATTCCGATCCAGGCGGGGCGACACGCGCAGCCGCCCGTGTTCTGCCTGCCGGGCGCCGGCGCCAGCGCGGCCAGCTTCGTGGCACTCGCCACCGCGCTCGGCCCCGGCGTGCCGATCCATGGCTTGCAGGTACGCGGCCTCGACCCACGACAGGCGCCCGAAACCAGCGTCGAGGATGCCGCGCGCCGCCATCTGCAATCGATCCTGGCGCTATGCCCGCAAGGCCCGGTGAGGATCGTCGCGCACTCGTTCGGCGGCTGGATCGCGCTCGAGACGGCGCGGCAGCTCGAACGGCTGGGGCGCCGCTGCGCGCCGCTGGTGCTGCTCGATTCGCCGCCGCCGCCGATCCTGCCGCTCGCACCCGAGCCAAGCCCTGCCGATATCCTTCGCACCCTGGTGCGCCTGCTGGAGCAATCCTCGGGGCTGTCGTTCCAGCTCGACGACGCAACGATCGAAGCCGCCGCCGCGAGCGATTTCGAGGCGCGGCTCGCCTTCGTCGGCAGCCTGATGCGCGACGCCGCCCTGTTGCCGCCCGCCGCGGGTGCCCATCGGGACGCCGCCATCGCGCCGATGCTGCGTACCTTCGAGGCGCAACTGCGCTCCTGCCATGTCGCACGCGGGCGCCTCGACGGTGAAGCCATCGTGATCGTCGCGCATGACGGCGGCGAGGGCGGCCCCATGCCGGGCGCGTTCGGCTGGAGCGCGCTGGTCGAGCACGTGGAGTTCGCCGTGATGCGCGGCAATCACATGAGCCTGCTCCAGGAGCCGGCCGTGCGCGAGATCGCGCTGACGATGCGCGAACGCTGGCGCATCGTCTGAGGCGGCCAGGCCGCCCGCTCTTCCACCTTGCTCGTTGCGCCTGCGCCGTGGTCCGCTTTCCCGGCGTATTCCCCGCCGTCTTCCCCGCCTCGACCGCGGCTCGCAAAAAAACCTTCCCCGCGCTGTAACCGCCAGCCCTCATGCGTCGAACTCACTGTCGTACCCGCTGCGGGTATCACTCACCTACCCATCAGGAGAATCACCATGTCGGCAAAGCAATCGATCCATTCCGCCCTCGTCCTCGGTGCCGTCGCGAGCCTGCTCGCCTCGGTCGCCCATGCCGCCCCGCTCACCAAGGCCGAGGAAGGCGCGGCCATCGCGGCCCACAAGGAGAAGTGCTACGGCGTGGCGCTCAAAGGCCAGAACGATTGCGCGGCAGGTCCCGGCACGACGTGCCAGGGCACCTCGACGGTCGACTTCCAGGGCAACTCGTGGAAGTTCGTGCAGGGCGGCACCTGCACCAGCATCGTGACGCCGGGCGGCGGCCACGGCTCGACCACGCCGATCAAGTCCTGATCGCCGCCGGCGGCCCAGGAGACGAGCATGATGGAGTTCCTCAGCCCGGCAGGCCACGAGCCCAGCCGTCTCCAGCCGGCCGCCGCGCAGGCGGGCCTGCTGGCCGGCACCAGCCTCAAGAGCCAGCACATCGCCGAGATCCTCGACGAAACCCTGCACGACGCATTCTTCGAAGTCCACGCCGAGAACTACATGGGCGCGGGCGGCCCGCCCCATCGCTGGCTGACCGCCGTGCGCGAGCGCCATGCGCTGTCGGTGCATGGCGTGTGCATGTCGATCGGCGGCCCGGCCCCGCTCGACGCCACGCATCTCGCGCGCTTCGGCGAGGTGCTGCGGCGCTACCAGCCCGCGCTGGTTTCCGAGCACCTGGCCTGGTCCTCGCATGGCGGCGCGTTCTTCAACGACCTGCTGCCGCTGCCCTACACGAAGGCCACGCTCGAGCGCGTCTGCGATCACCTCGACCAGGTGCAGAACGCGATCGGCCGCGCCATCCTGCTCGAGAATCCCTCGACCTACGTGGCCTTCGCGCAATCGAGCTTCAGCGAGACCGAATTCATCCGCGAAGTGGCGCGACGCAGCGGCTGCGGCCTGCTGCTCGACCTCAACAACGTGTTCGTGTCCGCGACCAATCACGGCGGCTCGGCCGAGGCCTATCTCGCCGAGTTCCCGATCGAGCGGGTCGGCGAGATCCACCTGGCCGGCCATACCGAGCAGCGCGACGACGAAGGCGAGGCGCTGCTGATCGACAGCCACGATCGCCCGATCGCCGATGCGCTCTGGCAGCTCTATGCCGACCTGATCGCGCGCACCGGCCCGATCCCGACGCTGATCGAATGGGACAGCGCGCTGCCCGACTGGCCGACGCTGCACGCGCAGGCGCTCGAGGCACGGCGCATCCAGCTCGCGCTCGCGCCGCGTTCCGAACCGGCCCGTGCCCACCACGAGGCAGCCGATCATGCGTACTGAGATCGATATGGATAACTATGCTTCGGCATTCGCACCGGGCCTGATCGACCCTCGCGTCGACGCGCCGGCCGAGGTGGTCGCGCATCGAGGCAAGCGGGTCGCGAAACGCTACGACGTCTATCGCAACAACGTCACGGTCAGCCTGATCGATGCGCTCGCCGCGATCTACCCGGCCGTGCAACGCATCACCGGCACCGAATTCTTCCGCGCCATGGCGCGCTTCCATCTGCGCGAGACGCCGCCCGTCTCGCCCCTGTTGTTCGAATACGGCCGCGACTTCCCGGCCTTCATTGAGCGCTACGAGCATGCGCGCGCGATGCCCTGGCTCGCCGACACGGCACGCATCGAGCGCGCCTGGCTCGACGCCTATCACGCGGCCGATGCCGAACCGCTGTCGGCGCAGGACTTCGCCGCCTTCGCACCGGAGCGGCTGGCCGAGCTGCGCTTCACGCCGCATCCGGCCACGCGCATGGTGCGCTCGCCCTATTCGGCGCTGGCGATCTTCGCGATGAACCGGGGCGACGCACCGCTGCGCACGCTCGATGCCAGCGAGGCGGAAGACGCGCTCGTCACGCGTCCCGGCCTAAAGGTGATCGTCACGCGCCTGCCGGCCGGCGGCGCCGAATTCCTCGGCAGCCTGATCGACGGCGCCACGCTCGGCGAGGCGCTCGCGCTCGCCATGCAAACCCAACCCGCGTTCGAGCTGTCCGCCCATCTCGGCGGCATGCTCGACGCCGGCGTGTTCAGCGCCGCCCACCTCGGAGACTGATCATGATGTCCGACGCCCGAACCCTGAAGCGCTCGCCGCTGGCCTGCGCCGCCGTGCTGGTCGGCCGCGCGCGCCGCGCGGTGCAATGGCTGGCCCGCCCCTGGCTGGTCCAGCTGGTGCTGCGCCTGGCCCTGGCGGTGCCGTTCTGGAAATCGGGGATCCTGAAATGGAACGGTTTCCTGCAGCTCAACGACACGGCGATCGAGCTGTTCACCAGCGAATTCCAATTGCACCTGCCCGGCGGCCCCTATCCGTTCCCGGCGCCGGCCCTGTTCGCCTTCCTGTCCGGATGCGGCGAGGTGCTGTTGCCGGTGCTGCTGGTGCTCGGCCTCGGCACGCGCTTCGCGGCGATCGGCCTGCTGCTGATGACCTGCATCGTCGAGCTGACCGTGCCCGACGGCTGGCCGGTGCACCTGACCTGGGCCGCGATGGCGCTCGGCATCGCAGCCTGGGGGCCGGGCCGGATCTCGATCGACCATCTGCTCGGCGATCGTTCGCCGCGCGACTGATACGGCGTGACGGCCGGCCGCCCGACGAGATGCTCCGATGAAAACCCGCCAACTGGTCGCGCGGCTCGCCGCCGATGCCGGACCGGTCGAGCCCGACCGCGTGACGCGCCGGATCGGGCGCGCCCTGCTGGGCGGCCTGGCCGGCAGCATCGCGCTGCTGGTCGCGCTCTACGGCATCCGCAGCGACATGCCGCAAGTGCTGCTGAGCGCGGCCTTCTGGATCCGGCTGGCGTTCCCGCTGGCGATCATGGTGGCGGCGGTGCAGTTGACCGAGCGCCTCGGCCGGCCCGGCGCGCCCACGCGCCTGGCCTGGTTCGCCGCGGCGCTGCCGCTGGCGGTGATGGCGCTGGCCGGCATCGGCCTGCTGCTGGCGACGCCGCCCGGCTACCGGCTGCAATTGATGCTGGCCGACTGCTGGCCGCTCGCGGTCGGGAACCTGGTGCTGCTGTCGCTGCCGCCGCTGGCCGCCGCGATGCATGCCTTGAAGGGGCTGGCGCCCACGCGCCTGGCGCTGGCCGGCGCGGGCGCCGGGCTGCTGGCCGGTGCGCAGGGCCTGCTGGTGGATTCGCTGTATGGGGCCGACGGCGCGCTGTCGCTCTGGGGGCTGGCCTATGCGCTGGCGATCGGCCTGACCAGCGCGCTCGGTGCCGCGCTGGCGCCCAGGTACCTGCGCTGGTGAGGCGGATCGATGATGCCGCGTCGCGCAGGAGCGCGACGGGAATGGGAACGGGACAACGTGGAAATCGGGATCAGCCGCCGCCGACGCAGGCTTGCTCGGCCGAGATCGTCTCGCGCAGCGCGGCGGTGTGCTCGATGAAGGCCGCGTACATCAGCAGCGAGCAATCGCTGTCGCGCAGCGCGACGCTCCGCTGCTCGGCCTCGCTGTCGAGCTGGCGCAGCAGGCCCTCGCGATCGCTGCACTGGTCCAGCATCGCCTTGAGCAGGATCTCCTGGGCATGGACCCGGCCGGACAGCACGTCGATCCGCATCTCGTCCCTGCTCATCCTGCCCGCGCCCGCCGCGGCTGCGGTTCGCTCGCGCCGCTGCGTGCCGTCTCGATACTGCCCGTTCATCTGGTCTTGCTCCCGTGATGCATGCCGCGCGCCCGGCGCGATGCCGCGGCCGCGCTAACCGGCCCCGCGCGCGGAGCCGTCCTGTCTGCCCTGTCCTGCCCGATGTGCCGCTCGCGCCGTGGTTCAGCTGACGAAGATGGCCAGCGCCACCGCGCAGGCCACCAGCAGGGCACTCGCCCCGAGCAGGTATTTCTCGAACGTCACGGCCCGGCTGCGGCGCGGTTCGCCCAATGGAGTTTCCATCGCCCTCCCGATATCGAAACGACGCCGCGAATCGAAACGCGCGGCGGCCGAGCCAGATCGCGGCATCTGCCGCGAGTTGAAGGAATTCCGGTTTTTCAACATCGCGGAATGAATGCGGGGATTATGCAATCCGCGCCTTTCATTCGCGATAGACGGCATTTTGTTATCGACGACAGTTCGATTTATCATTGTCCGATCACCGCATGAAAGATGAACCGGCAGTGCAACAATTGCAGCATCGAGTCCAGGCCGGCACGCGCCAGGACTGGCGCCGCGGTGCGGCCCATGCGCCGTTTCCGGCCCTGTAGCGGGAATGCGGACATATCCTAGCATCCGCCATTTCCCGGCACTAGATTAATCGTGCGGCCCGAGTGATATCGGGGCATTTCGTTCTCGACGATGATCGCCATCGAGCCGCATTCAATCCAATTACATATCCAATAAGCCGAGTGTTGCGGCGCGTTTTACTGTCAGCGAAATGTGATTAACGGAAAATTTTTCGTTAAGCCGCTTGTAATAGCCATATACGGTGGGCACCGCCACGCACAATTGCCCGGCGATATCGTGGGCGGTGCAGCCGCTGCGCAGCAGCCTGAGGATGCCGGTCTCGCGTTCGGTCAGCGCGAGCGAGCGGGCCGCGTCGGAACGCTGTTGCCGTGCATGCCAGTCGAGCAGTTCGCTGGCGATCAACCGATAGAGGATGCGCTTGCCGTGCAAGGCGGCCTCGCCCTCGCCCGCTCTCGCGTCGAGGCCGACGTAGAGTACCCCGCCCAAGCCCGGCGTCGGCAGGTGGGCCGGCGCGATCAGCTTGGCGCGAAAGCCATGCGCCGCGTCGTGCTCGCCCAGCGCGCAGGGGCCGTCCGCGCGCGGCGCGATGGCGGCCGCGCCGGTGGGCGCCGAGTTGCGCCGCGCATAGGCGATGCCGGGATCCGTCTCGAACCAGCCGCGCGCGCGATAGCTGTCCAGCCAGGCCGGAGCGGCATCGGTCAGCACCTCCTCGTCGCCCAGCCGCGGCGGCTCGCCTTCCGCCGGAACCAGCAGGAAGGCGAAACGTTCGGCGCCGAGCAGCCGGACCAGGCGCGAGACGATCTCGCGCAGGGCCTCGCGATGCGGCGCGCATTCGAGCTCGTCGAACAACGCGAAGCAGTCGTATTCGGATGCTTCATGCGACAGGGCTGGCGCCGCGATCGACAGCACGCCGGCACGCAAGCCGAATGCGCCGGCATGCGTCTGCGCGCACAGCACGCCATCGGAGGGAGTCGGCAGGCCGGGCCTGCCGTCGGTCTTGCCGGGTCTTGAGAAAACACTCATACGAAGGCTCTCTAGGTGTGTGCCGGGGTTCGTGCGCCGATGGCGCCCTCGATCGAACCCGCCACGTCATGGATAGACGGTTTTCCGCTCCAGCCTGCCCTTGTCGCTTGCAAAATCTGTGATCGCAGCTTGCGCGATCGCTTCAATGGACCAGGGGCATCCTCTCCGATCGGAAAGGACGCCGTGCCGCAACTTCGACTGCCTGATGCTGCCCTGCTCGCGCCGCCGGGCTGGTGGCCCGCGGCGCCTCTCGTGTCATGGCATCGTGCCGGCTCAGGTACGCAGGCTCGCCCCGCCGTCCAGCTCGTCGGCGGCGGCCCGGTCCTCGCTGCGGGTCAGGCGCAGCGACACCGTCATCGCCACCGTGCTGGCATAGACGTTCAGCGCGGTGCGGCCCATGTCGAAGAAGGCGTCGACGCCGAGGATCAGCAGCACCGCCTCGGCCGGCAGGCCGATCGCGGCCAGCACGATGGTGATCGCCACGATCGCCCCCGAGGGCACGTTCGCCGCGCCGTCGATGGTGATGATGGTCAGCACCAGGATGGTCAGCGCGAGCGGCCAGCTCCAGGCCACGTGATAGGCATCGGCCAGGTAGCCGACCGCGAGCGCCGTATAGAGCACGGCGCCGTCGCGGTTGAAGATGTAGGACAGCGGCAGGATGGTGGAGGCCACCGACTGCGGCACGCCCATCTCGGTCAGCTTCTTCAGGTGCACCGGGTAGGTGATTTCCGAGGAGCGCGTGGTGAAGGCGAGGATCAGCGGCTCGCTGACCTTGCGGATCACGGCCAGCGGCCGCTGGCCGGCGGCGACCACGATCGCGCTGAGCAGCAGGCCGAGGATCAGCATGCCGAGGTAGGAGATGCCGAGCAGCTTGACCAGCGGCATCAGGCCCGACACGCCGCGGCTGCTCATCAGGCCCGCGACGGCCGCGAAGATCGCCAGCGGCGAGAGCGCGACGATCCACTCGACCATCTTGAACAGGCCGGCGAGCAGCGAGGCGAACAGGTTGATGGCGGGACGCCCGGCCTCGCCGGTGGCGCCCAGCGCGGTGCCCAGCAGCACGCCGAACACCAGCACCGGAATCGCGTTGCCCGAGGACAGCGCGGCCACCAGGTTCTGCGGGATCAGGTCGGTGATGAACTTGACCCAGTCGATGCTCGAGGCGAGGTGCTCGGGCAGCGCGCCCGATTCGGTCAGCGGCGCGCCCAGGCCCGGGCGGAAGATCCAGTTGAGGCCGAGCCCGAGCGAGCTCGACACCAGGGTCATGACGATGAAGAACAGGATGGTGATGAGCGCGGTGCGCCCGAGATTGCGTCGCTGCTCGACCGCGCGGTAGCTCCCGACCGTCACGGACAACAGGATCAGCGGCATCACCACCATCTTGATGGCGTGGCCGAACATGGTCGACAGGAAGCCGACGTCGGCCGCGAAACGCGGCGCCGCCACGCCCGCGATCGCGCCGAGGATCAGCGCCACGATCATCAACAGGGGAAGCGAGGTCCTGCTATTCTTTTGACTCATTTTTGGCCCGGATTAATTTGATTCTTGCAGGGGTACCGTCGACGATGTGATGCCACATATGCGTGCGGGCCGCCTCGGGCTGCCCGTCGCGGATCGCGGCATAGATCGCCAGGTGCTCCACGGTGCCGCGCCGGACGGTCTCGATGTCCTGGCGTGGCAACTCGTTCAATGCAAGCGTCTGTGCTCTCAGCAATTTATAGAAGTTATGCAACCGCTCGTTGCGCGCGGCCAGGAACAGCTCCTGGTGAAACACCCAGCCGATGCGCTGCTCGGCCATGATGTCGGTGTCACCGCTCTCGATCAGCCGCTCCATGCGCTCCACCGATGCCGACATCGCCAGCGTCGGCCCGCGGGCTGCCGCCAGGTAGGCCGCCGTGCTCTCCAGCGCGAGGCGAACCTCGTAGATCTGCTGGAGATCGTCGCGCGTCGGATCGTTGACGAAGGTCCCCCGCTTGTCGAACACGGTGACGAGGTTCTCCGCGGCAAGCCGCTGCAACGCGCTCCTGACCGGCATCTGCCCGATTCCGAGCTTGCTTGCCAACCCGCGATGTGAAATTTTTTGCCCTGGTTCCAGCCTGCCGTCGAGAATTCGTGTTCGAATTTCGTCGTAGGCGTGGTCAGCATCGGAATTTGTTTTTTCTTCCATTCTGTGATCGCAGTGTTGTCATTGCTAAACTCGCAATCGGCCCGCGCTGAGGATACCTCTACCGCCAGCGCCGATCAACCGTCAGATGTGACGAATCGAATAACGACTACGAAGGCATCTTTTTGCTCCCCGATTCTCAATGAATACTCACGCTCCGATATTTGAAATTCTTACGGTTAGCGCGGATCAGGTGTATCCGCTGCGCGCGCGACTGCTGCTCGACGGCGATGAGATCGCCTCCCGGCTGTCCGGCGATCTCGGAGCGGATACGCTGCATTTAGGAATCCGGCGCGGCGAGCAGTTGGTGGGCGTGGCCTCGGTATGTCGCGAGGATTGCCCCGACCTGCCGCGCGACGGCTGGCGCCTGAGGGGCATGGCGATCGACGAGGCGCTGCGCGGTTTCGGCTTCGGCCGCGTGCTGGTGCGGCTGTGCGCCGAGCATGCGCGCGGGCGCGGCGGCCGGACCCTGTGGTGCACCGCGCGAGAAACGGCGAAGGGGTTTTATGAAGGATTGGGGTTTACCAGCGATCCCCAGGTGCTGTCATTACCGACCAAGCCCGATGTGCAGTTTTATCGGATGTGGATGGATATTTGAAAATCGCAGCTCAATCGGCGCGATTATCTAGAGTTGAAACTCCAGGGCGCGGCGTCTCGATGTCGTGAAAATACGTCGCGCCGAAAGCGTGCGCGCGGCACGGCCGCCGGTTAATCGCGCCGACGATGCGATGCGCGATTATGCGGGCCGCATCGTCGGCCGCATCACGCACCGGATCATTCACCTGTTTATTTATCCCGTCGCGCCGACCTTGCCTCGACAACCCGACGGCAACTTGATTCGATGACGAGTATTGGTCCCTTCTCGGTACAGGTGGCGGCGCTGGCCGCGGCAGCGCTGCTGGCATGGCTGATCGCCCTGGGCCTGGCACGTGTCCTGCCGGGCGAGGCCGACCGGCGCGCGCCGAGCCTGCTGGTCGACGCCCTGCTGGTCGGCCTGCTGGCCGCGCGCCTGGCCTATGTGCTGCGCTGGTGGCCGCAATACGCGGCGGCACCGGCCTCGATCGTCGCGATCGGCGACGGCGGATTCTCGGCCTGGGCCGGGCTGGCCGCGGCGCTGGCCCTGCTTGCCTGGCGCCTGCGGCGCCGGCCGGCGGCGCGCCGCCCGGTGCTGGGCGGCCTGCTGGTCGGCCTGGCCGCGTGGGGCATCGCGCAGGGGGGGCTGGGCAGCATCCGGGACAATGCGCCGCCGCTGGACACGCTGGCGATCAGCACGCTCGACGCCAAGCCGGTGGCGCCGAGCCGTTTTGCCGGCAAGCCGGTGATCCTGAATCTGTGGGCGAGCTGGTGCCCGCCCTGCCGCCGCGAAATGCCGGTGCTCGCGCAGGCGCAGGCGGCCCATCCCGAGCTCACGGTGCTGATGCTCAACCAGGGCGAGGACGCCTCGACGGTGCGCGGCTTTCTCTCGCGGATGGGCCTGCGCTTCAACGAGGTGATGCTCGATCCGCGACGCGACGCGATGCGCGTCTACGGCTCGCGCGGCCTGCCCACCACGCTGTTCTTCGACGCCCGCGGGCGCCTGGTCGAATCGCATGTGGGCGAGATCACCGCGGCCCGGCTCGAGGACATCCTGCAGCGGCAGTTCGGCCGCTGAGCGCTCGCGCGAAAACGGATCGCGCCGGCCCTCAGCCAGGCAGCCGCACGCCTTCGGCGGGCTCCGTCGCGGCCAGCCGCACCGGCTTCATGCGCGGCATCAGCACGTGCATGATCGCGAGCGCCACCAGGTAGGCCAGCGCGCCGATCGCGAACAGCGCCCAGTACTGCCCGGTGCGCTGCAGGGTCTCGCCGATCACGCCCGAGAACAGGAAGGAGCCGAGCATGCCCATCGTGCCGCCGATGCCGATCACGGTGCCGACCGCGCGCCGCGGAAACACGTCGGAGACGGTGGTGACGAGATTGGCCGACCAGCCCTGGTGCGCGGCCGCCGCCAGGCCGACCGCCAGCACCGAGAACCACAGCGCATGGAACTGCGAGAGCAGGCCGATCGGCGTGACGCACAGCGCGCACACGCCCATCGTCAGCTTGCGCGCGAAGTTCACGCGGCCGGTGCGCGCGACCAGCCGCGACGAGGCCCAGCCGCCCAGCACGCTACCGCCGCAGGCCATCGCGTAGATCAGGATCAGCGGCGGCCCCATGTGCTGCATGTCGATGCCGTTGGCCTCGTTGAGCCACTTCGGCAGCCAGAACAGGTAGAACCACCAGATCGGATCGGTCAGCAGCTTGCCGACCATGAAGGCCCAGGCCTCGCGGTGGCGCAGCACCGCCAGCCAGCCGACCCGGCGCGGCTCGGGCTCGCCGCCGGCATCGGCGTCGATGTGGGCGAGCTCGTCAGGCGCCACGCGCGGATGCTCGGCCGGCGCGCGATAGATGCGCCACCAGGCGGCCAGCCAGACGAAGCCGACCGCCCCGCTCACCGCGAAGCTGGCGCGCCAGCCCCACAGCACGGCCATGATCGGGATCACGGCCGGCGCGACCACCCCGCCCACGGTGGCGCCCATGTTCCAGATGCCGGTGGCCAGAGCCCGCTCCGCCTTCGGAAACCAGATCGCGGTGGTGCGCAGCGCGACCGGGAAGTTCGAGGCCTCGGCGAAGCCGAGCAGCCCGCGCACCGCGGCGAAACCCGGCACGCTGGCGGCCAGCGCGTGCAGCATGGCGGCCGCGCTCCACATCGCCATCGCGCCGCCATAGACCAGCCGCGTCGAGACGCGATCGGCGAGCCGCCCGAACAGCATCAGCCCCAGCGCGTAGGCGGCCGTGAAGATCATCACGGTCTGCGCGTACTGCACCTGGCTCCAGCCGATGTCGGCCTGCATCAGCGGCGCGAGCAGGCCCAGCGTCTGCCGGTCCATGTAGTTGATGGTGGTGGCGAACAGCATCATCGCGCAGATGGTCCAGCGGTAGCGCGTCGAGGGCCGGCCCGCGGCACCCGGATTCGGTAGGTTCACGTCTGTCTCCATGTTGGTGTTCGATCCGCGCCCGCGCGCATGACGCGCGACGGGGCGCATGACTCGCCCTCGCCGCTTGCCGCCGTTGCCGCCGTTGCTGCCTGTTGTTGCCTGTTGTTGCCGGTTACTGCCGGTTACTGCCTTATCGCGCCGTCGCGAACGTCCCGCCTCGCGCGGGCTGCCTCGACGCCCCCGCCTCAGTAGCGCGGCTTCAGGTTCTTCCAGTCGGGCCGGTACTTGCGCATCTGGCCGACGTCGTCGCGCTGGCGGATCCCGCAGCCCAGGTACAGCTCGTGCAGCTTGCGCAGTTGCTCGCGATCGATCTCGAGCCCCAGGCCCGGCGCGTCGGTGAGCTGCACGCAGCCGCCGCGGATCGGCAGCTTGCCGCCGCGCACCACCTCCTCGTCGGGTTCCTGCCAGGGGTAATGCGTGTCGCAGGCATAGGAGAGGTTCTCGACCGAGGCGGCCACATGCGTCATCGCCATCAGGCTGATGCCGAGGTGCGAGTTCGAATGCATCGACACACCGATCCCGAAGCTGTCGCACATGCGCGCCAGTTGCTGCGTGTCGCGCAGGCCGCCCCAGTAATGATGGTCGGCCAGCACGATCTGCACGCTGTTCAAGGCCACGCCGCGGCGGAACTCGTCGAAATCGGTGACCACCATGTTGGTGGCCAGCGGCATGCCGGTGCGCCGGTGCAGCTCGGCCATGCCCTCCAGTCCCGGCGTCGGATCCTCGTAGTACTGCAGATCGTCGCCGAGCAGCTCGGCCATGCGCAGCGCGGTGTCGAGCGACCAGTTGCCGTTCGGGTCGATGCGCAGCGGCGCGGCAGGGAAGGCACGCCGCAGCGCCTTGATGCAGGCCACCTCGTGCTCGGGCGCGAGCGCGCCGGCCTTCAGCTTGATGCTCTCGAAACCGTGCGCGTCGATCATGCGGCGCGCCTGCTCGACGATCTGCGCCTCGTCGAGCGCCTCGCCCCAGGCATCGGGCGCATAGGGGCTGTCGATATGTTCGGCGTACTTGAAGAACAGGTAGGCGCTGAACGGCACCTCGCGACGCACCGCGCCGCCGAGCAGGTCCACCAGCGGCGCGTTCAGGTAGCGCGCCTGGGCATCCAGGCAGGCCACCTCGAAGGCCGAATAGGCATTGCTGACGGCCTTGCTCGCATGCGAGCCCGGCGCGAGCTCGGCGCCGGCGGCGCTGGCGGGCGCCTGCCTGGCCACCACGCCGCGCACGATCTCGCGCAGCCGGTTCAGCTTGAACGGATCGAGCCCGACCAGTTCGCCCTTCACCGCATCGAGCACGGCCAGCGCGGGCGCGTCGCCGTAGCTCTCGCCCAGGCCGATATGGCCGGTATCGGTCTCGATCTCGATGATCGAGCGCAGCGCATAGGGCTCGTGGATGCCGGCCGCGTTCAGCAGCGGCGCGTCCTTGAAGGCGATCGGGGTGACGGTGACGCGGGTGATCTTCATGCGGATCTCTGGGTGGGAAAGGGGGAAGGCGGCGCTCAGCCGGCGCGGTGCGACAGGGGCTCGGCGCGCCGGCGGGGCCGCTCGCGCGTGAACCAGACGGCGAGCACGGCCAGCAGCGAGCAGACCGACAGGCCCGCGAGGCCGCCGCGGATCGAACCGGTGTGCTGCTCGAGCAGCCCGAACACGGTCGGCGCGACGAAGCCGCCGAGGTTGCCGATCGAATTGATCAGCGCGATCACGCCGGCGGCGATGCGCGCATCGAGATGGTTTTGCGGGATCGGCCAGAACAGCGAGGACGCGGCCTTGAAGCCGACCGCCGCGAAGCAGATCGAGACGAAGGCGAAGGCCCCGCCGCCGAAGCTGGAGACCAACATGCCGAGCGCGGCGATCAGCAGCGCGACCGAGGTCCACCACTGCTGGTGGGGATGGCGCGCGGCCAGCCGCGCGAAGCCGATCATCGCCACGATCGACACCAGCCAGGGAATCGAATTGAACAGGCCGACCTGGAAGTCGCTGTAGTGGCCCATCTTGCGGATGATGCCGGGTAGCCAGAAGGTGGCGCCGTAGATCGTCAGCGAGATCGCGAAGTAGATGAAGCAGTAGAGCGCGATGCGCGGATCGGCCAGCAGCTCGAGCGGCGAGACATGGGCCGGCTGCTCGCGCTCGCGCGCGGCCTGCTCGGCGGCGATGGTCTCGACGATCGCGCGCCGCTCCTCGTCGGCCAGCCAGCGCGCCTCGGCCGGACGCGAATCGAGCCAGCACCACACCACCGCGCACAACAGGATCGAGGCCGCGCCCTCGATGACGAACATCCACTGCCAGCCGTGCAGGCCGCTGCCCGCCATCGCACCCAGCCCCAGCAAGGCACCGGAAACCGGGCCGGCCAGGATCGAGGCCAGCGCCGAGCCGCTCAGGAATACCGCCATCGCCTTGCCGCGCGCGCCGGCCGGCAGCCATTGCGTGAAGTAATAGATCACGCCGGGAAAGAAACCCGCCTCGGCCACGCCGAGCAGGAAGCGCAGCACGTAGAAGGAGGTCTCGCCGCGCACGAAGGCCATCGCGGTGGCCGCGATGCCCCAGGTCAGCATGATCCGCGTGAGCCAGGCCTTGGCGCCGAAGCGCGCCAGCAGCAGGTTGGAGGGCACCTCGAAGATCGCGTAGCCGACGAAGAACAGCCCCGCGCCGAGCCCGTAGGCGGCCGTGCCGATGCCGACGTCGGCCGCCAGGTGCTCGCGCACGAAGCCGATGTTCACGCGGTCGATGTAGTTGACGATGAACATGATCACGAACAGCGGCAGCACGCGGCGCTCGATCTTCGCCACCGCCCGCGCCAGCGGTGCGGCCGATATCGGCGCGAGCGCGCCCGGCGCGGCGCAATGCTTCGCAGTGTCCACGGCTGTCTCCTGGATGTTCTCGTTCGTATTCGTTGCGCCCGCGACGGGTGTTCGCCTCGAGCTGGGGCGGATTAAAACACTAAAACATTAGTGCGTCAATGAAGCGGGATTGCGGTATCGTGGCGGCTGGCCGGCCGCCACGCGGCGGCCGGCTTTTCTGCTTCCCCGCTTTCCGTCATCCCGTTCCGACATGACTCCGACGCTTTCCGACGCTCCCGCCGCCTCGTCTCCCGCCGAATTGATCGCGCCCTCGTTCGACCGCTCGCGCCATGCCGCGCCGCAGGTCTTCGAGCACCTGCGCGAGCTGATCGTGGCGATGCGCATCGCGCCGGGCACCGTGCTGCAGCGCGCCGAGCTCGCCGCGCTCTACGGCCTGAGCCAGACGCCGATCCGCGACGCGCTGATCCGGCTCGGCGAGGAAGGCCTGGTCGACATCTTTCCGCAGCACGCGACGGTGGTCAGCTCGATCGACGTGCCGCTGGCACGCCAGCAGTTGTTCCTGCGCCGCTCGATCGAGCTGGAGATCGTGCACCGGCTCGCCAGCGCGCCGAGCGCGCCGCTGCTGGCGCGGCTCGCCGACAGCATCGAGCTGCAGCGCATGCACGCGGCGCGCGAGAACTACGTCGAGTTCGTGCACGCCGACGAGGCCTTCCACAAGCTGATGTACGACGCGGCCGAGGTGATGGATCTATGGACGCTGGTGCGCCGGCAAAGCGGGCACCTGGACCGGCTGCGCAACCTGCACGTGCCGATCCCGGGCAAGACCGAGCGGGTGCTGGAGCAGCATGCGGCGATCGTCGCCGCGATCGCGGCGGGCAATCCCGAGGCGGCGCAAGCGGCGCTGCGCGCGCATCTGTCGGGGACGCTGTCGCAGGTCGACGAGATCCGCGCGCGCTTTGGAGGATTCCTGAAGAATTGAAGGCGGGCGACGACGCAGCGCACGAACCGCGCCGCGCACCGCCTGGCCGGGCTCAGCCGCGCCCCGCGCCCCTGAGCTTGAACACGCTGACCGCGTCGGCCAGCAACGCGGCCTCGTCGCTCAACGCCACCGCCTCGCGCTGCGCCTGATCCACCACCTGCGCGTTCTGCTGGGTCGCCTCGCCGATCTGCGTGACGGCGATGTTGACCTGCTCGATCGCCTGCGACTGCTCGCGCGAGGCCTGGCTGATCTCGCCCATCAGGTCGCGCACCTGGCCCACCCGCTCGACGATGCCCTGCATGGTGGCGCTGGCCTCGCCGGCGATCCGCGCGCCGCTGTCGACGGTGGCCGTCGATTCGGCCACCAGCGTCTCGATCTCCCTGACCGATGCCGCGCTGCGCTGCGCGAGCGCGCGCACCTCGGCCGCCACCACCGCGAAACCCTTGCCCTGCTCGCCGGCGCGGGCCGCCTCGACGGCCGCGTTCAGCGCCAGGATATTGGTCTGGAAGGCGATGCTCTCGATCACGCTGGTGATGTCGGCGATGCGGCGCGCCGAGCGGCCGATATCGTCCATGGTCGAGACCACCCGGCCGACCGCCTGGCCGCCGTCGAGCGCGGCCTCGGCGGCACCGGCCACCAGTTGATTGGCCTGCGCGGCGTGATCGGCGTTCTGCTGCACGTTCGAGGTCAGCTCCTCCATGCTGGCGGCGGTGCGCTCGAGGTTGCCGGCCTGCGCGGCGATGCGCGCGGCGATGTCGCCGCTGCCGCCGGCGATCTCGCTGGTGCGCGCCGACATCCCGGCCGCGCCCTCGCGAACCTGGGCGACGATGCGCGCCAGGCCGTCGCCGATGCCGTCGATGGCGCGGATCAGGCGGCCGATCTCGTCATGGCGCGGCGGCGCGCCGTCTGCGATCCGCACGCTGAGGTCGCCCGCGGCGAGCCGCTCCGAGGCGCGCGCCGCCGCCTCCAGCGGGCCGCTGACGAGCCGACGCACCGCCAGCACGAACAGCACGCCGAACACCAGCACCAGCGCCAGGCCGACCAGCAGGAAACGATCGCGGGTGGCCGTCACATCCGCCATCACCTCGTCGCGCGGGGCGATGCCGGCCACCAGCCAGTGCCATTCGGGCACGGTCTGGAACACCACGTACTTGGCGCGCGCCTCGCGCTCGCCGAGCGCCGCGTCGGCCGACACGTAGTCGAGCCGGCCCTGCCCGGCCTCGAGCATGCGCCGCACCGGCAGGTTCGCCTCCTCGGCCAGCTTGCCCTCGGCACTCGGATGGACCACGAACTTGCCGCGATCCGCGCCGCCCGAGGCGTCGATCACCAGGAAGTAGCCGCTCTCGCCGATCTTCTGCCGGCGGATGCCGTCCTCGATCGAGGCGATCTCGGCGCCGACGTCCACGCCGACGAACAGCGCGCCGATCACGCGCCCGCTCGCGTCGCTGATCGGCTTGTACTGGGTGATGTAACGTTTGCCGAACAGCGCGGCCAGGCCCGTGTAGCTGCGGCCCGACGCGACCGGGCCGTAGGCGGGCCCCTTGCGGTCGAGCAGGGTGCCGATCGCGCGCGTGCCGTCGGCCTTCTTCAGCGAGGTGGTGACGCGCACGAAATCGTCACCGCGCCGCGCGAAGACGGTCGCGATCGCGCCGCTATGAGCGAGGAATTCGTCGGGAATCGTGAAGTCCAGGTCGAGCACGCGATCGCCCACCTTCAGCGTCGGCGCGTCGGTGCCCTGGATGTTTATCGTTTGCGCGAGGTCCAGCGAAAAACCGCCGGGCAGCAGGCTCTCGAACTGCGTCATCGAGCGGCCGACCTCGGTGCCGAGCGCCTTGTCGAACAGGGCGATGGTCTCGGCGATCGACTGATTCCTCTCGGCGACGCGCAGCAATACCTGGTCGGTCACCTGGGTGCCGGCGGTGCGCGTGAGCGCCCAGGCGAACACGGCAAGGCTCAGCGCGAACAGCAGGCAGGAAAGAATCGCGAGCCGCACACCGATACCGGCGCGGCGCAAGGCTAGGAAGTTCATAAGTGAGCGGCAATGACAGGAAAAGACCATGGACAGGCAGCGGGACGCTGCATGGCGCCACGACCCGCGCGACAAAGCGTGCGCGGTATCAGCCCTTAACGGCAGTTCCCCGAGGATCTTGAATATGCCATTTCATGCACATTTCAAAATGCTTCCGGATGCGAAAGGATCCGGGCTCGGGTGGATATGGCCGCCCGAGGCGGCGGATTGCGGCGACTAGGACGAGCCTGAGGCAATCGCCGCCCGGATCTTCGCCATGCGCGCCTGCGCCATCGCCAGGAACACCTGCACGATCGGCTTCTCCTGCTGCCATCGCGGGCATACGGTGAAGCCGCGAAACAGGATCTCCGGCGCGAACGGCCGGAACACGATGCGCGCGGGATCCGTCCCGGCGATCGCCAGCGGGTTCACCACGCCCACGCCGAGCCCGCGCGCCACCAGCGCGCAGATGGTCGCGCCATAGGGCGTCTCGATCGCCGGCACCTGGTCCGCTTGCGCCTGGCGCAGCACGCGGTCGACCGAGGCGCGCGTGTCGTCCGCGTAGGACGGCAGGATCAGGCGCTCGCCGCGCAGGTCGGCCGCCACGATGCGCTCGCGCGCGGCCAGCGCATGCCCGGCCGGCAGCGCGCAGACCCCGGGCAGCCGATACAGGTCGACGCTGGTCACCTCGACCACCTCAGGCGGCGTGGTCGCGAAGCCGATATCGCAGCTCGACGAGGAGGCCCAGCGCTGGATGGTGCCCTCGCTGCGCATTTCCAGCGATACCGCCACGCGCGGATGCTCGGCCAGGAAATCCTCGATCACCGCCGGCAGGAAGGACAGCGCCATGATCGGCGCGGCCACCAGGCGCAGCCGGCCGCTGCCGAACTGGCGGATCTCGCGCGCCGCCTGCCCGAGCTTCTCGAGCCCGACGAAGCTGCGGTCGACTTCGCGATAGAACGCGGTGCCCGCGTCGGTGGCGCGGATCCGCCCGCCGTGGCGCACGAACAGCGCCAGCCCGGTGGCCGCCTCCAGTTCCGCGATCAGCCGGCTCACGCTCGGCTGCGAGGTGCCCATCTCCTCCGCGGCGGCCGTCATCGAGCCGCGCAGCATCACCAGCCGGAATGCCTCGATCTGCCGTTGATTCATCGCGCCCCGCCTGGTCCGGATCCCCTGGCAGGTTGCCATATCAAAAATGAATGGAAGCTGTTTTTGTCGCTATTTGACCGCATGAGCGGCGCAAACCTAGACTGGTCCCGACCTCTGCACGACGGAGCCCGGATGCGACCCGATGCCCTGCTGTTCCACGACGACTTCCGTCTCGCGCCATATTGGTGGGACGCCGCGCCGCCCGAGACCGACCGTTCGCCGCTGCCCGGCTCGGTCGAGCTGCTGGTGATCGGCAGCGGCTACTGCGGCCTGTCGGCGGCCGCCGAGGCCGCGCGCCACGGCCTGGCCACCGCCGTGATCGACGCGGCCGAGCTCGGCGCGGGCGGCAGCACGCGCAGCGGCGGGATGGTCTCCAGCGGCCAGAAGCTCGCGCTGACCAAGGCGATCCGCGGCGTCTCGGCCGAACGCCTGCAGCGGCTGATGCGCGAATCGATCGCCAGCTTCGACTTCCTCAAGCAGTTGATCGCCGACGAAGGGCTGGATGCGGACCTGCAGATCAGCGGCCGTTTCTTCGGCGCCTACACCACGCGCCACTTCGATACCCTGCGCGCCCAGGGCGAACTGCTGCGCGACAAGACCGGCGTGACCGTCCACGTGATCTCGCGCGAGCAGCAGCGTGCGCTGATCGGCAGCGACTACTACTACGGCGGCATCCTGATCGACGATTACGGCGGCCTGCACACCGCGAAATACCATCGCGCCCTGCGCGCTCTCGCGCGCCGACGCGGCGCCAGCCTGCACTCGCATGCCGGCGCCGAGCGCATCGAGCGGCTCGGCGGCGGCCGGGCCGCGCGGTTTCGCGTGCATACCGCGCGCGGCACGATCGAGGCCGCGCACGTGCTGGTCGCCACCAACGGCTATACCGGCGACCTGCTGCCCTTCCTCGCGCGCCGCGTGCTGCCGGTGGCGAGCTACCAGATCGCCACCGAGCCGTTGCCGCCGGGTCTGATGGACGCGCTCAATCCCGGCCGGCGCATGGTCAGTGATTCGCGGCGCAACCTGTTCTACACGCGGCCCTCGCCGGACGGCACGCGCATCCTGTTCGGCTCGCGCCCGGCGATCCGCGATCTCGACGAACGCGACGCGGCGCGGCGGCTCCACGCCAAGCTGGTCGGCCTGTGGCCGGCGCTGCGCGACGTGCGGCTCACGCATGCCTGGAAGGGTTTCGTGGCGATGACCACCGACCGCCTCGCCCACCTCGGCGAGGCCGACGGCATCCACTACGCGCTGGGCTGCAACGGCAACGGCGTGGCCCTGATGAGCTGGCTCGGCCAGCGCATCGCGCGCCGCCTGGTGGGGGCCGCCGCCGAGGCCGGACCGTTCGGCGAGGGCGGCTTTCCGCTCGGCCCGATGGGGCTGGCGCGCTCGCTGGCGGTGCCGGTGGGCGCGGCGCTCTACCAGCTCGACGATTACTGGAGCGGCCGCCATCGCAGCGCGCTCGCATGATTCGAGGTTCGACCCGCAGGAGCCGACGATGATCAGCTTGAACAAGGTTTCGAAATGGTATGGCGAGCATCGCGTGCTCGACGCCTGCTCGGCGACGGTCGCGCGCGGCGAGGTGGTGGTGATCTGCGGCCCCTCGGGCTCGGGCAAGTCCACCTTGATCAAGTCGATCAACGGGCTGGAGGCGATCCAGCAAGGCGAGATCCTCGTCGACGGGCGCCGCGTGGGCGGCGGCGCGGCTCGGCTCGCCGCGCTGCGCGCCTCGGTCGGCATGGTGTTCCAGCACTTCGAGCTGTTCCCGCACCTGACGGTGCGCGAGAACCTGGTGCTGGCGCAGATCAAGGTGCTGCGGCGGCGCCGCGACGAGGCCGCCGAGCGGGCACGCGTGCTGCTCCGGCGCGTCGGCCTGCATGCGCACGAGGATCGCTTTCCCGCGCAGCTTTCCGGCGGTCAGCAGCAGCGCGTTGCGATCGCACGCGCGCTGTCGATGGACCCGGTGGCGATGCTGTTCGACGAGCCCACCTCCGCGCTCGATCCGGAAATGGTCCACGAGGTGCTCGAGGTGATGAGCGAGCTCGCGCGCGAAGGCATGACCATGCTGTGCGTGACCCACGAGATGGGCTTCGCGCGGCGCGTGGCCGATCGCATCCTGTTCATGGATCGCGGCGCGATCGTCGAGGACGACCGCAGCGAGCCATTCTTCGAGCGGCCGCGCTCGGCCCGCGCGCGGGAATTCCTGTCGCGCATCCTGCACTGAGCACGGCCCAGCATCCGCTTCCCGTTCGCCCACCCTTGCCACGAAGGAGTTCCGTCATGCGTTTGAGCCAGTTCCTGCGCGCCGCCGCGATCGCCGTGCCGCTGTCCCTCGCCGCCTTGTGCGCCGCCCCGGCCGCTGCCGCCGACGACCTCGGCACGCTCACGCCGGGCAAGCTGATCGCCGGCGTGGACGCCAACAACAAGCCCTATTCCTACGTCGACAACGGCAAGATGACGGGCTTCGACGTCGAGCTGCTGCGCGCGATCGGCGCGCGGCTCGGGCTGCAGGTGGAATTCCGCGCGCAGGACTTCGCCGGGATGCTGCCGGGCGTGGCGAACCGCCAGCTCGACGTGGCCGCGGGCTCGATCTCGATCACCACCGACCGCCTCAAGATGGTCGACTTCTCCGAGGGCTACCTGACCGGCCTGCTGAGCGTGGCGACCCTGCCGGGCAGCGCGATCAGCGCCGATGTCGCCTCGGTGAAAGGCAAGCGGATCGGCGTGGTGCAGGGCACCATCGAGGACACCTATGCCGATACCTACATCCCCGGCGCCCAGGTGGTGCGCTTCCCGAACCTGAACGCCGGCTTCCTGCAACTGCGCTCGAAGTACATCGACGGCTACTTCATCGACAAGACGCTCGCGGTGGGACTGCAGGCAAAGTACCCGCAGCTGAACCTGCAGGACAAGCTCGACATCTCGGCGGTCAACCTGCCGGCCGGCTTCCCGCTGCGCAAGGGCAACAGCAAGCTGGCGGCGGCGCTCAACAAGTCGATCGACGCGCTGGTGGCGGACGGCACCTGGCTCAAGCTCTACAAGCAGTTCAACCCGACCTACCCGACGCCCACCAGCCTGCCGCCCTATGCGATGAAGACCGGCAACTGAGCCGGTAACCGAGCCGACAACCGAGCGCGCCGCCGCGCCCGGTCCCTTTCACGATCAGGAGGAGTCCACCATGCAGGCCTTCATCGAGAACTTCCTCGACTGGCAGTTGCTGGTCTCGTCGCTGCCCTCGCTGCTCTACACCGGCCTGGTCAACACGCTGGTGCTGTCGGTGTTCTCCACCCTGCTCGGCATCCTGGCGGGCATGGTGCTGGCGCTGATGGCGGTGTCGCCCACGCGCTGGCTGACCACGCCGGCGCGCATCTACGTGGACGTTTTCCGCGGGCTGCCGGCCGCGCTGGTGATCCTGGTGGTCGGCCAGGGGCTGGCGCCGGTCGGGCTGGCGCTGTTCGGGCCGAATCCGTATCCGCTCGCGATCGTGGCGCTGGCGCTGATCTCCTCGGCCTATATCGCCGAGATCTTCCGCTCCGGCATCCAGAGCGTGGGCCGCGGCCAGCTCTACGCCTGCCAGGCGCTGGGCATGAGCTACTGGAGCAGCATGCGCCACGTGATCGTGCCGCAAGGGATCCGGCGCATCCTGCCGGCGCTGGCCAACCAGTTCATCTCGATCGTCAAGGATTCGAGCCTGGTGTACTTCCTCGGCCTGCTGACCTCGCAGCGCGACCTGTTCACGATCGGCCAGAACACCGCGGTCAACACCGCCAACCTCTCGCCGCTGGTGGCCGCCGGCGCCGTCTACCTGCTGATCACCGTGCCGCTCACCCACGCGATCAACCACCTGGACCGCTGGACCAACCGCCACGCCAACCCCGGCACGCAGCGGCCCGAGCGCGCCACCGCGATGCGGCGCGCCTTGCGCGCGGCGGTCGCGCGCGTCGCGCCGCGCCACTGAGCGCGCGGCATCGTTCGCCGCCCTCGCCCTCATGAACCACAGGAGATCGCATCCGAGATGGGACCGAAAGTCGACCCCGTAGCAGAAGACATCAGGCCGCCCGAGCGCGCGGACGTGGTGGTGATCGGCGGCGGCATCATCGGCGTGAGCACCGCGCTGGCGCTGGCCGACAAGGGTTTGTCCGTGGCGCTGTGCGAGAAAGGCCATGTCGCCGGCGAGCAGTCGAGCCGCAACTGGGGCTGGGTGCGCGTCACGCGGCGCGACCCGCGCGAGCTGCGGCTGGCGATCGAGAGCCTGCGGATCTGGCGCACGCTGGACGCCACGCTCGGCATCGAGACCGGCTTCCGCCAGTGCGGGATCCTCTACATGTCCGAGGACGAGGCCGCCATCGAGGATCATCGCGACTGGCTGCGGCGCGCGCGCGACGAGGCCGGCGACAGCTTCGACACGCGCGAGGTGGGCACCGCCGAGATCGACTCGCTGCTGCCCGGCGCCACGGTGCGCTACCGCGGCGGGCTCTACACGCCCGGCGACGCGCGCGCCGAGCCGCAGAAGGCCGCGCCCGCGATCGCCAACGCGCTGCGCCGGCGCGGCGTGTCGATCCTCGCGCCCTGCGCGGCGCGCGGCATCGAGACCAGCGCCGGCCGCGTCAGCGCGGTGGTGACCGAGCACGGCACGATCGCCTGCTCGGCCGTGGTGGTGGCCGGCGGCGCCTGGACCCGCTACTTCTGCGGCAGCCTCGACATCGAGCTGCCGCAGTTGCTGGTACGCGCCTCGGTGATGCGTACCGAGCCGCTCGACGGCGGCCCCGAGGTGAGCGCCAGCAACAAGCATTACGCGTTCCGCAAGCGTGCCGACGGCGGCTACACGATCGCGGCGGGCTTTCGCACCTGGACCGATCTCACGCCCGACGCGTTCAAGCTGTTCTTCCAGTATCTCGAGGCCCTGAAGAGCCAGGGCGGCGCGATGCGGCTCGGTATCGGCCGACGCTTCGTCGAGGAGCTGCGCCGCCCGCGCCGCTGGGCGCTGGACCGCCCCACCGAATTCGAACGCGTGCGCACGCTCGACCCCGAGCCGATCGCGCGCTATGTCGACCCGGGCCTGGCGGAATTCAAGCGGGTGTTTCCGCACCTGGCGCAGGCGCGCATCGCGCAGCGCTGGGCCGGCTACATGGACGTCACGCCCGACGCGATTCCGGTGATCTCCGGCGTCGAGCGGCTGCCGGGCTGTTTCATCGCCACCGGCTTCTCCGGGCATGGCTTCGGCATCGGCCCCGGCGCGGGCCGCTTGATGGCCGACCTGGTCGCCAACGACGCGCCGCTGGTCGATCCGCATGCGTTCCGGCTCACCCGCTTCTCCGACGGCACGAAGATCGTGATCGATGCCGGGTTCTGATCCGCGGCGGCGGGGCAGCGAGACTGCGCCGCCGTCAACACGAGGCACATGACGCATGGACAAGGTGGCGATGATCTCCGGTGCGAACCGCGGCATCGGGCTGGCGATCGCCGGCGAATTGCAGCGGCGCGGCTACCGGCTGTCGCTGGGCGTGCGCGAGCCGGCGGCGCTGGCCGGCCGCTTCGGCGACGCGCTGCTGGCAAGCTACGAGGCGCGCGAGCCGGACGCCGCGCGGGCCTGGGTCGAGGCCACCGTGGCGCGCTTCGGGCGCATCGACGTGCTGGTCAGCAATGCCGGCATCTGCCGCCAGATCGGCTTCGAGGACGGCACCGACGCGCTGCTCGACGAGACGCTCGACATCAACGTCAAGGCGCCGTTCCGGCTGGTACAGGCGGCGCTGCCGCATCTGCGCCGCGCCGGCGGCGCGCGCTTCGTGCAGATCGCCTCGCTGTCGGGCAAGCGCGTGCGCAACGGCAACGTCGGCTACCAGATGTCGAAGCACGCGACCATCGCCTTGACGCACGCGGTGCGCCGCGCCGGCTGGGACCAGGGGCTGCGCGCGGTGGCGGTGTGCCCCGGCTTCGTCAACACCGAGATGGCGGCCGGCATCGCCGACCTGCCGGCCGAGGCGATGACCCAGCCCGAGGATATCGCCCGGCTGGTCGCGAACACGATCGAGATGCCGGATTCGGCCAGCATCGCCGAGTTGCTGGTGAATTGCCGGCACGAGGACCTGTTCTGACGATGCACCGCCCAGGCACGACGATCGCTTCGGCACCCTGGGCGGTTCACCGCGTCTGCCTTCCCCTCGCCGCGCCGCGCCCGACGATTCATCTATGCCATAGATGCATGGCATCGAAATATCGCATTTCTGCAAGGCGAAGTCGGCTGGCATAGTTCGTCCCAACGAACCGAACGGAAATCCCGACCATGCCCCCGCTGAACCGTCGGCGCTTCGTCCAGGGCCTGCTGGCGCTCGGCGCCGCCTCCACCGGCCTCGCCCACGCCGTCGCCGCCGACACCTCGACCGAGCTCGCCATGAATCCGCAACAGCTGCCGCTCTCCCGCAACGGCTGGGTGCCGAACAACCCGCAACTGCCCGTGCTGCTCTATCGCCAGGCCCTGCAGGGCGACGATCTCGCCACCGCCTTCGAGCAACGGTTCCGCCGCAACGGCTGGGTGCCGCAATGGCGCGCGGGCGTCTACCCCTATCACCACTACCACTCCACCGCGCACGAGGTGCTCGGCATCGCGGCCGGCGGCGCGCGCCTGATGCTGGGCGGCCCCGACGGGCACGAGGTGCGGGTCGAGCGCGGCGACGTGGTCCTGCTGCCGACCGGCACCGGCCATTGCGCGCTGTCCTCGACGCCGGACTTCCTGGTGGTGGGCGCCTATCCGCCGGGGCAGGACTGGGACGTCTGCCGCTCGGCACCCACGCCCGAGATGAGCGAGCGCATGCGCCACCTGCCGTTCCCGGACAGCGACCCGGTCAACGGCATGCATCCGGCGTTGAGCACCCTATGGCATCGATCCTGATGCCCGCGCGCGCCGCGCGCCGGGCCGCCTTGCCGACCATGGCGCAATTCTTCATGAACGGCGCGAGCTTCGCCACCTGGGGCGTGCAGATCCCCGTGCTCAAGGCCGCCTTCGGCGCCTCCGAGGCGCAGATGTCGATCGCGATGCTGTGCGTGGCCGCCGGCGCCGTGCTGGCGATGAAGCACGTCGGCAACTGGGTGGCGCGCGTGGGCAGCGCCCGGGCGCTCACGCGCAGCAGCGTCGTCTACGCGGCGGCCCTGCTGGCGATTCCGTTGGCCGGCCGCTTCGCCCTGATGCTGCCGATCCTCGCCGTGTTCGGCATGGCGATGGCCGCCTTCGACGTCGCCATGAACGTGCAGGCCGCGCAAGTGGAAACGCGGCTCGAACGGCCGATCATGTCGACCATGCACGGCATGTTCAGCGTCGGCGGCATGGCCGGCGCGGCGTTCGGCGGCGCCATGCTGGCCGCCGGCGTGTCGCCGCGCGTGCATCTGGCGATCGTCGCGGCGCTGCTGTGCGTCAGCGCCCTCTACGCATCGTCGCGGCTGCTCGCCGATCCGCCCGCGGGGCACGACGAGGCATCCCCTGACAGCACCGGCATCCCGCGCGTGCTGTGGATTCTCGGCGGCATCGCCTTTCTCGGGCTGGTCTGCGAGGGCGCGATGTACGACTGGGCCGCCATCTACCTGCGCGACGTGACCGGCGCCTCGCTCGACACCAGCAGCTACGGCTACGCGCTGTTCTCGGCCGGCATGGCGCTGGGCCGCTTCGGCGCCGATCCGCTGCGCCGGCGCCTGAGCGTGCCGACGATCCTCCGCGCCAGCGCCTGGCTCGGCTTCGCCGGCATCACGCTGGCCATCGCCGTGCCGTTGCCGGCGGCGAGCCTGGCCGGCTTCGCGCTGATGGGGCTCGGCGTGGCCAACTTCATGCCCTTCTTCTTCCTGGCCGGCACCCGGCTGCCCGGCATGAGCGCCGCGGCCGGGGTGGCCGGCGTGGGGCGCTTCGCCTACGCGGGCATGCTGTTCGGGCCGCCGCTGATCGGCGCGCTCACGCACGCGACCAGCCTGCGCGGCGGCCTGGCCGCCATCTCGGTCACGATGGGCGCGATCGCCCTGCTGGGGATCCGGCAGATCGCGCAGGTGCTGCGCGATGCGTCATGCCCCTGATGCCTGACGAAGCGTCGCGCGCGGCGGTCCGCGTCGTTGCTCGCATCCTGTCGGCCGGCACCACGGCGGCGGTTCGGCGAACGCGTCTCCACCGTGGTTGACGAATGCTCCCGGCCGCTCACCGCGGGACCGTCTCAGGCGCGCCGCGTCGCCAGTTCCGCGCCCTGGCGCAGCGCCTCGAGCATGCTGCCCTCGTCGGCGATGCCCTTGCCGGCGATGTCGAAGGCGGTGCCGTGGTCGACCGAGGTGCGCACCACCTCCAGCCCGACCGTCACGTTCACGCCCGCCTCCAGGCCCAGCACCTTCACCGGACCGTGGCCCTGGTCGTGATACATCGCCACCACCAGGTCGAAGTCGCCGCGCCCGGCGCGATAGAACAGCGTGTCGGCCGGCAGCGGGCCGGTCACGTCGAGCCCGCGCGCCTGCAGCAGCTCGACCGCCGGGATGATCTTCTCCTCTTCCTCGCCGTAACCGAACAGACCGTTCTCGCCGGCATGCGGATTGATCCCGCACACGCCGATGCGCGGCCGCGCGATGCCGGCCTTGATCAGCGTGGCGTTGCCGCGCTCGATCGTGCGCTGCACCAGGCCCGGCTCGATCTTGCGGATCGCGTCGATGATGCCGATGTGGGTGGTGACGTGGATCACGCGCAATTGCGGCGCCACCAGCATCATCGACACCTCCTCGACGCCGGTCAGGTGCGCCAGCATCTCGGTGTGGCCCGGGAACTTGTGGCCGCCCGCGTGCAGCGCTTCCTTGTTGAGCGGCGCGGTGCAGATCGCGTCGATCCGGCCGGCCTGCGCCAGCTCGACCGCGCGCGCGATGTAGCGGTAGGCGGCGTCGCCCGCCACCGGCGAGAGCTGGCCGAACGGCAATTCGTCGGGAATCAGGCCGAGGTCGATGCAGTCGATCGTGCCGGGTTCGTAGCGCGCCTCGGTGGCGTCGTCGATGCGGCGCACCGTGGCCTGGCCGCCGACGATCCCGATCGCGCGCGCCAGGCGGCGCGCGTCGCCGATCACCAGCGGCCGGCATTGCCGGTAGACCGATTCATGCGCGAGGCTCTTGACCACGACCTCGGGGCCCACGCCGCTCGCGTCGCCCATCGTGATGCCGATTACGGGGAGATAGTTGCTCATGATGTGTTTCGTTCAGGGGTGAAGGCTGGAAGGGTTTCAGGCGCCGCCGCGCGCAAGCGGTGCCGGTTCGCCGCGCAGGTGCCGGTAGGCGCCCAGCAGCGCGTGTTCGGTGCCGAACGCGCCGGCCTTGGTGACGACATGCGGGCCGCGGCCGTCGGCGGGCCGGCCCAGCGCGACGCCGGCCTCGATCTCGCGGGCCAGCTCCAGCGCGCCGATGCGCGCGGCCCCCAGCATCGCGCGGGCGGTCTCGCCGCCGGTCACGATCAGGCCGCCCAGGCCCCCGACGTGCGGCGCCACCAGGGCCGCCAGCGCGCCGGAGAGCAGCGCGCCCTCGGCGGGATCGAAGGCCGCGTCGCGGCCGATGCGCACGATCGCGTCCTGTCGGCCGCGCAGGCAGGCGCCGATCCGCTCGTGCCAGGCGGGCCATTGCGCGTGCGCCGCGCCCTCGCGCAGCACCGCCGGCGGCACGATGAATTCGGCGATGCCGGCCTCGGCGCGCAGCAGCGCGCACTGGCGCTCGGAAATCGCCGAGAGGCTGCCGACCAGGGTCAGCAGCGGGCCCGGGGCGACGACGCTCGCCACCTCGGCGGATCGGGATTCGGATTCGGCTTCCGATGCGGCTTCGGAGCCGGCCGCGGCATCGGCTTCGAACAGCTCGGGCAAGGCCGCCAGCTCGCGCGACAGCCCGCCCGAGCCGACCCAGAAGAACGGCGTATCGAGCGCGGCCGTGAGGCGCGCCAGCCGTGCCAGGTCCTCGCTCGTCTCGGCGTCGACCACGATCGCGCGCCCGCCCTCGGCGGCCGCCGCGGCCAGCATCGCGACGATGCGCTGCGGATCGCCGCGCAGCACCTCGAGCCCGACCTGCTCGACCCGCAGGCCCGCATCCTCGAGCAGCGCGCGCAGCGCGGCGTCGCGCCCCGCATGTTCGAGCTGCCAGGTTTCGGTGTCCTCGAGCGGCACGCCGCGCACCAGCACGCGGCCATCGATCACGCCGCGGCCGGTGGCCGGAAACGCCGGCGCCACGATGGCCGGGCCGGCCAGCGCGGCGAGCGCGGCCACTTCGGCGGCCCAGTTGCCGCGCAAGGTCGAATCGATCTTCTTGTAGAGCCGCCGGCCCGGCGCGCGCTGCGCCCGCCAGGCGTCGGCCGCGCGCCGCGCCGCCTCGGCCGGGGCCAGCCGGCGCGTATCGGTGTCGACGGCCAGCACCGCCGCCGGCCGCGCCGGCGCGCTCGCCTCGAGCGAGACCACGGTGCGCCGCCCCGCCGCCGCGAAGGCGATCGCGCAATCGGCCGCGCCCGACAAGTCGTCGGCCACGATCAGCAGTCCCGAGGCCCTCATCGCGCGCCCTCGCCGGCCGCGCCATCCTGGCTCGCCGCGCCGGACTTGCCGCCCACTCGCCTGGCCACCGAGGCGGTGAGGATCGGCGAGACGATCGCGGTCACCACCACGCAGGCCGCCACCAGCAGCGTGGCGGTCCTGGCCGCCTCGGTGTACACCGGATTGGCCGCGGCGATCAGCGCCGGCACCGCCGCCGCGTTGCCCGCGGTATTGGCCGCCGCCACGCCGGCCACGCCGGTGCCGCCGGTGAGCCGGTCGGCGAAAAACAGCGGCACGCCCGTCACGATCACCACCGCCACGCCGAGCACGATGCCCAGCAGGCCGGCCTGCCAGACCTTGTGCAGGTCGAGGCCGGCGCCCAGCGCCAGGGCGAAGAACGGGATCATCACCGGCACCGCGCGGCCGAGGAAGGCGCGCATCTCGCGATCGAGGTTGCCGAGCAGCATGCCGATCGCCAGCGGCAGGATGCTGCCCACCAGGGTCGGCCAGGGAAACGCCGAGAGGCCGGCCACGCCCAGCGTCACCATGGTCAGGAACGGGCCCGACTCGAGCGACATGATGGTATAGGCGCCGACGTCCTCCGAGCGGCCGTACTGGCCCATCAGGGCCATGTAGAGGCCGCCGTTGGTGTCGTTCATGGCGGCCACCACGGCCAGCGTGGAAATGCCCGCGAACAGGCCCGACGAGACCGGCTGCTCACCGAGGAAGTGGCCGAGCACCACGCCCGCCACGATCGCGGTGCCGACCTTGGTGACGAACAGCGCGCCGCCCTTGCGCAGCAGGTAGGGCGTGGCCTTCACGTCGATGCTCGCACCCATGCAGACGTAGAACACCGCGAGGATCGGCAGCGAGCCGGTGAACAGCGCGTTGGTGAACGAGCCGAAGAACTTCGGCATGTCCGGCAGGAAGGTGGCGATCAGCGAGCCGATCAGCAAGGGGACGATCATCATCCCGCCGGGCACGCGCTCCACGGCGCGCTTGATGTGAATCTGGGCCATCCCTGTCTCCGCTGGCAGTTTTGTTTGAATCGATCATAATTTGATCGATTCGATCAGATCGGAGTGTAACGGCTGCCTCAATTTGTCGCAATCTCCGGCTTGCACGGGAATACCCTGATCGAATCGATCAAAAAACAGCGCCAGAGTGCGCACATCGATCAAGCGGCGCGCGTGCCGGTCCGCCCCCGCCGGGCAAGCGGCGCCGGCGGCGGCTCCGCTACACTGGCGCTCGCCATCGCCACACCACACAGGAGCTTCATGAAAGTCGAGAAACGCCGCGAGGCGATGCTCAAGGCCGTGCTGTCCGGCATGAACGACGTGGCCGCGCTCTGCGAGCATTTCGGCATGTCCGAGGCCACCGTGCGCCGGGACCTGCGCGCGCTGGCCGACGAAGGCCGCATCCTGCGCACCTACGGCGGCGCCGCCTCGGTGGGCGCGCACGAGCCCGAGGAATCGCTCGACACGCGGCGCGAGAGCTTTCGCGAGCAGAAGGCGGCGATCGCGCGCGCGGCCGCGCGGCACGTGCAGGACGGCGACACGATCTTCCTCGACGGCGGCACCACCACCGCGGCGCTGGCGCGCTGCCTGGCGGGGCGCCGCGATATCCACGTGGTGACCAACAACCTGCTGGCGGTCGGCATGCTGGCCGCGGCGGAACTGCGCGTGACCCTGATCGGCGGCGACGTGCGGCCCTCGAGCATGAGCACGCTCGGACCGATCGCGCAGTTGGCGCTGTCGCGCGTGAGCTTCGACAAGGCCTTCCTCGGCGCCGACGGCGTGGTGGCCGGACGCGGCCTGTGCGAGGCCTCGGCCGAGCAGGCCTTCCTGAAGGAATGCATCGCCGCGCAGGCGGCCCAGGTGCTGGTGCTGGTGACCTCGAACAAGCTCGAGCGCGCCAGCCAGCAGCACTGGACGCCGCTGGCGCGCCGCTGGACCCTGCTCACCGACGCGCAGGCCGACCCGGCCCTGCTCGCGCGTTTCGCGCAGCACGAGGAGGTGACGGTGGAATGCGCGCAGCGGGAAGCGTGAAGCGGTAGCGCCGAACCCCTGCGCCCGGCGCGTTCAGGCCGTCAGGCACAAACGCGCGAAGCGCGCGAGCAAGGCGAATGCCTCGGGCGTGGATGCCAGGCGCACTTGCGGCGGCAAGGCATCGGCGCCGTGCGCGCCCGGTTGCGCGCGCAGGATCGCGAGGTACTGCTCGATCGCCGGCAGCGGGAATTCCGGGTGGAACTGCACGCCCCAGCAGGCCTGCCCGTGGCGGAACGCCTGGCAGGGATCGGTGTCGCTGGCGGCCAGCAGGCGCGCGCCCGGCGGCAACCGATGCACGGACTGGTAATGCACCACCTGCGCGTCGAAGCGCGCGGGCAGCGCCGCGAACAGCGGATCGCCCGCCGCCTCGGCGCGCTGCCCGATCGACACCGTGCCGATCTCGAAGCGCCGGTCGCGGCGATCGCCCACCTCGCCGCCGAGCGCCTGGGCCAGCAGCTGATGCCCGTAGCAGATCCCCAGCATCGGCGTGACGCCCCGCGCCGCGCAATCGGCCAGCCAATGCCCGAGCCGTTCGCTCCAGGGCTCCCGCGCCGTCACCATCGCATGCGAGCCGGTCAGCACGATGCCGGCGTAGTCGTCCGCATCCGGCAAGGCAGCCGCGCCGCGCGCGTCGAAGCGCTCGATCGCGAGGCCGGGCAGCGGGCTCGCGGCGAGGCCCGCCTCGATCCAGTCGGCGAAATCGCCGTGGGCCGCGCTAATCGAGGCGAAGGTCTCGCCGGTGATCACGATCAGGATCGGTTTGTTCATCGAGGGAAGTCGGCAGGGAATCCGCAGGGAATCGGGTGCGCCGATTGTACGCAGCCGGGCGCCGGCCGATAATACGCGCGACCGAGCAAGGACCTGTTCCCCGTGAGCACAAATCAGATTCCGCCGCTGATGGACGAGATGGCGACCTTCGTCAAGGTCGCGGAGGCCGGCAGCTTCTCCGAGGCCGCGCGCCGGCTCGGCTCGACGCCCTCGGCGGTGAGCCGCTCGATCGCGCGGCTGGAGCGCGCGCTCGGCACGCGGCTGATCCTGCGCAGCACGCGCAGGCTGCGGCTCAGCGACGAGGGCCTGGAGGCGTTGCGCCATGCCGGCGAGCTGGTGGCCGCCGCGAAGGCGGTGATGTCGCTGGCCGAACGCCGCTCGGCCGAGCCGGCCGGCACGATCCGGATCAGCGCGCCGCGCGCGCTGGGCCGCTTCCTGATCCACCCCAACATTCCCGATTTCCTGGCGGCGCATCCCGCCGTCGACGTGGTGCTGAAGCTCGACGACCGCCAGGTCGATCCGGTCGACGACCAGGTCGACATCGTGTTTCGGATCACTGACGATCCGCCGCCGGGCCTGGTCGGCAGGAAGCTGATGCGCATCGAGCACGTGGTGTGCGCGACGCCGGCCTACCTGGCGCGGCACGGCCGGCCCGCGCATCCGCGCGAGCTGGCCGCGCACGGCTGCATCACGCTCAGCGAGGACCCGGTCGACACGCGCTGGCGCTTCGAGCGAGGGGGCGGCACGGTGGCGGTCGACGTGCGCGGCCGGTATGTCGCCAATCATTCCGGCGTGCGGCTGGAGGCGGTGCTGGCCGATCTCGGCATCGGCGGCGTGCCGCGCTTCGTGGCGGCCGCCGCGCTCGAGGACGGCCGCGTCGAGCGGGTCCTGCCGGACTGGCTGTTCAAGACCAACTACTACGGCGATGCCTGGGCGTTCTGCTCGCCGAGCCGACATACCGCGCCCAAGATCCGCAGCTTCCTCGCCTTCATCGCCGGGCGCATCGGGCAGCCCGGCTAGCTTGCGGCGACCACGATCACGCGCACGGCCTGGCCCATGCGCTCGTCATAGTGCGCGGCCAGCACCGCCTGCGCGTCGCCGCGGGTGCGGGCATGCACCTGGTACAGCGCGGAGGCGACCTCGGCGAGCCGCAGCGTCTCGGCGCCGGCGACGATCACCAGGATGCCCGATGCCGCGTGAAGCGCGATGTCGCCGAGCTCGTCCACCGCGTCCGTCGCCGCCTCGAGGATGCGCTCCGGGCCCGACGCCAGCCCGCTGCCCAGCGAGGCGCGTCCCGCGCCGTGGAATGCCGAGCGCAAGTCCAGGAATTCGCTGCCGGCGGGCATGGCCGAGGCGCTCGCGCGCGTCGGCCGCTCGCCGAGCGCGGCGCGATAGGCGCGCACGATGCAGTCGAGCAGCGTCAGGTGGGGATAGTCGGGCGTCACGACGATCGCGTCGACCTTGGCCGCCAGGCTCGCCGTGGCGTCCTGAAGCGCGGCGCGATCGGGAAGCGGGGGATGCATCACCAGCGCAACGATGCGGGCCCCGCTCGCCCGCGCGGCGGCACCGGCCGTTTCGGCCAGATCGAGGGCACCGGGCTCGCCCGCGGCGATGAACAGGAACGCCAGATCGGACGAGGCCGAATCGCCTGACGGTGGCGCGGCGGCGAGTTCGCGCGCCCCCTTGCGCTGCCACCCCGCGCCCTCGCGCTCCAGCCGTTCCAGGCCGCGCGAATTCATGCGACGTTGCAGTGCGCGCGCGATAGCCGAACCGATCCGGCCGACGCCGACGAGCTCGATTGGCTCAGCACCGGGATGCTCGTGGACCTCGCTCGACATGGGTGTCGCGAACAAGGCGCGGCATGACGGGTTGTCCGTGCTCTCGCTGCAGGATGACATCGTGATTTTTCCTCGGCAGGCCTGGAAGCGGCCATGGATATGCTGCGGCCGCGCTCTCTTCACGGCCCTTGCCTGACCGATCACGGCGCGCAAGCTCCCGATACCGAGCCCTGGTCGCTTTTCCCGATGCCGATCGGCAGCATATGATGACAACGCTCGCACAGTAGATCACCCCAAAAATTGCGTCAAGATAATTTGGCCGACGAATTTTGAAAATTAATTGCATGACATGCAATCATCAAGACAGGACATGAGCACTGAACCGAAATCCGCGGAAACCAACCGTTCCGGTATCGACGCGAAACTCATCGCGGAGCGAGTGAGAAACCTGTTTGATAGCAAGGGGATTGCGAAGCGCCGCCACGCGGCGACGATCGGCGAGTATCTGCACCTGAGCCCGTCGCAGGCGCATCGCAAGATCAAGGGCGACAGCCCCTGGACCCTCGCCCAGATCCGGGAAATCGCTTCCGCCTTCGGCGTGGCGCCCGCGGAGCTGCTGCAGGAAGCCGACGACGAGGAGAACCTCAACTACCTGGGCCAGCGCTGCATCCTGGCCATCGGCAACGACGAGCTGCCCTGCCTCGCGCAGATCGGCGCGGAAATCGTCGCCGACGCCTCGCCGCCCTTGTTCGTCGCGCTATGGATCGGCGATCACTGGCGCGTGTATCGCGCACCGCACGCGCCGGCGGGAAAGAAGTATTTTGTCGAGAAGATCGAGATCGACGGCCGCCAATCCGCGCCCGACAAACCGCTCATCGCGATCCTGGACGACAACGGCGACGCCGCCAACGAGCTCGCGCGCGCCCTGCAGAAGCGGAATTTCTCGGCGATCCCCTTTCACTCCAGCAGCGCCCTGCTCGCCGCCATGGACACGACCACCTTCGGCGGCTTCGTGCTCGACTGGATGCTCGAAACCGAGACGGCCAGGAACTGCATCGAGGAGATTCGGATCAAGCGGGGCATCACCGCCCCGATCGTGATCCTGACCGCCTACATGGGCCACGCCGAGCATGCCAATTCGATTGCCGAGATGATGACCACCTACAAGATCATCGGCCCCTACGAGAAGCCGGCGCGCGCGCCGGTCATCGCGGCGGCGCTCGAGCCGCATTACCAGCGCTAGCCCCATGACGGTCCGACTCACACCAGGCAGGCAGGCCATGCGCCGCCGCGATCTCCTGCAGCGAATCGCCAGGGCGGGCATGTTCGGCGCCCTGGTTTTCTCCTGCCGGTCCGGCTTCGCCGATATCGTCCCTCTCGAGCTCACCGTGTCGGGCAACATCGATGCCCATACCGATGCCGGACGGACCCTCTACCGTTTCGATCGCGCCGCGCTCGAAGCCTTGCCCCAGTACGAGATGACGACGTCGACACCGTGGACCCCGGCCTGGACATTCCGCGGCCCGCGTCTCGAAGACATCCTGGAGCGGGTGCAAGCCCGGGGTTCGCGCATCGACATCGTGGCCTACGACGGTTATGTGCTCCATGACGTGCAGGTCAGCGACGTCAAGTCCTTCCATCCCCTGCTGGCCTACATGGCGAACCATGCCTACCTGCGCCTGCGCGACCTCGGCCCGCTGTTCCTGGTCTATTCCCGCGACGACGACCGCGAGATACTGAAAGCGGCCGACTACACCACGCGCGAGATCCGGCAGATCAAGGCGATCGTCGTCAAATGATCGATTTCTCCATCCGCCGGAATGCCTCGAAGCTGAAGTACTTCACCTTCGCGCTGGTGATGATTCTCGCCCTCTGGTTGATCTTCCTGGTCAGCATCACGCGCCAGCAGTCGATCTACCAACTGGTCGGCCCGAACGACAATCCCTACTGGAACGCCGCGCAATTTCGCACCGCCGCCGACGACTTCCAGGCATCCATGTTTCGTTACGCGCTGAATACCGAACACGACACGCAAAAGCTGAAATTCGATTACGAAATCCTGGTCTCGAAGTATTTCATCATCTCGCAGCATTCGGATTCGACCTATTTCGCCTATCAGCAGCCGCTGTACGCGACGACCATCGAAAAACTGAGGGAATCGTTCGCGCGCATGGACGCCTTGATGGACCGGTTTCCCCAGGGAGGGCCCGCCGTCACGCAATCGATACTGGATGAACTGGGCCATGTCGCCTTGTCCTACGACCAGTTCGTCAAGGCGATCGGCGCCGCCGATATCAAGCGCCGCGATGCCGTGCTGAAGAATGCGCTGCGGGACCGGGAAATCCTGCTCTACAGCAACATCGGCGTGTCGCTGCTCTACCTGATGGCGCTGCTCATGTTTGCCCGCTCGGCGCGTAACTTCGAAAAAGCCTATGAAACGGCGCGCCAGGTGGCGCATACCAAGCAGGTGTTCCTGGGCGCCATCAATCACGAATTGCGCAACCCGCTGCAGACCATCGTGTCCGCGACCGAGAACATCTCGCATTCGCCGCTGGACAGGGAAGCCATGCTGGCCGTGCTGAACATCGATCGCGCGGTCAAGCACATCGAAACGCACATGCGCGACCTGACCGATTTCCTCAAGCTCGATACCAACAAGATCAGCCTCGATATCGAGGAGATCGACCTAGCCGAGATCGTCTCGCGCGCCGCCAGGAAATTCGACGCGAGGGCAGCGGAGAAAGGGCTTCGGCTCGTCGCGACCCAGGAAACGAGCGCCACCTCGTTCATCTCGGACGAGCAGCGGGTGCAGCAGATCGTCGACAACCTGGTCGAGAATTCGATCAAGTACTCGAATCACGGCCTCGTCGAGATACGCTACGGCATCGACGGCCGGGCGCAGGGTTTTCCGGTCCACGTCGAGATCAGCGACGAAGGCATCGGCATGGACAAGGAGAAGATCCGTTTCCTGTTCTCGCCGTTCTTCCAGCATCAATTCCCCGGCAACCAGGCGATGCCGGGCTACGGCATGGGCCTGGCCGTGGTCCGCGGCCTGGTGCAGGTGCTGGGCGGAAAGATTGCCGTGGAAAGCGAGCCCGGGAAAGGCACGGCCTTCCGGGTCCTGCTGCCCTACGAATCAGGGCCGCCCGACAGGCGTTTCGCGCAACCCGACGCGGAGTAAGGCGCGGGTTCCCTCACGCTCACCGGGGCGGGTTGGCCACCAACTCACGGATGCCGGCCAGATCGGCATCGGCCTCGTGCACGGCCAGCACGTTCGGCCCGACATCCAGCACTTCGTAGCCCAGGGACAGCAGGGACGATTCGATCTGCGCGAAATCGGATTTGATTTTCTCGATGAACAGCACCGGGCGCGACGACTCGAGCGTTCGGATCGCGCCTTTGATCACCTCCTGCTCCATCCCTTCCACGTCGATCTTCACGAGATCGACGTGGTCCTGGCGCAGCGAGTCGATCCGGACCAGGGGCACGTCATAACCGCGGTCGTAATCCGGGGCTTGCCCGATATCCTCGTTGGAATCCGCTTTCCTGAGCTCCAGGCTCCCGAAGCTCGATTTCTTCTGGTAGTCGACATGGGGCACCTTCAGGACGCCGTCTTCGGCGCCCACCGCCACATTCCTAGCATCGACGTTGAAGCAGTTGTTGATGGCGATATTCCCGCACAGCGCGTAGTAGATCGCCTTCTGGGCCTCGATGGCGACGACGCTTCCGGTTTCCGACAATTCCCGCGCCAGTTCGATGGTGTGCACCCCGATATTCGCGCCGCAGTCGATCGCGACGATTTTTCTTTTCCCCTTCAATTGCCGTTTCTTCAAGCGGAGGACCGACACCAGCAGATCGATATCGGACTTGTAGAAACCGCCGGTCTCCAGCAGGTTGAACCCGACGCCGTAGGTGCCGTATTGCTCGCTCTGGTTTTCGTCGTTGCGATTGACGATCAGGGTGCCATGAACGGTGGATGCCACGATGTACGAGATTTTCATATCGAATTCGAACTATGCGCCGGGTCGCCACTCATGGCTTTACGGATACGGAATAGACAGAAGCATTGCCCTCACGCGTCGATGAAGAAAGCAATCGCCAGGATTTCTACGCGAGATTCATGCCATTTCTTCGGCTCGACCGCTCCGCACTCTAACATCGGGCCACATCGCGATCAACGGCGCCCGGTGGTTCCTGCACGAACCGTGCGTCGGTTCGACAATACATACCGGTAGCGACCCGGAGGCGCTGGGTGGAGCGGCATGTATCGGACGTGCCGTCATCCGATAGGCATGCAGAATTTCACGCCGCTCAAAAGCATTCGCGCGAATGATGCGCGCACCCGATGCAGCTTGCCTGCCCGAGTGCATCTGCGCCAAGCGCTTCGTGCTGCACGAGAACAT
Organism: Burkholderia sp. SJZ089; assembly: GCF_007828315.1. NCBI lineage: Bacteria > Pseudomonadati > Pseudomonadota > Betaproteobacteria > Burkholderiales > Burkholderiaceae > Burkholderia > Burkholderia sp. SJZ089. The sequence goes on along the minus strand of NZ_VIUM01000021.1, from coordinate 43,261 downwards.
CGCCGACCAGTTCCTCGAGAAGTTCACTGCGGCGATGACGGCCGTGAAGATCGGTGATCCGCTCGACGAAAGCACCAGGCTGGGCCCCCTGTCGTCCGCCGAGGCGGTGAAGGGGCTGTCGCGGCAGGTCGAGCGCGCGCTGGCGCACGGCGCCACGCTGCACCTGGGCGGCAAGGCACTCGAAGGCAAGGGCAACTTCTTCGATCCGACCATCCTGACCCATGTCGCTCGCGACAACCCGGCCTACTTCGAGGAGTTCTTCGGCCCGGTCGCCCAGGTGTATGTCGTGAAGAACGACGACGAGGCGGTCGAACTGGCCAACGACTCGCGCTACGGCCTGGCGGGCGCGGTGTTCTCGCGGAACATCGAACGCGCCAAGTCGCTGGCCTCGCGCATCGAGACCGGTGCGGTCTGGATCAACAGCTTCGCCAGCGCCGCCCCCGAGCTGCCCTTCGGCGGCGTGAAGCGCTCAGGCTACGGCCGCGAGCTGTCCGAGCTCGGCATCAAGGAGTTCGTCAACCAGAAGCTGGTTCTCGTCGCCAACGCCGGGGCTTGAGACAAGTATCGATCGCCGGAGACGGCCTGCAGGTCGCCGCCTCCGGTGATCCAGCCTCGATCCCGGGCTGACGGGCCCGGGCATCGCCAGGGCTCGCCCCGGCACGCCATCACGCCTTCGGCGCGTATTGCATCTCGCCATTGCCGAACGACCAGTCCTCGCGCGCGACATCGACCAGGCTGATCCAGACGTCCTCCTTGCGCACGCCGACCTTGGCGTGGATGCCATCCGCGATGGCACGATAAAACGCCTTCTTGACCTCGACGGTGCGCCCGGCATTCCAGGTCACCTGGATGAAAACGATGCCCGGGGTGTAATCCACGCCAAGGTAACCTTCGGCCGGATAGACGAGCTCGTCCGGGGCGTGGCGCGAAATGATCTGGAACTTGTCGTGCTCCGGCACGTTGGCGATATTGACCATCGCCTCATACACCGTCTCGCTCACGGCGGCGACGACTTCGGGCGATGCGGACTTCGACAGATCGATACGGACGAGGGGCATTTCATTCTCCTGGTGTGAGGCGGCAAGCCTCGTGAGAGGGCACTGGCGCAAAACGATGCCTAAGCGTAGGCTGGCGCTTGCATTTCCTCAAGCGAATGATATTCATGGAAAACATGACGGAACGGAATAATGATCGATGAGCTGAAGTCCTTCGTCACGGTCGTCGACGCGGCCTCCCTGACCCGCGCCGCCGACGTCCTGTGCGTGTCGCAATCGACGATCTCCAAGCGCATCCAGCGTCTCGAGGAACTGATGGGCGGCGTGCTGTTCGACCGCAATGCCAAGCCGCCGCTACCGACGGCGCTGGCCAAGCGCGTCTACGAACAGGCGGTGCCGGTCTTGCGCGCACTTGAGCAGTTGCAGGACATCGCCCACGAGGATTCGCCGCCGTCGGGGACCTTGCGCTTCGGCCTGCCCCAGGCCGTCACGGACATCGTGCTGTTCGATGCGGTGACCGGCATGAAGCGCCGGTTTCCCGAACTCGACGTGCAGTTGCTCACCGACAGCAGCCCCAGGCTGCAGGAGCGGGTGGACGACGGATCGCTCGATGTCGCGATGCTGATACTGCCCTCGGGGGCGGCGTCGCCGGCCGGCCTGGCGGGCAACCGGGTCGCCCGCTTCGACGTGAAAGTCGTGCAGAGCACGGACCAGCCGCTGGTCGCGCGCAGGACCGACATGCATGCGCTGGCTGCCCATGGATGGATCCTCAATCCTGACGGTTGCGGTTATCGCGCGGCGCTGGAACGCGCCATGACGGACAAGGGACAAGCCGTCAGGCTGAGCATCGATACCTACGGCACCGACATGCAATTGCGACTGGTGGCCAGCGGTCTCGGCCTCGGCCTGGTGCCGATCGACGTGCTGCGGGCCAGCAAATGGCATCGCAAGCTGAGCGTGGTGGAAGTCAGCGATTTCGCCCTGGCAATCGACCTCTGGCTGGTCCATCCACGCTATCTGGGGAATCTCCGGCAGGCCGTCGAGGTGCTGCGTGAATCGATCGTGGCGTCGTTCGATGGGCAGTCGGCGCGCGGTGCGAAAGGCGCTGCATCGCGGTAAGGAGCGCCCCGCCGGTCCAAACACGACACGTGATCGAATCGGCGCGCCGCGGCCTCGTTTCGCCGCAGCGCGCGGTTGCGCCAGCAGCACGTCGGCGCCCGACGCGACCTGCTCTCCCTGGCCCGCAAGCTATCCGCTTGCGTTCCGGCTCAGCGGACAGAGATCGATCAACGATCGAGCCGCCGCACCGTAGAACACAGCTAGGCGCAAGCCTCCGTGCCGATCCCCGATTCGAGCATCGCGCGGCCGAACAAGGCGATGCTTGCCGACGCCCATTGTGCGGTAATCCTCCCGCCCAGTAAGCAGGATCAGAAGTGGAATTCCCAGCAACGGGAGTTCTACGCAATGAAGAAGTCGAAGTTCACAGATAGCCAGATCATGGATGCACTGAAGCTGGCGTAGCGGCGCCAGAGATTTGCCGGGGAGCTGGACGTCGGCACGGCGACGTTCTACAACTGGCGCAGCAAGTACGGCGGGATCGACGTGTCGCTGATGGCGCGAACAGCAGCCCGACCCGACGAGCAGCGCCGGGAACGCCTGACGCGGGGGTTGGGGCACCGGGACTGCTATTACAGTCCGACAGAGGGGCGCAATATGCAAGCCAGGCCTACCGAAAGCTGGCCGCCGGATTCAGGGCAACGATCTCCATGAGTCGTCGTGACAATGCGGGGGACAACGCCCCGATGGAAAGCTTCTTCAAGACCCTGAAAGTCGAGAGAATCTACCAGGTCCGCTACGAAACGCGAGCGCAGGCTCGCCTCGATATCGTTGACTGGATCGAAGGCTATGACAATCGCGAGCGCCTGCATACCTCGAATGGCTTTCTCACGCCTGTCGCCTACGAGGCCGCGATGATCGCAGCGTGATCTGCTGTACGTGGAAACGAGGCAGGATCATTTCCGAGCTGGCGCCGCTGCGCAAGCGGCAATTCCAGCCGCACGATTCAAACAAGCCCCGCGGGTCAATGTCCAGGCGCAGCGCCGCAGCCGACGTCCCCGACGGGCACGCTAGCTCAAGTGAGCCGCGTGCCCCGTTTCGGGGCCGCTTGCGTCGCGAGGTGGAAACGATCCTCGATGGTCTCGATCGCCTGGCCGAGAAACTGCAGGAACATGCCCATCGCCACGGTGGACGTCAGGTCGGAGCGTTGATACAGGCAACTGGACGATTGAGCGCCCGCGTCGGCGAGGGGTGTCCACGCAAGCTTGCGCTGCGCCACATCCTCCGCGACGTTCTCCGCGATCAGAAAGCCGACGCCCACGCCGTCCGCCACGAGCCGGCGAACCATCGCCACCGAACTGGTCTCCACCAGCGGACGCGCCTTGCGACGCTCGCGATGATCGATCTGGTCCACCATCAATCGCAACTCGGTATCCGGTGTCATCAGAATCAGCGGGTAGTCGAGGCACTCGCGCAAGCGTGGACGCTTTTGCAGCTTGGTGAGCGGATGCCCTGGAGGCGTGACGAGCCCGAGATGTTGCACGAACGCGCGCACCTCCACCACGCCGGGCGGCGGCTTGCGGCGCAGGCCATAACCGATATCCGCCTCGCCGGTTTCCACCCACTTCAGGATGCTTTCCCCATTGCCCGATCGCACGCTATAGGTCACGCCCGGATAGCGCTTCATCGCAGCCTGAATCGCATCGGGCACCAGTCGTTCGGCCGACGAGGGCGACACCGCCAGATTCACATGTCCACGACGCAGTGAGCGCAGATCCTCGACTTGCGTCATCGCATTGTCGAAATCGCGCTGACCTCGCCGCACCGCGGCAATGATGATCTCCCCCGCGGTGGTGAGTTGCATGCCGCGCGGCAAGCGGTCGAACAGAGGCGAGCCGACCTGTTCCTCCAGATTGAGGATCTGCTGGTGCACCGCGGCGGCGGTCAGGTGCAGCGCTTGAGCTGCCTTGCGGATCGAACCGCGCCTGACCACCTCGTCGAAACAACGAAATGTCTGTGATATTGGACGCATGCCTATACCGTATGGTTTTTCCATACGGCCTGTATAGAACAATCAGATTTTCCTGACGCCGCGAATAGCCTAGATTTTGCTCCATCATCTTAGCGGAGCAAAATGTGACCACCACAGTCGATCAAATCACCCAGCGGCGCCGCGGCGTAGGCCTGATTGCACACGACCCGGAGCTGTCCGCTGGCGGCTACACGCTGATTGCGCCCCAGACGGCGGGTGGCCGCGTATACCTCGTCGACATGGGCGGAGAGCTCGTGCACGAGTGGCGGATGCCGGTGCGCCCCGGCCGCCATGCGGTGATTCTGCCGAACGGCAATCTCGGTTACAACGGCAACCATGCGGGTTCGGAAGACCGCTACGCGCCGTGGTCGATGTGGCATGGCGGCGATTTCTACGAAGTCACGCCGCAGGGAGAGGTGGTCTGGCGTTACCAGGACCCCGCTCACCACCATGACGCGCAGTGGCTGCCGAACGGCAACCTGCTGTACGCCGCGTGCGCGCCGGTGCCCGCAGGCTTCGCGGAACGCGTGCCTGGCGGCACGGGGCACGGCCCCGACGAGATCATGTACGGCGACGTGATCCGCGAAGTGAATCGTGCCGGCGAACTGCTGTGGGAATGGAAGACCTGGGAGCATCTGAACCCCGAGGACTTTCCGATAGCGCCGGGATTCGGTCGCTATCACTGGCCGCTCGTCAACGGGCTTGGTGTGAATGCGCAAGGCGAGGTGCTGATGAGCTTGCGCACCACGTCGGGCATTATCGCGGTCGACCGGCGCACGGGCGGCGTAACGACCCATATTCCGCCGAGCGTGGTCTCGCATCAGCACGCGCCCGTCGCCCTCGCGAATGGCAACATTCTTACGTTCGACAACGGCAACTTCCGCACCGGCTCGCACGTGGCATTCTCGCGCGTGCTCGAGATCGATCCGGCGAGCCATGAGGTGGTGTGGTCATACGCCGACGACATGGTGAACATGTTCTACAGTGCCTTCATGGGCAATGCGCAACGCCTCGCGAACGGCAACACCCATATCACGGAGTCGGCCACCGGGCGTCTGTTCGAAGTGACGCCGGCTGGCGAGGTGGTATGGGAATACGTGATTCCGTGGTTCGACGAATATCCGGACGAAGCGGCGCGCCGAACCGGCCCGGGTCGACTGAACAGCGTGTTTCAGACGTTCCGCTACGGCCGCGAGCAACTGCCGTGGTTGCGCGGATGAGCACCGCGCCTCATTGCGCTTCGAACTCCGAGGACAACGTGAATCCAGAACCCGCCATTCATAGCGTCGACGCACGCCTGCCCGCCTGGCAACTCGTGCTGTTCGGCCTGCAACACGTGTTGTCGATGGCCGCTTCGCCTGTCACCGCGGTCGTTCTGGTGTCGCGCATGCTGTCGCTGCCGTCGGAGCTGACGGTCCACCTGATCGGCGCGACCTTCTTCGCGTGCGGCGTGGGCACGCTGCTGCAGTCCCTCGGCGCCGGCGCGGTGGGTGCCCGCCTGCCGTTCGTGATGGTGCCCGGCGGGGCACCCGCCATGCTGTTCGCCATGATCGCGACGCAAACCGATTTGCGCACGGCGGCGGGCGCGGCGATTCTCACGAGCCTGTTCTACTGGGCCGTGCTACCGGTCTTCGCGCGCTGCCTGCGATTTTTTCCGCGCGTGGTGGTCGGCACGATGCTGCTGCTCGTCTCGGTGAGTCTCATCAAGATCTACGCCGGCATCGTGGTCGGGCAATCGGGCACGCCGGGCATCGCGCGCCCTCAGTCACTCGGCCTCGCGCTCGCCACGATCGTGGCCACGCTCGCGGCAGCGCGCCTGCTCAAGGGCACCTTGGGCAGGATCGCGGTGCTGCTCGGGCTCGTTGCCGGCACCTTCATGGCTTGGGCCATGGGGCTGATGTCTACCGGCGACCTGTGGAGCGGCCCGCTCTTCGCACTGCCGAGCCTGCTGCCGTTCGGCACGCCGCGTTTCAACTTGCTTGCCGCGCTGCCCCTGCTGATTTTCTGCGTGATCTCGATGGCCGAAGCGACCGGGCAAACCGTCGCCGTCGGCGAAATCACCGGCAGGAAGATCGATATGCGCCGCGACGTGCAGCGCACGATTCGCGGTGATGCGCTCGCGTCATTGATGGGCTCGCTGCTCGGCACCTCGCTCATCATCACGAGCGCGGAGAATATCGGCGTCGTGCAGGCCACCGGCGTGCGTTCCCGTTACGTTACCGCAATGGCCGGCGTGATGCTGATCCTGGTCGCCCTGCTCGCGCCGTTCGGGCGTTTCGCTTACGCGATCCCCGCGCCGGTGGTCGGCGGCACCGCGCTGATCGTGTTCGCGCTGATCGGCGTGATGGGCATCAACCTGCTCGGCAAGGTCGACCTGCATGCGCGAGGCAACCAGTACACGCTGGCGGCGGCGCTCGTGGTCGGGCTGATACCGGTGCTGGTACCCAACGTGTACGCGTGGTTCCCCGCCTCGCTGCAGATCGTGCTGGGCAACGGCATGGCCGCCGGCACGCTAACGGCCATCGTGGTCAATCTGGTGTTTGGTGCTTGGCGCCACTCATCGGCCGAGAAAATCCGGACCACCTGATTTCCGCCTCGTCGCTCCTCGCAGCCCTCCTCCCAACGCCTCACCCATACCTCATGAAACACAAAATCGCCTTACACGCGACACTGGTCGCGGGCTCGGCCGCGCTCGTCGTTTCCTCGACCGCATTAGCGCAGAGCAGTGTGACGCTATATGGCAGTCTGGATGCGGGCCTCGGTTACGTGAGCAACCTGCACGGCTCGGCGGCTTATATCGCGGAACAGGGCACCTTGCAGGCCGACCGCTTCGGCTTTCAGGGTGTCGAAGAGATCGGTGCAGGCCGCTCCGTGGTGTTCAGGCTCGAAAGCGGGTTCGTCACGACGACGGGTGCCTCGGCGAGCAGCAGCACCTTCTTCAATCGCCAGGCCTATGTAGGCCTGGCCGATTCGACGTTCGGAACGGTAACGCTCGGCCGCCAGACGGACTGGAATTTCGATTGGCTCGGCTCGGTCTCGACCGGGCAGTTACTCGGCAATTTTTCCGCGTTTCACCCCGGCAATCTGGACGGTCTCGGCAGCACCCTGCCCGTACAATTGTCGAGCACGGTGAAATGGAAAAGCGCGAACTATCGCGGCTTGACGCTCGGCGCGCTGTATGGATTTCCCGGTGCGGCGGCCAGCAATACCGGTGGGCGGAGCGTCAGCTTGGGCACCCACTACACGAACGGCCCGCTCAAGCTGATTGCGGTGTACTCCGAATATCGCGACCGCTCGCTGCCACTTTCGAGTGGCCTTGGACTGACTTCGTTCAACGGCCAGGCGCTGGCGTCCGGTGCGAGCTTCATTGCGAAACAAGTGCGTGACATGGGCATCGGCGGATCGTACCGATTCGAGCGGGTGATGCTGCATGCGCTCGCCACCGACGTACGGATCGCTTCGAACGGCGGCAGCAAGCACTTTCGCAGCTTCGACGGCGGCGCCAATCTGCGCCTGACACCGGCCGAGGAAATCGCGGCGGGCGCATGGACCGCGACGCTCGACGGGCGCCGCTGGACGCAGTTCACGGTGGCCAATGTGTATTCGTTGTCGAAAACCACGCAGTTGTACGCCGACCTGATGTTCGAAACCGCGGGCGACGGCGCCGTGGCCAATACGCTGGGCATCGGCGCCGCGTCAAACGGACGGCAGACGGTGTTTCTCAGCGGAATCCATCACCTGTTCTGAGCATGCTGATGCGTCTGCGTTCAGGCACGGCCAAGGATATGCTGTTCATCATGTTCGAGGACGAAACGGGGCAAACCAATGTGGTCGGCTGTCCCGATCCACTTGCGCGGCGCCGGCGGAAATGGCTGGACATCGCATGCATGGCCATCTCACGCCGGCAAGATGGCCTCAATCTTTTTTTGCGAGCGCCTCCGCCACGATCTCAGCCTTGATCTTCTCCTCGACGTACATCTTGCGCAGCCGAGCGTTCTCGGCCTCCAGCTCCTTCATCCGCGCGATCAGCGAAACATCCATGCCACCGTACTTCGAACGCCATTTGTAGAACGTTGCCGTGCTGATGCCCAACTCTCGACACAGGTCCGGTACCGCCAGTCCTGCCTCCACGCGCTTCAGCGCGTCCATGATCTGGCTGTCCATGAATCTCGACTTCTTCATTCCGTAGAACTCCCTCAATGAGAAAATTCTACTTCTGATCACCCCGGTTTTTCGGGGGGATTACCACCCCCGAAGGTGGCTTGGTGACTGCGTTTGTAGTTGTCGAAATCAGAGATGTGGACGAAAAGAGTCATGTCACCAGCGCATTAACGACACGGTCTATTGCGCATCATGGTGGACAAATAGTCATGTGGGGCAGCGCTGCTTATCCAGACATGATCGCAAACTTTGCGCGCGCACTTATCATTCAATTTCCAAGTGCTGGCGCCGCACACCACTGGTACAAAACCGGCGATAACGCGAGAGCCGGATCGACGCAAAGAGAAAACATCAACATCCGAGTGATGCTAATAAGTTGAATTTCGCCAACACGACGCACGGAAGGACCACTTTTCAGAGGAACCTTTCTCAGTCGTCATATCTCCGCGCCGGCTAATCATCCCCCTTAATGCTCGAACCGATAAGCTCCCGTAACCATTGATGCGAAAGGTCGCGATGTGACCGTTCGTGCCACAGCATTACCATTTCGTACCCGGGAACCTCGACCGGCGGCGCGACCGATCGTAATTTGGATTCGCCTTTAAGCAGGCGCGATGGGAGCATCGCAACCAAGTCCGTACGCGACAATACGTCTTGTACGAAGGTGAAATGGGGCACTGAAAGCACGACTCGCCTCTTCAGACCAAGCTGTGCCAAAGTCATATCAGTGACGCCGACAAATCCACCTCCATCCGGTGACACGATTACATGATCCAGCTTGCAAAACTGCGACACGGTAACCTTTCGCTTGAGTCGAGGATGATCAGGTCGTCCGACCAACACATACTTTTCCTGAAACAAGGTCTTTCGGCGTAAGCCGGCAGGTGCTTCGTCCGCCGTATGGAATGCTAGATCAACTTCACCAATTTCGCATTGTCTGGCGATGAGACGCGGTGCGATCTGCGTAACGCTAACGCGAGTATTCGGCGCATATTCACGCAGCCTTGGAAGCGTGGGGAGCAGTACCGTCGTTTCACTGTAATCCGTCGCGGCAATCTTCCAAGTTAGTGCCGCGGTGTATGGGTCAAACGGCTGTAACGGCGACATGACTTCGTTCAGGGCAGCCAAGGCCACGGAAAGCGACTCCCGCAGCGAGTCGGCCCTTGCCGTTGGTCGCATACCACGAGGCCCGGGCAAAAGCAGAGGATCCTTGAAGACTCTTCTAAGTTTCGATAGGTGGACGCTGACAGACGGCTGCGACAGGTTGAGGCGCTCGGCCGCCCGACTCACGTTGTGCTCCTCAAGCAATACATTGAGCGTGCGCAGAAGGTTCAGGTCGAGACTACGCAAATTATCCATTACAATACCAGGTATCTATGAAATTCATTTCCACTATACCTGATCACCATTTACGCTGCATGCTTCACCATCAACACGATGAACGGTGAAAGTCCTTAGGGCTGTCTAGCTTTGAGGCGAACGGTCGAAAGCCGCCTCTTCCCTTTCTTATTCAGGATCACCGCATGAGCAACGTTCTTATCGTCCACGCCCATCCAGAGGCCCAGTCGCTGACCGGCTCTTTGAAGAACCTCGCGGTCGAAACGCTGACCGCGCAGGGCCATCAGGTTCAAGTATCTGACCTCTATGCCATGCACTGGAAGGCCGTCGCCGATGCAGCCGATTTCCCGCAGCGAAAAAACGCCGATCGGCTACGCTATGCATCGGAATCAGGCAACGCCTTCGCCACGGGTACCCAACCCGCCGATATCGTGGCTGAGCAGCAGAAGCTGCTGTGGGCCGACGCGGTCATCCTCACCTTCCCGTTGTGGTGGTTCAGCGCGCCGGCGATCCTGAAGGGTTGGGTCGAGCGCGTCTATGCGCATGGCTTCGCTTACGGCGTTGGCCCGCATGGTGGTGAACGCTGGGGTGATCGGTATGGTGAAGGAACGCTAGCCGGTCGCCGGGCGATGATTGTCGTCAGCATCGGCGGCCGCGAGCCGCACTACAGCGAGCGCGGCGTCAATGGCCGACTCGACGAGATCTTGTGGCCCATCCAGCATGGACAGCTCTTCTATCCGGGCATGGATGTTATGCCACCCTTCCCCATCTACCAGAGCGACCGCCTGTCTGAAGAGCACTGGGTGGAAGTCGCGGCAGCCTTCAAGGTCCGGATGGAGAATCTCTTCACCGACACGCCAATCCCGTATCGCACTCAGAATGGCGGACACTATGATGGACAGCAGGTGCTCAAGCCCGGTCTCGGTTCCGGAGAAACCGGCCTCCGCATCCACCTGGCGAAACAGGGCGATCCTGTTGAGAATCTGGACTCAGCCGAATCACAGCCCGCGGCGCTTGCCCGCACCTGATCAGGATTGCCAATCATGCGCGCGTGGACTGCCCAGGGAATACTAGACGCCGCTGGCCTATGATTTGAGCATAGGAGGTCGTCATGAGCGCACAGAGATTTACCCCGGAATTCAAACAGGAAGCGGTTCGGCAAATCACCGAGCGGGGCTACTCCGTGGCCGAAGTTTCGGCCAGGCTGGGCGTATCTGCTCATAGCCTGTACAAGTGGGTCAAGGCGGTCAAGCCCGACAAGTCCGAGGCGCAAGCCGGCGAACTATTGGAAGCCAAGCAGGAGGTGCTTCGCCTGCGGGCTCAGATGCGTCGTCTCGAAGAAGAACGAGACATCCTAAAAAAAGCCTCGGTAGGTTCAACGAGTCGCTGCAACAGCCTCGCATAGTTTATCGGCCGGAGACATGAAGCCCAATGTCTTTCTGGGCCTTTCATTGAGCCGCGCTGCGATCTTGTTCAGTTCCGCCTGTGAGTATTGATCAAGTTGCGTACCGTGGGGCAAGTACTGACGCAGGAGTCGGTTCGTGTTTTCGTTGGTACCACGTTGCCAAGGACTTCGCGGGTCGCAGAAATAGACCTTCACGTCCGTGGCGATCGTAAAGTCTTTGTGGCTTGCTAGCTCCATGCCGCGGTCCCAGGTGAGCGACTTGCGTAGATGCTGCGGCAACCGCTTGACTTCGCGCTTCAGGCCCGCCACAACGCTCACCGTGTCCTTTCCCTTTACCTTGACGATGATGGTGAACCTCGAGCGCCGCTCGACCAACGTGGCGACATGGGTATTGTTGGCGCCACTGACAAGATCGCCTTCCCAATGACCGGGCACCGCACGGTCGGCTGCTTCAGTTGGCCGCTCGTGAATCGAAACCGCGTCAGCAATCTTATTGCGAGCACCCTTCGTGCTGGACGAGCGTGAATGACGCATCTTCCGTTGGGTCCGCAAGTGATACTGCAGTTCCTTCTTCAGAACGCCGCGCGTTTGCACAAACAGGCTGCGATAGATCGTCTCGTGAGACACGCGCATCGCCTCGTCATCGGGATATCGGTTCTTGAGCCAACCGCTCACTTGCTCTGGAGACCATTCGCGGCAAAGCTTACGCTCGACCGCATAGCGTAGGCGTCGGTTCTGCTCTAGGAGGCAGCATTTGGGCCGCAGAGCAGCCTGCAAGGCTCGCTCATCCGCTTCCAGAGCTCGATAGTGGTCCGTTCCTCCGTTACGCGCAATCTCACGGGAAATCGTGGAAGGCGCGCGGTTCAACTGGCGGGCAATCGCTCGAATTGAAAGTCCAGCCGAGACGCCACGCGAGATATCTTCACGTTCACTCAAGGTTAATGCCCGCAGCGATCGCTTACGAGCAGTAGGGGTGTACCCCCCGCATAGTCGGATCACGCCGTAGATCGAGCCCGCAGGCTTGTCTAGCGCTTTCCCAATGCCAAGAAGCGATTCACCTGCCCGCCACCGCCGCCAAACCTCGGACTTGCCTTCTGGCGACAACCCCGGCCTTCCCATTTGTGCCATTCGTCAACCCTCCTTCATTCGATATTAATAGGAAGGTGTTGCAACCATCCATTGAACCTACCTCGCGATACTTTGCCAGGGAGCCCGAGTGAAGTATCGCTTCATCAACGACCATCGGCATGAATTTCGTGTCGCTACGATGTGCCGAATGCTGGACGTTGCGCGTGCGGGCTACTATCACTGGCTGCATTTCCCGATGTCTGACCGAGATACCGAGGATCAGCGGCTGCTTGGACTGATTCGGGACTCATATACAGCCAGCTACGGCGTTTATGGTGCGCGTCGCGTGTGCTGCGACCTACGCGAGGTGGGTGAAGTTTGCAGCAAGAACCGAGTGGCCAAAATCATGCAACGCAACGGTATCAAGGCGATTCGAGGATACAAGTCGCCTCGTCGCGCTGCTGGCCGGCCGTCGACTCTCGCGCCCAATCGACTGAACCGACAATTCACCGTCGAAGCGGCAGACCGTGCCTGGGTCACGGACATCACGTATCTGCGAACTTGGCAGGGCTGGCTTTATCTGGCGGTAGTACTGGACCTCTATTCGAGAAAAGTTGTGGGCTGGGCAATGAAGCCCACGCTTGCTCGCGAGCTGGTTCTCGACGCGCTGTTGATGGCGATTGTGCGCCGCCAACCGAAGCAATCCGTGTTGGTTCATTCCGACCAGGGGAGTCAATACGGCAGTGACGAATGGCGTCGCTTCTGCCAATCACACAAGCTCGAGCCTTCGATGAGTCGGCGCGGCAATTGCTGGGACAACGCCGTGGCGGAATCCTTTTTCAGCAGCCTGAAGAAAGAGCGAATCCGCAAACGTATCTATAAAACCCGGGATATGGCGCGTGCCGACGTCTTCGACTACATCGAGGTCTTTTACAATCGAACCCGTCGCCATAGTCATCTTGGCGGCCTGAGTCCCGAGGCCTTTGAACAGGCCGCGGCGTGAGGGTCGGGGGTGTCTAGTGTGCTCTGGGCAGTCCAAAAAGCGGATCACTCCGTCGAATTAAAGTTGCGCTGCTTCCTCTCTGACCGCCGTGGATTGGAAATGTCGCAGGCGCCAGATGCCGTCACACCGGTACCATGTTTCACTCACGTAGCTGTGTGTGCATATCTCATTCGACGGGTTCGTTTTGAGACGTGCGTGCATACGCTGAAACAGCCCGACGCTCGCCATGTCGACGCTCTCCGAGAAGTTCGCGATACGAGTTCGAATGTCCAATATCTGCAGCGTATACCTGAAGAAATCGATCACTTCCACTTTTCCCTGTACGACTCCCGTGGAATGCACGTAGACCAGATCTTCGTCCAACAGGTCTGCGAGGCCGACCATGTCACCGGCAGCAAGCCGTCTCACACGCTCGCCATGCCGCTCAAGCGCAGCGTGCCGGGGCACCGCGCCCGGACTCACGCGGCCTCCCCGGTGAACGCCAATACGTCGCGCTTCCACGCTGCCATGAGGTCGCTGATGAGTACCGACGCCTCGCCACTTCCGAACACATAGAAGTCAGGGCGCACGAGCACGGCGGTCGTGCCCAGTTGCTCGAACCAGCGTGCGTAGGTTCCGTCGACGTCGCGGGCTGCGCACAGCCCGCCGATTCCAATCACCTTTGCGCCTATGGCGGCGAGAAAGCGATGCTGCTCGGCGGTGAGCGCGTTCGACGGATCGTGCCCGTGACCTATCAGCACAAAGCCCGAGCCCATCAAGTCGTCGAGACGGGCGGTCCGTTCACCAAGCTGCACGCATCCCTGCACGCTGAGCCAGCCAGCACTCGGGTCATCTTGGCGCACCAGCGGTGAACAGCCGAGGCGCGGCGTCGGCCAAGTCTGTTCGCCGCGGCCGGCGTCATTGCGCAGTTGCTCATCGCGTTCTTCCGCCTTGACCGGGTCTAGTACGCAGATGATTTCGCCAAGCATCACTGCGAATTCGACTAATACGGTGGCATGAGCCTGCCGTTCCGGCCCGTAGCTGTCGAGAAGCGTCTCCGCGGCGGCGCCACGCAACACGGCATCAAGCCGCCAAGCGAGTGCAATCACGTCGCGTAGGCCGGCGCACAACCCCTGCGCGGCGAAAGGTGGCGTGAGGTGCGCGGCATCCCCGGCAATCATCAGCCGTTCGCGCCTCCAGAGGTCGGCCACGGCTGCGCGGAACGTATAGACGGCGTGGCGTTCCAGGATTGCGTTGGCGGGCGTCCAGCCCCACCGTTCCAGCCTGGCCCAAGCAGCTTGAGGGTTGTTCTGCTCGCTCTTGTTCTCGCCTTCGAGCATCATGAATTCAAAGCGGCGGCGTCCAGGGCCGCCTGGCACCATCGTCGTGGGGCCTCGCGGATCGCACACTTGGATCACGTCTGCGCTCCATTGCGAAGGGTCGCTGGGCTGCACGTCGACGACGAGCCAATCGGCAACGAAGCCGAGCTCTGCGAGCGAGGCGCCCATTGCGTCCCGCACGAAGCTGCCAGCGCCATCGCATCCCACCACGTAGCGCGCGGTGATACGGCGGGATTCGACGTCAATATCTCCCGTAGGCCGGGTTTCGAGCACCACCTTGTCGGGATACTCAATGGCGGCCACCACGGTGACGTTGCGATACACCACGACGCGGTCTGCGTAGATGCGGCCGACGCGTTCGTCAAGCAAACGCTCGAGCGCGGGCTGGCTGAACCCGCATTGCCTCGGCCAACCGGACACTGCTGTTTCGTCGAGGCCAGGAAATGCGGCCAGCAGTTCGCCTTTGCCGTTGCGCCATTCGTAGACGTGGCTCAGGCACGTATGAGCTTCGAATTCGTCAATGATGCCAAGTGACTGCAGGATGCGCATCGCCTCGTGATCGAGCCCGACCGCGCGCGGGAGACCATATAGCTGCGGCCAGCGTTCGAGAACGACGACACGGTGCCCAGCCTGCGCGAGCTTCAAGGCCAGCGCCTGGCCAACCGGGCCGTAGCCGACGATCGCTACGTCGGCGAGGTTTTCCGATGCGCCGTCGTCATGGTGCTGGGATACGGATGTCACTTTAAGTCTCCAATGGAAGGTCGTAAACGCGGTGTGGCGACGCCTTGCGTTATTGCTGCTTTAGGGCAGCGTGTTGGCCGGATGCTTCTCAATGTGTGTGGACGGGCGGGGCTCTCGCACGCCGAACGCCACGATGGCGGCGCCAGCGGAAATCGAAACCAACGCGATAATCGGAATCACAGTAATACCCATGAGGTGGGCCAGTACGCCTGCGGCGGCAGGTGCAAGAGCCCCACCGACAATTTCGCCGATACCCACCACGACGCCAGTGGCTGAAGCTGCGAGGCGAGCGGGAACTGCGGCGCTGGTTAGCGGCCCTACCGTAATAGCGATGGCGCCCGAATTCATGAATGTAATGATGAACAAGGCCACGAACAGCTTGATCGGCTCAGCGCCAGTCGCGCGCAGTACCCAAAGCGCCATGAGTTCCGCGAGCAGGGCAAGGAGCAGGATCGGCTTGCGCCCGACCCGGTCAGACAGCGCTGGAATGACTACCATGCCGACCAGACTGCCAACGCCTTGGCCAGTCAGTACCATACCCATCTGGTTCAGATTCAACCGGAGGTGGTCGGCGAGGTAACTGGGCATAAACGCGGAGAGCGTAATCACGCTGGTCAGATAGCAGATCATGGCCGCCGTGTTTACGCGTACGGCGCCGTGAATGGCGACGGCGCGCCACTCGCGCGCCTCGTTGCGAGGTACGCTGGCGATCCGGCCCGGTTCGCGCAACACCTTCGCCATCAATGCTGCTAGCAAGAGGCCTGGCACCGCGACCGCGGCGAACACGTAATGCCAACTTGGCAGCACCTTGAGCAGCCCGATTGCCACGATGGGGCCGAAGCCAAGCCCGACGAGCGGTTGCGCCATCTGTTGGAGGCCGACGTTGAGCCCGACGCGCGATGGCTTCGAAGCGCTCACGGTCGCCACAATGCTGGCAGGCACATAAGCGCCTTCGGCAAGACCCATGACCGAACGGATCACAAGCAGACCGCCGAGGCCCGTTGCAAACCCGGTAGTCGCTGCGAGCAGCGAGAAGATCGCCATCGCAGAGATCAACACCCGGCGAGGGCCCATGCGGTCCGCAAGGTGTCCGCTGACGATCGACGCCACGCCCCACGTCAGCGCCAGCGCGGCCGAAATCAGGCCGAGGTCTTGGTAGCCAAGCCCGAGTTCTTTCTGCATCACCGGGAACAGCGGATTAATGATGAAGCGATCGAGCCCGACCATGCCAAGGCCCAGGGCCAACAGGCTGACGGCCTTGAATTCATACGCACGGTCGTGGACCAGCGGGATGCGAGGTTGCATTGCGTTGTCTCCTTTGTTCGTGAGCGGTTTGCGACGGCAAATTCCACCCCTGCCGCGTCGTGCGCAGCATCTGCATCAATATCTGGAACGGGTCAGACGGGCCCCGCGGCGTCAGCGGGGCCCGCTTATGGGTTGAACCGTGTTATGTGTCGCCGCGACCGATACGCGGCTTACGACCGGGGCCACGTCCGCCTATGCGGGACGTTGCGTCGTCGTTAAACACGGCCTTCAGGACGATGCCGGTGGTCTCCCAGAAGTGCCTGGCGAGAAGTTGAACCGCGCGATCAGCGTCGCGCGCCATCGCGGCTTCCATCAACTCGCGATGCTCCGTCGCGGCGTCGCGGTTCTTATCGGTCGTGTATTGCTCGGCCAGATTGCGATAGCGCTCCGACTGGTCGTATAGCAGCCTGCACAAGCGCAGCATCCACGACGATGCGCATCCAGCGATGAGCGACTCGTGGAACTGCCGATGAACCGCCGCCCACGCCTCATGCAGTTCGGGCGAACTGGGTACAGGCGTGCGTTGCAACCGGTGAAAGGCCGACAGTACGTTGGACTCCCAGTCAATGCCGCCGTGCTTGAGTGCCAGCCGCAATGCACTGCTTTCCACTTCGACCCGCGTTTGCGTGAGATCCGTCAGGTCGTCGCGCGAGACCGGTGCGACGCAGAAGCCGCGTTGGTCCTCCGAATCCACGAGGCCGTCGGTCACGAGGCGAGACAGCGCCTCGCGAATGGCGGTAGTACCGATGCCATACCGCTCGCTAAGTGCCTGGATGCGCAACCGTTCCGCAGGGCGGAGCTGGCCAGCAAGGATATCGCCGCGTAGGCGCTCCACCGCGAGCGATGTCAGGCTTTTTGCGCCTAGAGAGGTAAGGGTCATGTCCATGAAAACAAACGTTCGTACATGTGGGAGCTTGCCGCGATTCTCGCCCCTTTCATCCATGTTAGTCAAGATTATGGAATTCCCTATGTTTTATATATTTTTTTGCGTTTAATCTTTGATTGTTGGGTTTGTGGATTCATCAGGCAACAATACCGTCGCCTGCCTGCGACGACTCGCGCAACACAAGGAGACGCTTTCGTGATGACAGTGCAAGACATCGCCTTCGTGCGGTATCAGGTCACCGACCTCGACAGCATGGAACACTTTCTGCTCGACTTCGGCTTACACCGCGCTGCCCGCAGCGAGCAAGCGTTGTACATGCGCGCCGCAGACACATCGCACCACGTGCATGTAAGTGAACTCGGTCCCGAAAACGCCACCGTGGGTTTTGGCCTGCATGCGGGCGACGCAGCGGATCTTGAGCGGCTCGCTGCGCATCTGGGTGTTCAGGTGGAAAACAGCCCGGAGCCGGGCGGTGGGCGGCACGTGCGCTTTCGCGACCCAGACGGCTTCCAGGTGGATGTCGTGCATGGCGCCGCGCGGCACGCGCAGTTGCCGCTGCGCGAACCGGTCGCCATGAACTGCGGCAGCGCACGCCAGCGTCGGGGCAAGACCGTGCGCCTGCAGCCGCGGCCTAGTGGCGTGCTACGGTTGGGCCACATCGCACTCCAGGTGCGAGACTTCCCCGCCATGCTGGCGTTTTATCGTGACGTATTGGGTTTTCGCGTATCGGACACATACTGGGCCGGCAGCGAGCAGAACACCATCGCCGCCTTCCTGCACTGCGGGCTGGGCGACCAATGGACCGATCACCACACAGTTGCCCTGATCTCGGCGCAGGACGGCCGCCCGCGCTTCGATCACGCTGCGTTCGAAGTGTTGGATCTCGACGACGTCATGCTTGGAGGCGCCCATCTGCAGTCCTGCGGCTACGAACACTCCTGGGGCGTGGGCCGTCACGTGCAAGGCAGCCAGATATTCGACTACTGGCGCGACCCGTTCGGCAACAAGATCGAGCACTGGACCGACGGCGATCTGGTCAACGACAGTACGCCGGTCGGACACGCGCCCATGTCGCCGGACGAACTCCGTCAATGGGCGCCACCGCTGACACCCGAATTCTTTGCCTGACACTGTTCCCATTTTTTGCGCAGGAGCGCTCTGTATGAAACTTGCTCGCTACACCCATGACGGCGTGACCACCATCGGCGCCGTGGATGGAGATCGCGTCGTTGCCTTGAAGGCGCTCGATCCTTCCGCTCCCGATTCGATCCGCGAAGTTATGGCCTCCGGCCCCGCCTTGCTGAGCCGTCTCGAACAGATGCTTCGCGATGTGAAAGGGGGCGTGTCGCTCAGGCTCGTGAAGCTCGAAGCGCCCATTCCCGATGCGCAAAAGTATCTCGCCATTGGCATGAACTATCAGGACCACGCTGACGAAGCGGCGCGTGCCGGCATTACCGTGCCGCCCCATCAACTGTGGTTCAACAAGCAGGTGAGTTGCATCACGGGGCCGTTCGATCCGATCCTGAAGCCGCACGTGTCGGACAAGATGGACTATGAAGCCGAAATGGGCGTGGTAATCGGCAAGCGCTGCCGCTACGTCAGCGTCGAGGACGCGCCGTCGGTTGTAGGCGGCTACTTCGTCGCGAACGACGTCACCGCGCGCGACTGGCAATTCAAGAGCCCGACGTTCACTCTCGGGAAGTCGTTTGATACGCACGGACCTATCGGCCCGTGGATTACCACGGCCAACGACATAGTCGACCCGCACGCACTGCAAATGAAGCTCTGGGTCAATGGCGAGCTGCGCCAAAGCGCGAGTACGGGCGGGATGATCTACAACATCTGGGATCAGATCCACGAGCTTTCCCAGGTCATGACGCTCGAACCTGGCGACCTGATCGCGACCGGCACCTGTGCGAACGTCGGCATCGCGCTCGGCAAATTTCTCCAACCGGGCGATGTGGTGAAGGTCGAGATCGAAGGCCTCGGCCATATCGAGAATACCGTCGCGGCCGAACCTGCATAAGTGCGATGTCGCGCACGGCACGAATCAAACAGGAGGTCCAGCAGCATGACTTATGCATTAAACCCGCTCGCATGCGGGAAGGATGCGTTTGCTTCGTCCGGCGCGATTTTCGAACGGGGCAGTCCGCTTTTGCGGCACAGTGGTCCCGCTTGCCGCAGCAACTATCGCGAGCGACGCCCATGCAGCAGTCGACGCGCTACTGCTGCGTTTCTCATGGGGTCGGCGCTTGGCCTGGGTACATGGCGGGCTCGCCTCGACACGGCGGGAGATACGCTGGAAGCGGAAGTACAACAGTTCCCGGAGGCTATGCGCGCGGGAATCGGCGTTACGGCCGACTGGTGGATTCAACGTGCAGGTCGTCGCGGCCACGTCGCACGAAGCCGCGTCACCCACTACCCAGGTAAGCGGCGGCCGCGCGGGCGTATCTGAATTCATCGAACTACTCTGGCTCACGAACATGCCGAGCCACATCCCTTTCTGAACCTTTCAACCCAACCAGGAACATTCGATCATGACCGTCGAATTCAAACCGGGTGTGCGCTATCGCATGCCTGCCGTGTTCGGACCCGCTCCAGGGCCGCGTCAAAAGGCCGATGGCACGCTGTGGACGCCAGAGGAAGCCGGCACCATGAGCGCCACTTGGATGACCGTCAAATATCGCACTCACCGCGAACAATTGGAGCGCATCTTGCCGCCCGGCTTTCAACTGCGAGGCGAGCCCGAAGTACACGCATCGCTCGCATTCTTCAGTGAATTGTACTGGTTGGCTGGCCGCGGGTACGGGATCGCCATGATCGAGATTCCCACAACCTATCGCGGCAGGACGGAAACCATCGACGGCGCGTTCTGCCCCGTGCTCTGGGAAGGCGTTCCCGACGCGATCATGACGGGGCGCGAGGAACTTGGGTTCCCGAAACTATTCGCGGACATTCCGGCGCTCGACATCGATCACGCGCGCGGCACGGCCGGCGGATCAGCCTCGTGGTTCGACTTCAAGTTTTTCGAGATTGCGCTTCACGGGCTGGTTGAGGTGCACGAAGAACCGAGGCTGCCGGGACCGGGCGGTGCGGCGCTCTTTTACAAGTACATGCCGCGCACGGGAAGCTTCGGCAGCGGCGGCTGCGATGTGACCTACGTGACCACCTCACAGCCCCAGCCAGGCGTGGCGGGCGACACGGCGCCGATCAAGTTTGGTGGTGCGAACTTCAGGAAGTGGAAAGCCGCCGGCGGCTCGGTGAACTGGCATCGCGCGACGTTCGAGCAGTTGCCCACCACGTTCCACGTCGTCAACGGTGTGGCGGACCTCGACATCCTCGAATATTTGGGCGCCGAAATGGTGCAGTTCTCCGCGCCGGGCCAGGCGGTGTCGGCCAACGTCATTCGCCCGGTGGAACCTGCGCTGTAAATCAAGGCCGTTCAATGCTGCGGCGGGCGTAAAGCAGCGACCCGCTGCGGCATATCACAACGCAGCCTCCCAGTTTTTCATTAAAACAACAACCGGTATATTCCGGCATATTTGGAGACAATCATGATAATTAGCATTGCAAAACTTATTGTTAGGCCACAATGGTGGCTATTGTTGGCGGCATGTATCTTGATCGCCGCTCCGGCATTCGCGCAGACTGCGGTAGGACGTGCGCCCACGGTTTCGGAGCCGCAGGGCATCAATCTTGGCTCCACCAGCTTCTTCGACGGATTTTCAGGGCCGCTCGGCTGGTCTTACCTCGGCCAAGTGCGCTACTCGACGGCGGATTCCATCAAGAATGGAGACGGCAGCACGAACAGCGCGTTTCGTCATCCCCGTGTCAATTCATTCACATGGGTTAATCACCTGGCTTACGCGTCGCCGTGGCGTCTGGCAGGCGGCAACTTGGGCTTCAACGTGATTGTGCCGCTGACGTGGCTGCATGGCAGCTTCGATCAGCCCGGGGCAAGTTTGTCGGGCGGCGGAACAGCTCTTGGCGATGTGACGTTCGGCCCGCAACTTCAGTACGCGCCCATTCTGAGCTCGTCTGGGCGGCCTCTTTTCGTACAGCGTTTCGAATTCGACGTGATTGCGCCGACGGGGCAGTACAAGCACAACGCAGACCTCAACCAGAGCTCCGGATATTTCTCCCTGAATCCGTACTGGGCGGCCTCCCTATTTCCACTTCCCAAGGTCGAGATCAGTTGGCGGCTGTACTACCTGTACAACTTCAAGAACCATGATCCGGCGGCGAGCTATCCGCTCGCGTTCGACAGCCAAACCGTCGGCAACACACAAGCTGGCCAGGCCGCCTGGATAAATTTCACGACGTCCTATGCTCTTACGCCATCGTTGCATGTGGGCATAAACGGCTACTTCTTCCGCCAGCTTGCGGACGACCGAATCAATGGCACGTCCGTGGTCGGGCGCGAACAGGTGTTGGGCATCGGCCCCGGCGTCTTCTGGCAGATGAAGGGCAACCGTGTTCTGTGGCTCAACGCCTATACTGAAACGGCCGTTCGTAATCGTACGCGCAACAGCCTCGTCATCCAGGCGCAGATTGGCACGCCCTTCTGAGCGGTCATATTTCCACGATGGGAGTTCCGGGCATCTGCCGGAGCGCTTGCGCCAAATGTGGTAACACAAGTGGCAGAGATTGTGCCGGCCGAACCGAACGATGTCTGTAGCATGGAGTTCGTCGCCGACACGCGGCCGACGGACTGCCGCTGATAGTGTCGATCATGTTGCCGGCCATGCCTGTCGGGCGGGAGAAGCTCGAGATGACAGAGACCAGAAGTAACGCGCGACTGGCTACACGACTCGGACTACACGGCGGGTGATAACTCATGCGCCCGAGTGGCTATTCACTCAGTTGCCGGATCTTCCGGTATAAACCAGTCTAGGAATTTCGCTGCATCCCGATATAAATTGCCTCACGGTTTGAGGGGGCTCGGCTTTGCTCGTTGTTCAAATGTACGAACTTGCTTAGCAGAGCCATCAGATTGAGGGCGTCCTCTTCATTGATTCCTTCGAAGAGGCCGTTCCTCAGATCGCGCACGAACGGCATCTTTGCTTTCATTATCGCTGGTTCAGGCCACGAGCGTCCCACTTACCCAACTGTCCGAACTTGCGCGGCTACCTCTGATTACCATGGCCAGTCGAAATGTAATCGGACACCCGCGATTACTTCAAGTTTCGTATGAAGTAGTTGGTGTAACCGGCCTCCTACACGGATGGCTTTTGATCTGCGGATAAAAATGCCCTCGCTACCGCAGCGCCATCACACTCGTCTCCGACCATCCGCCACCCAACACTTTGTACAGCGTGATAAGGTTCGACTGCTTAGCAAGCGTGTCCGTTACCAGCTGCTGTTGCGCGGTATAGAACGTGCGCTGCGCGTCGAGCAGCGTCAAGAAGCTATCGGTGCCGCTACGGTAGCGTGCCTGTGCGAGGTCGTAGTACTGCTGCGCAGAGTTCACGTAGTCGCGATCCGCCGCCACCTGCGTGACGTACGTCGTGCGTCCGGCGAGCGCATTCGACACTTCCTTGAACGCCGTCTGGATGGTCTTTTCGTAGTTGGCGATGTCGATGTCCTTCTCGATCTTCGCTACATCGAGCGTGGCGCGGTTGTAGCCAAAGTCGAAGATGGGCACCGAAATGGACGGCTCAAACATCCAGGCTCCAGTACCCGCCTTGAACAGATTCGAGAGACTGCTGCTCGTGGTACCTGCGGAAGCCGTTAGCTCGATCTTCGGAAAGAACGCGGCGCGCGCCGCGCCAATGTTCGCGTTGGCGGCCTTCAACGTATGCTCTGCTTCGACAATGTCGGGCCGCCGCGTGAGCAGATCCGACGGCACGCCTGCGCCGATGTCCGCGAATATGTTGTCGCTTTCCATCAGCGAATGGCCTTGCGGCATATCGTCGGGCAACGGCCCGCCGATTTCGGCCACTAGGTTGTTACGGTCCTGCGCCACTGCACGCGTGTACGAAGCCAGGCTCGATCGCGCGCTGGCAAGTGAGTTCTCGGACTGGCGCACGTCCTGAAGCGACGCACTACCCATCTTCATCATGCTTACCGTGAGATCGTAGGTGTGGCGGTCTGCATCCACGGTATCCAGCGTGATCTGCAACGACGCCTCGTCGGCAAGCAATTGAAGATAATCCGTGGCAACCGTCGCGATCAGGCTGATCTGCGTGCTCGTGCATGCCGCGTCCGTGGCGAGGTATTGCTCCAGCGCCTGATGCTTCAGGCTGCGCAGTCGGCCGAAGAAGTCGATTTCCCACGACGTAAGCCCCACGCTCGCGCTGCTTGAGCTGTATGCGCTCGTGGACCCTTCCGCGCGCTCGCGTGTGACCGAGCCGGATGCGCTGATGGTAGGCGCAAGGTTGGCACGTGCGATGCGGTACTGCGCTTCATACTGTGCTACGTTGAGCACGGCGATACGCATGTCGCGGTTGTTTGCAAGCGCGAGCTCAATCAGCTTTTGCAGGCTTGGGTCTCTAAAGAAATCGCGCCAGCCGATCTCGGCAGCCAGTGGCACCGGAGCCGTATTCGGTTCGACCTTCTGCTGCGCCGGTGCGGGCGCGGTGGACCAGGTTCTGTCGACGGGTGCGGACGGCCGATGATATGTCGGGTCCAGTGTGCAGCCTGCCAGCACGCCGGCGCAAAGAAGGGCGATCAGTGTGCGTTTCATGCGTTGCCCTCGTTGGTGTCAGCGAACTCCGTGGTGTGACCATGTTCCTTGAATAGTCTACGCACCACGACAAAGAAGACTGGCACGAAGAAGATGGCGAGCACCGTGGCTGCGATCATTCCTCCCGCCACGCCCGTGCCGATGGCGTGGCGCGCGCCAGCACCTGCACCCGTGCTGATGACGAGCGGAAGCACGCCGAACACGAACGCGAGCGACGTCATGAGAATGGGCCGAAGCCTCATGTGAGCTGCTTCGAGCACGGCGTACACGAGGCTGTGCCCCTGCGCCTGCAGATCCTTCGCGAATTCGACGATAAGAATAGCGTTCTTCGTGGAAAGCCCGATGGTAGTCAGCAGTCCAACCTTGAAGTAGATATCGTTTGAAAGTCCACGCCCATGAGCGGCAAGCAGCGCTCCCAATACACCGAGTGGCACGACGAGCAACACCGCGATCGGAATCGACCAGCTTTCGTAGAGACCTGCAAGGCACAGGAACACGACGACGAGAGATATCGCATAGAGCGTCGTTGCCTGGGAGCCGGCTTGCTTCTCCTGGTAGGACTGACCTGTCCATTCCAGAGCGAAGCCGGGCGGCATTTTGTGTGCGAGTTGCTCGACAGCATTCATGGCCTCGCCGGTGCTCACGCCAGGTTGCGTGGCGGCCGAAATGCCCATGGCGAGCTGCCGGTTGTAGCGTTCGATCTGCGGCGGTCCGAACGTCCAATGGCTTTTAGAGAACGCCGAAAATGGCACCATCGTGGAGTCGTAGCCCGTCGTGCTTGTGGTGGTGCTCGAAATCGATGAAGACGACGAACTTGATGAGCTGGGCGAGCCCGACGAACTGCTGCTTGCCTTCACATACCAATCCCCAAGGTCGTCAGGCATCATGCGATACGGTGCGTCCGACTGCACATAGACCTTCTGCACGCGCCCCGTGTCGATGTAGTTGTTTACGTAAGACGAACCGAACGCGGTCTGCAGCGTGTCGTTGATGTCGGAGATGGACAGCCCCAACGCGTTGGCTTTTTCTCGATCAATATCCACCTGCAATTGCGGCGTATCTTCAAGACCGGATGGGCGCACCATCGAGAGCGTCGGCTCCTTCAATGCCATGCCGAGAAACTGGTTTCGTACCGCGAGCAGCGCGTCGTGGCCCGCACCGCCGCGGTCTTCTATCTCAAAGTCAAGACCGCTTTGTGTACCTAATTCCTGAATGGCGGGCGGATTCAGCACGAAGATACGCGCTTCTCGATTGCCGGCGAAATGTTGGTTGGCGCGCGCGATGATGGCCTGCGCGCTGTCATGGGCACCCCGTTGGCTCCAGTCCTTGAGACCGACGAACGCAATGGCGTTGTTTTGTCCTTCCCCGTTGAAGCTGAAGCCATTGATAGCGATCACTTGCTTGACGCCCGGCTCGTCTTTCAACACATACTGCTCCACCGCTTCCACCGTCTTCAGCGTGTGCGAGCTCGGCGTTCCCGCAGGCGCGCTAATCGACACGATGAAGTAACCCTGATCTTCGTCAGGCAGGAACGAAGAAGGCAATGTGACGTACAGTAGCGCCACGACACCAGTAATCACGCCGTAGAAGAGCATGTAGCGCGCGGGTCGCGCGACCACGCGCGTGAGCGAGGAGCGGTAGCCAGCATTGCTCTTTGCGAACCACCGGTTGAACCACCCAAAGAATCCACGCTTTTCATGGTGCTCCACGTCAGTGGGCTTGAGCAGGGTGGCACAAAGCGCCGGCGTGAGCGTGAGCGCGAGCATGACCGACAGCAGCATCGCCGAGACGACGGTGATGGAAAACTGCCGGTAGATTGCACCCGTGGAGCCTGAGAAAAACGCCATCGGAATAAAGACGGCAGTGAGCACAGTGGTCACGCCGATCAGCGCGCCGGTAATCTGCCCCATCGCCTTGTGGGTGGCCTCCTTCGGGTTGAGCTTCTCCTCGCTCATAATGCGCTCGACGTTTTCCACCACCACGATGGCGTCGTCGACGAGCAGGCCAATGGCGAGCACCATCGCGAACATGGAGAGCACGTTGATCGAAAAACCGATCATCGACATCACGCCGAACGTGCCGAGCAGCGCAACGGGCACCACGATGGTGGGAATCAGCGTGGCGCGCACGTTCTGCAGGAACAGGTACATCACGAGAAAGACCAGCATCACGGCTTCGAACAGCGTCTTCACCACCTCTTCTATCGAGATACGCACGAACGGCGTGGTGTCGTACGGGTAACTGATCGCTACGTCCTTCGGCAATTGCGGCTGGATTTCGGCGAGCTTCGCGCGAACAGCTTTGGCGGCGTCCAGCGCGTTAGCGCCAGTGGCGAGCTTGATGGCAAGCGCGGATGCCGGCTTGCCGTTCAGACGCGACGAGGTGTCGTAGCTGTCGCCGCCTACCTCCACGCGCGCCACGTCCCTGAGTAGCACGCGCGAACCATCGCTGTTCACGCGCAGCAGGATGCTAGCGAACTGGTCGGCGGTAGTAAGGAGACTTGACGAACGAATGGTCGCGTTGATGGCCTGCGAATCGGTTGCTGGCGAGCCACCAATCTGCCCGGTGGAAAGCTCGACGTTCTGGTTCGTGATAGCTGTGGTCACGTCCGAGGTCGTGAGTCCGAAGCTGTGTAGCTTCACCGGGTTAAGCCAGACGCGCATGGCGTGCTGCGCGCCAAACAGCGTCACGTCGCCAACGCCGTTCAACTGCGCGAGCGGGTCTTCAATCCGGGTCGCGATGATGTTGCCAAGATCCACAGAATTCCAGGTGCCGCCCGGCGACGACAGCGCGACGATCATGAGAAAGTTCGTCGACGCCTTCGCCACCTGCACGCCTTGTTCCTGCACAGTTTCGGGCAAGGTAGGCGTGGCCTGTGTCACTTTATTCTGCACCTGCACCTGTGCGATGTCGGGATTAGTACCGGGATTAAATGTCAGCGTGATGGTGGCCTGCCCGGCGGAACTGCTAGTGGACGACATATACAACACATTGTCGATGCCGCTCAGCTTCTGTTCGATCACCTGAGTCACGGTTGCTGCGACGGTGTCGGCGGAGGCGCCGGGATAGGTGGCCGTCACCTGCACTGAGGGGGGCGCGATGGTGGGGTATTGCGCAACGGGAAGACTCGTGACCGCCGCCGCACCCACCAGCATGATGACGATGGCCATGACCCACGCGAGAATGGGGCGCTTGATGAAGAACTCTGCCATGCCATTCTCCGCCTAGCGTCGCGCCAACACGGTCGAGGCCGTGTCTGTCGCGGGTGCCGTGTTCGCCTGCGTCTGCGGCGTTTCGGTCACCACATTGACCGGCGCGCCCGCTTTCACGCTCTGCAGGCCGCTCACGATCACGCGGTCGCCAGTGTGCAGACCCGACGTTACGATCCATTGGTCGTGAAATGCGTTGTCAGCCACCACCTGCACCTGCTGGGCCTTGCCAGCCGCATCCACCACATAGACACTCGCTTTGCCGTCCGATGCACGGGTTACGGCCATCTGTGGCACAAGTATCTCGTTATCGTTCTCGCCTTCTTGCAGACGGGCGCGCACGAACATGCCGGGCAGCAATTCGCGTTCGGGGTTCGGGAATGTGCTGCGCAGTGTAACCGAACTCGTAGTTGCATCCACGGTCACGCCTGAAAACTGCAGGGTGCCGAGGTGAGTATATTCAGTGCCGTCTTCCATCACGAGCGTAACGGCTGCGCTGTCGCTTCCTGTCTTCTTCAAGCGACCGGAAGCGAAGGCCTTACGCAGCTTCAGCCACTCAGTGCTGGAGCGCGTGACGTCGAGGTACATCTGGTCGTACGCCTGAATGGTGGCGAGCGCAGTGGTCTGATCGGAGGTGACGAGCGCCCCCTCGGTTACGCTGGATGCACCAATGCGCCCGGAAATGGGTGCCCGCACACGTGTGTAGTCGAGGTTCACGCGTGCAGATTCGAGCGACGCCTTGTCGGCCGTGACGTCGGCGGCGTCTTCTCGGACGGCGGCGACGGCATCGTCGTAATCCTGCTTACTCACAGCGTTAATCTTCACGAGTTCCGTGTAACGGTCCGCTTTCGTCTTCGCCGAGGCGAGCGTGGCGCGGGCTTTTTCGAGCGTGCCGCGCGCCTGATCATAAGCAGCCTGGTAGGTGGCTGGATCGATCTGGTAGAGCACTTGGCCCGCCTTCACGTCGCTGCCCTCCACGAACAGGCGCTTAAGGATGATGCCACCCACCTGCGGTCGAACGTCGGATACCTTATGCGAAGAAAGGCGGCCGGAAAGCTCGACGGTTTTGACGATGCGATGTGGCGTAAGCACGACCACGCCCACCTGAGCGGCTTGAGCGGCTAAGTCACCGGGCGACGCTCCTGTTTGCCTGTTGCAGCCGGCAGTGCCGAGTATCGCGAGTACAGCAAACAGCCGGCACGACGTGCACGTCGTGCGACGGCGCATGTGGTTTGGGAGGATTGGCATCTTCATCTTTGACCTGTTTGGGTATCGCGGCATCGAGCGATGCGAGAACGGGACGGCACCGGGCTCGTCCGCAGCAACTCAGTGGAACCGGTGATGGGCAAGGCGTAACGCTACCGATGGCGCATTTTCTTGTGCTTACCAAAACTAGCTATCCAGTAACGAGCCGAGAAAATGAAATAGGCAAGGTGTGCTTTCGGCAAGCAAAACAGCAGGCGCGCGCTGTTTATCTCAGATGGGTGCAAAACTCATTAATTTTTCGAAAGCCAGTCGCACCCACTCCCCGCTACCATTAACCTGCTCTCACACAATCATGAACACCCGACGTGTGCACATCTGCCTTTCCCGACGCCTCCTTGCAGGTCCTGCTCGTCGATGACGACGCTGAACTACGCGACCTACTGCGCAAGTTTTTCCAGCAGCGCGGCGTCGCATTTTCCGTTCTGCATGACGCTACGAACCTAACATTGCGACTGGAGCGCGAGCGGCCGTCCATCATTGTTCTGGACATCATGATGCCGAACGTGGATGGTCTCGTCGCACTCAAACGACTGCGCGCGCGAGGCGACACGATTCCGGTCATCATGCTGACCGCACACGCCGAAGGGGTAGACCGCGTGCTGGGGCTGGAGCTTGGGGCAGACGACTATCTCGGCAAGCCATTCATGCCCCAGGAATTGCTCGCGCGCATCCACGCGGTGCTGCGCCGCCACGGACCGCCACAAACTGCTGTGGTTCAACAGAGACGCGCCCCGTGCCGATTCGGACGTTTCGAACTGGATTTCTCGACCCGCGTACTGCTATGCGAAGGCTCACCGGTGAAGCTCACCGGGGGGGAATACGCGCTGCTTGAGGTGCTGGCCTCGCACCCCTTGGAAACGCTCTCGCGTACTCGGCTCCTAGAGTTGCTTCACGGTCCAGATGCCGAAATAACGGAACGCGGGATCGACGTGCCGGTATGGCGCCTACGTCGTCTGATCGAGGACGACCCATCCAATCCAAGACGGCTGCAAACCATGCGCGGTGTTGGCTACATGTTTATTCCGGACAGCCCAGCCGATGAAGAATCCATTTGATTCGATGTTCGGACGGCTCGTCATCACTACGGTGGGTCTTCTCGTGCTGGTTCACATCACGTCGCTGTTGCTGATCGATCGAACCCGTGCGAGCATCGCCGCATTCCATATTTCGCGTGTCGTGGAAGCGGCCGCTCACATGAATGAGCGGGTCGAGGAAAGCGAACGGTCCGCAGCGAGCATCCTCGGTATCTCGTTCGTGGATCTGAAGCAACTACCGGCCGCCGAGGCACAGCGCTTCCGCAAAGATACGATCGGGTCCATCGAACAACAGCTTCGGCACCTGCTTCCGCCGGGCACCCACGTAGCAATAGATAGCGACGGCACGCTACGCGTTCTACCCGCAGGAAGCATGCGCGGCATAGTGCTGCCGCAAGCCGAGGTGCCACTGAACCGCTTCACCGGCGCGCTGGTCTTGGTACTGGCGTTTGCCATCTTGGTCGCCATCGTGCTCGCCTGGCGATTCAATGGGATGGTGCACGACTTGGCTGCTGCGGCGCGCGAGCATCGCATGGGCCATCATGCGGGCATTGTGCGCAGGCGCGGACCGCGCGAGGTGCGCGAGCTAATAGACGACTTCAACGATATGACGCGCGAACTGGCCGAGGCCGAACGTGAACGCGCCGTGATGCTCGCGAGCATCGCACACGACCTGCGCACTCCGCTCACACGCATGCAGGTGCGTGCGGATCTGCTAGCCGATGTCGGTGATCGCGCAGGCTTTCTGCGCGACACGGAATCCATGTCGCGCGTCATTACGCAGTTTCTAGACTTCGCCCGCGAAAGCCCTGAGGACTCCTCGAAGACGAGTGTAGACTCATACTGCCGCCTCAATTACACCGAGGCACTCCGCCCTGGCGGTGGAGCGGAATCCGATACTCTCGTGAGGCTCGATCTACGCGCTGGGCCAGACTTCATGTTGCCCGTCGTCGATATCGATCGCATTCTCTCGAACCTCGTTGAAAATGCGCTGACCTACGGCGAGCCGCCTGTAGAAATCGCCACGGTAGCGCGTGACGAGCATTACGGACTGGTGGTGCGTGACCACGGGCCCGGCGTGTCCGAGCTTGACCTCGAGCGCGTACTCCGCCCGTTTGTCCGACTTGACCCCGCACGCGGTGGCACTGCACACAGCGGTCTGGGCCTTGCCATCGTGCGCCGGCTCATTCGCCATCACGGCGGTTCGCTGCATATTTCTAACGCGGCGGGCGGTGGGCTCATCATCGCGATACGGTTTCCGAAGCAAAGCGCTGTGCGATGACACCAGGTCTGCGGTGGCATCACCTATTTACGTGCCATCGGCGTCTAATCGATTCTCTATGTGCTTGAGCTGCCTGATGTATCTCGACTGCTCTCGGGGAATGGCATCACTAATTGCGCTGCGGAGACACTGATTTATCCGGCTCGACGGTCATCGCTGGCACAGCCGAAAACGTCGTGGAAGATAGTTCACGGAACGAGCCCACGACGATGAAACGACAAATGGAACCGGCTTCGACCGATTCATGGGAGAAGTCCGTCATGCGTGTGAGAAATGCGAGAAAAAAAGGCGGATCTCTGGACCGAACTTCTTCGAATGGGAGACGCTTCGCTTCGGTATTTGGCCATTCTCTCCAACGTCGTCGACCACCTCGCGCGATTGCATATTAATCAGTGTTTCCCAGACGAGCTATTCGCATTGATGTCGTCCGAAATAGTGAGGAATCGATGAAACGTACACAGGAGCAGGCCATGCACACGCGCGCCAGGATCCTCAACTCCGCAGTCCAGGCATTCCTGCGGCAAGGCCTGTCGCATACCTCGCTGGCCGATATCGCCGGCGTGGCGGGCGTCACGCGCGGCGCCGTCTACGGGCACTTCAGGAACAAGTCCGCCTTGTTCGAGGCCATGCTCGAGCATGCGGGGCTGCCCGTCGATCCGTTCCTGATCGCCTGGCACGCGCCTGAGCCCGATCCGCTCGAACGGTTGCGGAGGGCGCTGGTCCGCCATCTCGCGCGGGTGTTGTCGAAGGGTGTCGCGCGGCGCATCTACAGTATCGTGTATTCGCGCTGCGAAGTATCCGAGGAGACGCGAGAGTTCTGGGAAAAGATGCATGCGGGGCGGCGGGCCGCCGAGCAGCGTATCGCCGACGCGCTGGCCGATGCGCGCGTGCAGGGACAACTCGAGACCAGCGCAGATATCGCGCAACTGGCGGCCTTCACGCACGCCAGCCTGATGGGCTTCTTCATCCGCAGCCTGGCGGAACAGTCGAGCGTCGCGCCGCGCCAGAGCGCCGAGCATGTCGTCGATCTCGCCTTCCTGCTGCTGCGCCCTGACGAGCCAGCCGATTGAGTCGCGAGCGCGTTCAAGATATCCACGATGACACACAACTCTCGAACCGCAATCGGCTCACGTGCCAGCGCCGAAGCTCACTCCTTCGGTCGCCTGCTATTGCGCGCTGACCTAGCCTTGCGCCAGACCACCACGCGATGCACGTGGGACGCCCTGCAGGTGACGGCCCGGCAGGCGCGCGTCCTGTACCTAGTCGCGCAACCCGAGCTGGTCTGCTCCGCCGAGATCTCGCGCCAGTGCGGCGTCGATCCCAAGGCCATCACCTGCATGGTCGATCGGCTGGTGCGCGACGGTTTCCTGCAACGCCGGCGCGACACGACCGATCGACGCGTCGTCGAACTCGTGCCGACGGCACGCGGACACGCTGTGGCCGCCGGCGCGCCGGCGGCGTTCCGCGAGGCTCATGAGCGATTGTTCGCAGGCTTCGGGACGGACGACATGGCTCGTCTCGCCACGCTGCTGCAACGCATTCTCGAAAGATAGCGCCCGCTCGGCCTTCAGAGCCGGAATGCTCCCAGCAATGGGGCATCCGCGTTGGTCAACTGCGTCCTTCACTTCAGCTTGTTCAGCACCATCCTAGGGAAACTCTGATTAAGAGCCGCTAACACAAGTCATCCAAGAAGCGTGGGCAAATGACGGCGGCGACAGGGACAAGAGGCGCGATATAAATATCGATATATAGTGTGCTGCGATAGTCAATTTATGAATCACGTCGCACGCGCAGCCGTGCCGCTGAAAGTGCCGCATGCGATAAACCGTCAAATCTGAGCATTGCTCTCTGCTGCCCCCAAAAGTCGTCGCTTGCACGAAATAGCGAAGCTAGCAACAGAGTGCAACTGGATGCCATACCGACGGACGCGCTCCCACCCGGATAGGATGTGGCGGTCAATCCAGATAACTGCGGCGTACCAGAAAAAACCAAGCTGATCAACCTTCGATCGAGTCGCGCAGATGCCCCACCGGTTCGACTCGAACCTGGATCTCCGTTTTTCTACTAAGTTAGCAATACAAATTAAATTTTTTTAATTTTCATATCGGAATACATGCCACTCGGCCTGCGTCTACATCTGACGATCGAATTCAACAACGCACGCAGGCATGACCAAGGCGTTGGGATCGCGCATGGGTATGCGGTGGCAGAAACCTGCCAGGCAGCCCGGACCAATAAACCAACGCCTCATGGAGACACCACATATGAAGAACAAGATGCTGCTGCTGACACTGCTATCCCCCTTCGCGCACAGCGCCTACGCCCAGAGCAGCGTCACGCTCTACGGTTTGATCGACGAAGGCCTGGAAGTCGCCAACAATGTACAGAACGGAGCGCATACCGGTGGCCGCGTATACCGGCTTGACGGGACATTCGGCTTGAATAGCTCCCGATGGGGCTTGCGCGGCAACGAGGACCTCGGCGGCGGCCTCCGCGTGGTGTTCGCTCTGGAGAACGGTTTCGAACTCAACAACGGTCGCCTCGGCCAGGGCGGCGCGGAATTCGGCAGGCAGGCATTTGTTGGCCTGAAGAGCGCAAGCCTCGGCACCGTGGTGCTTGGCCGACAATATGACAGCGTGGTGGATTATGTGGGCAAGTTCGAGTTCGCTGATTCGAACGTCGGCACGGCACATTCGGCCCATCCCTCTGATCTCGACAACTTCAACAATGGCCGGCGTACCAACAACGCGATCAAGTACCGCAGCCCGGACTACCGAGGCTTCAGCGTCGGCGGTGTCTACAGTCTTGGCGGCACGCCGGGATCACTGGCGAGAAATCAGGTGTATTCGGTGGGCGCAGGTTACACCGGCGGAGCGGTTTCGCTCGGTATCGCGTACCTGAACGTACGCAATCCGGCCACCTCCCTGTTCGGCAGCAACCCGAACGAAACCGCGACGTCAAATGGACTCACCTCCTCTCCCGTATTCAGCGGTTATGCCAGTGCGAACACGTATTCGGTACTGGGTGCGGGCGGAACCTACGCAATCGGCCCAGTGTCCCTGGGCGCAACCTATTCCAATATCCGCTTCGACGGGATCGCCACGCTCGGCGGCATTTCGGAACAGTTCAACGATCTGGAGGCGAGCCTTCAATACCACGTCTCACCGCGTGTCCTGGCCGGCGTCGCCTTCAACTATTTGCACAGCAGTCAAATCAACCGCAATGTCGGCGGAGCTCACTACAACCAGGTCGCGGCGGGAGCCACCTATACGCTTTCGAATCGGACCGACGTGTACCTGGCCGGGGTCTATCAAGTCGCGAGCGGCCGCGATTCCACGGGTGCCGCTGCCGTCGCGGCGCTAAGCGGTGAGACGGCCTCGTCGAACGGACACCAGATGGTCGCTCGGCTCGGCATCCGCCACCGCTTCTGACTCCCGCGTCTTCCCAAGCCGAAGCCAGGAGCAAGGCGGATCATCGGAAATTGAACGCCCGCGCATGAAACGTGAACGCGGGCGAATTCTTGTCACTGAGCGATCGGTCCACCATGTCGAGATTCAAATCGACCAGGAGCACGGTAATGTTCACCCGGCAATCCCCGATCGGCTCGGGCTTCGGCCCTGCCTCGAGCGCTGACGAAGTCATTCGCGGTATCGATCTCAGCGGTAAAACCGTGGTCGTCACTGGAGGTTATGCCGGTATCGGCATCGAGACGGTCAAGGCGTTCAGCGCCGCCGGTGCCAGGATCTTCGTGCCGACGCGTGATCCGGCAAAGGCGCGTAGCGCCTTGGAGGCCTTGCCCGATGTCACGCTGAAAGCCATGGATCTGCTCGATCCGGCGTCCATCGACGACTTCGCGCACTACGTGCTGGGCCAGACCAACCGCCTCGACATCCTGGTCAACAACGCCGGCGTCATGGCGCCGCCGCTGGCCCGCGACGCGCGCGGGTATGAATCGCAGTTCTCTGCGAATCATCTGGGACATTTTCAGCTGACCTGTCGTTTATGGCCGGCGCTCGCGCGATCGGGCCATGCGCGTGTGATCGCGTTGAGCTCGTTCGCCCATCGTCGAGCCGGCATGGACTTCCAGGACCCCAACTTCCAGCATCGGGAATACGATCCCTGGGTCGCCTACGGCCAATCGAAGACCGCCAATGCCTTGTTCGCCGTCGCGCTGGATTCGATCGGGCGAGGCGCGGGCGTACGTGCGTTTTCCGTCCATCCGGGAGGAATCGTGACGGATCTCGTTCGGCACATGTCGCACGATCAGCTCGCGGCCAGCCAGGTCATCGACAAGGACGGCAAACCGATCATCGATCCGCAGAACAATAAAAAAACGCCACAGCAAGGCGCCGCGACGACGGTCTGGTGCGCCACCAGCCCGCAACTCGACGACATGGGCGGCGTCTACTGCGCGGACTGCGATATCGCCCGCGCCTTGCCTGACGATCAATCCACGGAACTACACGGCGTGCGCCCCCGCGCGACCGACCCGGTGTCCGCGGGCCGCCTTTGGCAACTGAGCGAGCAGCTCACCGGTACCCACATCGACTGACTCTCCTATCCGATCGGAAAACATTCATGCCACTCAATCACTATGTCACGCTCGGACGATCCGGCCTGCGCGTGAGCCCGTACTGCCTCGGCACCATGACATTCGGCGAAGACTTCGGCTGGGGCGCCAGTCCGGAGGAGTCGTTCGCCATGTTCGACGAGTATCGGCATCGCGGCGGCAACTTCGTGGACACCGCCAATATCTATACCGCCGGACACTCGGAGCGCATCGTCGGCGACTACCTGAAGCACAACAAGGTCAGACGCGACGAACTCGTGCTGAGCACGAAGTTCTACTGCAACCTGTTTCCTGGCGATCCGAACGGCGGCGGAGCCGGTCGCAAAGCCCTTGTCCAGCAGTGCGAAGCCTCTTTGAAGCGGCTCCAGAGCGACTACATCGATATCTACTGGCTGCACAACTGGGACAGAACGGCGCCGATCGAGGAAACCCTGCGCGGCCTGGACGACCTCGTCACCGCCGGCAAGATCCGTTACGTCGGATTCTCGGACATTCCCGCCTGGAAAACCGCGGAAGCCCAGACCATCGCCCGCTTTCGTGGCTGGACGCCGATCATCGCGATGCAGGTCGAGTACTCGCTTCTCGAGCGCACAAGCGAGGGCGAACTGTTTCCGCTGGCACGGGAAATGGGTATCGGCATCATGCCCTGGTCGCCGCTCAAGAGCGGCTTTCTGAGCGGCAAGTTCCGTCGAGGCCATGGCGGCAAGGTCGATACCAAGCGCACCCAGCTGGTTGGCGTTCCGAGCGAAGCCGACTTCGATATCATCGAGGCCGTCGCGGATATCGCCTCGGACCTTCGCGTGAGCCCCGCGACGGTGGCGCTCGTGTGGGTCAGGTCACAAGGCGGGGTGAGTTCCACCCTGATCGGCGCGCGGCGTCTGGATCAACTCAAGGACAATCTCGATTCGCTGGAAGTCAGCCTTTCCGCGGACCAGATCCGCACACTCAGCCACGTTTCCAAGCCAAGGCTCAATTTCCCCGCGGAGAACAACGCGAGCTTGGGACCAAGGCTGGCCTTTCCGGGCACTACCGTCGATGGGCATACGGTGCCGTCATCCGCACGGCTTCCCGACTGATTCGCGGCATCGGTGGTCGGCAATGCGTTCGATAGCAAAAGCCTGATGCCAAGCTACCGACAACCAGGCCTGACGCCGAGGGGCCGCCTGATCCGACGGCCCCTCCCGAACAGCCATGGCTAGACGCTTACCTTGAACTCGACATCGATATTTCCGCGAGTCGCCTTCGAATACACGCAGATCTCGTCAGCCTTGTGCACGATCTCGGTTGCGACGGATTCCGGCAACCCGGGAAGGCAGACAAGGAGTCTTGCCTGAATGAAATAGGAGGCCCCGCCGATACACAGATCAACCTCGATATCAACCGAGGTCTCGGCAGGAATCGTTACCTGCAGGGCCTGCGCCGCGACAGTCAGAGCGATGCTGTAACAAGCCGACCAGGCTCCGGCGAAAAGCTGCTCCGCTGTCGGGTGCGGCGGGATCGCCGCGAATGTATGTGCTGGCTTGGGCTGCGCATGCGAGGACAATGCGATATCGAGGCGCGAATTATGCCCTCGCGGCACGCCGGGGCCGCCGCTGAATGTAGTATGGGTCTTCCCGGTGGTCAAAACCTTTTCAACCGTGTTCATCGAATCTCACTCCTGAGTCCATCAAAAAAAACACAAACCAATGCGGCCAGCAGAGACAAGGCCATTGCCGTATAAGCTATCGTCACGAATCCCCCCGCCGAATAGATCTGACCAAAGCTGCTGGTACCGGCAAACACGGCGAGGTTGGTGACCGCGCTGTACAGACCCATGATGGCGCCACGCTTCGTGGGGTCGATTGCCGTAAGCCGGACGATGAACAAGTTCACGCCGTAGTGATTGGCCAAGCCGAGCAGCAACATCAAGATCAACACCGACAGCAAGGTGCTGCCACCCACCGCGAGCAGAAGATAGATCAGGGCCACGAGCGCCAATGCCACGGGAAGCGCGCTTCGAGCTGCGGCCTTACTGACAAGGCGTTCGAACAGGACGGCGCCGCCAAACCCCACCCCATAGAACATCGCAAGCAATCCGTTCGCGCTCAGCGGCTCTCCCAATCCGTTTCGAAGATAATCGCCAAGGAACGCATAGACTCCATAGAATCCGGCCATGAACGCGCCGCAGGACACAAGCAAGGATTTGATGCCGGCCAGTTTCAATGCGGATAGCGGAACGGGAGCCGCCACTTTCTCGCGAACGCCGAGATCTTTCATTCTCGATAAGGACACGATCGCGATCGCGGCAAGCGTTGCGACTGCGCCATAAACCGCGCGCCAATCAAGCAGATCGGCGACCATCGCGGAAACCGAAACGCCGGCAACCATACTGAGCGTCCATCCGGCCAGCACCACGCCGACGGTTTTGCTTTCCAGCCCCGGCGGAGCAATGACTGCGGCGCTCGTGTAAATCGCCGGCAGGGCCAGGCCCGAGGCCACCCCCGCAAGCAACTGAGCCAAGACAAGCACCGAAACGAATGGCGCCGCGGCGCTGAGAAGCAAGGCCAACGGCAGTAATCCCATGGCAATCCTGAGCACGCGCGCGGGCCCGAGGCGGTCGATGTAGTGGGAAAGAAACAAGGCGCTGGCCGCCGCGCCAAGCCCGAATGCCGCCATGGCCATCATGACGTTCGGAACCGAGCTTCCGAGAGACAGCGCGACCAAAGGGGCGATCGGGCCCAAGACCAGCGAGTTCGAGCCGATCACCGCCACGCTGGCCGTTAATACGTACACCGAAGCAGGAAGGCTTCGTTTCCGGATGCCGGCTTCCAACGAATCGTTGTGTTGCATGATGAATTGCGAGCGCCCGCCGATGCGGAATATTGTTCTGTATTTCTCATGATAGCCTAACGAACAACCCGAAATCTGGAGTCGATAAAGAATGAACGAAGAAAAATATGATGTTCGGCAGAACCGTAATCAGGCCACGCCACTCGACCCCGTCGACAGAAAATTATTAGGCGTGTTGGTCGAGGACGCGACCATGAGCTACGCGGAACTTGGAAAGCGTGTCGCGCTTTCAGCGCCAGCAGTGCATGAACGCGTCAAGCGTTTGCGGCGCTCGGGCGTGATTCGCCGGACCTCCGT
Source organism: Burkholderia sp. SJZ089 (assembly GCF_007828315.1). Classification (NCBI taxonomy): domain Bacteria; kingdom Pseudomonadati; phylum Pseudomonadota; class Betaproteobacteria; order Burkholderiales; family Burkholderiaceae; genus Burkholderia; species Burkholderia sp. SJZ089. Next base: position 4,780 of record NZ_VIUM01000021.1, on the reverse strand, counting down.
GCAGATCAGTCCGCAAGCGATAGGACGCTCGCTGCTCGCTTTCGTCCATGTCGATACCAAGGGCTGGGGGAAAACGCCAGAATTGATGAGGCTTTCAAATTGCCCGGAGGTCGAGGAGATTCACTCGGTCGCCGGCGATACCTCAATGCTGCTGAAGATACGAACGGAAGACGCACGTGCGTTGGAAGCCCTTCTCTCCAGTCTTTACGAGATCCCCGGTGTATCGACGACACGTACCTACGTGGTGCTGTCCACCTATCTAGAGCGATCCGTTCAAGCGGGTTGAAGAGGCCGCTGCGCAATTCAGGCAATCGACGAATGCCGGTGCAAGAGCCGACTGCACCGGCCCGCGTGACCCTGGCTGAGGCTGGCCATGATGGCATCATCGCGGCCGATTCGCTCTTCGGCTAACGTCCTCGTCGGCCTCGATCGAACCCGCTACGCCGCAAAACCCGTGCTGGAGTCAGCCGATGGGCTTTCGCACTCCCACGCGGCGGATGGTCGACGTGCAACGCCTCCGACAGACCGGGGACAGCTGCGTAAGCCATCCTAGTTGGCATGAGACCCGACAAGCCAGGAGGACGAGCACGGCTGATGGAACGTCTTGCCTATGAAGTAATACCCCGCACCACGCACCGTTCGAATGAAACGACTGCCATCACGATCGTAGAGCTTGTTCCGGAGCTGCTTGATATGTACCTCGACGACATTGGTGCCCGGATCGAAATTACGCTGCCAGACCGCTTCGAGAATCATCCGGCGCGTAACGGTGCGTTGCGGGTTCAACATCATGAATTCCAGCAACCGGAATTCCGTCGGCCGAAGCATCACCAGGGTTGAATCGATCAATGCCACTCGCCTGATCCGGTCGAGCGTGATGCCTGGCGCATGGAGTTGCGGCATCGGTTCGGCGGACGAGGACGGGCGGACACGCGACTGCCTGCGATGCAGTGCCATGACGCGGGCCGCCAACTCCTCGTCGACGAACGGGAAGGACAGGTAATCGTCCGCGCCTGAGCGTAGCATTCGCACGCATCGATCGGTGTCGCTTGCCGCATCGAGGGCGAGGATCGGCGCACTCATACCGATCGCTCGCCACGCGGTGATCAAGGTCATGCCATTGATCCCCGGCATATCGAACGCCACGATGATCAGGCGGTAGGCGCCGCCGATCGTTCGATGCAGCGCGTCGTGTGCTACCCGCGCATGCTCGACCCACCACCCTTCCTGATGCAGAGACGCCGTGATCCTCCGCGCGACCTTGTCATCGTGCTCGACCAACAGAATCCGGCCGATGTTCGCGTCTTGCCGGGCCCCGCCACGCCAATCCGATTGGTACGAGATCGGTACGGACATCATCGGTCAGCCGCCGAAGTAGATGTCACAGAAGCTGGCGGGACCGACACATGACGGGCGGACGCCCGGCGACGCGAACAGGCGCGGAACCCGGCGCTTCGCGAGCCCGGCCTCGCTACGGGTCGCCGGCTCGCTGCCGAGCGCCTGGTTCGCCCCACGCTCTTGTGCGGCAACCTTCGCTTCCGCCGCCTCCAACTGCTCGGGGTAGTTGGCATCGTCACCACCAGCCGGATCGTATCCGGCGCGTTCGAGCTGAATCAGCTCGGCGCGGACCTGCGCCCGCGTCAGTGCGCCTGTCGATTGCGCAAAGGACAAGGTGGGGCCGACCAGCGCCGCCGTGGCCAACAGGACCATCGCAGACTTCTTCATGATTCGCTTCCTCGATCAATTCAATGGGATTGAATGGACATTCCATCGATACCGCCGAAGCACCCGGCAATCGGGATATTCGTCGCGGTCGATTCGTCTCGTTTGAGCGTCGAATCGATGGAGAAAGCTTAGCGAAACGATCGCGCCCGGAATAATACGAAGTTGCGATATGAGGCATGACTTGTCGCTATGTCACGGCCGCCGAGCATCACCCACGCCTCAACCGCGTGCTACCTGTGCGCGCCTGCTAAGCGGGCGCCCCGACGCTGGCACTCACCAGGTCGATCAGCGCCCGTGAGCTAGGCGACAGCGACCGGCCCTTCAACCAGACCAGATGCAGCGCGCGCTCGATGCGCAAGCCGTCGACGGATACCACGGCCAGATCCCCGCGCCGCAATTCGTCCGTGACGCTCAGCAGGGAGACGTAGCAAAGCGTGTGTTGCGCGATCAGCATCCGTTTGATCGCCTCGGTGTCGCTGACCGACATCAAGGGCATGATTGTCAGCCCTCGTTTCGCATAAGCCTCCTCCACGATCGCGCGCGTGCCCGACCCGGGTTCGCGCATGATCACGACCTGATCGACCAGATCATCGGGCTGCACCGTTTTGCCGGCGAGCGGATGGTTGGCGGCCGCGATAACCGCGATCTCGTCCGAGCCGATCGATCGCGCATCCAGCACGCTTGCGTCGAAGGGACCTTCGACGAAGCCGAGCGAAAACCTCGAGTCCCTCAGCCCAGCCTCGACACGTTCGGTGTTGCTGACAGTCAAGTCGATGCCGATTCGCGGATAGGCGGCGTTGAAGCTTGAAATCAAGCCGGGCACGAGGTAGACGCCCAGCGTCGCGCTTGCCCCGATATTCAGGTGGCCCTTGCCGATGCCGGCAAGTTCCTTCATTTCGGCTTCAGCCGCATCGGCCAGCGTGAAGATCCTGCTTGCATGGTGAAACAGGACCCGGCCGCTTTCGGTCAAGGCAACGCCACGCGGCAGACGATCGAACAGGACCAGCCCGACACGTTGCTCGAGTTCGCGGATCTCCCGCGTCACGGCCGGCTGGCTGACATGCAGACGCTCCGCGCCGGCACTCACGCTGCCGGCCCGCGCAACCTCGTAAAAAGCGAGAAGATGGGTGAAATTCATGGGGAATATTCATTAGTTGGAGTGAGTCGCCAGCACCATCGATCGTCGTCGTGCCAGCGGCCAGGCGCGCGATGTCGGCGTCTCGTCGTGCTCGCGCCATGGTCGCTTCCTGATGCGGGTCGACACCTTCGGATCGCGGCGTGGACCTTCCGGCATTCTCGCTCCTGCATATCAATTTGGTATCGAAGCAATCGAAAAACAGTATTGTTCGCGTGTGCAGCCACGCCCTAGACTGTCATCGCCGATCGTCATATCGATCCTTCTACTCGCGCAAGGGCAAACGCATGCAATCCGTTCCCGTCGATTCGGCAAGCTGCCCGGCCAGGCCCGAATGGCTTGCCGGCTGAGACAATGGGCAAGGTCTATCTGGTAGGCGCGGGCCCGGGCGCCGACGACCTGATCACGCTTCGCGGTGCGCGCGTGCTCGGCATGGCCGATGTGGTGCTCCACGACGCGCTCATCGAACCCGCGATGCTCGATCTTGCCCGGCCACAAGCGATTCGCATCGCGGTAGGCAAACGTCATGGGCAGGCCGGCGTGGACCAGGCCGACATCAACGAGATGATCGTCGACGCCGGCCGCCGATATCCGGTCGTGGTGCGGCTCAAAGGCGGAGATCCCATGCTGTATGCCCGCGCGGACGAGGAAATGCGCGCGCTCGAGGCTGCCGGGCTGCCCTTCGAAATCGTCCCTGGCATTACCACGGCGCTCGCAGGCGCGGCCGCGATACGCCGCTCACTGACCCTTCGCGGCGTTGCACGCAGCGTGTGCTTTTCGACTGCCAGCCACGCAAGCGGCTCGGCGCCTGGCATGCCGCCGCTGGACGCCGATTCACACGTGGTTTACATGGGACGCGAACGCGCCTCGGATATCGCCCGACAATTCCTCCAGGCCGGACGAGCGCCGGATACCCCGGTGGTGGTGGTCGAGTCATGCAGCACCCACCGGCAGCGGATCCTGGAATCGACGCTGCATGAGATCAGCATGGGTGCAGCCGCCAGTTGGTTCGCCCCCTCCCAGCCGTCGCTCCTGATGATCGGTGAGGCATTCGGCAAGCGATAGCGCGGAGCCTCTTCCCGCTCAAACCGCGAACCGCCGCCGAAAGAGCGGCAAGCTCACGTCCACCGCGCCCTGGTAGCGCTCCGAAAACTCCGTGAAGGCGTTCAGCGCATCATGCGGGTCGCGATCGGCGCGCACCGCGAAGGCGTCGAAGCCGCAGCGCGACATGTAGTTCAACTGGTCGCGCAGCACGTCGCCGATCGCGCGCAGCTCGCCGGTCCAGCCGTGGCGATTGCGCAGCAGGTGCGCCGTACTGTAGCCGCGGCCGTCGCCGAAGCGCGGGAAGTCCACCGCGATCACCGTCAGCTTGTCGAAATCGGCGACCAGCTCGGCCGGTTCGCTGTCCGGCGCGAGCCACACGCCCAGTTCGTCCTTGCCGCGCGCGGCGACCAGCGCCTCGCGCTCGGCCTGCCAGTAGGCCAGCGGCACCAGCAGCTTGCCGGCCGGCAGCGCGTTCACCGCGGGCAGGGCGCCGTCCTCGGCAGCCCGCACCACTTGCCATGCGTCGTCGATCACGGCGCGGTTCTTGATAATCGAAGCCATCTGCTAATTCCTCGTTGCTTAGGCGTGGGCCGGCTGGCGGGCCGCGTAGACGCGTTCCTTGAACGGCGCGAGACCGATACGCTGGTAGGTATCGATGAAGCGCTCGCCGTCGATGCGCGATTCCACGAAGGTGTCGACCAGCGTGCTGATCACGTCCGGCACTTCATGCGCCGAGAACGACGGGCCGATCACGCGGCCCAGCTTCAGGCCGTCCGCGCCCGTGCCCTGCTCGCCGCCCAGCGAGATCTGGTACCACTCGGCGCCGTCCTTGTCGACGCCGAGGATGCCGATGTTGCCGACGTGGTGATGGCCGCA
>NZ_VIUM01000020.1:0-162181 GCF_007828315.1 Burkholderia sp. SJZ089 | reverse complement strand
GGTTGTGACATTTATGTGGAGTGGCAACCGCTCAGGCCGCTCATCGCGGCTCGACTACGGAGGCTGCTCCACATAAGCATGTTGTCCACATAAGTCCAGTTATGAGGAGCTCCCCATAACTGCACGCGATTGAACGTGGTCCACAGGTCATCGCCGGCGTCCTCGCTGCGGCGTGCGCGCAGCACCTGGCTCTCCGTGATCGGGGCTGGTCCGTCGGTGGTGTCGTAGCGCACGGCAAGCGCCGCGCGTGCGAAGAGGCGTTGCTCGTCCTCGGAAAGCTTCACGGCTTCCATGCTGGCCTTGGATTCCCGGATTAGGTCGAAACCGTCGAGGATCAGGTGCGCCCCGCCGACGACCTCGTCCACCACGTCGCCGGTATGGCGCACACGAACCTCCTTGGAGAAGTTCCCGACCACCAGCCCATTGCTGCAGACCTTCCGGAAGAATCCACCCATCATTTGGTAGGAGGACGATCCATCGTGGGAATTGACGAGGAGAATCTCGGGCGAATCGCCCGTGGCCAGCTGGGTCGCGTGCCGCAACCGGAGCACGTGCTTCGCGTGTTCGCGCCGGTCCTCGTCGCGCACCACCGTTTGCGCCGCCATGAACGGCTGGAAACCCTCGCGACGCAGGCTCTCGACAATCTTGATGGTCGGGATGTAGGCGTAGCGTTCCGAGCGGGATTCGTGCTTGGCCTCGGCGAAGATCGACGGCGCGGCCGCGCGGATCTGATCGTCGGTGAGGGGGGCGTGGGAACGTGCAAAATAGGCATTCCGCTTCATCATTGGCTCCAAAGAAAGTGGTTTGGGTGTCGAGCTGACCGGGACCGAAGATTCGGCGCCCCGCGTAGGGGTTGTGCCGTTTCGTCCCGACCTCGGCTTCCTGCTGCCGCCGGTCCCGTGAGTTCGTCGCCCTGCGACACACGGAGCGCGGCTGCGGGGCTGCGCAAGGGCGGCTGCGAAGCGGCCGGCGTAGCGAACCCTTGCGCGGACACGCGGACGTGCTACGGTCGCGGATTTGGGCGGCGAACTGGCGGGATCGGCGGGGGCGAGTGGTGGGGCAGAACGCGCACGCCGCGCGGCGAGCGCCCAATCGGGGCGTAGCCCCGGCTGTCTAGGGTTGAGGGGTTCGCGTTAGGGATTGAAGCCCGCAGGGCCGAGACCGAAGGGCTCGGCGCGCAGCGCGAAAGCCCGGCCCGGCGTGCAGCGCCGGGGAACGCCCGACGCAGGGGCGTATGCTAGAAAATCAACAGTCGACGATGTGGCCATGCTGATACGAGAAAACGGACAACGCATCACGCTTCTTCGCACCACACCAACGCGAGCGAAGGGCACGTCCTCGAGCAAGGCGCGCGGGCGCGCGCAGCGCCACACGGTGGTCGGCGTGTTCGCGGTCGCCGACGGCGTGCCGGAGCGCATTCGGCTCGGCCTGACACCGGCCGAATCAAGGGCGCTCGACCGGTGGCTGGCGGCGTTCCACGCCAGCCAGGCGCAACATGCCGTGCCTTCGGGCACGCGCGCGACCAGCCGGCCAGCCCTGGACGACCTCCTTTCCACGCTCGAGGCGATCGCGGTCCTGGTGGATCCTGAGGCAGCGCAGACGGTCCGGGGAGAGGTCCAGCTCGTGAGCCACACGCTTCGGCGCGGTGCCCACGCGGGATCCTCTCGAGGCCAGCACGCTCGGCACCCGGTGCTGGCCAACGAGATCTCGCCGATGAGCGCAGCGGGGCCGGTGGCCGCCTCCGCTGCGGCCGGCGCCGCGGCCTGCACGGCGAGCTGACCCGCCCGCGCAGAACACTGTCCTAAGCTGATCCGATTTGCGCCATGCCAAAAACCGTATCCAAGTTGAACCAGCATGCGGCCCGATCTCGGTTGACGCAGTTAGGCAAACGAAAGCTCCTACCGTTATCGAAGGAAGCCGTCGACTCGATGGCCATGCAGTACCACTCGGCGCTCGTCGCGCTGCAGGCGCGGCAGGGGGCGGAACACGGCGTCATGATCCTGCTGCAGATGGTGGTGGTCGCCGGGTTCATCGGCGAGGCCACCGCGGTCAAGATCGACCCGGCGGTGCTGGGGGAGCTGGAATCGGCGTTAAACGCAGCGCTCGAGCGCGGGCAGGCTACGGACGAATGGTTCCTGGACGCCCAGGCGCACGACCTGTGCGCGGCGCTGCTGGCCGAGCACGAGCGGCAGCTGCGCGTCACGCCGCTGGCCACGCTGCAGGAGGTGCTGGCGAGGGTCAAACGCTTCGCCGGGGGAGAGCGATTCGGGAGCTCGCGCGGCTAGACCCCAAGGGCCAGGACGGACGGCCCGCCGGAGGGCCGCCATACCGCCGCCAACATGGCCTCCTGGGCTCATTCGCGCCGGCGCTTACGCCCCTCGGAGGAACGCCGATAGCTGCTGGCGCTGGTAGCCGAGCGAGCCGCTCGTCTCGGCGACGCTCGCGCTGGCTGGGCCGATTCCGCGTTCGGCATGGCGCTCGAGCGCGGCCCGCATCACGCGCCGATAATTTTTACCTCCGGCCAGCAAGATGGTCCGCGCGCCGGCCGGCCGGGCCGCCGGCAGCGCGCTTGCGATCTCTTCCAGCAAGGCCTCGACTCTCGATTCCGTCATGCGCTGCTCGTAGGGCTCGATGACGGTATCCGGGCGGATGAATCCATGGCGGGCCGACAGGATCATCACGGCGGGCGCCGTCTCGGCCCGGACATTCGCTCGGTAGGTGCTGTACATCACGCCGCGATAGAGCTCGATCGCCGGCGCGGCGTGGGCCAGCTTCCTCGCGGAACATGCCAGGACGACCAGCCGTTCCGCGGTTTGGTTGTACAGGGTCATTGCTCGCTCCATCCCAGCGTGCATCCAAAATCGAACGCTGTCTGCGCGCCCGCCATCGTCGCCTTGTGCGCCCACGCCGCGCGGGCTTCATTCGGAAGATCCGCGAAACGGACCCCATGCTCGCCTTCAGATAAACGGCCTGCGGACCAGCGCACGCTGGGCACGTAGTCGTTTCACCTCAATCCTGACTACGCAGTGGCAGCAGGACAAAAAATTAGCAGGTCGTTGACATGCGTTTCTATCTGAATCCGGATGAGCGAGGGGCGCGCTAGCGGACCGATCTACAACCCCGCTCGGCTGCCAAGTTTTAGCTGTACCTTAACCAGTAGCGTTTGGGCGACGCTATGCGTTGAACGGCTCGCGAGCGTCTATGAAGCTCTGGCCGCTCCAGACACTGCAGCAGCAGCGTGTGGCTAGCACCTCACGCCACCTGGGGCGTTGTCACGTTAGCGTAGGATGACGGAATGAAGACGACATCGCTCTATCGTGGACATCGATTTCCGGCAGCCATCATCAGTCCAGGCCGTACGTTGGTATTTCCGCTTCCAGCTTAGCCTGCGCGGCATCGAGGAACTGCTGTTCGAGCGCGGCGTCGTGGTCAGCTACGAAACAATTCGCCGCTGGTGCGACAAGTTCGGTGCGGGCTTAACCTGTCGCGTCAAGGCTACCCGGCGCAAGCCGGGCCGTACCTGGCATCTGGACGAGATGTTCGTGAATCTGCGCGGCGAGCCCTGGTTGCTGTGGCGGGCGGTCGACGAACACGGTGCCGGCTGGATATCCTGCTGCAAAAGCGGCGCGACAAGGCCGCAGCGAAGCTGCTTCTTCCAGCGTGTATTGCGTTCCTTTCCGGCACCGCGCAAGATCGTCACCGACCGGTTACGCAGCTACCGAGCTGCCAAGGCCGACATCCCGGAGCTCGCCGACGTCGAGCACGTGTTCGTGAAGGCCGCTGCCCGCGTGAACAACCGCGCCGAAAACAGCCATCAGCCGGCAGCGAGCGAGAGCGACGCATGCGGGGATTTCGCGACCCGAAGCGCACTCAGGCTTTCCTCGCGAGCTTCGGGCCGATCCGCCAGCACTTCGCCCTGAAGCCGCATCTGCTGCATGCTTCGCTGTATCGCAAACACCTCAACGGACGCTTCTCGACGTGGCGTGAATTGACCGAGGTCACCCAGAATCCGACTGCATGAAACATGCACGTCGTGCTCGCGTTCTTCGTGAACATACTCCGCTAACGCGACCGCGCCGCGATGCACACGCCCAGCCACACGATCGGCCGCGTCCCATATAATCAGCTAGCGTACTTTATAACGCATGAAAAGAAGCTTACAAAGCTCAGTCGGAGATGGAAAAATCAACAGCAATGAAAGGATTTTGACAGACACTACCTAGCCGAAAGAAATAATTGCGTTCTGAACATCGAAATTCACTAGTCATTAGATGGTCTCGTTGACCCGCGGATTCAATCGTGCTAATTTCGATTAACTATTTGTTATAAAGTTCGTACTTGCGCAATGAATTAATGTATTTTTATAAATATCAATTGATATAAATTTGATGACCGAGATAAGAATGATAATGAAAGAATTTAAATTTTACCGCTGGGTCATCGTAGTCAATAGGCCAAACGCTTGGTCGAAAATGCTTCTAGCCGCGTCTATAGCGTTGCTTCTGAGTGCTGTTAGCGCAGTAAATTGGAATGCAGTGATAGATGGCCAAACTTTCATCCCAATAGAGAGTAGCTTGATAAAAATAGGACCATTTTCAGTATCAGAGTCAAAAAAAAGGGCTGGCGAAAATTTAGTATTTTCCGACCCCCGGAAAAATGAAAGATATATCGTTGATGTCGATGATTTAAATAGAAAATTTTCCTTAAGTCAGTCATGTCTCAGTGACCATCAAGAAAATATCGAAGCATATCTATTTGTATCAAGCAAAAATTCCGCGAGAAAAATTTGGAAAATAGAAATGTGCAACGAGATTGTTATGTCTTACGAAAGATCAATAGAAAACTACAAAAGAGATAACGGTTTTTTGTGGTCTTCAATTATAGGATTTTCGTTGTTCTTTATCTGGTTTTTGCTTTCATTAATGGATATTGGTAGGAAAATTTAAAATAATGAAAATTTACTCAAGACGCCGCACCGACCTATCGGATTGCCATGGCTATTATTTTAAATAATCCTACTTCTGTGTTTTATTTTAGAAAATCTTAATCCAGGAATTAATATGTCCTCTGTAAATCCCGTCAGCGAATCAGGTTTGTCTCTTATCAATCAATGGCTGTCGTCTTTGAGCGGCGGAATGAGTGCTCAGACCATTGCCAACACCGACCCGTCACTAGGCGCGAAGGTTGGAAATGGAATTCAATTGAGTGCGGCCGTTGCGAATGGATTAAAAGTCATATCGGATGCATCGGGAGGCACGCTTGCAACCGTGGGGAGCGTCGGCGTCCTGTATAGTGACATTAAATCTGCTTTAAATGATTACTCTAGTCAGGGCGTGATATCTAATGAAACAATTAACAATCTCGTAGGCGATGTTTCGGCCGTAGTATCCAGCGGACTTATGACTTCAGTCGCATTGGCCCAGGCGAGCGGTGCCACGACTGTTGCTTTGGCTGGGGGAACAATTGCCCTGACGGACGCATTGGGGATTGTCGCGGCAACCGGTGCGGTAGCAGTAGTACTCGGCGGTATCGGGCTCTTGCCCTCCAATGTGAATACGAGCATCACCAGTTCCGCTCAATTGTTTTCTGGTTTGAATTTCTCCGATGAATCATCCAACATAACACTATCCAATATCGGAATTACAACTTCATCAAAGCCTGACATTACCACAATTTCCAACGGCCAGAAAACCGTAGCAATAACGTGGGTAACCGATGTTCATTCATTTACAGAGTCTACAACGTATACCAGCAGCGCTCGGTCGGAAATCGCATCACAGACCACAACCGACGTTAACTCTCAATCCGGGCAGACCACGACTACAACAATAAATTACAATCCCGATGGTACTCAATGTACATTTACGCAACAAACCAGCCCGTCGATTGATCTGAATACGATCTCAAGCGCTGTCAGTGGAATAGAGAATCAAGATGGTGTGGTTCAGACGTTGAATGTCGACCATGGAAACATTAGTGCGACTGTTTCGAATGCTGCGATTTTAGTCAACAGCGACTCGACAGCATCGATCTATGGATCACACAACAACATTACAACCAGCAATTTTGAATCTGGCAACACTACTAACGCAGCAATTGGAGTATATGGAGGGGACAATACAATCAACGTAGGGGGTGGTGCACTTGTCGGCCTAAACGATACGAACGGCTCCTTCGATACAGTCAATGCGAATGGAGTCGGATTTGGCGGCACAGCGGCCAATGGTCTCGGCACTGGCATCTGGTTGGGACAAGACGTACAAGCCAATGTCAATGGCAGCAACAACGGCATTTCAGTGGCGTCCGGTGACAGCATGGGGGCCTACGGCGGTGGAAACACGATCAACGCCGCGTCGAACTCGCTTGTCGTTGCCTCTGGCACGAACGGGTCGTTTGACACGATCAACACGAATGGAAATGCGTTCGGCGGCACAGTGGCCAATGGTCAAGGCACGGGTGTGTGGCTGAACCAGGATGTGCAGGCCAATGTCAATGGCAGCAACAACGGCATTTCGGTGACGTCCGGTGACAGCATGGGATCCTACGGCGGCGGAAACACGATTAATGCCACGCCGAACTCGGTGGTCGTTGCCTCCGGTACGAACGGGTCGTATGACACGATCAACGCGAATGGAAATTCGTTCGGTGGCACAGCAGCGAACGGCCAAGGCACGGGTGTGTGGCTGGATAAGAATGTTCAGGCCAATGTCAATGGCAACAACATTGGTATTTCGGTAACGTCCGGTGACAGCATGGGGTCCTACGGCGGCGGAAACACGATTAATGCCACGCCGAACTCGGTGGTCTATGTCTCTGGCACGAACGGGTCGTATGACACCATCAACGCGAATGGAAACTCGTTCGGCGGCACGGCGGCGAATGGACAAGGCACGGGGGTCTGGCTAGACAAAGATGTGCAGGCTGCCGTCTACGGGGATTATGTTGGTATCTCGGCTACACCTGATAATAGCAACGCTGCACCGGGCAGTGGGGGAGCAATTAAAATCTCCGGGGCGAACGACACAGTAAATGCATCAAACAATCAAATTAAGATTGGCGATAATGGTCGCGGCGGCCCCGTTAATATAAATGGTGACAAAAATGTCATTTCGGCCGCGAACCTCGCCGGCGCATCAAATTGGTGGAATATTAATATTAATGGATCAAGCAATACGGTTGCGAGCAATTATGCCGTTGTAAACCTCACCAACACGTCAGAAAATAATCAAGTTTTGGGAACGGGGAATGGCGTCACTGGGAATTGGATTTTAAATTACATTTCCGGAAATTCTCTCGTACCGAGCTCTCAGGATAGAACGGGCAGCGTGGCTTGGATACCCTACGCCAGCGGGCAACCATTTCCTGGAAAAGTCGATGACATTCCTTTGCCGTCCGGCACGCCCACTGTCACAATTGGAGATCCCAATGGGCCTCCGGATGAAACATGGACCGGACCCGTTCCGGTCAGCGATGGACCTGGCGAGCAAAGTGTCCCCATAAATATGACGCCGGATTCGATTGACCCTCCTGATCCCATCATCCTGAATTTGCAAGGCAATTCAGTCCAAACTCTGAGTTTGGAAAATTCTTCGGTTTTCTTTGATGTAAAAAACGATGGAGAAAAATACCAAACTGCTTGGGGCACGCCTGGAGAGGGCTATCTTGTCTATGACCCAAACGATCCCAACAACACGACCGTGGTTACTCAGGACAGTCAATTGGTAGGCGGGTTCAGTGCTCTCCAGGGCTTGGCTCAACAGGCTGACGGCATCGGGCACGGTATCTTGACTGCATCTGATGCCTTATGGGGCAGCCTTAAAGTGTGGGTTGATACGGCTGGCACCGGACAATTCCAGAGTGGCGAGCTCATGAGTCTTGATCAGCTTGGCATAGTTTCGATCAATCTCGATGGCGCACAGTCCGACATGAGCAACAATGGGAATAAGGTTGTGGTTGATAGCACATTCACTCGATCCGATGGTAGCCACGGCGACATTGCTGGATTAGGACTGGCGTATAATCCAAGAAATTCAGTTAATTCGGTTGATGCGCAGGTGCACAACCTTATTTCCGCTATGGCTTCCTACAATGCATCTGGCTCAGATTCGAATTTTATAAAATCGGAGTATGAGGGAAGCTCCGTCACATTGGCGGCAAGCTCACACTAAATATGATTTTTTGTTGCCGCCCGGACCTTGTCTGGGCGGTTTGAGTTTTATATATGACTGCATCCGATTATGCTGATTCTGCTCGAGAACATCTCGCGCCCGACAGTGGACTTGCGTGCCTTGTTGCCATTGCCCGTCTTCACGGAATCGAGGCTGACATCGCAAAATTGCGCCATAGTGCGGCTCACGGCGACTCTCCATTTCCTCCCGAGCAGATTGTATTGGCCGCACGGACGTTGGGATTGAAGGCACGCATTGTGCCATTTACTCTTGAACGTATAAATCGTCTGCCCTTACCTGCGCTGATTCTTGATCGCGACGGTCGGCACTTTATTGTCGCTCGCAGCGACGGCGCTACGGCCTTGATGCTGGAGGCAAGTAGTAATGCACCGACTATCGTATCTGTTGAAGAGCTAACACCACGAATAACGGGATATCAAATACTGTTCACATCCCGTGCTTCGCTGTCAGGGGATCTCGCTCGCTTTGATTTTTCGTGGTTCATCCCGGCTGTCGTCAAATATCGGCACCTGCTCCTGGAGGTACTTGGCATATCGGTGATCCTGCAAGTGTTTGGGCTCGTGACGCCATTGATGTTCCAGGTGATCATGGACAAGGTGCTGGTCAGTCGCACCTTCAATACCCTTGCCGTCGTCGGCGTGACCCTCTTCGTCTGCTCGACGTTCGAAGTGATACTCACGGCGCTGCGAAATTTTATCTTCTCCCACACGACCAATCGTATCGACGTTGAGCTCGGTGCGCGCCTGTTCCGGCATCTGATCGCGCTTCCACTGCCCTATTTCGGATCAAGGCGCGTCGGCGACACGATCGCCCGTGTCCGCGAACTCGAAAACATCCGCAATTTCCTGACCGGCCAGGCACTGACCGCCGTCATCGACCTGTTCTTTTCGATCGTCTTCATCGCCGTCATGTGCTTTTACAGCATTTGGCTGACGGTCGTGGTGGTGCTTTCCCTACCGCTTTACGCGGGCGTGTCGGCGGCACTCGTGCCGGCCTTGCGGCAACGCCTCAACGAAAAATTCGCCCGCGGCGCCGACAACCAGTCATTCCTCGTCGAAGCCGTGTCCGGCGTCGAAACCGTCAAGTCCATGTCGGTCGAACCGCAATTCACCAAGAAGTGGGAAATGCAGCTCGCCGCCTATGTCGCGTCCGGTTTCCGGGTAACGCAACTGGGCAATATCGGCCAGCAACTGATCCAGTACATCGGCAAGCTCGTTTCATTGGTGACCTTGATTCTCGGCGCGAAATTCGTGATCGACGGCAAGTTGACGATAGGCGAGCTGATCGCATTCAACATGATGTCGCAACGCGTAGCAGCACCGGTGCTCCGGCTCGCTCAACTTTGGCAGGATTTTCAGCAAATCGGGATTTCGATGAGCCGGCTGGGCGACATCCTGAATACTCGCACCGAGATACGCCAGAGTACCCAGGCCATGCCGCCGCTCAAGGGCGATATCCGATTCGAGCACGTGCGATTCCGATATCGCCCGGATGGCAAGCCGATACTCGACGACGTCTCACTCGATATTCGAGCTGGTCAAATCATCGGCATCGTCGGGCGCTCCGGGTCGGGGAAGAGCACACTCACCAAGCTTCTGCAGCGGCTCTATGTGCCGGAGCTCGGCACGGTCCGAATCGACGGCATCGATTTATCGCTCGCTGATCCGGCGTGGCTTCGCCGGCATATCGGCGTCGTGCTCCAGGAGAACTATCTGTTCAACCGCTCGGTGCGAGAAAACATCGCACTTTCGGATCCCGGCGCGCCAATGGCGGCTGTCATCCACGCTGCGAAACTGGCGGGCGCACACGATTTCATCTGCGAACTGCCTCAAGCCTACGACACCGCCATTGAGGAGCATGGCGGCAACCTGTCAGGTGGCCAACGTCAACGAATCGCCATCGCGAGGGCGTTGCTGACGAATCCTCGCATCCTCATCTTCGACGAAGCCACCAGCGCACTCGACTTCGAAACCGAACGCATCATTCAGAACAATATGCGGGCTATCTGTGCCGGCCGCACCGTGATTATCATCGCGCATCGGCTCAGCACCGTCCGTCATGCAGACCAGATATTCGCCATGGACCAGGGACGCATCATCGAACGCGGCACACACGACATGTTGCAGGCAGCCGGCGGTTACTACGCTCATTTGCTTTCGCTGCAACACGGGTGAGTCCTATGTCACTACGCTTGCATGCATGGCTCGACCTTATGCGTCGATACCAGACAGTCTGGCGGGCAGCCTGGGACATCCGTCGCCAGTTCGACGGCCCGGCCAAGCTCGAGTACGAGCTCGCGTTTCAACCGGCACACCTCGAACTCGTTGAAACACCCGTGCATCCCGCACCACGCTGGGCGGCACGCGTCATCATCCTGCTGGTGGTCATCGCCGTGTTGATCGCTTGCTTCGCCAAGCTCGACATCGTGGCGACAGCTACCGGAAAACTCGTGCCCAACGCACGCGTCAAGGTCATTCAGCCGGCCATCACCGGTGTGGTCAGGGAAATTACCGTGCGGGATGGCCAGCGTGTCAAAGCCGGCGATCTGCTCGTCAAACTCGATACCACCCAGGCTGCGGCAGACGAGGAGAACGCCAAATCGTCCCGATTCGATGCGGCGTTTGCCGCTGCGCGCTCCCAGGCCTTACTCGACGCACTGCAAGGAGGGCATGCGCCTCACGTTCCGACAATCGACGGTGCATCGGCGGATCGGCAGGTCGATGCACAACACCTCGTTGACGGCATGTACCGCGAATATGAGGACAAGCTCAGTTCCGCCAGGGCGGAGCTGGCGAAGCGGGAGGCCGAACTCGACAGTACGCGGCAGGAGATTGCGAAGCTCGAAGCGACTGCGCCGTTGGCTCGCACCCAGGCGAACGACTACAAATCGCTGTCGGCCGATAAATACGTCGCCCAGAGCGACTACCTGGACAAGGAACAAGCCGCATTGAATCAGGAGCATGAAATCGCGGCGCAACGCAGCCATGCCCGCGAACTGGCGGCCGGTATCGCTGAACAACAATCCGATATTGCACAGACGATTTCGCAGTTTCGCCGTGAGCGGCTCGACGACCTGGAAAAAGCGACGGAACAACTGACACAGAGCAGCAACGACGAGACCAAGGCGCATACCCGCAAGGAACTGCTCAGCCTTACGTCGCCCGTCAGCGGCACGGTTCAGCAACTCGCCACGCACACACTCGGCGGCGTTGTCACGACCGCCCAATCCTTGATGGAAATTGTGCCGGATGACGCCGTGGAAGTCGAAGCGACGGTGGAGAACAAGGACGTCGGATTCCTCAAGATCGGCCAGCATGCAGCGGTCAAACTCGATGCATTCCCGTATACCCGTTACGGAATACTCGATGGCACCGTGGTCGACCTTTCCAATGACGCCGTACAGGACAGGAAGCTCGGCCTCGCCTTCACGGTACGCGTGCGCCTGCAATCGAACCGCATGTGGATCGACAATCGATGGATATCGCTCACGCCGGGCATGACGGTGAAGGCCGAAATCAAGACCGGTAAGCAGAGCGTCGCTCATTATCTGCTCGGCCCGCTGGTCGAAGGCGTACAGGAGAGCATGCATGAACGCTAAGCGGATGATGTCCGTGCTCACCTGGATGACTGCATGGGGCGTGACCATGTCTCCGGCCCTGGCCTTCGATCCTTTGCTGACGCACGGATCGGTCACGCCAGCGGCCAGCGCGGAGCTGCTTCCCGGTGTGACGCCGTGCGCGTTCGGCGCCCCCGGGAATCCGCTGAAACTCAACGAGGCGGTCGAGCGAGCGCTGTGTCACAACCCCAAGACGCGTCAGGCCTGGGCCGACGTCAAGGCGCAGGCGGCAGCCGTCGGTGCCGCGCGCGCTGCTTATTTGCCGACGCTTTCGGCCAACTGGCAAGGCGTTCGCGACAATTCGGTTACCGACGTGAACGGCCATCCGGAGCTCAGCTCACACTCGAACACCACGGTTCGCTCGGAAGACATTCAATTGAACTGGCTGCTGTTCGATTTCGGTGGACGCTCGGCGGCCTTGCATAACGCCGCCGATCTGCTAGCCGCCGCGAGAGCAACGCAGAACGCCACATTGCAGGACGAGTTCGCGTCGGTCACGAAGGACTACTTTGCCGCTCAAGCCAGCATGGGGGCATTACAGGCGGCGCACGATATCGAAGTGCTGACAGGCGAGAGCATGCAAGCGGCGCAACGACGTGTCGATCGCGGCGTCGCGCCGATTACCGATGCGTTGCAAGCGCAAACCCAGCACGACGAAGCAGTGTTCAACGAAACCAAGGCGAAGGGTGATCTGCAGATCGCACTCGGCATCTTATCGTCGGAAATGGGCCTGACGCCTGAGATGGCGATCGAGGTCCCATCGGTGACGAGCACGGCATTGCCGGACAAGGCCTGGCATGAATCGATCGAGCAATTGATCGATGACGTCAAACATACGCACCCGGCCGTGGTCGCTGCTCAGCAGACCTACGACGCAGCACTGGAAAAGGTCTCTCAAACGCGAGCTGAGGGACTGCCGAGCATCAGCCTGACCGGCAAATACAGCCGCAACAATCAGCCTGCCACGCTGGGGTTAGGTATTCCAACCTTCCCGGCAACAGGCCATGATGCTTTCATCGGCGTACAGGTCAGCATTCCGCTCTTTGAAGGATTTCAGCGCCACTATCAGATCGAACAGGCCAAGGCGGAGGCCGAACATCAGGAAGATGCGCTCGACGAGACGATTCGACAGGTGGCGCTAGACGTCTGGACTGCCTACCAGTCGCTGGAAACAGCAACGCAGAACGCCTCGCACAGCGAGACGCTTCTAGAAATTTCTCAGCAAGCATTCGATGCAGCGCAACACCGCTATTTAAACGGCGTCGGCAACATCCTGGAACTGCTCAATACGCAAACCGCACTGTCGAATGCGCGCCAGCGTAGGGTCCAAGCGCTGGCTGACTGGCATGCGGCGAAATTGCAGCTCGCATCGAAGCTTGGGAGGCTGGATATGTCGTCAATTGCTTCGTCTGGAGCATTCTGAACATGCGAAAAATCTGGCAAACGTGCGTCCCTCGTGGTTGCCTAACCGCACGCTCGGAACCGGGGAGGCAGCTGCTGCCACACGAGTTCGACGTGCCGCTTGCTAGCAGCCGGCCGGGGCGATCGACGTCGCAGGCGCCGAGTTCGGGTCGCGGACACCGCACGCAGCGTGGGCCCGGCCCTAGCCGGCAGCTGCATCACCAGGTCGACGTACCGCTGGCCAGCAGCCCACCGCGGCGATTGGATCCGCTGCCGTTCCGCGCGAGAACGTAGTGCCGCGCGCGCGAAACGTATTCCGGCCGAGTGTGATATACGTCGGGAACAAAAAACCCCGCCGCAGCGGGGTTTGGTAAACTAGTTGCGCCCGCACCTAATTTTACATAAGAGAATTTAACGGCGCCGCAGGTGTGGAGTCGGGTTGGAAAGCGTCGAATTTCCTGGCGGCGCATTGCCGGACAGCGGGTTCTCGTGCCGATACCGCTCTCCAGAAACTGGCGTCAGGGGACGCCATAACTCAGTGCGACCCTAGGGCCATAGACCCGCCGATCAGATAGATGCACGAACACACGATGAGCACGGCGATCGCCGCTCCGCAAAAAATCTTCCCCATTTCCCATCCTCTTATACGTGCGCAGACGAGCCTTCCTGACCATTCAGACAACGTGCGATAGGACCGTAGGCGGCCAGGATCTTGGTGACGCCGAGCTCGTCATCGACGGCGAGTGCGTCGCGCTCCGCAACCAGCGCGGCACGCGCGGCGATCGCCTGGGCGAGCATTGCCTGGCTCGGCTCAGCGCGGGACTCCTCCATGGTGATCAATTCCACCTGGCGCGCGATAAGTTGACCGATGGTCTGGCAGGCCACTTCGTATTCGACGGATACCATCTTCGTCCTCAATTATTGTCGGATTGATTGGCGAGTAGATCGGGCTGGATCAGGAACCGAGCTGGCTCATCACCGAGCCAAGCCGGCTGTCGGCCTTTACCTGTCCATGTTTTCCCTGAGACTGGATCGCGATATAGAGGCGACACGCGAGCCGATCGGCGTTTTGCGACCTTCTCCTGCAGGTCCTGAACACTGATGTCGAGACTCTTCATGAGTTTCCGAATCTGAGCGATCGCAGCTTCGCGTTCGGTCTCTCGCGCGACGGCGATACGTGCGTCCAACGCTTCCAGTTCAGCGAGGAGAGCCAAATAACCCTTTGTCGTTGATGTCATTTTTTCCTAAACACTCTTTTCGTGTAGCAGGACTTCGAGCCGCAATCGTGCCCGGTCCCTCTCGTAGCCTTTCGGCAACATCAGGTTGGAATCGTCGACTGCTTTACGCAAGCAATCAGCAACGTCGCTCGCAGCGGGTATACGTCTATGCGGGAGCGGCAACTAATCTCGTCTGACATCGGCATCTGCGAGTGTCTGTCGGCGTAAGGCGATTCGCTCGACGTCGCGCATATGGTCTTTACCCCAAATGCAAAGAGGAGCAAGTGCCTTCGCCAGCGAATGCCCAAGCGGCGTGAGCGAGTACTCGACCTTTGGCGGAATCTCTTTGTAATCGACGCGCTCGATTACTTCATCCAGTTGCAACTCCCTCAGCTGCTGTATCAGCACTTTGTCGCTGACGTTGCCTACCGAGCGCCTCAGCTCACCATAACGATGCACACCATGCGCCAGATGAAACAACACCAGCGGTTTCCATTTTCCGCCGATGACTGCCAGCGCGGCGTGAAGCCCAGAGGTAAAGGTGATCGCAGCCAATTTTTTGCTTCCCAAGGTACTTACCAAAAGGTAAATACTATCCAGATAGATAGTCTAGGTCTACTGTGTGACCTCTGATTTCAACCGGAGGCACACATGAATAGGCTGGAAGGGAAAATTGCGGTGATCACAGGCGGTAACAGTGGTATTGGACTAGCGGCTGCCACTCGATTCGCAGCGGAAGGAGCAGAGGTCGTTATCGTTGGCCGTCGCAAGGAAGAATTAGACAGCGCGCTCAAAGTCATCGGGGCCCGCGCGACCGCGATGCGAGGCGATGTCTCCCACCTTGACGACCTTGAACAAGTCTTTCAGAAAGTGGAGGCCGCTAAAGGGCGAATCGACATTTTGTTCGCTAATGCGGGACTAGGCGGCACACAGCCGATTGGCTCCATTACCGAAGCATCGTTCGATACGATATTCGATGTGAACGTCAAGGGGACGCTGTTCACCGTACAGAAAGCGCTGCCGTTAATGAAGCAAGGCGGATCGATCATCCTCACCGGATCGACGACCGGCTCGATGGGCGAACAAGGGTTCAGTGTCTATAGCGCGTCGAAGGCGGCGGTCCGCAATCTTGCAAGGAGCTGGGCGTGGGATTTGAAGGGCACGGGAATTCGTGTCAATGTCCTTTCGCCGGGGCCAACTGAAACGCCTGGTCTGCTTAACGCGTTGGCCCGCTCAGGCCAGCAAGAAGCCGCCGCAGCAGCCCTTAGTACACGAATTCCTATCGGACGTATAGGGAAGGCGGCCGAAATCGCCGCCGCGGCCCTGTTTCTTGCCTCAGATGAGAGCAGCTTCATGACCGGCAGCGAATTGTTCGCCGATGGCGGATATGCGCAGGTCTAGCGAACGCGCGACTCCCGCTGCGGGCGACGCGAGTTGGAGCGCGCCGTCCCGCGCGTAGCGCGAAGGCCGCGACGGCACGGCGTATATCGGGTAGAAAGCGGACGCTCAATGGCCTTGGATGATCGGCGGTTTTTGGCCGAACTCGGTCGGCCGCCGCGCAAGGCACTACCGACGCAGATCAACCCGTTTCGGCCAGTCGATTCTCGAGGGCCCGACTGACTCGAATCTGAGCATTGCTGCCATTGAAGATTCCAGAAAGCGGACTTCCGATTATTTACTTTGCAGATGTCAGCCGAGGGCCGCGAGGCCGTACTGGCCGTTCCTCAGGGCTCGCGGGCTGCCGGGCTCTTTGGGGGGTGTTTGGGATCGAGCTCCGGATAGCATCCTTCGGGCAGCTCTGGCGATCGCCCAGACGCTCAAGGAGTCGTGCCTCGCATTCGGAAACGGAGTACCCGCGCCGCTGCGAGATCATGAACGTGAGGGGGCGCATATGCCATGCGCGCCGTTGGAGCTCGACAAGTGTCCCATTCGCGAGGTCCTGCTCGACCATATGGCGCGGCATGTGCCCCCAGCACAAGCCTCCTCTGAGTAGGTCGTGCTTCGCGCCGAGGTCATTGACCCACCACTGGTGTTCACTGGCGACCCCCTGTTGCGTCTTTTCTGCATCGGGCTGGTTGTCGGTGACGACAAGCTGGATGTGCCGGCCAAATTCCTCCCGCGATATCGGCCTCGCCATTGCGGCCAGCGAATGCGACGGCGCACAGACGGTCACCATTTGCGCATCGCATAAATGCAGCCGTTCTATCGTGCCTGGGCTGAGCTCGGGCACGTCTGTGATCGTTACCGCCAATGCGCACGTACCTTGGAGGACCAGGCGCTCGCCGCCTTGCATGGTTGTCATGCGCAGATTAATTGCCACCGTTGGAAAGTCCGCCTGCAGGGTGCGCAGGCATTCAATCAGGTGAGCGCGCGAAAAATAGGTATCCACGGCGATCGAGACCTGTGGAACGCCGGTTTCAGCAATCGCAACCGCACGCATCTTCATTTCCTCGGTGCGTGAGATGACTCCGCGCGCATCGGGCAGGAGGCTGCGGCCCGCCGCCGTGAGCGTCGCTTTGCGCGTGTTGCGCTCGAACAGCACCACGTCAAAGGCATTCTCAAGGGCGCTGATCGCGTGACTGATCGCCGACTGTGCACGCCTCAGTTCCCTCGCTGCCCCGGAAAAGCTTCCTTGGTCACACACCGCGACGAAGGCCCGAAGTTGATTGATGGTGACATTGTCGAGCATAGATATCTAAAAAGTAGATCGTATTTATAGATATTTAGTCAATTTCCTTCATAAATCAAGAGCCTCAAAATCTGGCTTGTCGTTTTCGTTTCGAAGGATGCACGATATGAACAGATTGAATGGAAAGACCGCCGTCGTCACTGGCGGCGCTACTGGCATCGGCTTCGCTGCGGCAAAGCGCTTCATCGAGGAAGGCGCTTTCGTCTTCATCTACGGTCGCCGGCAGGAAGCGCTCGATGCCGCTGTGACTGCCCTCGGTCCCAATGCCCGCGCTGTAAAGGGCTCGGTCTTCGAACTGACTGACCTCGACCGGCTCTACGCGGTGGTAAAGGCCGAGCGCGGAACCCTCGACATCGTCTTCGCCAACGCTGGGGCGGGAAGTCCGCTTCCTCTCGGCCAGATCACCGCCGGGCACATCGACGATACCTTTGACACCAATGTAAAGGGGACGATCTTTACGGTCCAAAAGGCGTTGCCGCTGATGAGCTCAGGCGCTTCGATCATTCTGACCGGATCGAGCGCCGGCACCACGGGAGCCGCGGGATTCACGGTCTACAGCGCGAGCAAGGCCGCGGTGCGCAACCTCGCCCGGACCTGGGCGGAGGACTTGAAAGGCACCGGCATCCGAGTCAACGTGCTGTCGCCCGGGGCAACGGCGACCGAACTGGCCAAGCAGGCGCTGGGCGAAGAGGGCCAGAAAGCCTACGGTGCGATGACGCCACTCCAGCGTATGGCCGATCCGGCAGAGATCGGGGCGGTGGCCGCCTTTCTCGCCTCGTCGGACAGCAGCTTCATGACCGCCAGCGAGGTCGCCGTTGACGGTGGGCTGGCACAACTCTAACGGAAAAAAATCAAATGACGCATTCACTAAAGCCACTAAAGGGCAAAACAGCGCTCGTTACCGGGGCATCACGGGGCATCGGCCGCGCGATCGCCGAACGTCTTGCAAAGGACGGTGCGACAGTGGCACTGACCTACAACGCGAGCAAATCCGGCGCTGATGAGGCGATCGCGGCCATCGAAAAAGAAGGAGGCACCGCGTTCGCAGTCCGCGCAGATCTCGTTGATCCGGCGGCCGTCCCGGCTTTGTTCGAGAGACTCGACGACGAGTTCTCGAGGCGCAACGGAAGCAACACCCTCGATATTCTGGTCAACAATGCTGGCAATTCCGGCTGGGTTGGCTTCAAGGACGCTTCGCCGCAGAGTTGGGACACCCTGATGGCGGTCTACGCCCGCGCGCCCTTCTTCATCATTCAGGCCGCTCTAGGTCGCCTCCCCGATGATGGACGCATCATCAACATTTCTTCCGCTGCTGCAACGAAGCCCGTGACGGCAGCGCCTGTCTACTCGATGGCGAAAGCGGCCATCAACACCTTGACCCATACGCTTGCAATCGAGTTGGGGCCGCGTGGCATCACCGCGAATGCCGTAGCACCGGGCTATACGCGAACGGACGCGAATGCTGCCATACGGGAGAATCCAGAACTCGTCAAGGCGATCGAGGCCCAGATCGCGCTGGGCCGCGTTGGCGAACCTTCGGAAATCGCCGCCGTCGTGGCGTTCCTAGCCTCCGATGAAGGCCATTGGGTGACCGGCCAAACAATTGAAGCAAGCGGCGGCTACAGGCTCTGACCGCGCCGGTAAACGAAGGAGAAACATATGAGTTACGCAATCATTGGCTTTGGGAAGATTGGTCACGCACTTGCGAGAGCGTTCGCCCGAAAAGGCATCGAAGTGGCCGTTGCAACTACGCGTGATCCGGAAAGCTTCGCAGCCGATGCGGGCGCGATCGGACCCACGATCATTCCCCGAACCCTGGCGGAAGCCCTCAAGGCGGACATCATCTTTCTGGCACTTCATTTCGAGTCGCACCCGGAAGTCGCGAAGGCATTGCCGAACTGGAAGGGAAAGACCGTCATCGACGCGATGAACACGCAAATCCCGCCGGAGGAACTGGGCGGCCTTCCGTCCTCCGCCTTCGTTGCGAAGGCGTTCAGCGGAGTCCGCCTGGTGAAAGGCTTCAACCATCTGGTTGCTGCCGTCCTGGACCAGGACCCGGTTGTGCATGGAGGCAGGAGAGTCGTGTTTCTGGCGAGCGACGATGCTGCCGCAGCAGCGGAGATCGGTGAGCTTGCTAAAAATCTCGGTTTCGCACCGATCCAACTTGGCGGCCTTTCGGAAGGCGGATGGCTTGTGCATGCACGCGGAAAGCACTGGGGTCACCTAATTTTCAAGGATCTGGTCAAGTTCGATTAGTTAGCTGATTGAAGATTGCAGTCTCGCCTCGTGGACGAAGCTTGGCCGGCACGCATCGCGGGCACGAGGGATTGGCAGATCTGTTCGTTCAACGCTCGCGCTGGTAGTCGTACCGATGCGCGAGCCATCGGGTACCGCTTCCATCCGCCAGAATGAAGTACTGGTCCTTCGTCTGGTGGTCGGGGTCTTTGCGCGCGATCACCTGTTCCATTCGAAGCAATCGTCTGCTCGGCAGTGAATGCTTCCCTACCACGCGGCATGGCTACAAACAGATGCTGCTTTGGATGCGCTCATTCGGTGAGCTTGCCCGGGTTGGCGTCGAATGCACGGGCTCATACGGAGCAGGCTTGCTTCGCTACCTTCAGCAAGCCCGCGTCACAGTGCTCGAGGTCACGACACCGGACAAGAGTGACCGGCGCAAACGCGGTAAGGACGACACGCTGGACGCGTGCAACGCGGCGCACGCTGCCTTTGCTGGTGTGCGGACAGTCACGCCCAAGACGCGTGACGGTATGATTGAATCGCTGCGCGTTCTGAAAGTCTGCCGGAAGACTGCTATCTCGGCGAGGCGCGTTGCATTGCAACTGATCCACAATACCATCGTCAGCGCGCCTGACGAGTTACGCGAGTCGCTGCGCAAGATGACCCGGATGCAACTCATCCGGACATTGGCCGCATGGCGTCCCGATCTGTCTGACTATCGGAACCTGATCTCTGCCAACCGGATTGCATTGAAATCACTGGGGCGCCGGTATCTCGAGTTGCACGACGAGATCGCCGACCTCGACGTCATGATCGCGGCCCTGGTCGATGAACTCGCCCCCGATCTGGTCTCCCGCAATTCGATTGGCTACGAGTCCGCTTCGCAACTGCTACTGACCGCTGGCGACAATAGCGACCGGCTTCAGTCAGAGGCCAGCTTCGCGGCCCTTTGTGGAGTGAGTCCCGTCCCGGCGTCTTCCGGCAAGGTGACACGACATCGACTGAATCGAGGTGGGGATCGTGCGGCCAACAGCGCCCTGCACATCATCGCCATCGGTCGCCTGCGAACCGACGATCGCACAAAAGCCTATGTTGCCAAACGCGTCAGCGAGGGCCATTCAAAGCTTGAAGCGATCCGTTGCCTAAAGCGCTATATCGCGCGAGAGGTCTTCTACGCCATCCGGCAACGCCACCGCCAGATCGCCCAGACCCAATTTACCCCTTGACCTTTAGAAGGGCGTCCAGGGGAGTCAATACGGCAGTGACGAATGGCGTCGCTTCTGCCAATCACACAAGCTCGAGCCTTCGATGAGTCGGCGCGGCAATTGCTGGGACACTCAGTCTAAGATCGCCTCTGAACGTCGGATCGATCTGACCCGTGCTGGGATTGGCGAAGCTGCCTTGGCGTTGACCTGTCGATCGGATTCCGGCGTTCCCCGAGCGTTGCCGGGCTCACCGTCTGTGACCTGATAGGAGCTTTGTTCTGCACCGTGAGTGTCCTGTCCTGCGAGTGGGGTTGGCGATGCGCCCACTACGACGAAAACACGCATGGAACAAAACAACGAAGTGATTCTGGGCGTCGGCACGCATCTGGATGCGCATGTCGGGGCTGTGATTAGCGAGACGGGCACACTTCTTGGAACGCTGTCGGTATCGACCGATACGGCAGGGTATCTCAACCTGGTGAGCTGGGCGAATTCGTTCGGTCATCTGCGCCGCGCCGGCGTAGAAGGGACCGGCACCTACGGCGCGGGTTTGGCCCGCGTGCTACGCGATCACGAGATTGAGGTGCTGGAAGTCAATCGCCCTGACCGGGCGATGCGCCGGTCCCGAGGAAAGTCCGATCCCACTGATGCGGAAAACGCCGCCCGCGCGGTTCTTTCTGGCAGAGCAACGGCTGTTCCCAAGGAGCAGTCCGGCGCTGCCGAAGCAATGCGCGCCGTCTCCGTTGCCAGACGCAGCGCGGTCAAAGCGAAAACGCAAGCCATCAATCAGTTGCGCGCTTTACTGGTCAGCGCGCCACAGGAAATTCGCGAACGCCTTCTGAAAACGAAGACGGCGGAATGCGTTGCGAGCTGTGCCCGCCTGCGCTCGTTGGGCGACACGCCCATGTTGCAAACGTTGACGACCACGTTGCGCTTGCTGGCCAAGCGCTGGCTGGCGCTGACAGAGGAGCTCAATACGCTCGATGCCATGCTTGATCGCCTGACCAGCCAACACGCTAGCCGGCTTCGTGACAGATTCGGTGTTGGCCCACAGACCGCTGCAGTGCTTGTCGCCGTCGCAGGCGACAATCCCGAACGCCTGAAAAGTGAGGCTGCGCTGGCGGCGCTTTGTGGCACGAGCCCGTTGCAGGCATCGTCTGGCAAAACGGTCCGGCATCGCTTGAACAGAGGTGGCGACCGGTCTGCAAACAATGCCTTGTGGACCATTGCAATGGTGCGCATGAGAAGCGATCCTCGGACCCGTGCTTACGTCGAGCGCCGGACCAAAGAAGGCATGTCGAACAAGGAAATTCATCGCTGCCTGAAGCGCTATATCGTGAGGGAGTTGTACCCGCTCATCCTGGCCGATCTGGCCGATTCGACGCGCGTCCCTTGACATAGGAGCGTCAATGCCGTGGCGGAATCCTTTTTCAGCAGCCTGAAGAAAGAGCGAATCCGCAAACGTATCTATAAAACCCGGGATATGGCGCGTGCCGACGTCTTCGACTACATCGAGGTCTTTTACAATCGAACCCGTCGCCATAGTCATCTTGGCGGCCTGAGTCCCGAGGCCTTTGAACAGGCTGCGGCGTGAGGGTCGGGGGTGTCTAGTGTGCTCTGGGCAGTCCAATCATAGGCCAGCGGCGTCTAGTATTCCCTGGGCAGTCCACCTGACGATTGGCCCGGCACGAAATCAGCGCTGCCTGAGCAGCCGCTCGCTCTCCTGGCGTACCACCAGATAGCACTCGCACACATAGCGCTCCAGGGCGGCACGGTCGATCACCTCGATCACGCCGCGCGAATAGCGGATGAGGCCCGCTTCCTGAAGCTTCCTGGCGGTCTCGGTCACGCTCGCACGCCGCACGCCGAGCATGTTGGCGATCAGTTCCTGCGTCATCCGCACGTTGTTCGAATCGAGCCGGTCGAGGCTCAGCAACAGCCAGCGGCAGAACTGCTGGGCGATCGAGTGGTGACGGTTGCAGACCGCCGTCTGGGCCATCTGCGTGATGAGCGCCTGCGTGTAGCGTAGGAACAGGCGCTGCAGCGCACCGCCGCGCGCGAACTCCTGTCGCACGATCTGGCCGCTCAGCTGATAGGCCGCGCCGCTGCTCTGCACGATCGCGCGGTTCGGCATCGTGTCGCCCCCCATGAACAGCGCCACGCCCACCAGGCCGTCGCGTCCCACCACGGCGATTTCCGCCGACGCGCCGTTCTCCATGACGTAGAGCATCGAGATGATCGCGGTCGTGGGCAGATAGACGTGGCTGAGGTGGTCGCCCGATTCGTAGACGACATGGCCGAGCAGCATCGTGACCGGCGTGAGGTGCGGCTCGATGCGACGGCGCTCGTCAGCGGGCAGCGCGGCCAGCAGGTGATTCAGGTCCGCTCCGGCATCGCCGGAAGCCGGTGGTGCATCGCGCTCGGATTCGTGGCGTCTGACGCGCTCGATCAGTTGCGCCTGCAGCTTCGCGTGCTCTTCGTAGTGCTTGCTCGGCAGCAGGCTCAACACGGTGGAGCGCAGTGTGTCGTGACCGAGCGCATCGAGGATCCGGATCTTGGTCAACACCCCGAGATCGCTCTTGCCGTTGCGCCAGGCCGAAATCTGCGCACGCGTCAGCGCAAGACTTTCCGCCAGTTGCGCGTCGCTGGAAAATCGTCCCTTGCGCTTCAACTCGTCAAACTTTTCCTGCCAATTGAATTGCATGAGTCGCGAACTGAGAAGGTGTCAAATTCATTTGACGAGATGGCTGCGATCGTGGAGAATACCTGCGCAGTCAGCTCGATCCGGATTTGCCGGACATATATAGCACAGGTCGCGCCGGTCGAAACGTGCATTTCACGTCCCACGCGCGATCATGCATCCGACCAGGCGAATGCGTGAACGACAAGGCCTCGTATTTCCAGATTCCGACGCCCACGTTTCAGCGGGCACTCGCGATCGTCCCGGCGCCGATCGACGACGAAGCGTTTGCCGCGCACCTCGTCGACTTCTCCCGCTACGTATTCGCGCACGCCGAACATCTGCGTGTCTACCAGCGTACCACGCCGCTCTCCGAGGCCTTTCTCGGCGCATTCGTCGGCCTGCTCGAAATCGTCGAGATGAATTCCCCCGAAGACGCCACCCGTTGCATGGCACGGTTTCGGGAAATCGTCGCGACGCCGGCTCCCCCCGAGGGGCCGACACCGCCCGCCGCGAAACCGGCAGGGCCATCTCCCGAGTAGGCCCCCTGCCCGGCGCGACACATGCGCACCCGGACGGCCGCGACACGCCCTTCGTACGTTGGCGTACCGATTCCCGCGCTCGATGCGCGCATCGTCGCCTCGAGGCGTGGATGGCACTCGCATGACGGCACTGCGGGCCCGTGCGCGCCGCACGGCTTGCCATGACCACCGGCAGCCCCATCGCCATCGCTACGCAGGCGTGGCCCGCCCCGCGCACCGGGCACATCCCTTCATCGAATCCTCCCTGCCGATCGAATCGCACGGGCCGGCAATCAAAAAAGTGTCAAATGCATTTGACGTTCTGTATTCAAATCGGGAAAATCAAAATGCGCCGTCCGCCATGCCGAATGTGCGTGACATGGGCGAAACGCTCGCGCATGGCCGCCTGCCTCACCGCTTCGCGCGCACGTCGCGTTCGTGCATCCATCCAGAGCCATGCATGAGCGATCCGATTGCGTCTTTCCGCCTTCCCGCATCCTTGTCCCGACAGGCCCTCGCGGCCATTCCCGCGCCGATCGGCGACGACGACTTCTCCACCGCCCAGATCGAGTTCATGCAGCAGGTGTTCGCGTATGCCGAGCATCTGCGCGTGGCGGGGCGACCCACGCCGCTCTCCGATGCCTTTCTCGGCGCGTTCGTGGGCCTGTTCGAAGTGATCGACATGAACTCGCGCGAGGACGCACTGCGCTGCGCGTGGCAGTTTCGCGAGATCGTGACGCTGCTCGTGCCGAATGCGACGCCTGCCGGGGAGCCGCGTCCGCCGGTCGCACCGGACACGCCGCAATGAACGGCTCGCGACGACACTGAGGCGAGCGAGACGACCGCCTCGACCTCGACCTCGCCGTCACCGCCACGTACACCGTACAGAGTTCACGCGTGCGGCGGGCGCATACTGGCATCAGCTTTGCCTCTCGTCGGCGCAGTGTGCGCGTCGGGGCACGCGCAGGATGCGTGCCGTGCCACGACAATCGCACGGCCCCGTCCACCCCGTGCCTCGGCGGATCCTCCCGCGTCTCGCGACGGTCGATCGCCACGCGCGATGCCATCGCGCCACGGCGCGCAAACGCCACCCACGCCGCCCACGCGCGGCCCCCTCCTGCCTCGCGCGGCTCGTGCAGGCTTCCGCCAGTCAATCCGGCATTCGAACAGGACCGGTGCATGCACGCTCCCCCCAGCCTCATCGACAACCGTCTGCTCGCCGCGCTGCCGGACGCCGAACGCGCGCACCTCGCCCCCCCATCTGACGCACGTCGAGATGCCGCTGGGCAAGGTGCTTCATGAATCCGGCGCGAAGCAGCCCCACGTGTATTTCCCGACCACCTCGATCGTGTCGCTGCTGTACGTCATGGAAAACGGCGCATCGGCGGAAATCGCGATCGTCGGGCACGAAGGCATGATCGGCGTGCGCTGTTCATGGGCGGCGACACCACGCCGAGCCGCGCGATCGTGCAGAGCGCCGGGCATGCGTACCGGCTCGACGTGCGCATCCTGCTGCTGGAATTCCGGCGCGGCGCCATGCTGCAACGCGCATTGCTGCGCTACACGCATGCCTTGATCACGCAGATGGCGCAGACCGCCGTCTGCAACCGTCACCACTCCATCGATCAGCAGCTCCGCCGCTGGCTGCTGATGAGCCTCGACCGGCTGCCGTCGAACCAGCTGCGCATGACCCAGGAACTGATCGCGAACATGCTCTGCGTGCGTCGCTCGGGCGTGACCGAGGCCGCGCTGAAGCTGCAGGACGCGGGCCTGATCCGCTACAACTACGGACACATCGAGGTCCTCGACCGGCCGGGCCTGGAACAGCGCGCCTGCGAATGCTATCGCGTCGTCAGACGCGAGTACGACCGGCTGCTGCCCGGGCGCGATGTGCCCTAGCCCCGCGGCCTGGCCCCGCGCACGACACTCGCCGAGATTGCATGCCAGCGTACCGACTCGCCGCACCGGGCCGCTCATCATGGCCCGGGAGGGCGGTACCGATTCCGATGCGCAAGACGCGCGCCGGACGGCCACGCCGCTGGTATCCGGAGGATCCATGGCACCCTACACTCACCGCACGATCGATCAGCACGACCGGTCGATCCGGCAGAAGCAGCGCGACGACAACGCACGCGCCGACATCGACCGCACGCAGCAGCGGCGGCGCGACGACGCCACACTCGACTCGAATGCAACCAAGTGGCGCTACCCCCCATTTCCCAACGCGACGCGAGCCGCTGACGGGCCCCGACGGAGACGAACGCGCGGGCATCGCGACACGCGATCCCGCACACGCTTTCTTCACAGATAGGAGGTACCGCATGACAACCGCAATGTGGGGCACCGCACTCGGCATGGCACTGATGTTCGGATTCTCGTGGCGCCGGGCCAGGCCACGCGCGGTCTGACGCGCGAAGGTGATTCGACCGGTGACCGATGACGGCGCCGGCAACCGCGAGGGTTTCGCCACGGTCGTCGATGGCATGGCAAGTCAGATTTCTGACTTAGAATATCTCATACCAAAAACAATCAAAGCGCCGCGATCGGCAAGCCGAATTCCGTCGAATTTCGCCGGATTCCTGGCTTGGTCCGGATCGCATGAGCCACGCCGTCGGCCCCGGTGTCGTCCGGGGCGGGCCGACGGCATTCCGACCAATGAACGACGCAGCGTCGCGCGGGGTGCCTGGCGCCGCTGCGCACCCTGCCTCGATCCATATCGCTCGATGCGCGCGCCACGGCCATGCGCCGCGCCGTGTGCGGTATCGAACTGAAGCGGTCGGGCCGTGCAATCACTGTGATCCCCAGTTCTCCTGATCGAGGCCTGGTTGAACCGATGAATGAAGCGGCGAAGCGTCGTCGACGCTGGACGAAGGAGCGCAAGTGGGCAATCGTGCGCGAGAGTTTCGATCCCGTCACCTCCTTGCAGGCGGTGGCGGAGCAGCACGGTGTGAATCCAAGCCAGTTGTCCCGCTGGCGCAGGCTGTATCGGGACACGCTGCTGGCGCAGGCACGAACGCAGGCCGACGAGGAAACCGCGACGAGCGACGAGCGAACGGAGTAGCAACGGAAGTGTTCAATAAGCATTCGAAAATGGATGTGTCGGCTGCGGACGGGTCATGCCCGGCGGGCCGAACCTCATCATCGGCCTGTATCCCTGCCGCCTGCCACACCTCAGGCGCGGTTACTCAACGAGGGCGATATGCAAGAACCACACTATGTTGTTTCCCCGATTTTCCGGACTTCGGCCCCGCCGGAAGCCAGCACGCGATCGAGCGAGCAGGTGCAGGCCCAGCCCGCGCGCCCGTGCATCTACCTGTCGCGCCTTTCCGACGCGACCCTGGTGGCCTACCTCCGGGAGCAACAGTGGGAAGTGCTGTGCGCCAGCTCCGCGAACGACGCGCGCAAGCTGGAAAACCCCGCCGCCGCGCACGCCGGCATCATCGACGTGGACAGCTTCAAGACCCGCGACCTCGCCGCGCTGGAACCGCTCTTGCGCCACAAGCAGATCGGCTGGATCGCCCTCGTCGATCCCGCGCGCCTGGCCGAGCCCGAGGTGCGCAAGCTGATCCACCAGTGCTGCTTCGACTACGTGAAGCGCCCGCTCACTCGCACAATGATCGGTTACCTGGTCAGCCACGCCTACGGCATGGTGAGCCTCGGCGAGAGCGAGCCGGCCGCCGAGGCCGGCGCGGCCAACGGTGTGGGCCATGCGATGGTGGGCACCTGCGAGCCGATGCAGCAGCTGTTCCGCACCATCCGCAAGGTAGCCAATACCGATGCGTCGGTGTTCGTGTCGGGCGAATCGGGCACCGGCAAGGAGCTGACGGCGATCGCCATCCACAAGCAGTCGTCGCGGCGCAAGGCGCCGTTCATCGCGATCAATTGCGGGGCGATTCCCCATCATCTGCTGCAGTCCGAACTGTTCGGCTATGAGCGCGGCGCCTTCACCGGCGCCAACAAGCAGCGCGTGGGCCGGGTGGAGGCCGCGCACGGCGGCACGCTGTTTCTCGACGAGATCGGCGACATGCCGCTGGAAAGCCAGGCGAGCCTGCTGCGCTTTCTCCAGGAAGGCTGGATCGAGCGGCTCGGCGGCCACGAGTCGATTCCGGTGGACGTGCGCGTGGTGTCGGCCACCCATGTGGACCTGGAAGCGGCGATCCGCAACGGCCAGTTCCGCGAGGATCTGTTCCATCGCTTGTGCGTGCTGCATATCGAGGAGCCGCCGTTGCGCGCGCGCGGCCGCGATATCGAGCTGCTCGCCAATCATGTGCTGCAGAAATTCCATAGCGATGGCGCCCGCAAGATCCGCGGATTCACCGCCTGTTCGATCTCAGCGATGTATGGCTATCCGTGGCCGGGCAATGTGCGCGAGCTGATCAACCGCATCCGCCGCGCGATCGTGATGGCGGAAAGCCGGCTGATCTCGGCTGCCGATCTCGGCCTCGACCGGTACTCCGCGCAGCAGCATCCCATCACGCTGGCCGAGGCGCGCGAACGCGCCGAGAAGAGCCTGATCGAGGCGGCGCTGCTGCGCCATCGGCGCCGGCACCTGGAGGTGGCCACCGAACTCGGCGTGTCGCGCGCCACCCTGTATCGGCTGATGAACAGCTACGGGCTGTAACGCGGCGGCGGCCGCCAGGCCGAAAGGCCCGATGGCCGCGAGCCCGGAAGCCCGGAAGCCCGGGCTCGCCAACGCTCACACCAGCCGGCCGTAGTTGTCCTCGAAGCGCACGATATCGTCCTCGCCCAGATAGGTGCCCGACTGCACCTCGATGATCTCCAGCGGCGTCTTGCCGGGGTTCCCAAGGCGATGCACGGTACCGAGCGGGATATAGGTGGATTCGTTTTCCGACAGCAGGAAGCTGTCCTCGCCGCGTGTGACCTGCGCCGTGCCCTTCACCACCACCCAGTGCTCGGCACGGTGATGATGCATCTGCAATGAAAGCTTTTCGCCCGGCTTCACCACGATACGCTTGACCTGGAAGCGCTCGCCCGAATCGATCGAATCGTAATGCCCCCAGGGCCGATGCACCTTGCGATGGTTGTCGGCCTCGGGCCCGCGCTCGGCGCGCAGCCGCGACACCACCGCCTTGATCTGCTGGGCGTTGTTGCGATCGGCCACCAGGATCGCGTCGGCCGTCTCCACCACCACCATGTCGTTGAGCCCCACGCAGGCGATCAGGCGCCCCTGCGAATGCGCGAAGGTGTTCGCGGTGCCCTCGAACATCACGCGGCCCTGGGCCACGTTGCCGGCCGCATCGCGCGGCAGGATCTCCCAGATCGCATCCCACGAGCCCACGTCCGACCACGGCGCATCCATTGGCACCACCACGCCGGAAATCTCGGCGCATTCGGCCAGCCGTTCCATCACCGCATAGTCGATCGAGTCGTCGGGACACACGCTGAATTCCTGCCGGGCCGGGCGCACGAACACCGGATCGTCGGCGCCGTTGCGCAGGGCCGCCCGACATGCCGCGAGGATATCGGGGCGGGTGGTGGCGATCGCCGCCAGCCACACCGAGGCGCGCAGCACGAACACGCCGCTGTTCCACAGATACTCGCCCGAGTGCACGTATTGCTCGGCCAGTTCGCGGCGCGGCTTCTCCACGAAGCGGTCGATCGCGAAGGCGCCGTCCTGGCCGAGCGACGCGCCCATGCGGATATAGCCATAGCCGGGCTCGACGCGGCGCGGCACCACGCCGATGGCGGCGATCGCGCCGTTGGCCGCGTGGCGCGCGGCGCGCAGCACCGCGGCCTGGAACGCCGCGATGTCGGGTACCGCGTGGTCGGCCGGCATCACCACCATGATCGCGTCGCCCTCGCCTTCGGCGCTCACCAGCGCCGCGAAGGTCAGCGCCGGCGCCGTGTTGCGCGCGCACGGCTCCAACACGATGCGCGCGGGCTTGCCGCACGCGCCCAGTTGCTCGGCGCTGATGAAGCGATGGTTCTCGCCGCACACCAGCACCAGCTCCTCGGCCAGCGGCCAGGCCTGCTGCATGCCGTCCAGGCGCCGCGCGGCGGCCATCAGCAGCGAATCGTCACCGAGCAGCCTGAGCAACTGCTTCGGGTAATGCTCGCGCGACAGCGGCCAAAGCTGCGTGCCCGAGCCGCCGGCCAGGATCACATGGCGGATCGGCAGCTCGGCGGCCTCGGCCGCGCTCGCGGCCTGCGTGGATTCGAATGCGTCGGGTGTGCTCATCGATGGGCTCCAGTCTCACGGGGGATACGCGCCATCCCGGGCGAGGCCCGCAATGCGGGCGCGCGAACGGCATGACTCAACGTAAGAGCATGGCCGGCGCGGCACCGTTCGGTGCCCAACACTCGCGGCCGCGCGACGCGATTGCGGCCGTTTCGACGGTGCCGCGTGCGTGCCGACAACAGCCCGCCTCGGCCCGCCGATCAAAGTGTGCAAGCGCACCGAACGCGGGCATGCCCACATTGCATGCTGGATTCATCCGATGCACCGCGTAACGAAGCATTCGGGCTTGGGGGCAAGGAGCGCATTCGATCGTGGAGGGGGCACCGCCGTGCGAATCGAAGCGCTTCCGTCAGTGGCCAGAGAGATTCATCCATAAGAGACCGCACACCAAAATGGAACCTGTCGTTTTCAACGGACATGCCGGGTGGCTGCACGCCGCCCGCGGCGACTACGGGGTCGTCCTTTGCAATCCCCTCGGCCACGAGGCGATGTGGCTGCACCAGGCGATGCGCCAGTTCGCCGACTGCCTGGCCCTGCGCGGCATCTCGGTGCTTCGCTTCGATTATCTGGGCACCGGCGATTCGAGCGACACCGGCGGCTGGGTGCGCCCCGAGGACTGGGTGGCCGAGGTGGTGGAGGCGGTGGGCTGGCTGAAGCGCGCCGCGCAGATCGAGCGCGTGTCGCTGGCCGGCTTCCGGCTTGGCGCGACCGTGGCCGCGCTCGCCGCGCGGCAGGCCGAGGTGGAATCGATCGCGATGTTCGCGCCGGTGGTGTCGGCACGCCTGTTCCTGCGCGAAATGAACCTGCTGCACCAGACCTGGAAGCGCAAGGCCGGCATCGACGACGGCGACGAGGTGGCGGCGCACGACGTGCGCGAGATCTTCGGGCATCGCTTCAGCGCCGAGGGGCTCGATCGACTCGGCGAGTTCGACCTGTGCCGCGAGCCGCGATCGTCGGCCGCTCGCGTGCTGATCGCGCACAGCGGGCAGCACGACGGCAGCCTGGCCCTGGCCGAGCATTTCGCGGCGCAGGGCGTGGCGGTGGAATCGATCGAATTCCCGAATTACCTGCAGGCGCTCTGCCCCGCCTGGCTGACCGAATCGCCGGTGGCGATGCTGAACCTGGCCGCCGATTGGCTGTCCTCGCAGGCCCGCATCGCGATCGGCACGGCGCCCGGCGCCGACGACGGCGCCGCGCATCCCGGCATTCCGGTGCCCGGCGCCGTCGAGCGACCGGTGAAGGCCGACGACGGGCGCCTCACCGGCATCCTGTGCGAGCCCGTGGCGCCGCGCGACGCCGGCACGCCGGCCCTGCTGATCGCCAATACCGCGGCCACCCATCATGCCGGAGACGGCCGCTTCGGCGTGGAGCTGGCGCGCGAGATGGCCTATCACGGCTATGCGTCGCTGCGCGTGGATGCCGACGGGATCGGCGACAGCACCGGCGCCACCGCGCTCAGCGTGCCCGGCCAGCTCACCTACGATTCGATGGCCTCGGACCTGTCGCGCTGGGTGGATTGGCTGGTGACGCGCGGCCATCGCCAGGTGGTGATCTTCGGCATCTGCGCGGGGGCCTACACGGCGCTGATGGCAGCGCGCGACACGCTGGCCGTGCGCGGGCTGGTGCTCGTCAATCCGTCCAGCTTCCTGCTGCCGGAGGGCTGCACCATCCAGCAGGCCGCGCTGCTGCCGCGCGGCTCGCCGCGCGCCAACCTGCGCTCGATGGTCCGCGCCGACAAATGGAGCAAGGTGCTGCGCGGCGAGCTGAGCCTGGTGCCGGTGGCGCGCACGCTCTGGCGCCACGGCACGGCGCGCGTGCAGCGGGTGGTGGCGATGTGGTCGAACGACACGCTGTGCTCGACCAATGCCAGCCACCAGGTGCAGCGGATGTTTCGCCGCATCGATACGGCCGGGGTGCGGGTGCGCCTGCTGTTCAGCCCGCAGGATCACGCGCTCGACGAGTTCTATATGCACTTCGGCATCGGCCGCCAGCGGCTCGAACGCTTTCCGCAGCTGCTGGCGCGGGTGCTGGTGGAGATGGATCACGAGGTGCTGAACCGGCGCGCGCGCGAGCGCGTGATGACCGAATGCTTCGCGGTGCTTCAGGACGTGCACCTGGCCGCCCAGCAGGAAACGCCCTGCCCCGTCGCTCCGGGGGCCCAAACGGAGTTGACGCTGACCTGATTCCACCCGACCGGCGCCCGGCAACCTCTCGCTCATCCCACGCCACATGAACAACCCGACGATCCTCCAGTTGCAGCGGCAGCTCGGCCAACTCAATCGGCAGGTACAGGAGGCCAAGCTGCGCGAGAAACGCGCCCGGCTCGAACAGATCGCGAACGACGTCAGGGAATTCGACATCAGCGAACTCGAACTGCTGCGCGCCGGTGGGTTTCTCAAGGCGCGCCGCAAGAAGGTGCGGCCCAAATACTACAACCCGGCCACCGGGCAGACCTGGTCGGGCCGGGGCAAGCGGCCGCGCTGGCTGGTGGGCCGCGATCTCGACGAGTTTCTGATCCGGGGCGCGACGCGGGCTTGATCGCGCGGCCGTGATCAGGGCTCGCCGACGCGCGGCAGGTCGAGCGCGAGAGTCTGGGCCAGATGCGCGACGAACACGTCCAGCCGAGCGTTGCGCCTGCGCCGCGCCGGATACAGCGCGCGAATCGCCGTCGTTGGCGCGAAGCGGGCCGTCCGGCCGATGCAAGAGCGGCGGGCCCTTCGCCTTCCTGGAGGTCCACGCATGCGCCTCGCCGCCGCCGGTAAACACCAGGTAGGCATGGCCGGCCAGCTCCGCCGGCTGGCGCGGCTCGCCGCGACGGGCCAGATAGGCCGGGCTCGCCATCGTCGCCAGGCGGCTCTCGGCCAGGCCCTGCATCGTCATCGAGGAATCGGGCAGATCGCCGTGCCGGATCGCCAGGTCGATGTTTTCCTCGATCAGGTTGATATGCCGCTCCGATGCCACGAGTTCCACGCGCACGTTGGGAAAGCGCTCGAAGAGCGCCGGCAGGTGCGGCACCACGGAAAGGCTGCCGAACAGCGGCGCCACCGCCACCCGCAGCAGCCCTGACGGCTCGGTGCGGCCGCGGCTCAACTGCGTCTCCAGGCCGGCCAGCTCGTCCAGCATCCGCAGGCCGCTCTCGTGGAACACGCGCTCCGCCTCGGTGAGCGAAAGCGTGCGCGACGAGCGGTTCAGCAACTGCGCGCCGAGCCAGGCCTCCAGCCACGCCACCTGCTTGCTGGCCGCCGATTGGCCGATGCCGGCCTCCTTCGCGGTGGCCGAGAAGCTGCCGCGTTCCACCACGCGAACGAACAGCCGGATGGCGTCGAGGCGGTCCATATGCGCTTGCGGCCTTCAAGCCTCAGTCAAGGACCCTGCTCATGAACACCGTCAACCCTCTCACGCCGCAAGCCTCGAACGATCGCATCAAGTGGATTCGGATCGCCTCGACGTTCCTGCCGCTCGCCAACCCCAGAACGATTCGATCGGCGCGTTATCGTAGCAGTTGCCGCGGCGGCTCATCGACGAGCGCTTGCCGAACTGTCTGACGATTTCCTGGTAAGCCGCTGAACAATATTGCGAGCCGCGATTGGTGTGCTGAATCAGGCCGGGCTTCGGACGCCGGTTCGAGACGGCGCGAAACAGTGCCTGCATCACCAGGTCCTTCGTCATGCGTTCACTCATCGCATAGCCAACGATTCGCCGCTGTACAAATCCTTCAGGCCGGCAAGATACAAGCATCCTTCGTCGGTCGCGATGTACGTGATATCGCCACACCAGGCCTGATCAGGCGCCGAGACGGCGAAGTCCTGCTGCAGCAGGTTCGGTGCGACGGGCAAATCGCGCCTTGAATAGGTGGTGGCCTTGAACTTGCGCTTCTGCCTGCACCGCAGGCCCAGTTTCCTGCGCAACCGCTTTATCCGGCATACGCCCACATGAACACCATGCCGCTCAAGATGCTCCTGCAGGCGCTCGGGGCCAAAGCTTTCGCGCTTGCGCTGATGGGCCGCGAGAATTTCCGTTTCGAGCCGGGCCTCCTGCCTCGCCCGTTTCGACGGCGAGCGTTTGCGCCAGGCGTAATAGGCGCTGACCGAAACCCCCAGCATTCGGCACATCGATGGCACAGGATAGTCCTGTCGCATCTGTTCAATCACGCCGTACCTCACCGCGACTCCCTCGCGAAGTACGTCGCGAATTTTTTTAACAGATCGCGCTCCATCTCCACTTCCGCCAGTTCCCGCTGGACGCGTGCCAGCTCGGCTTCAAGCCCAGTCTGCGGCTTCTGCTCCTTGCCGACCTCCCGCAACTTGCCCGCTTTAGCCAAACGGACCCAGTTCGCCAACGTCTTGAGCGGAACCGACAGCCGCCGTGCCGCCTCCGAAATACCGACACCTTCACTGAGCGCCAGCTTGACTGCCTGCTCACGAAATTCGCTCGTGTAGACCGCCTTGGGAATTCGATTCATCCATGCCTCCGTTTCACAATTGTACGAAACGTTGGCCTCTACTTTTTTCGACCGACCTCAGTCCGACAGGCTCTCAAAGATTCGTACGGCAACGTACCGACTTGCCGTCCCGACGGCGAGTAGTTTGAGGCATGCGGCCTGCATGCGAAGGAGTAGCACGATGAGCGATGACTGGACGACGTCCCTGGCACGAGAGGAAGCGACTCAGCAACTGCGCGCCAACGAGCGTGCCGCTGACGACGGCATGCCGGCAGCGCGTCTCGCCTGGTGGTCCGATTCCGTGG
This sequence comes from Burkholderia sp. SJZ089, assembly GCF_007828315.1. Taxonomy (NCBI): domain Bacteria; kingdom Pseudomonadati; phylum Pseudomonadota; class Betaproteobacteria; order Burkholderiales; family Burkholderiaceae; genus Burkholderia; species Burkholderia sp. SJZ089. The sequence goes on along the minus strand of NZ_VIUM01000020.1, from coordinate 127,480 downwards.
CCACCCCGCGCATCCGCCTGCCCGGGCAACGCATCTGCGCAAGCCGAAAACGGCCCGGAATGCACGTCCCACCCAAGCCCTGATGTAGCGATACCGTCGTTCAACCTCTACGCGCTCAAACAGAACGTAGAGCCGCATGACAAGGCGGATGTCGAAGCCGGCGAAACGCCGGCCTTTGGTTTTGCCGGTCACGACGGTTCCTCCGGACAGGGGGCTGCTGACGGTGGTGGGTCCCCTCGCACGGGACCGGATCGACGCAACGGTAGTCCAATATCCGCGCCGTCCCGATCACCATGCTCCGCAGTGCGTCTGTCATCGTCCGTCCTGGCGAACGCGGCGACGCACGGCACCGGTGACGGCGTGCTGCTGTCGCCGGTGCGGAGCATCCGTACGCGGCGGCAACGTGCATGGCGCAGCTGTCGTTGCGTACCGCGCGTCGAGATGCGCGTTCGAATCTGGAATTTCCCTTGACAGGCCGGAATTCGCTTGCTTATCGGTAACGGGACGCGCAGGCTGGCTGAGCCGATCCATTCAAGGGCACGGCGCCGCCCTGGACACTCCCGCACAAATCGCAATTCAATCAGGAGCAGATCATCACCATTCCCACCATCGATTACCGAGGTCACGAACTTCGTGCCTATTCCCAGTGCCTGTTCCCGCCGTTCGGCGACCCGCATTCGCCCGGACCCAGACGATTCGGCTCGATTGTCCGGATCGACACCATTCCACCCACGTCGGCGCCTGCAGTGCGATACAGGACGATCTTCGCGAACGGCGAGCCGTCGACCGAGGAGAGGGCACTTGATGATGCCATGCAATTCGGCAAGGACATCGTGGACGGCAAGATCACGCCCGTTCCGATCTGACCGACCAGCGAATTCGTTGCGACCGGGGTAATGGTCGCCGGATGCGAGACCCTGGCCGCAGCCGCGACGCGATAGGGCATCGCGGCATGCGATGTGAGATTTCCATGCAAGGAGGTAATCATGAGCAAGGCCCACGACACCAAAAAATCGGAGAAGAAAGTCGCTATCCGAACCCCGAAGGAAAAAAAAGATGCAAAAAAACTGAAGAAAGAGGCTTCGAAGCGGCAGTGACGCCGTCCTGCCGGATCGGCTTCGCAGCCCCGAGTCGCTTTTCGACATCGACGCGTGACGATGCCGGTCTTCGCCTTTACATGATGGACTGGTCCGGATAGCTGACAACATGCTTCAATTCCCTAATCCAAGCCGTAGCTACGATGCAGCCCGACATTGCGTGTGTTTCTGGGGTTACGACAATTCGCGCGAAATCAGCTTCATGATCGACGATGCGGTACTCGGCAGCTTGCAGCCTGGCATGGAGTCCGACGAGCGCTCGGTGCTTGTCGTGTTTGACAAATTTCGCGAAAAGGTGCTAGAGATCGCGCAGAGCCAATATGCACCGGGGCCGCAGAATCGGTATCTGATTTCATGAACCCCGGCCCGTCGCGAGGCTTTTTCCAGGCGGATCAATCCCGATCCTGACGCGCCGCCCGCGAGGAGCCGGAGTCCGGAGGCGACCCTGCATGGCTTGCCGTCGAACCGGACATCGCCCCAAGCCCACGCTGACGCGTTTATACCCGGCACTCCCCTGATCGGTTCACGCTTCGCCAGCGACGCAGGCCCCCCCCGACGAGGCGAATCGCACGCTGCGCGACGCTTCACAGTCGCGGCTAAATTAGGTCGATGCGTAATGATGAATACGGGGATAATGGGTTTGTCCGAGCGCATGTTAGCTGTCTGATTGCTCGCCTCATCTCCGCCGCCCCCGCGCATATCGTTGCCCCATTCACGTCACTTGCCCTCATCTGCAATTGAAAAAATGTGGCTGCTCTCATGATTCGGCGCCATATATGTCAAGAATCCGCCACGCACTCTCGCAGCACAGCGAACCAGAATTTCAAATCGCGAATGAAAGGTGGTGATCATGAGCTGGTACTGTAACGTCGAGCTTGAGTTGGCCCATATCAGGAGAGCGATTGAACTGCTTGAGCGGACACAACATGCTTTCGCCAACAAATCGTCAGTGAACGATCCGGCGTATTGGCGGGCCAAGCTTACGAAACTGCGCGCACAATTCGAGCGAAATCGAGTGCTTGAACTCCAAATGAATGAACTTTTGATTCGCCTTGAGCGAATCCGGAATTCGAGCTTCCGCAGCTAGAAATTTATTGCGCGTGTCCGGGAACTCGATGGCGCCACGATCAGGATTTTCGCTGGCGGTACTAATCTAGCATGACTTGGGAGCAACATTATGATCGACACCAACCCGAACAGCACCTTTCGACACCTTCCGCTCTCGCGGGAACAAGACTCGGAAATCCGTCACTACATGAAACAGAAAATGCAAAAGGGCAAACCATGGGATACGGTGGAACTCGAGACGATGCTCCGGGACATGCTTGACCCTCCTCCCAACGACGATGAAGGGCCGGGGACCGACGTGGAGGAAGCAAAGCTGGCGTGCAAGTACGCGTTGGCTTCGGTCGATGAAGCGATGGAACCTGCTCCGCAAGGGAAAGGCGACATACGGTGACGGAAGCCCAAGAAACGACGCACCGGAGACGGTAGCTCCGCGCGATGTTATCAATTCGTGCTGAAGGCTGCGCTACAGATCTTTTTCTATCGGCCAAACTGAGCGGTCAGCCACACCTTAGCCCATCTGGTCGCGTATTCAACCGCGTCGTCACGCGCATCGAATGGTCACGATAATGCCATTGCAGAGTGCTTCTTCAACGCCTCAAAAAAGGAGAAAATCAAGTGGTGCATGCATTCGAGGCAAGCAACGGCCAACACGGATCTGTTCGACTACTTCGAAATGTTTTTATAAACCGATTCGTCGGCATGACTCCGCCGGCGGCTTTTCACGAATCGAGTTTGAGCGGCACTAGCTAACCGGCTTGGGAATGTCCGTGAGACTGTGGCCTGCCCAGACCTCCTTCGCAGTACGCCCGATCCTGCTCGCGGCAGCATGCATCCGACACGAACAGGTCCCGGGCTGATCAGTCAGGCTTCTTGACCGATTCCCTCGCGTCGCCGAGGTTTTTCCGCGCCTCGCCCGCCGCCTGCTGGCCAGCTCCCTTGGCCTCCCGCTTCAAATTGCCCGTAGCCTTGCCAACCGCCTCGTTGACCTTGCCCTTCACTTTCTCGGCCGTTCCCTTGAGTTGGTCCTTGTTCATGATTTCTCTCCGATACTTCGATGCTGCCAGACGGATGGAATCCCGCCGTCACGGGAGCGCCCCGAATTCGACAGGGCCACGTACGATGCGCACGCGGATCGAGTATCGCGCCACTGGGCGACCTTGACCGCCATCAAGATGCCGGCCAAGGAAGATTGAACGCGTGCGGTGCCCAGCTCCGTCGATACCCGCTTTCCTACACGGGAATCGGGTGATATCGCGGCCAGCGAATCCCGCGTCGGGGCGTGGCCCATAGATCGAGTGCCACCAGAGTGCATGCCGTGAATATAAACAGGAAAAGAGGAGTCATCTGAGCGTGTCCAGGAAACTTGCAAGCAGGTTGTGCCGAAAACTTCGGGCATGGCGCAATCCCGACGGCCGGCAACTATCCGGCGTCGAAAGCGAACCATCCCATCCTGCCTCCCTTGGTCAGGTAAGTCCGTCCGATCCCGTACCAGGTTCGTGAACGCCGATTGCACGGCGTCCGCATCGGCCGGGAAGCGTATCTCGCCCCGGTGGGTTTGACATCTTTCCTTTCCGATGCCTGCTTGTATCCAGCCCTACCCAAACCACGCCGGGATGGAAAAATGCCGCAGCCTTGCCGCCCGCCGGTGCCAATTAAGGTAGGATGCATGGTTCGGACTACCGATGTCCCGGGTCGAGCGGCCTCTTCATCGTCTGCCAAGCGCCCGCTCACTCAGGAGCGACGCATGCACCTCCCTTCGCCTTTCAACCGGAACCAACTGCTGGCCGCCCTGCCGGAATCCGAGCGCACCGAACTCATACCCCATCTGACACTCGTGGACATGCCATCGGGCAAGGCACTGTATGAATCAGGTGGCAGGCTTCATCACGTTTATTTCCCGACCACCGCGATCGTTTCGCTGCTCTACGTGATGGAAGACGGATCTTCCGCGGAGATCGCCATGGTCGGACACGAAGGCATGATCGGCGTGTCGCTGTTCATGGGCGGCGAAACCACGCCGAGCCGAGCCCTCGTGCAGAGCGCGGGACAGGCGTATCGCCTGGAAGCGAGTATCCTGAAGGCCGAATTCCGGCGCGGCAACCCGATGCAGCGTCTCTTGCTACGCTATACGCAGGCCCTGATCACGCAGATGGCCCAAACCGCCGTCTGCAACCGCCATCACTCGATCGATCAGCAGCTATGTCGCTGGCTGCTGCTCAGTCTCGATCGTCTGCCGTCGAACCGCTTGAAGATGACGCAGGAACTGATTGCCAACATGCTGGGCGTGCGCCGGTCGGGAGTCACGGAAGCGGCATTGAAGCTGCAGGACGCCGGCCTGATTCGCTATAACTACGGTCATATCGAGGTGCTCGATCGGCCAGGGCTCGAGAAGCGCGTGCGCGAATGTTATGGCGTGGTCAAACGCGAATTCGACCGCCTGCTGCCCGATCTGCATCGTTTGTAGGCATCTGCGCGCGGCAGCGTACCGACTTCGGGCCGCGCCGCATCCATCCTGTCAGCGGCGGCGCCGATGCTGCCCCGGAATCCCCTCACGACTCGCCGCTGCCTGTTCGCGCATGCGGCACCACTCCACTCGCCCCAGTCTTCCACCACTGGCTTCACGATGCACCACCCAGTTGCCGGGTCCAATCGGCCGCGCCAGACTCGACGCGATTTGCCGATGCCCGGCAGCCGTCCACCCAGGAGAAATAATGAAAACCTACACACACACCTCGCCCTATCAACGCGATCGGGAAACACGCCAGAAGCAGCGAGACGCCCTGACCCGTGCCGATATCGAACGGGCCGAACAGCGCGTCATCAACGACGCCAGCATCGACTCCAACGCCAGCAAGTGGCGCTACTCGCGGCCGGACCAGCAGGGCAAATGAACGGCGCGAACGCGATCGGAGCAGTTCGGTACGCGGGCCTGTCGTCCGCTCGGCCGCGCGATGTTCGCAAGCAGCAGTGTCTTGACCGGCGCGGGAAACTGGCGCGCGCCGGCTAGCCCTTTCACGGCGACGCCGGCTGCGCGATGTCCAAGCCCAGGCTCACACTCACCTGGTGCCGCTGCCCGTCGTCCACCAGCCGCAGCGAGCAGGCGCCCGGCTCGAGTCCCACGCCGTCCACCACGATATGTGACAGGCCGCGAGTCGATGGTGCCGAGTTGTCGATCACAATCTCGTAGTACGCGGCCCCGTGACGGAGCGTGGCGCGAAAACCCGGCCAGGATCGCGGAATGCAGGGGCGTATCGCCAGCATGTCGCCCTGCTTGCACAGCCCGAGCAGTCCTTCGACTCCGGCCCGATACAGCCACCCCGCCGAGCCCGTGTACCACGTCCAGCCACCGCGTCCGAGGTGCGGCGCGACCGAGTAGATATCGGCCGCGATCACATAAGGCTCGACCCGGTAGCGATTCGCGCCGCTGCGCGTGCGGCTGCGGTGGATCGGATTGAGCAGCGCGAACAGGCTGGCGGCACGCTCGCCGTCGCCGAGGCGGGCGAAGGCAAGCACCGACCAGCTGGCCGCATGCGTGTATTGGCCCCCGTTTTCTCGAATACCGGGCGGATAGCCCCGGATATACCCCGGATCGACCGGCGCCCGGTCGAACGGCGGCGTAAACAGCAGCGCCAGCCTCTCCTCGTCGCGTATCAGCTGCGCGTCGAGTTCCGCCATCGCCTGCGCGGCACGCGCCGGATCCGCCGCGCCCGACAGCACGCTCCAGGACTGCGCGATCGAATCGATCGCACATCCGGCGGCGCCAGCCGAGCCGAGCGGCGTGCCGTCATCGAAATAGCCACGCCGATACCAAGCACCGTCCCAGCCCTCCTTCTCCAGCGCCTCGCGCAGGGCGCCGGCGCGCGCATGCCAGCGCCGCGCCCGCTCGTGCTCGCCGCGCGCGGCGGCCAGTGGCGCGAAAGCCTCCAGCGTCGCATACAGGAACCAGCCGAGCCAGACGCTTTCCCCGCGCCCTGCCCCGCCGACGCGGTTCATGCCGTCGTTCCAGTCGCCAGTGCCGATCAGCGGCAGGCCATGCGCGCCGAACAGCGCCAGGCTTTGCTCCAGGCCGCGCGCGCCGTGCTCGAACAGCGAGGCGGCGCTCTCCGAAATGCCGGGGGTGAAGAATGCATCGGCCTCGCCGTCCGCCAGCGGCCGGCCGTCCAGGAATGGGATCGAGATATCGAGCACCGCCCGATCGCCGCTAACCTCGACATAGTGCGCGGTCGTATAGGCCAGCCACACGCGATCGTCAGAGATTCGGGTGCGCACGCCACTACCGCTTTCCGGCAGCCACCAGTGCTGCAGGTCGCCTTCGGGAAACTGACGCGCGGCGGCCCGCAGCAGATGCTCGCGCGTCAGCGCCGGGCGGGCCAGCGCCAGCGCCATGCCGTCCTGCAACTGGTCACGCAGGCCATAGGCGCCGCTGGCCTGGTAAAAGCCCGCGCGCGCCCAGATCCGACTCGATAACGTCTGGTACAGCAACCAGCGGTTCAGCATCAGGTCCATCGCGCGGTCCGGCGTCTCCACCTGGATCGTGCCGAGCGTCTCGTCCCAAAATGCCGTCACCTCGGCCAGCACCGCGTCGAGATCGGCATGCCGATACCGCGCAATCAGTTGCCGCGCCGCAGTCACGTCGCCCCCCTCGCCGAGCAGCATCACGATCTCGGCGGTCTCGCCCGGCGCCAGATCGACTGTGGCCTGCAAAGCCGCGCACGGGTCGAGGCCAGCCCCGACCCGACCCGACAGCGGCGCCACGCCGATGCTGCCGGGAAAACCGGCAGGATCACCCAGCACGCCGTTGCGGCCGATGAACTCACGCCGGTCCGCCGTCCACGCGCTTTGCAGGCCGCCCAGGTCGGCGAAGGCCACCCGGCCGCGATAGGCCTGGCTCCAGTCGTTGCGCGCGAACAAGGCACCGGTGGCCGCATCGAGCTCGGTCACGATATGCGGCGCCGCCGCGCCGCGCGACGGCCCCAGCGCCCATTCCACATAGGCCGCGACCGACAGCCGGCGTGGCCGATCCGACAGGTTTCGCAAGCTCAGGCGAGAAATCTTCACGGGATCGGCAAGCGGCACGAACTGCAGCAAGTCGACGACGATCCCGGCGGCCGCATGGCTGAAGCGGCTGTAACCCTGCCCGTGGTTCGCCAGATAGGGCGCCTCGTCCGGCGTGTCGTCGTGGATCGGGCCGGCGCGCGGTCCCCAGCGCATGCCGGTCTCGTCGTCGCGCACATAGAAGGCCTCACCGGGCGGATCGGTGACCGGGTCGTTCGACCAGGGCGTCAGCGGGTGCTCACGGCTGTTCGTCACCCAGGTATGGCCGCCGCCCTCGGCCGACACCAGGAAGCCGCAGACCGGGTTCGCCACCACGTTGACCCACGGCATCGGCGTGCTCTGGCCAGACTGCAGGACCACCGCGTATTCACGGCCATCGCACGCGAAACCGCCGATGCCGTTGAAATACTCGAGGCCGGCGCCGGGCTGCGCGCCCCAAGTCGCCGGCAGCACCCGCGGCTGCCATGCCACACGCGCGAACTCCGGGCGGCTCGGCAGCGGCGCGCTGGTGAGCCGCCGCAACTGGTCCACCAGCCTGCCGTTGCGCGCGGCGAACACCGCCCGTGCGACGGCGGGGAACTGCGAGCGTGCCGCCGCCGCCATCAGGTCCGCGCGCAACACGAACACAGCGCCGCGTCCAGCCTGTTCCGGCGACGACCGGTTTCGTACCAGGCCTTCCAGCGCCGCCTGCAGGTCCTGCACATACGAGGCCGCGCGCTCGTTGATGATCACCAGGTCGAGCGCGAGCAGCTTGCTGCGCAAGTACTCGTGTGCGCGGATCAGTTGCCGCACCATCGCGACGTGCTCGATGTCGTCGATCCGCACCAGCAGGATCGGCAGATCACCCGACACGCCATGCGCCCAAAGCGGCGAAGCGCCCACCCCGCCGGCTGCCGATACCGCCGCCACGTGGCGCAGCAGCGTGGCGGAATTCGGGTGCATCAAGGGGTCGCTGTACAGCATGTATCCGGCCAGTTGCTGGAACAGGGCCGCCTCGTCGAGGCTTACCGCGCTGTGCCGCAATTGCACCTGGGCCTGGGTCCAGGCCAGCATCGCCGCGCGCGAGAAGGATTCGCCGTCCCGATGTTTGTCGATGAGGTCGAGCAGTTGTTCGCGCGAATCCGCGACCAGGGTCCAGTACGCGATGCTCACCTTCGCACCGGGTTCGATGCGAAAGCGCCGCCGCAACGAAAACACGGCATCCAGCACGGTGCCGGCGGTGCCGGCCAGCGCGCGCGGCTCGGCCAGCGCAAACGGCTGGCGCACGCCGCGGCCGCGACCGATGAAGCGCATGCGATCGGTCTCGAACTGTTGCGGGCCGAGCGTCTCGTCCGCACTTACCGTGAGGTGCGCGGCCCAGACCTGTGGCTCGTCGGGCGCGCGCGGGCGACGGGTGGCCAGGATCGCGCCGGCAGCAGGCAGGTACTCGGTCTCGATGAACAGTTTCGAGAACGCCGGATGCGCATGATCGGCGGCGGGCGGCGCCAGCACGATCTCGGCGTAGGAGGTGAGTTCGACCACGCGAGCCTGGGCACCCGTATTGACCAGAGAGACGCGCCGCACCTCCGCGTCGTCCTCGGCCGACACCACGACCTCGAGCGTGGTGGTCAGGCTGCCGTCGCGGCGCACGAACTCCGCGCGATCCTCCGTGAAACTCACTTCGTAGCTGTCCGGCACCACTCCCGTGGGTTGCCAGCCCGCCGACCAGACCACGCCGCTGTCGAGGTCGCGCAGATAGAGGTAGCTCCCCCAGTCGTCGCGCGTGGCATCCTCGTGCCAGCGCGTGACGGCCATATCGTCGCGGCGGCTGTAGCCCGAACCCGCGGCCGTCAGCATCACCGCGTAGCGGCCGTTGGACAGCAGGTGCGTGACGGGCGTGGGATCGTCGGCCGATTGCACGCGTCGCACCACGGTGCGAGCGCTGCCGCGGACCCGGCCCTCGAAGCTCGCATCGACGCGCGGCCGCGCGGCCGCGACGCGGCCCGGCACGCGCTCCTGCAGCAACAGCTCGGTGGCGCGGACCGCCGGCTCGGCATGGAAGAACGCGCGGATGCGACCGCCCAGCAAGGCATTGGCGATCGACACGATCGACATGCCCTGGTGATGCGCCATGAACGCGCGCACCACGACCAGCGACAGCCCTTCCGGCACCCGAGCGGGCGTGTAGTCGAGCGCTTCATAGAAACCATAGCGTCCACCCGCGCCTGCCGCGCGCAGCCGTTCGAGATTGCACGCGGCTGCGTGCGGCGTGACCATCGCCGCAAGCGCGCTGGCATAGGGCGCGACCACCAGATGCCGGGCCAGGTCGCGCTTGAGTCCCAGTTCCGGTACACCAAAGCTCGAGTATTGGTAGGTCAGCTCGATATCGCGCGCGTTGTAGGCGGACTCGGACATGCCCCATGGCAGGCTCAGGCCGTCGCCATAGGCAATCTGACGGCGCACCACCAGTTGATTGGTGCGGGCCATCAGGCTGCTGGCCGGCGCCCGCATCACCAGCGACGGCATCAAGTACTCGAACATCGAGCCCGACCACGAGATCATCACCGCGCCATGCCCGACCGGCCTGGCCAGGCGCCCAAGCCGGAACCAATGGCGAACCGGCACGTCGCCCTTGGCGATCGCCACGAAACTCGCCAGCCGGGCCTCCGACGCGAGCAGATCGTAATTGCCGGGATCGAGCCGCCCGTCGGCCACTGCGAAGCCGATCGACAGCAGCTTGCGCACCGGATCGAGCAGGAAACCGAACTCCATCGCATAGGCCATCCTCAACGCGACATCGGTCAGCGCATGCAGGCGAGCGTCGAACTCGGTAGCCTGCTCCGGCGTACGCGCCGCGTCCCGACCGTGGCCCTGCACGGCCTGCTCAAGCGCGCGGGCCCAGAACAGCACGTCGTCCACTTGATCGCGGCCAACCCACTGCGCCTCGTCCGTCAGCGCGCGCGCGACGTCCGCGACGGCAGCAACCAGCATCAGGATCTCGGACCAGGCCGGCGTGGCGCGCGGCGCCGCCTTGCTCGCCTCCCCGCCCTCCGACCCGCCGGCCAGCACCAAGGCGAGCGACAATTCGTTGGCAACCTGCTCGAATTCGTCGCGCAGGATGCCACGAGCCTCGCCGCCTCGGCCCAAGGCCTCGCGCAGCAGCGCGAGCGTATCGCCGATCCCCGCGCAAATCGCCACGCGTCCCGCGCCATGCACCTGATTCCCCCACGCGCGGCAGGCATTGCCGAGCGCGATCAGGTGACCGGCGAGATTACCGCTGTCCACGCTCGATACATACCTCGGCTCAAGCGGCTGCAGATCCCGCGTGTCGTACCAGTTGTAGAAATGACCACGATAGCGCGCCAGCCGCTCCATGGTCCCCAGCGTCGCCTCCAGCCGCAACACCGCATCCTGGGTGCCGAGCCAGCCGAACTCGCGCGCGCTGACGATGGACAGCAGGTACAGGCCGAGATTGGTCGGCGAGGTGCGATGCGCGATGACGGGCTTCGGATCCTCCTGGAAATTGTCGGGCGGCAGCATTTGGTCGTCGGCCGTCACGAAGCGCTCGAAGTAGCGCCAGGTGCGCCGCGCATCGAGCCGCAACTGACGCGCGTCGACGGGGGACACGGCCAGATCGTCGGCCGACCTCGGCGCCCGGCTCAGCCAGTATGCAATCGCCGGCGCCGCGAGCCACGCCGACGCGAAGGGCAGTACCAGCCACCCAGCGGGACGATCAAAGCGCCAACCAGCCGCCAGCACCGCGGCCGCGCCGAGCAGCGACAGCATCACGCCGCCGCGCATCTGCAGGTAGGTGGACGCCAGCCTTGGCCGGGCGCGCGCGGCCGCCTCGGCCGCTGTGGCCCATTCGAGCAGATGGCGTCGGCTGACCCCCACGCGGAACAGGGTCCGCACGATCGCATCGCCCATCGACCAGGCCTTCTGCGGCAACATCACGAGCGACAGGCCGAAGCTAAGGCCGGCGAAGCACCACTGCACGGCCCAGCCATGGAACAGGCTGCGCCTGGTCATCTTGACATGCTCGCGACGCCAGCTGGGCAGCAGCGCGCACAGGGCGGGCAGCAACAGGGGCAGCGCGATCGTCGCCAACACGAACGCGCTCCACACCAGCGCGGCGCGCTGCGACGGCAGCAGCCAGCCGGCCAGCAGCGCGAACAGCCAGGCGGGATCGGTCAGCGTGCGACGCAGGTTGTCCAGCATCTTCCAGCGGCCGACAGCCGGCAGGGGGCCATGGCCGAATACCAGCCACGGCAACAGTTGCCAGTCGCCGCGTGCCCAGCGGTGCAGGCGCGCGGCGGCGACATCGTAGCGGGACGGCGCGGCCTCCACCACCTCGATGTCCGAGGCCAGCCCGGCCCGCGCGAAGATGCCCTCGAACAGATCGTGGCTGAGCACCGTGTTGTCGGGCACACGGCCGACCAGCGCGGCCTCGAACGCGTCGACGTCGTAGATGCCTTTGCCGGCGTACGAACCTTCGTCAAACAGATCCTGATAGAGGTCCGATACGGCCGACGTGTAGGGATCGATACCGTGCGCGCCCGAGGATACACGCTGGAACAGCGATCCCTCCTCACCGCTCGCCAGCGAGGCGCTCACACGCGGTTGCAGCACGCCGTAACCTTCCACGATGCGCTGGCCGGCCGGATCAAATACTGGACGGTTGAGCGGATGCGCCATCTTGCCGATCAGGCGGCACACGGTGTCGCGCAGCAGCCGCGTATCGGCGTCGAGCGTGATTACGTAGCGCACATCGGACGGCACGCTGGGCGGCCGGCCGTGCGAAGCCAAAAAAGAAGTATCGGGCGCACCACGCAGCAGGCGGTTCAGTTCGTGGAGCTTGCCGCGCTTGCGCTCCCAACCCATCCAGCATCGCTCGCTTTCGTTCCAGACGCGCTCGCGATGCAGCAGCAGGAAGCGAGCCGGCTCGCCCTCGACCACGGGGTAGCGCCGGTTCAAGCGATCGATGCCCGCCATCGCGTCGGCCAGCAGTGCCTCGTCGCGATCGAGGCGAGGCACCGGCGCGTCCACCCAGTCGGACAGCAAGGCGAAATAGAGCGCGCCCTCGGGGCTCGCGAGATGGTGGATCTCCAGACGCTCGATCTGCTCGGCGAGCGCTGCTTCCGAACTCAGCAGCATCGGTACGGCAACCATCGTGCGCAAGGTCGGCGGGATACCATCGAGCAAATCGAGTCCCGGTAGCGGGCTAGTGCCGATGTCGTGCATCACCCCGCGGTTGACCAGTGCCACCGCCACATCGAGCACCGGCAGCAAGCCGGCCACGCCAAGCCCGACCAGCCAGGGGCCGGGCACTTTCTCGCGTGCCAGCCAAACCAGGATCGCCGCCAGCAGGGTCGCGACAAGCAAGCCGATGCGGCCGAGATATCCGGCCAGGCCGGTGCGCCGCGTCAGGCGCCGCCACCACTGGGCAAGCGGCGCGCGATAACCGATCGACACTTCGAGCGCGGCGCGGCCGCCGGCCAGCAGGTGATAGCCGGGATCGGCCTCGCGGACCGGCGCATCCTCGGCATCCGGCGCCCGGCCGGCGCCGCACGCCTGCGCATCGGCAACGACCCGACGAGCGATCTCCAGTTCGCTGATCCGCGAACCTCGGGACAACGCCTCGACCGCGTCCCGATAGCGGTTGCGGGTCGGGAAATCCATCAGCGAGAACCCCGCATGCTGACGCAACGCCTGGTCGACCGGGCTGATCTGCTCGAATAGCTCGGTCCAATCGACCTCGGAGATCAAGCGCAGGCTGGTTATGATGTTGCGCACGGTCAGGTTGGCCGCGCCCTGTTCGTGGTTGACGGCGGACACGATTCGGTCCGGCGTCGTGCCGCGCAGCGCCAGTTGCTGGTGCAACCACGACAGCACGGGCGCGATGGTCGGATCGTGATCGTGCAAGCGCTGAATCAGCTGCACCGCGAAGGCGTCGCGCGATACCGCATATTCGTGGCGCACCATCAGCGGGCCGGCCGCTTCGCGCGCCTTCCCGCCTTCGCCGAGCAGACGGTCGGCCAGCGCATTGGCATCGAGCCGTGCCTGTCGTTCGTCGGTGATCTGGTCCGCGAGCCGTCGCAGGTTCTCGATCAGCACGATCCGCAGCGTGATCCCCACCGCCCATAGCTCGCCGATCGTCAGTGGCGCCACGGCCTGATAGGCCAGCATGAAGCGGCATAGCACCTCAGGATCGAAACGACTGTCGGTATGGGCGACAAAGGCCCAGCTGATGCCGAGCACGCGCGGATAACCTGCGAACGGCCCATCGTCGAGTTTGGGCAACTGGCGATAATAGCGCGGGGAAAGATCCTCACGAACCTGGCGCACTTGTTCCGCGATCAGGTGGTAGTTGTCGAGCAGCCATTCCGCAGCAGGCATGATTTGCTCGCCAAGTGCATCCGACACCACGGTGTTGCGATAGGCCTTCAGCAGGTGATCTGCGTTGTGCTTCAGGCGCCGGACCAGGGATGGCCCGAATGTCTGACGGGGCGCCACCGTTTGCGCATGCGCGAGGCTCGCCGCATGCTGCGCCAGCCGCTCATCGCCGAAGAACTCCTCGCGAATCGGCAGGATATTGTTCCAGGGGGAACGCTTGCCTCGCGCAAAATGACCTATCAACACGACCTCTCCTTGAGCGCGACTCTCCGTTGCGCATGGCGCGGCCGCTGCGCGGGCGGCGAACGGCTGGAACACACCTCGCGCGGTGATGAACCGGTAGTCCGCTTGGGCAACGCGTCATCCGATCGAGCGACACGTCACATGAGCGGCAAGGCAGGCAAGGCGGCCGGTGCCAAGCGATCGGGTCCGACGCCGCGCGCGGGATGGCCGCTGCGTTCGCACATCAAGGACACGGCCACCTCGCGTGTGGTGCCCAGCGCCTTCGCCATTCGATCGATGTCGTACACGACCTGCCTCGGCAGGCATAGCTCGATGCGCAAGCTGGTTGACCGCACCCCGCCGAGGTCGATATCGACGAATCGCCAGATTCCCTTGCCGGTATCGAGCGCCGAGGCCTGCAGGATCACCATGTCGGTGGTGGGAGCAGGAATGAGACGTGCCTGCTTGTCGTAGCAGGTGACGATCGCCCTAGCGGCAAGCGCGTGCAATTCCGCATAGGAGTCGCCTTCTGCCTGCACCTCTGGGAAATCCGGTAGCGCGCCGTGATACCGGTACATACCAAGGCGAGTGATATAAATCGGGTATTCCATGTTTTTCCTGGGGACGGATTCGCTGGACCTCAGGGTGCGGTACAACCCATCTCCAAGTCGGTACGATAGAGCACCATCGTTCGAGCCGGTGTAGCGCGCGAGCCTGCCGGCAAGCCGGTGGTCGCAGCCATGAAGACGCGACTCCGGGCCGGACGAACTATTCCGGGCAGTTCGTGTTAGTCTGCAAGATCCTGAAGGAGACCGTCATGCATCGGGTCATCGCATATCGCGGCTTCGATATTCATGTCGAATTGACCCCAGCCACTTCAGACACTTTTGATGTGACCTTCCAGGTGAAAAGCGGCACGAATCTCGAAGTGCTGGGCGCACGGGGAGGCCGCATCCCTCTGCGCCACGGCCCCTTTACCGAGCGATGGGCTTATCTGGTTGCCGAAATCGCGGGGCAGGCCGCCATCGATGTCTTGTTGGGCCCCGTCGACTGACTTCCCCCTTTCGTTTCCTCGCTCCAACTACTGCTCTGCCGAGCATATCCAAGCGCGCGTCGCTAGGCTGCGAGGAGCGGCGGTCGAGATCGCTCTGGTTAAGGAGGCTTCATGAAACTGCGCGTCGGATATGAACTGTCGTACGAGTGCCCACAGCCCACGCCGATGATGCTGATGCTGATGCTGATGCTGCACACGCATTTCTCACATGCGCGGGATATGGTGGTGGCCGACATACTCATCACCGATCCGCCACTGCCCATCAGCCAGTATCGCGATTCGTTCGGCAATCTGTGCAGCCGCACCGTCGCCCCAATCGGACACGTCAAGTTTCACACAACCGCAATCCTTAACGTGCCCGATGTCATGGAAGCACGACCTGCCAACAGCTGCGGCCATCCGGTCGAGCAACTGCCCCACGATACGCTGATCTTTCTATTGGGAAGCCGGTACTGCGAAACGGACCTCCTGGTCGACACCGCGTGGCAGTTGTTCGGCCATTGCGCGCCCGGGCGCGAGACCGTGCCGGCGATCTGCGATTTCGTGCATCAGCATATCGAATTCGATTACGGGCACGCACGTCCCACCAAGACTGCCTGGGAAGCGTACCGCGAACGCAAGGGTGTCTGCCGGGACTTCGCGCACCTAGGTGTCACGCTGTGTCGTGCCATGAATATTCCCGCGCGCTATTGCACCGGCTATATCAGTGACGTGGGCTTGCCGCCCGCGACGGCGCCGATGGATTTCGCGGGCTGGTTCGAAGCCTACGTGGGAGGCAGTTGGCAGACCTTCGACCCGAGAAACAATGCGCCGCGTATCGGACGCGTCTTGATGGCATACGGCCGCGATGCGGTGGATGTCGCGATCAGCAATGCATTCGGGCCAGCCGTGCTGACCCATTTCAAGGTGCATTGCGATCAGGAATAACCGTAGGAGTTATACGCTATCGACACAGGGAACCGCGACGGCACACGATAGCGGCTCCTTGTGCAACACGCACATGGAAAAGTATACGCGGCAGGTGCTCTGCCTCAGCAGGCACGCGCGTCAAAGGTCGCGCCATGCAGGGGCAAGTCCATGTTGACCGAATGTCGTCCTCACTTCTCCACGGTGCAAGCAAATTTGATCGTCGTCTCCTGTCAGCAAGCTTGCCATCACAATCGAAGCGCGTGCCGGCATTGCGAAACGTGACTCCTCGGCCGGCATCGAGCTTAGCGTGTCGATGAGCTGAAAGCCGCCGCTTGCGACGAAGCGCAATGCGCGATATGCCAGACGATGGCCAGTATTGGCACCTAAAGGTGCCGTGAGACCGAGTTTCGATGGCACGTCGCTGCGCGCCGTTCTTTCGACGATGCCATGCAGCTATACTTGGGGCGGGTCGATCTTTTGGCCGACCGCATCCGTCGTGTGCCGAAGATGTCCCGTTCGGTCATCCCATATTCGGCGACCTTCGCGCGAACCTCGTCCAAGGCCGTCTGAAATTCGGCCTGCCGCGCGGCCTCGACTTCCGCAGCCAAGGCTTCCGCTTGGGCCTTCAGTTCCAGGTATGTCGTCATCTCTCTCCTCACGGGATCATTCATACAGGTGCGTCCGACTCCTCAGGGCGGCTAGACAACCGTGGGATGATGGCTGACTAGGAAGCAGTCAGACTGCGGCCATTATTCCAAGTTTCGTTCGACAGGCCGCGCGTGACACTTCGCACTCTCTTGTCGCCTTCGCTGCGGTTCGGCATTCACGTAGATGGTGGGGGTCTGCAGCGAGCCGTGACCCAGCACCTGCTGCAGCACCTCGATCGCCATGCCGGCCGCGGCCGACTGCGTGTCAAACGTATGACGGAACGCGTGTGGCGAGGTGGCCACCAACTGCCCGCGGGCCGACTCCTCGAGATCCGGCAGTTGCTCGAGCAGGCGTCCGAGCGCCCGCGTTACCATCCGGCGCGCGGCGTGTAGCCGGCCACGCGCGTCGCCTGGCCGGTCTTTGTCACCCCAAACTTGTCCTGATTGGCGAGCGTAGGCGGTATCACAAGCGGCACGCCGTCAGCTGCGGCGCCAGGCGGCCTCGATCCTACCAGTGCTCGCGCAAGGCCTCCAAGGTGTCCTTGGCCAGCCGACATCGCAGCCGGCCGCACTCTTCGAGCCAGGTCACGCTGCACGTCGTGCGCACGAACGCTTCACCCCCACGCGGACTTTGTGAAGTAATTTTTTTTCGTTCAAGCTCCGCGCCTGCGATGACGTTAATCAGTCACCGGAGGCCAGTGTTGCGGCCTCCGATTTCGGACAACCTATCATCGGAAGATAAGTAATGATCGCGTCGCGCTCGATCGGCTTCAAGATTAACCTGGCTTTCGGCACAGCCCTCGTGCTCAGCGTCGCGGCGCTTGCGACGGTGGGCGCGCTCAGCGTACGCCATCAGGCCGTCAGCGAGTTCGAGCAGTCGAGCCGCGCCCGCATCACGCAGGCCGATGAATCGCTAGACGGAACGTTCCGCGAGGTCGAACAGAACCTTACGTATCTGAGCCAGGCCCCCGAGCTGCAATCAGCAGACGAAAGCATCACCAACTACCTGACGCACACCGGCAAGATGACGCCGAACAGCAATGGCGGCGTCGAGCAACGCATCTTCGCGCTGCTCAAGGCGTTCGGCGATTCGCATCCCACCATGCGCTATCTCGACATCGGCACGCGCTGGGGCGGCTACGTGCAATGGCCGATGGAAACCATGAACGGCGACCACTACGACCCGCGCGTGCGCCCGTGGTACACGGCCGCGATGGATGCCGGCGGCGATCACGTGGTGCGCCCCGCGCCGTATCTGAGCGCGGCCGGCTCTGGGGGCGCGATCATCCCCTTCGCGAAAGTCGTGAAGAACGCGGGCGGTGACGTACTCGGCGTACTCGAGGGCGACGTGTCACTCGAGGGCTTCGCCAAGCTCACCGACAGCATTCGCTTCGGCGACACCGGCTATCTGATCGTGACCGACAACAACGGCCGCGTACTTATCGACCCGCGCGACAAGAGCCACGAGTTCAAGGACTTAAAATCGCTCGGTGACGGCTACGCGCAGCTCGCGGCGGCTGCCGACGGTCACACGCCGGTCTCGCTCGACTCCACCGCGTACCAAGCCTTCGCCTACACGTCGCCGAAGAACAACTGGCGCTACTACGCGCTCGAGCCGCAATCGGAGATGATGGCCGCCGCCAACGCGCTCACGCTGCGGTTGCTCGGCACCGGCGCGCTGGTGATCGTGCTGGCGCTGGCCGCGATCGTGGCGCTGAGCCGCCGCATCGTGGTGCCGCTGCGTAGCCTCGCGGGCTCGATGAACGAGATCGCCGCAGGTGACGGTGATCTCACACGGCGCCTGCCGGTAGTCAGCCAAGACGAGGTGGGCCTGCTCGCGGGTCGCTTCAATGCGTTCGTCGAGAAGCTGCACGGCGTGCTCGTGACGGTGTCGTCGAATATCACGCAGCTCGAAACCGCGTCGCGCGAAGTGTCGGCCGGCAACAGTGACCTGTCCGCGCGTACCGAGCAGCAGGCCGCGTCGATCGAGCAAACCGCCGCCGCGATGGAGCAGTTGGCCAGCACCGTGCGCGAGGCAGCCGAGCGCGCGAAGAACGCCAATCAGATCGCCTCGGGCGCGGTGGACACGGCACGGCGCGGCGACGCCGCCGTGACCGACGCGGCCAAGACGATGGAGGCGGCCGTCAGCGAATCGGAACGCATCATCGGCATCGTCGGCATCATCGAGGGCATCGCATTCCAGACCAACATCCTCGCACTGAACGCGGCCGTGGAATCGGCGCGCGCCGGAGAGAGCGGCCGCGGCTTCGCGGTGGTGGCCTCCGAAGTGCGCAACCTCGCGCAGCGCTCCACAAGCGCGGCCAAGGAGATCAAGGCACTGCTCGAGGCCTCGGTGGACAACGTGCGCTCGGGCGCGAGCCAGATCGGGCTGGCCGGCAAGACGATCGCCGAACTGAACCACGCGGTGGGCAACGTCGCGCAAATCACCACCGAGATCGCGGCCTCCGCCCACGAGCAGAGCCGTGCGATCGAAGAGGTGAATCAGGCGGTCGCGTCGATGGATCAGACCACTCAGCAGAACGCGGCGCTAGTCCAGCAAATAGCAGCGGCGTCGGAATCGTTGAGCGCGCAGGGCCGCGACCTGCATGCGACGGTGGGGTTCTTCCGGCTCGGGACTTAGAGCCCGTCCACGCTATCGACGCGCCTCGACGATCAAGGCGAAATTGAGTTCGATCTGCCTGATTTCTTCGGATCGTTCCAATTCGGGAGAACGCCCCGCAGCAGGGAGCGTCCCATTCTATCCCTACGAACGAGCTTGGTATCCGTACGCAGCTGCACTCCGATGACGAGCCGGAGAACGGCCTGCCGCCGAGCCGTGTCGACGCGCTCCGCCCTACCCGACCGGACGCAATCCAGGCATTGATCGCAGACAGGTCAGTGTTCATCCCAGCCTGGCACGTCGACACCGGCGCGCGATGAGCTGCGGGACTGCATCACCGGCCGCCGGTTGGTGACGCGGGATCACGCGAGCCGCGACGAGCTGGCGCTTCTTCTGTGTTTACCGAGCTAACTGACCAGCTTAACTCTTCGTGCCTCGAGCATCCCATCTGGTTTCGTGGGAGCCGAGAGGTCGAACTCGAATACGAGTTGCCGCGAAGGCAGTTTCGCGATCACCATCGTGTCATCTAGCGCGGCGGACCGGAAGAAAACTCCCTTCGTTTCACTCGCCGTGACGATCGAAGAACGTGGCATCTCCGCCCAGAAGTTGAGAAAGCCCCGCCCCTCTTGATGATCGAAGCGATTGCACGTACCGCGCACGCGGCTGCCGATGCTGCCCCAACGCGCACGCGGGTCAGGTGCCACCTCGGTAGGCAGCAGCCCCGGCACCAAATACCCGTTGATGTATTGATCGGCAGCGTCGCGTAGCTCGCGCGCGACATTGGCGAAACCGAGGACTTCCACGCGACAGCCCCTGCTCTGCAGCGCGCGCACAACCTGCACGAAGTCACCATCTCCGGTCACCAACATCACCGTGTCGAGCCGTTCGGATTCCATCAATACGTCCACGGCCATATCCAGATCGGCGTTCGACTTCGACACTTCGTTGCCTTCATCGTCGATGAAGTGCTTGACATACTTAACGCTGACGCGGAAGCCTTGGTCGCGCAGTGCGGATTGGTAGCCCAGAGCCTTAGCGTTGTATTCAGGAGAGCGCTCGGCACGCTGCTGATCGAAAGCGAGGTAGACGTTCAGGCGTTGAGCGAAACCATCGGCTCGGCAGGCCAGCTCTCGCAGCGCTTCATAGCGCAGACCATGGCCGCCGTTCATGCCAACGTTGCTGGCATCTACATACACTCCAATACGTCTCATACTTTTCCTATCTTGTCTTCCACCTCAGCCCGTCGGCGTTTTCCGCTACACCACCGCGACGCCACGGCACCCGCTCACGACGACACGTGCATATTGGTCTGCAGATCATATTCCTTGCGCCTCGAGTGACTCTGTTCCGACCTGGTTTCAGGTCAACATGGCTTGCGCAACACCATGTGCCCACTTTGCGGCATAGTCGGTATGGCCGATTGCGTGTCGCTCAGCACGTTCAACGTCGGCGATCGACGGGGCGCGCAGCCGTAACATCTGCGCCTGGGCGATGGCCTCTTTCCATACCACGGCACGCTCCGCAGCCAGCCATTCTTCGACTGTTCGGGTCTTTCGCTTGGCCGCCTCGCGCAGCAGCGCATCGTGAATGCTGCGTGCCGGCTCCCGGATTGGTCTGAAAACACTCATGGTTTTTCGCTTCCTGTTTGACTTGATGTCATGCCGCGGACGTTACGTCCGCACCGATTCATTCATGGGAGGCATGCACTGCGCAACCGCAACTCGGAGATATAACCAAGTAGCTCGAGGCAACGGGGCGAGATGGTCGAAGCTCACGCCGCGATCTCATTTTAGGCCCGTCCCGTCGGAGACACGAAAAGACGTTCGTCCCAGATAACGGGTTGCGGTTCGCTTATCGTGATCCGCCCAATCTCGGGATGCTGCGGATTCACGAGCACATTAAACTCGGCGCGCGCAACAACCGACGGCACGACCAAGACCGCGCTGCGCTGGCTGCTAAGCCAGGCGTGACCGAACGTGCGCGCCACATCGAGAGCGGCCCCGTCCCAGCCGGCAGGCAGACTCTCGAACGTATGGCGCTCTATCTTGAGATCCGCGGGCACCTCGGCTTCGACCCAGACATGGGTGCGCGGTACCTTGCCGATCCGCGCATGCACCAACACCTCAAGCATGGCGCCGGCGAAGGTGGACGCGGCATAAATGACCGGCTGCCCGGGGCTGTTAAAGCGTCCCCCGACCAGCATCGCGCCGGTCCCGCTCCACACGGGATGCCGTCGATCGGCAATGCGATACAGCTTCACGCCGGCAGCCCATAGAACAATTGCCAAAGCAGTTCCTCGACCCGTCGTGCACCCAGTTCCGTCAAGGCGACATCGAGCGGCGCCCTGCCCTCAAGGAGCGCATGCGGTGCGGCCAGAAACGCACGCGCGTCCTCTGCATCGTCCCAGACATAGACGGCCGTGGCGACCACGCGCGCGAGGCGCTCGGCTTTCTCGGACTCGTCAGGCGTGAGGCGATCGCGCCGGCGCTTGTAGGTCGCCTCCGGAATGATGCGAGCGAGCAGCGAGCGACGCGCGTCGGCCCCCCCGACTGCATGCTCGACCCCGGCGCGCAAAGCGGACTTGGGCAGACCGTCGCGCACGCGCGCCTCCAGTTCGGCCAAGGTATGCGGTACGGGCGAGAGCGCCATCACGGCGGCTATCGCCTCAGGGGAGACCAGTTGCATGGTCGGCTCCGTCGGTATCAAGTGATACCAATATATAGCCCAAATGATACCAAATATCAAGTCAGCGGATCGGCAATCCGCCGGCTCGCCTGACGACCCGCGCGGCCTGCCCCGTAACATCGTGCGCCGTCAATACGTGGATGGATCGAATGGTCCCGGCACACGTTGATGCGCCCACATCTCCGTCCCACATAGTCTGGGTTGCGGCATCGCATCGTGCCCGTAGCAGTGCGGCCAAGGAGCTGCGGCAAGCGGACACGGCATGACACGGTCCCGCATGCGTCGCAGCGGCGCGCGGAGCTCGAGCGACACGAATGGGCCGTGGTCGCGCCTGGCAGTCGCTCACGACTGCAGTCCGAACACCACTGGCGGGTATCGGCATAGCACGGGCGCAGACACCACGCGCCGTCAGTTTAGTATCACGAGTGCATGGCGGCGGCGAATCGCGCCACGGCCGGCAACGCGCGCGGCGTCGGGGTGAGCAGGATACCGTTCGGGTCGATTGGACTCACGGTGTTCGCCCATTGCGTCGAAGCCATCGCTGACGGCGATCATCTGGCGAATCGGGGCGCACGGTCAGCGTGCCGGGCCAAGCGCGCAGCGCTACGCGCAGGTCAGCCTCGAGATCCACTGATGGCCCACCGCGAGCTAGCTCGACCAGATGGAAGTCGCTGAACCGCTGCAACCCGACGCGGGCCAACCGCCAAGTGTGGTCGTCGTAGACGTCCACCAGAAAGGTGGTCAAGCTGATCCCCCGAATCGACACGCGCCAAGTCTGGATGACGGGGCGCGCCGCGGCCGAGTCCACACCGGAGAGCCGTCGTTCCATGCCGGGGTCCTCAGTGGCACGCGGCCGGGCGGACGAAATCGGCATCGGGGCTGAGCGCGTAGGGCATCGGGTCGCCCTCGAATAGCACGCAGCCCTCATACCCCGCTTCGCGCAACACACGCGTCGCTTGTCGGACACTCGCTAGGCTCAAGTCATCGAGCCGGCCCGGCTCACCGGCGGACGCGTCGGGCGATGGCCCCGCGTCGATGGCGACCAGCGGCAGTACGGTGCCGGCGCCGACTTGACGGGCGAAAATGCGGTGCTGCATCGTGCGCTCCTTGCGGCAGGTAGGGCGTGGCGATCGATAGGGAAGTCGCAATCGGCCAAGCATGAGCGCAGCGGGCAGGCCCCGGCCAAGTATGAGGGAAACGTACCGATCTGGCCGAGACAATGCCACCTGCGATAAGCCGTCTTATCTAAATACGTCGATCGCCTGGATAAACTAGCCGATCGGCTAATGCATCGCTTCGCGTACTGCATTGTTTTACGCAAATGTGTTTGCGATGCTCTAACCGAGCACGGGCCTGCTCGAGGCAGGCTGTCACACCGCGCAGGCGTGGCGTGCTGAGCGACTGTGACTACAGAGCCCGATTGGACCACCCCCGACGACTGCCTGAACCGCCCCGGCTTTCGAGGAAGCCGGTTGGTTTAAGTTAGCGCGGGCGCTTCAGCAGTATTTCTGAGTTGCCTTTAGTAGTTTGCCTCAGCCTCGGCTGGAGGGATATAGCCCAGCGGCTCCATCAGCCGATCCCCTGACGGAATGATGGATCAGCGTCCCGTCGCCGCCCGGTTGGCGGGCGTACAGCGTCTGTTCAAGTGCATCGAGTACGAAGTCGGCGAGCATGGCACGACTCACTCGCCTGCCAACGATGCACCGTGCAAACACGTCGATGACGAACGCTACGTACAGCCAGCCCCGCCACGTCGATACGTAGGTGAAGTCGGAAAGGTGTTGCGATGCTGATCGATGAAGGCTTTCAGGACTTGATACGGTGGTCGAGTTCCGCCTGGGCGAAAAACGCGCTGGCCAGCTTGAGAATCTCGTTGGTCCTGACATCTCGCAGAACGATGTCGCGGCGATTGTAGTTAACAGCGTTGCATGTCCGAGACCACCAATCGGCAAGCCGAATTTGCTCTTCGCGCAGTTCCAGATTGGTAGTGAGCTTGCCGTCAACCACATGGCTGGTTAGCAAAGCCAGAGCCTCGGTACGCTTACGTTGCCTAGTAGTGCTCTCTTCATGATGCAACTCGCATAAGCCGCGAGATAGGGTTCCTCGGAGCAGCCGTGTTTGCTACATACAAACTTATTCTTTCGAGCCATAGTCTGTCGACAAGTAGATGAAAAATGGTTGCCGTGCGCTCCAACGGACTGGAGCGCACGGCATGCCTCACTTCTCTACAGCCTCGGCCACACCAGTGAGGCTTCTTAATGTGATCGTTGGCCTCCTGACTCCTGCCACAAACTTGCGCAGTTCTCTCGCTCAACGGCCAATGCTCTCCGTCTTCGCTATGCCTTCAGGCGCGGGTCGTAGCTCCATCGCCTGACTTTAGTGGCGGTGATCTTCGCCGCGTCAACATGCAGCGGATTGATGAGCACGTTCATCTCTTCGGGAATGATCGCCGACGGCACCACGAAGAGCGCAGCCGCGCCCCCTTTCACCCAATCGCTACCGGCTTTGATACTGACCATACCAGCCGGCTCCACGTCCCAGCCAACGTTTCCGGTGGCGCTCGGATCGAACGACGACGCTGCTTCCCACACGTCATGTGGCACATCTAAACGAACCAGGATTCGGTTCAGCGGCAGACCACCGCTGACCATGTGCACGAGGGTCTCGAGACAAGCGAGCGACCGACTTGTCGACGTATAGACCACCGAAGCGCCCTTCTCATTCCAACGTCCGCCGGTAGCCTTCGCCCCTGCCCCCGACATGTCTTCCGCTGGATACGCGGCGGTCACGGTTGCGATTCGCCAGAGCTGAATCGTCATGCATACGCCCCGCTTTGCATCTGGGACAGCAACGTGCTCACGATCTCCTGCCCCTCGCGCGTGTCGAGATAAGTCGACGGTGCAACTCCTCCGAGCGCCGGGTTCGGCTGAGAAAGCCATTCTTCAAGCCAGGTCGCTGGATCGAAGTCACCGTTCCAATCGGGATCACCCGACTCGTCAATGATGGTCTGCACGAGACCGATCAGCTTCGACATACCGAGCACCAGTTCCCCTTGATCAATACTCAGAGTGTCTCCGGCCTGCGCCTTTCGACTGACCGTCGACTTCGGCAAACCAAGGCGTTTCAACATCACGTCCTGGCTGACTCTCATCGCACCCGCAAGGTCAAACACGCGAGTGGCGGCAATCCCGGCCTTGATCACCTGGATGCGATCCACGCCGGAAGACTTGTAGACTTTGCGAAAATCCAGCACATCGAAAAGAGCAGCTGATATCGCTCCGCGGCCGGCCTTCGCCACATGGGCGGCGGCCGGCCGCGCACGTTTGCCCTGGCTGGTCGTTGACGCTTTCCCTACATGGCGAGCCATATGCATCTCCTGTACCATACGAGACATTATTTTATCTCAAACGGTTCACTATGGGTGATCGCTCTGCCCAATATCGTCGATGTGATCGGTTACCGCGAACGTTGACTAGCTGAGCTGATGGTAGCTCCCTATTATTAAGGCCGAGCCGGTCGACGAGCAGCTCGGTTTAGCTCAAGCGATCGGAGGCCAGATCTGGTGCACCGCCAATGCTTTTACGAAGACTCAGTGGTCGCCTCAACTGGGCGCCGGACCAGCCCTCGAGCAGGTCGTCCTGGCGCTCGCGCAGGCGCTGATCGCGGGCGAACTCGCCGGCGAGAATTGCTCCAGATAGAGGGCGAGCAGGTCGCGCTCGCTGTAGCCGTGACCAGGGCCGGCGCCAGCTTAGCTTCGAAGCCCGCATACACGGCTTCGATCGCGTTGGGATCCTCGCCGTCAATGCGGTTGAAGTCGTGCTCGGCCGCGATGTTCGACGGTGTGGTCCAGAACGCCCGACGCTGCGGGGCGTCGACGACATAGAGCCGGGAAGCCTTGCGCCGGTCGTGCGTGAACCCTTTCAAGTAACACTGCGGCACATGGTGTCGCTCATCGCGCTCCCCCGTTCCGTTGACGCCATCGCTCGCGTCGCTCGGCCGCCGAATCTGGCCGCAGAGTCAGTGTGCCAGGCCACGCGGCCAGGGCCATGCGCAGGTCCGCCTCGAGGTCCTCAGATGGCCCCCCCCTTAAGCGAGCTCGACGAGCTCGAAATCACCCAGGCGCTGCAGGCCGATGCGCGTGAGGCGCCAGGTGTGGTCGTCGTAGACCTCGACCAAGAAAGTCGTCAATCCAATGTCCCCAATAGACACGCGCCAGGCCTGGATGACGGCGCACGACGCGCTCGCGTTTGGCCCTCGTTTGACTTGGCTCATCGCGCTCGCTCCGCTGCTGCCGCGGCCGAACTCTCGTGGGGCGACAGGCCCTCGCTCGACGGGGGTTGCGCGGTCAGCTCGTGACGAAATCGCGACTTGAGCGCTTGGTCCACAAGCGGGTCTCTCTCTGCCTGCATGTACTCCAGCCTGACGAAGTCGATGGCCAGTTCGAAATGCCTCACGTAGTCGGCCACCAGCGCGGACGGGGCAACGCCGATATCCCGCCGGATTCCGTTAGCAAGTTCTGCAGCCATCAGGCGTAGTGCATCGTCTGCTGCGCCTCCACTTCATAGAAGCCAGCATCGCGACGCATGTCCCGCCCCCCCCCGAATTCCATCTTGGCTGACCCCGAACGCGACGGGCAGTTCGCGGACTTCGGCCACCAACTGAATCGGCAGATCCGTCCAGACAAGTTCGGGCTCGAATTCGAACTCCAAGCGCATCTGATCCACGCACTGCAAGGCGTCGCCCTGTCCGCCACTCATCCCTGCTTCTGCAACTTGGAGGTCCAGGAGATAGGCACTAGCGCGCTGCGCGAAGGCTTCCCAGCCGCGCATAGGCCTGGCGGTCCCGCATGGCGGCCACCTCGCGCAATTGGTCCCGGTGCCGGGCCCTCAACGAGATCCCGTTGTGGACCAGCGCGCCGATGACGGCGCTCGAGGCGACCACGACCCACCAATTCACTGGCTGGACGCCCGCTGCCATGCCTTCCCTCTTCCCATTGACGCCTCGCGGTGACCCAATCCCGGCCGCTTTATAGACGTGGTGTTTGATACGGAAACCGTGGTGCCCCGCACGCTCGGCGGTCGGAGCGGCTCAAGCGAAGAGTGTCGGCACAACCACGGCGACAGGCCCGCCGGGACGGGCCTGGGCGAGGTCCGAAGGAGTATAGGGGAAAACGGTGCCGATCTGACATCGAAAAATGGCACACCTGACAAGCATAGTTATACTAACCTTTATTACCGAATAGCTCGCTAACGAGACAGCAACAGAATCTGATGCCCCGACTGCATTGCTCGTTGCTCTAGAGACGGGAGGCCCTCGCTGTGTTGGTGATCGATATGGTCAAACGGGATCCCGATCAATCATCCCAGGAAGCCTTGATGTCCCACCTTCGTCGACGTGCAAAGTCACTGTTCTTGATAACGCGCTCGTCAGCAATCCTGGACCTTGCAGCCGTTGGACCGCGATGAGCCTATCCTGCTTTGCCCCGCAAATCACAGCCTACCGAGTCGCGTAGTACCTTACCCTCGCGCGCCGAGATACGCGGCTGTCACGACATACCCAGCAACGCTTGAAGTTCGTTAACGGAAAGCCAGACGCCCCGAACTGGCCCGATCGCGCTCGTCTTATCCCGCAGCTCGGCCAGGCCGATGGTTGTCTTCCGCTCCTCCATCGACATATAAGCAGGACGTCGATCACTGACAGCTTACCGCGCATCTACTCAAACAAGACTGCAGCTATTTCGGAAGTGTTCGATTACATCGAGGTGTTTTACAACCCGGTACGTCGCATGGTTCCGCCAGCGCCCTGTCGCCTGTAGAGTTCTAACGGCGTTACGCGCCAAACGGCTCATGAGTGCCTATGAAACTCCGGCTGGTCCAGATACAATTTAGACTGCTCATCTAACCTATAAAAATAGGTACGGGGTTTTTGTGTCACAACTTATAAAAAACATCGCTTCCTCATTGTTGCTCCTCGCACCGATTCTGGTGCTAGCGTACATCCCCAATAAACTTCTGGATAGCGGACAAGGCGGGGAGTTGCTGACGAACATGAGCCGTGTGCATCCGCCAGAGTTCCTCGCGCTACTCGCCATCCCCTATCTTTTTTGCATGTTTTACGGTGCGTGCCGGCTGTTAATTGCCGCAGTCCCGCATCTCGATTTTTCGCCTGGCATTGCAATTTTAATCAGACGTGAGAGCATGCTTGTAGCATGTGCAACGGGCCTGCTTTCTACACTGATTGCCCTGCTGCCGCTCTACACATATCAACGCGACGACTCATTCGAGCGACTGTTTAACGATGGATTCGTCGGTCGATGGATCCTCGAGATTGGCGTCTTCCTCGTTTTGTATTTTTGCATTGATGCAGCCGTACAACGAAGGATGCGGGGTGCGCAAGGTAAGCGCAGCCGCATCGCCGACTTGCTGTTTCGCGCCGTCTACGTTCTGTACACCACTGCCATCTTTATCGGGAGCGAAAGATGGACTGCAAGCTGGAAGGACGACGTTTGTTTTTTTGTCTGCGCTCTGATCATTTCCCTGCTACTGCCTCGCGAATCATCACCTGATTTGCGGGCGGCCAATGCTCAATCTGAACTGAGCAAGGGGCGCATGCCAGCGGTTGTGGTCGTGGCTGCCAAGCATTGGCCGCATCTGGTGATGGCGGTAGGCACATTACTTCTGTTCGGTGTATTCCCAGAACGTGTCGGTATTCTCCTTGGCTCTCTGCTGGTCTGCATTGCTGGTATCGCCGCATGGACAGTGTTGCTTGCGCTGATCTTCTCCTCTGTATTGGTTGCGAGACATCGGCTGACCATTTCAGTTGCCTTGACAGCGGCTCTCGCCGCGTTGGCCTACTATACCGCTCTCGACGGAGAGGCCGACATCATCAACACCACTCGGGCAAACGTTGCGGTCTTGCAGGAGCCACCTGCCGTCACTCCAGCGGCCGATTTTGCTGCCTGGAAAGCGTCCCGCAGCGACACCCCCGCCATCATCATCTTGGCTGAAGGTGGTGGCATTCGTGCTGCCTATTGGACGGCCGCGGCACTGGAAACATTGAGCCTCCCGTACGTCAACCTGATCAACCAAACCTACGCCATCATCGGTGTGTCTGGCGGAGCCTTAGGTGCGACGGCGTTCACCGCAAATTTCATCGGTTCTGAGGAAGCGAAACGCAAAGATCCAGCTGCCTTCAAGAACGTGATCACTCCACCAGCCTATGCCGGCAACCTGTCAAGGTCAGAACTTTCGAGTGATTTCATCGGACCTTGGCTTGCACGCGTCATCTCGACTGAGGTACTGCAAAAGCTCACACGGTGGCGGTTTACCTCGTCCAAAGGTGAGACGTTGCAGGACGCCTGGGTTGATTCAATGACGTGCCAGCTTGATCAGCGCGGAATCTTCGCATTCGCAGCGGCCGTCGATACCTGTGCGGAAGTCAAACGGATTCTGGGCGCACCGCTTATCAACATGTCGAAAAGACCCGACGGTACATCTCAGCCACGTCTGATCTTCGTCGCGACCCATGTGGAATCTGGGGAACGAATGCTCTTTTCTTCCGTCAACTACAACCCATCGGCATTTGCCAATTCGATAGACATGGAGTCCGTCGCACCGCGCAGCGTTTCCATGATTTCCGCTGCGCACGCCAGCGCACGCTTCCCGCTGGTGAGTCCTCCTGGCGCTGTTCGAAGTGATACGGGCCAATCGATCGGACATGCTGTCGATGGTGGCTATATTGATGCATCGGGAGCGCTTACGGCAACAGAGCTCGTCCGGGCCATCGCGGCGGGCAATAGCAACTTTCATCCGATCATCATCGATCTGAACAACAACCCCGACGACGATCTGGATAGTGAGGCGACCAACCGGAAGGAAAATCACACAGGCGAGCTGCAGACTATTTTCACGGCCTTGCAGAATTCCAATGAGAGCCGACGATACTTCGTCAAGAGGCAGCTCATCGACGAGATCTGCGACCTGAAGGGCGGATATATCTCGCTGAAGGTAAGCAAAAGCATAGACGGTCCGATTGGCCTCGGTTGGACACTGTCCTCAGATGCAGCAATGAATCTCGATCGCGCCATGACCCGGGAGACAACGTCATTTGCTCCGATTCCACATCCGAGCGAAGCGCAGCCAGACTCGATGAGCCTGCTAAGGAAAGCCAGTTCTGTGGCCTGTCAGACGGCCACTGAGCGTGTAACGCGTTCGCAGTAGTCATCAGATGTCGGTCAGATCGACGTCCCTCCCACCCTTGAGCAGCGCGATGCTTTAGAGGCCAGTTCAAAAAACCCGAGAGGAGATGTTTACTTCCTCGGCGAGCTGTAATGGCATGGTCACCTCGGCGAATATAGCCCCCACCAAGCCATTGACATGTTGTCGTATGGCCCATCCTCGAAAACACGAGTCGCCGTAGCAATGTTGTAGGTCCTGCCGTTGATGATACGTTTCATAGCCACCTCCATCAGTTGACGTCATGTGATTTTCAAGATAGATCACTTGACGTCAACTGTTTCAAGCGCGGTCGAAAAACTTCGGGCACAATTACTTGCGCATCTGCTCGCCCGGAAAGTTTTGCCCAATTCTCAGGAGCTATTAAACAACATGAAGTCATACAATTTGTTGATCAGCCATTCTTGGAAGTACAGCGACGCTTATGACCGACTGGTAGCGCTCTTGAAAAACCGCGGTTATTTTGATTTCAAGAACTATTCGGTCCCGCGCATCGACCCAATCGTGGATGCCGTCGGCGACAGAGCACTGGAACGCGCAATCCGGGATCAAATGCGCCCGTGCCACGCAGTGCTTATCTTAGGTGGCGTGTATGCCACCTATAGCAAGTGGATCAACAAGGAGATTGCCTTGGCGAAGGAGTTTCAAAAACCAATCATTGGCATCAACTTGTTTGGGGCTACCAACTCGTCGACCGTGGTCCAAGACAACGCGGACATTATGGTCAATTGGAATGCCGACAGCATTGTTAACGCCATTCGCACTCTGGCCTAGTCGATGCGAAAAGCTCTCGTAATCGGTGTCGACTCCTATGCTGACTGCCCATTGGCGGGCTGCGTGAACGATGCATATAACCTGTCCGCCGCGCTCCGCACCAACGGCGATGGCAGCCCGAATTTCGACGTCCGCACAATCACTGCGCCTCCTGCAGCCCTCGATAAATCGGAGCTCATTGAAGCCGTGGAAACGCTCTTCAGTGGCGAGGCCGACGTCGCGCTGTTCTACTTTGCGGGACACGGGCAGATCGAAGGTAGTACCGATGAAGGTTATCTAGTCACGCCTGACTATCGCCCCAAAGATCCCGGCGTCTCACTAAGCACAGTCCTCAACGTCGCCAACAGAGCGAACGGAATCCGTGCACGAATAATCGTGCTCGATTCGTGTTACAGCGGCAGCCTAGGGCAGATTCCAGTCATGCAGCGATCCGATATGTCGACCATCAGCGAAGGCGTCACCATCTTGGCGGCCTGTCGCGGCTCGGAGTCGGCAGGAGAAGAGAACGGTGCTGGAGTTTTCACATCGCTCGTTGTCGATGCACTTAACGGCGGGGCGGCTGACCTCTGCGGGAACATCACCCCCGGCAGCATCTACGCATACGTCGATCAGGCACTCGGGGCGTGGGAGCAGCGACCGGTATTCAAGACCAACGTCTCTCGATTCACGAGTCTGCGGTCGGTACCGGCAAAAGTTCCACTTGAAACGCTCCGTCGACTGCCTACGTTTTTCCCCGAGCCAGAAAGCCAGTTCGAACTCGATCCGTCGTACGAACACACTTCCGAAAATGGCAATGTAGAGCACCAGGCGATGTTCCGTGAACTACAGAATTGCAATCGTGTCGGCCTAGTCGTACCCGAAGGTGCACAAGACATGTATTGGGCAGCCGTGCAGTCGAAAGCATGTCGGCTTACTGCACTCGGATATCACTACTGGCGCCTCGCAAAAAAGAACCGAATTTGAGAGCATGCGCTACGGAAAACCAAGGAAAAAAATTCAGCATCCTGCCCTGAAACCGGCCAACTCGCGCCGGCTTGTCGACGGCTCATTGGCCCGAGCTCAGACGTTCGCAGCCGATGCCTCAGTGAGCCCATCGCAGCCGACAAATGAATCAGGAAGGAAAAATTGAACCCACAACTACGATTTTGGCGCGCTCTTTATGAGCTTGTGTCGCACGGTTACTTCCTTGAGACCTACTGCCAACGCTCAGCGCTTTGGGAGCGACGAACAAACACCGTGCTTGCCGTAACGTCGACGGGTAGCCTTGGGATCTGGGCCGTTTTCAAACAATTTCCGTTACTCTGGAGCGGTATTATTGTCGTAACGCACATGGTGGGCGCAACGAGCAAATATCTTCCTTTCTCGGCGCGAGTTCGGGCTGCGTCGGCGTGTGCTCACGAGTATCGCATCCACCAAAATTGGGCAGAGGCAAAATGGTGCGAAATCGCAGACGGCATGTTGACGGAAACTGAGATAAGCAAGGCGCGAATTGACCTACAAGCTCGAGTCGCTAGGACTTTGAAAGCGCACTTTCCGCTTGGAGGACTTCCTGAGAACCCTGCGCTGCTAGAGCAGTCTGAACGGCGCGCAAATCAATATCTGACACACCACTACGGAAACGACGATGACGAATAATCAGAAACCAACGCCACCGGCTCCGCCTCCACAACGCGTCGAACGGGGAGCGAATCTTCCGCCGGTACAGCAACGGCCCCCGCCTATGCCAACCGTGAAACCTGCGAAGAAGTAGAAAACCGATGTCGTTTCGTTACCGTCAATAGACCGCTGGCAAAGACGGAGCACTCTTCTTGCAGTAGTTGTGACTTCGACGGCAGGCACCTGAAAATGCGCGATACGTCCGAAGCGCTAGAATGTGTTCGCTGACAGCAAATCGTCGAAATACTACCGTTTGCTGAACGAGATCAGGGGAAAGAATCCACGGCGCAGCAGCTGATGCCGTGGATTGGGAGGGATCATGGTAACCAAGGCGGTCTTCGTCGGCATTAATAGACAGCTCGATCCAACGATCGAGGAACTCACCGGCGCTATGCGCGACGCCCTTGCACTTTGGGCGCTATTCACCGATACCCTGCGAGACCTTAGCGCGATACTGCTCATCGATCAGCAGGCGACAAAGGATGCCGTCTCGCAGGCGGTCCTGCAGACGCTAGAGAACGCGGCCGATGATGACGTCGTCATCATCAGTTTCGCAGGGCACGGAACGCCCGACGGCTGTCTCGCCTTTTACGACACACTGCGAACGGATCTGGCGGCCACCACGCTGCCTATGGCAGTTCTAGCCGATGCTTTCAAGGCCACCAAGGCTCGCGCTGTTCTCTTTATTTTGGACTCGTGCTTTAGCGGCCATGCTCCGGCTCGTGTTCTTGAAATTGAAGCGCGACCGCGCAATGCGTTTGCTCTGGAAACCGTCTCCGGCGACGGCCGTGTTCTGCTCGCCGCTTGTACTGCCATCCAATCGGCGTGGGAGCAGCCAGGAACCGGCCACGGACTTCTCACCGGTGCGCTAATCGAAGCCATGACCGGAGCGACATCGGAGCACGTGAGCTTTCCCGCCGTTGCGGACGAAATCATTCAGCTTGCGAGGGTGGAGGGCGAAAGGATCGGGGTGACGCAGACTCCTGTATTTCTCGGCCACATTGAGGGTGGTCTGGTTTTCCCGCGCTTAGTGCGCGGCGCAAACTATCAAGCGGCTTTTCCGGCAACTGACGTCGTTCAAATCGACGGAGCATTCACGGATCTTCTTCCGCACGGCTTTCCCGACAGCATTGTCGAGCAATGGAGCGTTCGCTTCCCCGACGGTCTTAACGCGCTGCAACTGCGAGCCGTTAACGAATTCGGAGTTCTAGCAGGACGTTCACTGCTGGTCGTGGCGCCGACGAGCTCGGGAAAAACGATGATCGGCGAACTGGCGGCCGTGCAATCAGTCCTCTCGGGTAAAAAAGCGGCATTCCTGCTTCCCTATCGCGCCATCGTTGCGGAAAAATTCGAGGAATTCTCTGCCCGGTACGGTGAGGTCGGGCTGCGGATCGTGCGCTGCTCCGGTGACGCAACAGACAGCGTCGGAGCCGTCATGAGCGGCCGCTACGACATTGCATTTTTCACCTACGAGATGTTCCTGAACCTAGCTCTCGGCGGACCACACTTGCTGAGCCGCCTAGGCCTGGTAGTCGTCGACGAAGGCCAGTTCATCACAGATCCGCGCCGCGGCATTACGGTTGAACTGATCCTCGCCATGCTGATGCGAGCAAAAGCGCGCGGAATCGCACCGCAGCTTGTCCTTCTCTCTGCTGTCATTGGTCAGCTCAACGGCTTTGATCGATGGCTCGATATCCCGGTGCTTCTGTCCCGAGAGCGGCCGGTCCCCTTGATCGAGGGCGTTCTTGATCGCCAAGGAATGTTCCAGTTCGCCGACGTCGACGGGACTACGAAAACTGAAGCATTGCTCCCACGACACGCCATCCTCCAGCGGCGCGAACGCCCATCGTCACAGGATGTCATTGTGCCCTTAACACAGCAGCTAGTCGCGAATGGCGAGAAACTGATCGTCTTCCGCAACGTCCGCGGCAAAGCTCAAGGTTGTGCGCGCTATCTCGCCGCAGCCCTTGGCAAAGGGCCAGCCACAGAAGCGCTGCAAGCGTTGCCAGAACAGGGCCTCACCGCCGCGTCACGCGATTTGCGCACTTGCCTGCAAGGCGGCACTGCTTTCCACAATACCAACCTGCTGAGGGCTGAGCGCGAAGCGGTCGAGCGAGGCTTTCGCAACGCCGGCGGCGAAATTCATGTGCTAGCCTCCACGACAACGCTTGCGGCCGGAATCAATACTCCGGCCTCGACAGTGATCCTTGCCGAAAATGAGTTTCTTGGGGAGGATGGCCGCCCGTTCACCATCGCCGAGTACAAGAATATGGCTGGACGCGCGGGCCGACTCGGTTTCAATGAAATTGGCAAGGCAATCATCCTCGCCGACACGCCAATCGAGCGCGCTCAGTTGTTTAGGCGCTATGTGTTGGGAGTTCCCGAGGACGTGGTGTCGTCTTTTGAGATCAATGACCTCCCAACTTGGGTGCTTCGCCTTCTCAGTCAGGTGCGCGGGGTAACTATGGCTGAGATTCCGGGTCTTCTCGTCAACACCTTTGGCGGATATGTCGCCTCTCGCGCCAACCCAGGTTGGATGGCAATGGTTGAACAGCGTATCAGCGAATTCGTTGTCCGTTTGCTACAGGCGGGGCTCGCTGAAGACGAGGGTGGCATCATTCATCTTACGCTCCTCGGTCAGGCTGTCGGAGCATCATCGCTCTCTTTCGAGTCAGGCCTGCGTCTCGTCGAGCTCCTGCGGGGAATTAATGTCGCCGCAACGCCAGCGGCACAAATTCTTGGACTTGTGCAAGTCCTCGACGAAATGAGCTCGGTTTATACGCCGATCATGAGACGCGGTCGATCGGAGGCGGTACGGATCAACGATGCCATTCAGCGATACGGACACCCTCTGCTACACCACCTCCAGCGCTACGGCGCAGATGAGCAAGAGGTGTGGCGGCGCTGCAAGCGGGCTTCCATTCTTCATGAC
This sequence comes from Burkholderia sp. SJZ089, assembly GCF_007828315.1. NCBI lineage: Bacteria > Pseudomonadati > Pseudomonadota > Betaproteobacteria > Burkholderiales > Burkholderiaceae > Burkholderia > Burkholderia sp. SJZ089. Next base: position 92,155 of record NZ_VIUM01000020.1, on the reverse strand, counting down.
TGGATCGAGGGTGTCCCGGTCGATGTGATAGAGCAACACTACACGACTAACCCATATCAGGGCGCGATAAGCTATGGCGACATCGCTAGCATCGCAGAATCCACTCGCTTTCACCTACGTTCTGCACACCGAATTCTCGCGGCGCTTTTCCCAGAGCAGCCCGAATTTCTAACGACAATCGACGCACTGCTGACCCGCCTTGAAACGGGACTTCCCGTTCGCGCTCTCCCGCTTCTGGCTCTGCCAATACCGTTGACTCGTGGCCAATGTCTCGCTCTTGCTGAAGCAGGCGCACTCGATACTGAAGCCGTCCGGTCGATGTCGGACGACGAGCTCTCCATGCGTGTTGGAGCCACGAGCGCTACGCGTCTGAAGGCGGCCCTTCATCCCGATGACCAAGCCGGAGAGGTAATGTCCACCGGATAGATCATGCGTCGGTATTTTCGGGCAATCGAATCGAGCAAGTTTTCGATCGATCTTCCTGTCAGAGCAACGCTATTAAAAGAAGACCATGAAAAGAGACATTTCCATCACAAACGAGATGCCGTCCGTTCTGGACAGGGAGATCGCGGACGCTCAACTTGACGCATTTGGTCACCGTCATTTTGCGCTTGCGTTACGCAGCCTGATCGAATCGGGTGATCACCCGACACCCTTCAGCATTGGCCTTCTCGGTGGCTGGGGTACGGGCAAGAGCAGCATCAAAGAGATGTACATGGAAGAGCTTCGAAACGATGCCACCAGGCATCAAGGCACGAAGCGGTCGGAGAAGATCCAATGCATAACGTTCAATGCTTGGCGCTTCGGGGGGCGCGACCAGGACATCAAGCGAGCACTGCTACGCCACGTGTTCCTTGAGTTAGGCGGGCACGAGGAAAGCCTGCAGGATCGGCTCTTCCGCCAGATTAGCCACGTCACGGAGCAGACTAAGCCCGCGCTTCAATACTGCCTGGAAACGCTTCGCGCCTGGCTGTTGCCGATTCCCGCCGTGCTCGCGGTAATGGTCGCATTTGTCGGTGTCCTCGCCACCGTCAACTGGATCTTCGGTGCCAGTGATAATGTGACCAAAGTGGCCGGATCATTGTGTGTGTCGCTTCTCTTTGGATACGTGCTCAAGCATATGAAACCACCGGAAGTGAAGGCCGCGTCCGCCATGACACGGGTTATGCTTCCCAGCACGAGTTCGGAGCAGTACGAAGATATGTTGCTCGGACAACTGTCCCGCTACAAGGCCGGAGAGAACAGATCCCCAGACGGGCGGGATGGAAGGAAGTGTGAACGGCTGGTTGTGTTTGTCGATGATCTCGACCGGTTGTCTGCTGAAGAGATGGTGCTCGGCCTGGACGGCGTACGCACGTTCATGGAAATTCCCAAAGGTCGCCTGCCAGATGGACTCGGCCTGGTATTCGTCATTTCGTGTGACGAAGGAAAGATTGCTGATGCGCTGGCCAAGGGCCGACGCTCGGCAGATTTGCCCGCGACGGTGTTCAACCGATTTGACGCCCGACGGTACCTTGACCGAATCTTCCAGTTCCGCCTGGAGATCCCGCCGCCGCCACATAACGACATGCGAGAGTTTGCTACGAGAAAACTGGTAAGCATGGGAGGCGTTGCAGCCGATCTCGCAGCGCGCGGCGTGCCCCTAGCACCCATCGTTGACAGAATGATTCATGTCGGCGTGCAAGATCCGCGAAATGCGCTGCAAATTGTCAACGCGTTCGAGCAATCGTGGTGGCTGGCCAAAAAGCGTGAAGCCGATGGAGTGGGTAGCGATCGCGCAGGCGGGTTGCACGAAGGGGCCGTCACTGACCACCCTATCTCACTTGGCGCACTTTCGGCCCTGAAGGTGAGTTTCCCGGATTTTTATCGCGAACTGCAGGATGACCCCGAGCTTCTCTTTCACTTCACCGAAGTCGTCGTAAGAGGACAGAGTCTGTCTGAGCGTCCTGAGTCGATCCAGCGAATCCTGGCCGACAAGTATCTGGCCCCCGAGCCTGCTTCGGGTGGAGAGGAGGCTTCCGCTAAACAAAAGCCGCAATTACGACCGGAATTCAGGCCGCTGCGTCAATTTCTCGCGGGGCTCGTAGGTGTTCGATGGGCTCAGCCGCTGGAGAGCCTGCTACTGCTCTCCGAAGACCCTATCTCTCGGCGGCTAGGACCAAAGATTGCGCAGTTGCGAAACGCATTCATCTCCGGCGACACCGATGGCGTTCTGGAGGGGCTGGGCAGGCATCATGATCTCTCGCCTTTGAGCGTCGATCAGGCAAAGAATCTGTACAACCTCTTTGAAGATCTCCGAGGCGAAACGGAAGTCCGTCGCACCAATGGCGCACGTGTAATGGCGGACGTAGTCGATCGAATTCCAGACCCTCCCCTCACACAGGTACTCAACGAGCTTTGCAGAACCCTTGACGAAAGTCCAAGCCTGCGATCGCAACTCGGACCTGTACGAATCAAGAATATGCTCGTCAAAGCTGCGGGCTCCGACAAGCGCGCTGTAACTTCCCGTCTCATTGGTGACGCGATGGCAAGAGACGAAGATCTGAGCCTCAAGCTTGACTCCGGGCAAACGCCGAGTCTGGACGAGGCAATAGAGATGGTGAGAGCTATTGTTGCGCTTGCCATCGGTGTGCGCGGAGAACAGGGCCTCGAAGCGAGGGAAGACACGCAGTTCCTCGATTGGCTGTTGGCTCGCAATGTTCGCGTTCCCAACGCCTCCAGACAGCTCGGCTTTGATGAGTTGGAAGCCTGGCTCTCAACCGATACTGGCAGCATCGCTGGTTCTTTGGGGACGCGTTACGCGGAAGCACTTGCGAGTGAACTTGAAAAAGATCAGCCGGCAGCATTCGACATGGACGCCGCAACGCAGCGAGCCAAAAACGTGTTCTCGGCGCAGATGTCGGTTGGGGAAGAGGCACGGCGAGCAACATGGCCAATCGTATGTCGGTTTATGAGGCTCAGGCAGCCAGATACCGTCAGAGTCGCCTGGCAGGTTGCCGTGTCAAATGAAGGGTTCGCCACCGATGCCGAAATCTCGTCGCTTGTCAGTGCATTTGTCACCCGCCTACTGCATGACGTCCCAGACGACAGTTCCGATGTCGACGTTCATGAGGCATTCCCAGAGTTGATGAAACTGGTTGTGGCGCGGATACAGTCGCTAGACGACAGTGCGCTGCAACAACTGGTCGCGCTTGCAACAGCATGGAGCCGCGAAGACGTGCTCGCCCAACACGCGTGCGACGTCGTCTCCCAACTGCGTCGGGTGAACCCCGAACGGGCCACCGCAGTGTTGACCACATGGGCCCCACGGGTTATTTCCGATCTTCCCCTGCCGTGTCTTGAGATGTTGACGAAGCTTCTGCCCCAAGAGGATGACAGCCTCAAGGTCGCAGTTACGAATTCAGTGAACGCTATTCTGACTACGGAATCGATTAACGATGCCACGGCGAGCCGTTACTCCGCGTTCGTCGATGGGCTTGCCGCCTCCGACTGGGACAAGGCGCCATTCAAGGGGCACCTGGACAACGCTTTAGGCAATCTCGCCAGCCGCAGCGGCAACAGCAACTATCTAGAATCGATTTTTCCGCCCATCTCGAAAGTGCTAGCTCACGCGACACCCCAAGCGCTTGGTACCTCGCTGCAGCAGCTCTTCCAACAAGCCAAAAACTATCCCGCTCACTACGCGTTACTGCATCGACATATGGTCGATCACTGGCCTGCATCTGCCCCGACGCTTGCACCATATGACCCATCTGTCCTGTTTGAAGAGGCCTGTGCCACTTCAATCAGCCAAGCAACAACAGTGAAAGACGATGTGCTCAGTTCCGCTTCCGACATGTTTGACCGCGGCATGGTCGCGCAGGACAAGCGTGCGCGTCTAATCGAGGCCGCATGCTCTCTCTGGAAGGTCGAGCCTCATCTCGCACTACCGTTCTTCCGGCGATATCCTGACCTGTCGGTCGAGCAGATTGATTCTCTCGTAAGCACGTTGGACACCAGTAAGCCTGAACAGATAGCAACCCTCAGCGAAGCATGGCAGGTCGTATCACGACAAATTGGGGATGATACGCGCCGGACAGCTACCATTGCTCTGCTTCGTCGCGGTGCAGTTCAGACAACAGGAGACGCAGACTTGGCGTTGAATGTGTGGCTGTCTGCGCAAGATGACAGAGAACGTGCGTTGCTGATCGACCTGCTCGTTGACGGCACCATCCCCGTTGAACAACGGGCGAGGCTTTGGAGGCAAGCCGTCTCACGCTCTGAGGCATTTGGAAAAGGATTCTTTGTTGACCTTATTCCACGCGCCTTGAGCGTACAGAACAGCGAGGCTCTCTCGGCCGCCGTTTTCGACAGCGCACAGCTCGTTGAAAAGCTGATGAATGATGGCCAGGCACGTTCAGACCTCGCCCGTGGCCTGATGAGCCGGTTCCATGAGTTCGGAACGGAAACGATCAAGGGCAACGCAAGTGCTATGGCGAACCGACTGGTCGGGGACGTCGCGTTGAAGGGGTTGAATATCGAAAGCCTGGCGGCAAGCGATTTGCCGATCCTTTCGGGGGCATTTGGATCGTCCAAAGAGCTTGACCGGATCAAAAACCAGATCCAGAAAGGCAGCTAGATACGTACTGGCACGGGCGAACTGTTCAACCATCGTTCGCATGTGCCCGCAGCGGTCCCGCGAAAGCTAACGGGATTCGCCCCCTATAGCGTGTTCGCACCGGGCAGTTGAGATGAATGAGGTTGCCGATATTACGTGGCTCCCGTCCGACGCTCGGTCTCACTTTGCGCGACCTTTATCGTCAGCTACCGAGGCTCTGGACTGCCCAGAGCACACTAGACACCGCCGACCCTCACGCCGCGGCTTGTTCAAATGCCTCGGGACTCAGGCCGCCAAGAAGGCTATGGCGACGGGTTCGATTGTAAAAGACCTCGATGTAGTCGAAGACGTCGGCAAACGCCATATCCCAGGGTTATAGATACGCTTGGAGCATGCCCAGCGACCTGCCCGAACTGGGCCGCCAGTACGACGCGCAGCGTCTCGGCGGCGGCATGGCGGTGGAACTGAATCGCACTTGCCGATTGAGCGGCAGGCGCGCATGATAAAGGCCACCTAGCTCGATTAGCAGTTGATCGACAGCGGAAAAGGGCTGAACGACCCTGATTCTGGAGCGGAGGTCAAGGGCCCGCTAAACGAGCGAGCCGACTTCCTGGTCGAACACGGAGCGGCCGAACATCGCAGGCAGCGCGTCGTCCTCGCGCTCAACTTGCTAGCGACGCCGCACGGGCGCGAGTTGACTCAGGCTCGAAACCGGCCTGGAGCATCGGTCGGTATCCCGCCACGCCGTCGGTGCAGACCTCGAGATAATAGGTGTCCTGGCCGAGTTCTCGATCTTGCTGATCAACCTCGATAGTGCGATGCAGGAGCACGTAGTCTTCGGGCTTGGCCGAACCAGCCCCAAAATATGCGTGCCATCTTCGAATGGTGCGAGATACCTCGTTGGCAACAAATTCAAACCTCATCATTTACACCTCTTGGAGGGATTGCGTCGCCATTCTGATAGCCCGACGACACATCGAGCCCATCGCTCGCTGGCATGCGTTGATGGGTACCGTCACACGCCGAGGCCAGTATCATCGTGTTGAGAAAATGTTCCATGAACAGCGTGAGTTGACGGCACAGATTGATCCGATACGATAGCTCGCCGCTGTATAACGACATCTTCTTCGGATCGAAGTGCCCACCCATTTCGATCGCTCCGCACCCGAGCCCAGTGAATTTGCTACGCGACGCCACCGTGTCAATGCTGGCGTGACTCAGGCGACTGAAATGCTTCTGACCAGCCGCGAGCCCTTCGAACCAAATCTGGGGCACGCGAAGTAGTTCAATGTTCCAGCTCAGTTGCCGAACGGCGTGCTGCCCCTGAACTCGCCGGTCTTCTTTAAGCACCTCCCGCCAGTAGAGCGCTCTTATTGCACCCTTCGTCCGATCCTGCTGGATCACCAGTGGTTGAGAGGTCGAACAGAGCATTGCCATCGCGGCCCCCTCGATTGCCTGACGCGCAACGTTACCGGATGCCGCGTGCTTGCCACCGAGCAGCAGCTTGGTCGACACCACAAGATCGTCGAGCCCACCAAGTGCAAACAACTTTAGTAGATCAGTACGCTCGGTGCGCACTGCGGCAGCCGCCTCCAGGACCGGCTGTACCCACTTGAAGCACGCCGTGAGCACCTCAACCATAGTGTCAAGCTGCGGCCCTAACGCCTCGAAAAATTGCCGACGAACAAAGGTATCGTCGTGTTCGAGCAGATACCGAGCGCCGTCCGGTGTCGGATGGTCGATTAGGCTGGAATTTGCGTTAGCGGCCATCATGTCTTTTTCTGAAAGGAATCGCGTGGAGCAATGCACACAACAGAAACCATTACATTCTGCACGCAGCCAGTTTCGGCGCAACCATGATACTGACTGACTGACAGACAGCCGCCAAGGTACAGCATCGCGTCAATTTAACTAGGAATCGCCGATCGCCCCGCCTCCGCCAATCGCTTGCAGCGCTCCTGAGCTTCAAGATACCGATGACTCGAAACACGGAGCAACTGCTCGTCATGCATGGCCAAGATCCGCTCAATAACCTCACGCTGGGCGGACTCGAGTTCGCCACCACCTTCAGCGCACTGCCCAAATTGAGCCTCCAATGCCATCTCGGCTTGGCGAAAGCGGTCGATCGATATCGTCTCCAGTTCCGCAGGTAACGCTAACAGGTAGGTCATTTCCACCACGTTGAGCAATATCACGAGCTGGGTGTGCCCGGCGCACTGGTCCAGCAACATCGACAACGCAACGTGATGCCGAAGTTGTTGCTGTCGCGCGAGTGCCGCAGGCAACGGCAGCAGATGCGTCTTGGTCAGAGGGCGTCGTCGTTTCATCCGATTATTCTGCGTGTCGCTATCGACGGTATGGTGAGGTCGTGATTGCGTTGTCCGGCAACACTAAGGTGCAAGAGCATGCCGAGACAGTTTACTTGTCCCTTAGCCCGGCCAGCCTGGCATGATATTTCGCACTCTCCTGGCGCATGCGCTGCTGCTCGGCATTCACGTAGATCGTGGTGGTCTGCAGCGAGCCGTGCCCCAGCACCTGCTGCAGCACCTCGATCGCCATACCGGCCGCGGCCGACTGCGTGCCAAACGTATGCCGAAACGCGTGCGGTGAGGTGGCCGCCAACTGCCGGCGAGCCGACTCCTCAAGATCCGGCAACTGCTCGAGCAGCCGGCCTAGCGCGCGCGCCACCACCCGACGTGCCGCGCGCGGCGTGTACCCGGCCACACGCGTCATCTGGCCCGTGTCCGTCACCCCAAACTTCTCCCGGCCCGCCGGCGTGGGCGGCACCACCGTCGGCGCCACCAGCGGCAAGCCGTCGGCCTTGGCGCCGGCGGCATCCAGATCCAAGCCGCGATCCTGCCAGTGCTCACGTAGCGCTTCCACGGCATCCTCGGTCAGCGGCACGATGCGTTCCTTGTTGCCCTTGCCGACCAAGCGCAGCATCCAGGTCGCGGGAATCTCGTCCTCGGCCGGCCACCACTGCAACCCATCCCGCTCCGCCGTCACGGCCTCCTCGATACGCAAGCCCGCGTCGCCCATCAGCAGCACCAGGGCCCGGGCCACGCGCCAGTCCGGCCCCTGCGGGCCGAACCCTTCGGCGCGGTCGGCGAGTTCCGCGCGCACCCGGCTCCACACGTCGATCGGCAGCGCGCGCTGCACCTGCAGCTTGGTCGCGCGCTTGACCGGTTTCGGGTCGGTCACGGCCACCCACGGGTTGCCGGCAAGGTAGCGCACCTTCACCAGCCAGTCGAACGCCGCCCGCAGGGTGCGCACCGCGTAGCGCTGGCTGTCGAGCGACAGCGGCGTCAGCGCGAACGGGCGCCAGCGGCCCGAGGCCCGCGAGGCCGGCGGCCCGCGGAACGCCTCCGACGGACTCGTCAGGAACGCCTTGTAGGCCTCGCAGTCGTCGACCAGGATCGAGGACATCGGCCGGCCGCGCTCCAGCACGCACCACAGCACGAAGCGCTCGAGCTCGCGCCAGTACGCGCGCTGGGTGGCCGCCTGCCCGTCGTAACGGTGCAGGTAGGCGAACACGGCATCCAGGTCGTGCGCGGCCGAAATGTAGGGAAACGCCGGGGCGCGATTCACGCCCCGGGCGCCGGCCAGGTCGTGCGGCACCACCAGGCGGTGGATCGGCACCAGCTGATCCCGGCGCAGCGCGACGCGCGTCTCCGGCGAGGCCAGCAGCGGATCGACGCCGTCGACGTCGGCGTCCACCGTCTGGCCGATCGTCTCGACGTGCCGGCGCAACCAGGCCACCATCGTCCGGGCCCGGCCGACGCCGATGCGCGGCACCGATCGCCACCAGGCGCCGCCGCGGCGGTTGCAGTACGCGACGAGTTCCCCCACCGTGCGCACGTCCACCTCGGCCAGCCGCTGCGCGATCAAGGGCCGGAACCAGCGCGCGACGGCGTGGGCCGCCGCCGGCGCGGCCTTCGCCCAACTGCCGGCCGCCAGCTCGATCATCTGCAACGACACGGGGGTCAACCGCGGCTCGCCGTACTTGCGAATCGAGGCCTGCAGGTGCTCGACCAGGACGGACGACCCCTCGCGCAGCGCGATCGACACCAGATCGTCGCGCATGGTGCGCAACAGGCGCTCGACGTCCAGCACCGCGTGCTCCTCCGGGTCGAAGTAGAGCCGGGCGATGGTCGCGACGGGCAGGCCTTTCACGCGCGCGCGCAGCGCCGTGAATTCGGTGCGGGAATAGGTTCGGGGCGGCGGCAGCTCGAGCTGCTGAGGGCGGTTGGCCATCGTCAGGTCCGGGCCGGCTTGCGATGAGCAGGCGCCGCGAACGGCTTGCGCCAGTCGGACTCCGCTACCGCGTCGAGGACGGCCATCGCTTCGGCGCGCGCGTCGTCGAGGGTGGCAGCCGCCACCCTCGGGATGCGCTGGCCCGTCTCGACGTCCGATACGACGTACTCGACGCGCGTTGGGGCACGCGAGCGGGTCGAGGGGTGAACGGCGAACGTGCGACCGCGGTGCGCGAACGGCACGCCGATCACCTCGACGCGCACGCCGATGGCCAGCGCGATCTCGAACACGATGCCGTCGACGCGGTGCGCAGGGAGGGAGGCGAGGGTCGGTGGGCGATTCATAGGCCAGTGAGCGAATAGGGTTGAGCGCGTAGGGTTTCCCACCAGGGCGTGGACTCGAGGGCGGTGAGCCAATCGAGACACGCTCTGCCATCGTCGGTCAAGGTGGCGAGCTCCTCGGGGACCGGGCAGTGGGGAGAACGCGCGGACACCGGCTGCTGCGACAGCCGAACGGGTTGGCGCACCCAGGCGATGAAGCCCCACCCCACCAAGGTATCGATCGTCGCGTCATGCCGGTGACGCACCACCTGGCGTCGGCATACGTGGCGAAGCATGGTCAGAACCGCCGCATGAGAGGGTACGCTTGGGGGCGTGGATGGATTGGCGTTCATGGGATGGGGATGTCCCCCTCTCCTCGCGTCGTACCGGCCCAGGCCGACTTCACTGTCCGGTTGCCCTGACCGGCACGGTCTTGGCGCGGCTCGAGCTTGTCGCGCTGCCGCGTGGTGGGCAGCACCGACGCGGGCGACGCCGGGTGTACCTCGGACAGGCAGTCGTCGAGCGACCGCGCAAGCTCGCGGATCGCGTTGACGAACGTGGAGGCGTCAGGCCCATCACGATGGGCGAGCTGCGCCAGATCCAACAACGCCGCGTAGCGCGCCACGCACTCGGGCGGGAGATCCGCGGAAGGGGCTGGCCGAGACAACGTTGCGCACCCGCTGATCAGCAGCAAGAGCAGCACCAGAAGCTGCCGCTTGAAGCGGCGTACGAGCGCCGCGACAGCGCGCGGTCCAGCGGGCAGCGTGCGGCTGCGGCGCTGATCGAGCGGCGCGACGTTCATCGCGGCAACCCCAGCATGGCGCACAACCGGGCTTCGTCGTATTGATATAACAAGGCGGCGGGATCGCACTCGGCAAGCAGCGCGTCGACCAGCCGCCGCCAGAGATCGAACGCACCGCACGCGCGAGCCCAGGCCAGTTCGGCGTCGTCGGCGTCGAGGTGGGTGACCGCGTCGAGCTGCCGGCACACTTCATTGAGGACGTGCGTGGTGATCTGGGCATAGCTGAGGCTGATGGGCACGATGGCTCCTCGTTTCTACGATGACGGCGGCGGTTCAGGCAGATTGAACGTGTCGCCGAAGAGCGCGTCGAGCCGGGCCTGGTCGGCTTCGAACTCGGCCGTGGCCAGCGGATCGGCCGGATCCGTCAGATCCTGCATCAGGCGATTCCAAAGCACGAAGGCGCCGTTGGCAAAGTCTAAGTACATCTGCTTGCGACTAGGATTCGAGCTGCGTTCGGCGTCGGCCAGGTATTCGCGGAGGCACGCCTCGGTGCGATCCGTCAGGTGGCGCGCCGTCATCATCTGGCGGTGCGGCATCACAACCCTCCTGCAAAGACAACATAACGACGACACGGGCTGGCGGCCCAGATCCCCTGCGGTGACGCCCTACCCGTCGGTCCCGTTGACGGGGGTCTGCTCGCCGCGGCAACCCAGATCGCGCTTATGCGACACGTTGGCCAGGGCGAGCGGCCGGGGGCGCATCTGGCCGGCGTCGAGCACGGCGGGCACGCGACGCACGACGTGCGGTGCGGGCGATCAGGCTGCGCTGCCCCGGCCTCCCCGGCTCGACGATGGTCGCCAGTCTGGGCTCATCAAAAATACGGGTTTACCCGATATCTACCGAGACGTAATCCGGCCCCAGGGGATTTTAGAACATTAAACACAAGTCTGCTAATGGTGCTTAGCGGACTTGACAACGCCCACAAAAAACCCGATCAAGGCCGGGCTGGCTAGGCGATCAAGCGGCGGGCTCATCGCTCGTCAACGAACTCCACGGGCGGCCACTGCCCCGCTCGCGGCGCGCCAGCTGCCGCCAACGCCATGGCGGCGGGATTCCACCGCCGTTCGAACGCGATCCCCGTACGGACGTCCGCCAACACCACCCACAGGCCCAAGCCTTGTGGACTGGATCGGAGGGCAACCCGGAACAAGATCGCTGCTTCGCTCAGACCCAGCGGATCCCTGCTGTGCGTGAGACGAACCTGCACGGCAAGCGCCGGCTGGGCGGCCTCGAGGGCCGCTGCCTCAGCCCGGATCCGCGCGAATTCCATCGCGGCATCGTATGACATAGCGTTTCCCGTGAATGGGTAGATCGGGGCGTCGCCGCCGTCAGGCGGTCGGCTCGCCCCAGGAGACTTGGTTGCGTGGCAGGGCACCGGCCGGGTCGTTCACGTCCAGGCGATCGCCCTCCCCCAGCTGGTCCACGAACAGCACCAGGTTCGTGCCGCCCGCAGCCTGCGTCGAGCGAAACAGGATGCCCTTGGCGCCGGCGGCGATCGCCTCGTCGCCCAGCACCCAGCTGGGCGGCTCGATCCGCGCGTTGAACCAGTCGCGGCGCCAGTCGCAGAAGAAGGATTCCCACAGAGGTGGCCAGAGATCCGCGTGAAAACCGCCGGTGAAATCGACCACGGGCGTCGCTGTGACCCGATAGCTCACCAGCGTGCCGGGCGGCAGCAGGGGCGACAGCTGCTGATACTCGGCCGCCGCGGTGGCCACCTCGAGCGCCAGATACAACGCCGGCGTGCCAATCCGGTTCGCCCGGCCGCCGGCCTGGGCGGCACCCGCGCCACTGGTGGGCGCCACGGCCCACTTGGGCACGTGCATGCGGTAGGCGGTAATGTCCTGCAGCGGCGTGAGGATCATCCGGCGGCGCCCGCCTCGAGCGACACCACATAGCGCACCACGTCATCGGCTCGGCCGGCCGACACCAGGGTTTCGGCCGTCTGATAGTCAAACACGGCCAGCGGCTCGTTGCGATACCAGAACAGCGCGCGCTGGACGTCGCCCGACAGATCCGTCGCGGCACGGATCACGCGGATCGCCTCGCGCAGGAACTGCTGGACGCTGGCCGACTGCGGCGCGCGGGCGACGGTGTTGCGGTGGACGTGAGCCTGGTCGGCGAGCGTCTGCAAGTCGATGTTCAGGGCCGCCACGTAACGCCTGGCCGACAGCACTGGCGCGGCCGTGTCCGGCTCGCGCAACGCACTCAGGAATGCATCAAAGCTTGCCGGGGCCGGGCCGCCGGCTGGCGCGGCGGGTGCTCGGGTGGCTGCGAGGGTGCTCATGATGTCGCGCTCCTTTTGTGCACAAATCATGAACAGTTATAGCACGGAAAACGCCCCAACGTACCACACTTGGTAAGGATAGCTAGTGGACTTAATGCCAGAACGGCAGACATGCTTGAGGTGCCGTGCGACCGCCCCCTGAGGAAGACCTGAAATGAGCCAACCCAGTCGATTCATCGGGATTCCACCTCACCGACATCGCTCGCCCAATTCACCCCTTGCCGCGCAATCGGCTCCATGGCCGGAGTGGAACGGACAAAAAAAGGGGCCACGCGAAGTGGCCCACCAAAGCATCGTCCCAGAATGCGATCACCCGCCATGAGGGCGATCAGCTCTTTCAGTATATGGGCAATCCTCTGACGAATTGTCAGCAATGGACAAATACCGGGTGGGCTTGTTCAGGAGGTGAGTCGGCGTTTCGCGCAGTCCGAGGAGGTCGGCGCTGCGGCCGGATTGACGTCCAATCGGCCGGATAATTGGAGGGGGTGGCGTTGACAGCCTTCCTCCCCTCCAAAAAAACGGGCCGCTCGACAGCCCGCTCCCAAATGGAGGTACTCGCCATGATTCGTCATGCAAGTTTCATGGTAGCGCGCATCGAAAGAACGTCAACCCTATCGCTGCGCCCCACCGCCACGACTTGGGTCAGCCACCGGATTGTTCGCCTCGCGTCGGCTGCGCTGGGACGTCAGTGCCGCACGCCGGGATGCACAAAATCGGCTTCGGGCGTAAATGGGTAAGGCCTTGGATCCCCCTCGAACATGACGTAGCCTTCGACGCCATGCTCACGAAGCGCCAGCACTGCACGGCGGGCACACGTCACGGCGAACGCGTCGAGCTCGCCCGGATCATCACCTGGCCCGACCGCCACCGCTCCCGTGCCGCTGAACATTGGGGCCACGTCATCGCAAGAGCCGACCTTGCGACCAGAGATGCGATGCTTCATTGGCAACTCCTTCTGACCGTCACCAAGGCGGCAATGAAAAATTGGGCCACCGAAGTGGCCCAATAACGTCTCGTTACGTGCCGCCCGTCAGAGAGGTGGCAGTCCCGAGTGTAGTCTCGGATCCCGGTCTCCCAGTGTCAAAGATTGCAAATTGACGTGCTGGCGCCGTTCGCGATCCCGTGCAGGCAAAAAAAATCCCGGACGGGGACCGGGATTGAACTCCACGCGATGAGAGAGGCACGCGTGAGGAGACCCATACCGATACTACATAGTCGCCTCTCAAGAATCATCAGAAGAATTGTCAACAATGGATAATTGCGGCCCATGCGCCTCAGCTGCTCACCCGCAGCCGCGGCCGATCTGACCACTCGCGTGTCCATAAAAAAGCGGGCCACGGATGGTGGCCCGCTAAGGTGCTACCGTCAGTCGGAATGACGGCAGCACGCCCCACTACAACGGGGCCTAGCGCAGTAAATCCTGCGCCAGCGTTCCGTCATGTCCCTCAGCGCCATACGGTCCCAAGACGCTTTCCAGGCTGCGCCAGAGTGCCTCCACGGTCATACCCGGCCCTTCCCGCCCGGCAAAACGCATCTGAAGGTAAAACCATCTCGCCGCATAGGCATGAGCGACGCGTGCGAGATGCGGCGGAAGATCTTGCGACCGCACCACCATTTCGGCAACATCCCGCGCCCTCGCTTCGTCGACCCGGCGCGCGAACACCGTGTCGAACGTGACATCAGGCTTAACCATCACGCCCCTCCCGCATCGATTTGGCCTCTTGGCGCTGGTGTGGCTTGGCAAAAAAACGCCCCGACACGCCTTCGCCAGGGCATTCAACCGGCGCGTCCGAGGAAAACGCGCCAGGAAGGCAACTTCCAGCTTAGTCCTTGCCCTGAAAGCTCATGGTTAAAGATTGATAAATCGGCGATATGCGCGGGCGGATGGTCCCCTGCTTCGCTGCAGCGACCTTTAGCGGCCGAATGACAAAAGGACATTCGGGAAGCATAGTTATCACCTGTGCGATTTCTCGCCTCTGCCCCGCCGCCGGCGGCGCCTGGCCGTCTACCGCCATCGCACCAACTCGAGCACGGCCAGCAGCGCGACCAGTTGGGCCACACGTCTCGCGCAGGCCGGGTGACGATTGACCGTCACGATCAGGCGATCCACGGCGGTAAGCAGACGAAGAAGACAGGTGAGCATGGTGGTCACAACAGAGCGTCGAAGAGCCGGCAATGTAGGCATTGCTGCTGCGTCGGCGCCGCGACTCCTCCCGTGGGATCTTCGCGGCAGTGGCTGCTCTTGGTGGGGCCGACGCTCTAATGCCCGGCCCGATACTGCGGCAATGGCCGCCTAGCTCACGCCCCAGCGGAAGACGCTGCAGTGGGCAGCCGAGGCTCTGTGCCTCGACATCGACGCGGCCTGGCGGGTCTTCACTCAGGCCGCAGCCGATATCGCCGGCCGGATCCGGCGTGCCGATCGACGCTCCGCTAAGTCGCAGCCGCTCGAGACTGGCGGCTGGCGATCGCCGATGGCGACAGGCTGGCCCCAAAGATTGAGACCTCAGAATGGCCGCGATGACGATGCCGACGGCCTTCTCAAGCCCGAGCTACGGGCGTTACGTCGTCGGCCGCAACCAGTTTTCGATCCGCAGCCCAGCAACTCGGGCAAATTCGGCCGTGTTGTCCGTCACCAGAACAGCCTCGACTGCCAGCGCGTGCGCGGCGATCAGCATGTCGTTGGCGCCGATCAACTGGCCTTGCTTCTCGAGTTCGGCTCGCAATTGGCCGTAGCACCGGTCGGCGTCGGCCTGCAACGGCAGCACGGGCAAGCTCGCGAGCAGTTGCTCGACGCGCTGCGCGAGCGTCGACGAACCGCGTTTCAAGACGCCAAAGCGCAGTTCTGCCGCCACGATGATCGAGGTGCAAAGGTGCTCAGGCGGCGTCAGTCCGATTCGGGTGGCGCAGGCGCCGCGCGGGTCTCGCATCACGTTGGACAAGATGTTGGTGTCCAGCAGGTACAGCGTCATTCGATATCGACCGGTTCGGCCGACAGGTTCTCGATGTCGGGAAACGTTTCATCCAGCGGGGTCCATTGGGCAAACAGCTCCCGCAAGGGCGCGGCCGGGACGGGCTCGATAATCAGGCGCAGGCCTTCCCGGTAGATGGTGACCTCGGAGACAGCGAGCTCGAACTCGCGCGGAATCCGCACGGCCTGGCTGCGCCCGTTGCGAAACAACCGGGCATGGCGAATGTCGTGAGTGGGCATGAGGCACCTCCTAGTCGAACAAAAATGACATATGCCAAAGCATATACAAGCTGGAACCGATTCGCAACCGATGCTGTATCCGACAGATCCCCTCTGGAGTCGGCTCATCGGCGCCATTAAAGCCCCAACCGCAAATGCTGTCATACAACACCGGCAACCGCGGTTATCGTGGGTGGCATTTTTTTCGCCCTTCCCTGCCTCGACTCACCCTAGACGCACATAAAGCCCGGTCGAGGCCGAGTTCGGATACGTATCGAAATGCGACGGCACAATCCATGCGTCGGCGCAACCTGTAGCGATCAAGGCCCTCTTACGTTCGGGTAGGCGCGATCTATATTGCCCTCGATCGATGAACGGCGAGCATGGGATGGGAGACGAAAACACTGATTGGTGCGGCAGTAACCATCTTCGTGATCTGCCACCTCGCTGGACTGCAAGCCTTCAGGTGGCAAGGCGTCAACCCAGTGGCAACGTGCGATCCGCAGTACATAGGCGGCCACAAAGCCGGTCGTCGAGTGCGGTCGTTACCGGATCGCACGAGGCCGTAGCACGATGGGCGCCGGCGCGCCTTATCGATTCCGAGCTGCGCTGGCATCTCGCGCGCACGGCCGGTGCACTGACGCTCTGGCCGGCACCGCAGCCCTCCTTCGCCTTTGCCACCTCACTGACCACTCCGCTCGATAGCGCTCCCGTTACCTAGCATCCGCAACGATTGACGACACGCCCGACATCGAACGCCTCGAAGCGCACCGCCGGTAACTGACACTTACGGAGAGGACTTAGCACGGCCGCCTCGTCCAGAGCGTTTGGGACGACGAATACTTGTCCGATGCGGCGCGGTTTCTACGTAGAAACCGCGCCGCTCTTGGAATGATCAAAAAAATCTTGAAATCCTAAAAAAACATTTTTAAAATCGACGTCATCATCAAATCGATTTCTACGTAGAAACCAGACGAAGACTCCGTCTTGTCTCTTAATGGAGCATGGGCGAGCTAAGTTTCTACGTAGAAACCAACGTTGTGGGAGGCATATGGCGGCGAAGATCATTGCAGTTTTCAACCAGAAAGGCGGCTCGGGGAAGTCGACGATCAGCACCAACCTTGCAGGAGCGCTAGGACTCGACTCGCGAAAAACGATGGTTATCGACCTGGATCCGCAAGGAACGGCTTCGATCGTTATTGGGAACGCGCCGGAGGACCAACCATTCCCGGCAGCATGCGCCAATCTGGCGATGCTTGCTAAACCAGATCAAGAAATCCGGAAGTATGTTGATGATTACGAATTCATCATCATCGACTGTCCTCCTGCCATCGCCTCGGCAGCGCCGTCAAGGGCGCTGCTCATTGCGGATCTCGGTTTGATACCAGTCGGCGCCTCGGGGGGGAATGTCTGGGCTATCGGGGAGGCGAAGAAGCTTGGCCAAAGAGCTCAGGAACTAAACGACGATTTGCAATTGCGAACTCTGGCCAATATGAATCAAAACACTGCTGTCGTTCAACATGTGTTTTCCGAGCTGGACAACGATTCAGAAGTACCCGCTTTGAAAACCCGTATCGGCCTGCGCACGGCATATAAGGAAGCAGAGTTGCTCGGTAAAAGTGTGCTCCAAATAAAGGGCGCGAAAGAAGCGCACCGCGAAATCAAGGCTTTGAAGAAAGAGATCCTCGAAATTCTGGAGAACTAAATATGGCGAAGAATTTTGGCGACCAGTTGCGTAAGGGGCAGCAGCGTGACGACGCGATGCGGGCAGAGAAGGTTAGCGACCGATTCGCTAGAGCGAATACTGCGCTGGAGGGACGTGAGAGCCTACTTTCAGAGCAACCAGCGAGCGCCGATGCCAGACACGGTGGTCCAGATTTCTACGTAGAAACCTTGGAGCGGGCGGGAAAGGTTAAGGCGATCACGACGACGTGGCCGATCGATATGATCGACGACAATCCGCTGAATAGTCGGAGAATCTACGACGAAGCGAAGGTCAGAGCCCGCGCAAATTCGATTGCGAAAGACGGGCAGATGTTGCCCGCGCTGGCAGCGCGTCACCCGAGTGACCCTAAAAAACTCATTCTGATCGACGGCCAATATCGCAAACGTGCGCGGATTTTCCTTAAACATTCTGAACTCGACGTCAAGATACTGGACGGCCTCGAGCAGATCGATTTTTGGCGGCTCGCCCGGACTGCAAATTCTGAACGCGAACAGGAGTCCGCTCTTGACGCCGCGTACGCTTACAAAGCGTTGCTCGATGAAGGACTTGCGCCCGACCAGGAACGCCTGGCCGCGCTGGTAGGGGAGTCGAAAGGCGCAGTCAATAAACACCTTGCACTGCTGGATCTCCCTGAGCCCGCATTGGACCTCATAGCAGACCATCCCGAATTATTCGGTATCAATATGGCGTATGAGATAACTCTTTACCGAAAAGCGGTGCAAAACGATGATCGCACCCTCCAGCTGATAAATCGAGTCATCACCGAGCAATTGTCATTTCGAAAAGTAGAAGCCATTCGGAAGGCACTACAGAAGGGTCCCCGACAGCGCAACCCTACGGCACGGCAGTTTAAGTACACGCGGCCTGACGGCACTTCGATAGGAACAATTAAGGAATGGGACGATGGCCGAATCCAGATCGATTTGAACCTGGGAGACCAGGTCGAACGTTTCCGGGAAGCGCTACAGAACATGTTGGCCGCGGATGGCGCCAAAGCTGATTAATGCGTGACGGGGCCGCGGATAAGGTTTGCCGGTGCATGAAAATGGGACTCCGGCAGACACTCTGAATGTGGCCATAGCACAACATTGCGTTGGAGGCCTGGAAGGGGAGGGGAGGCTGACCTGACGCATATGTTGGGGCGAATCTGCATAAGCTCACGCATATCTTGGGGCGAGAACGGCTGTGATCCTACGCATATCTTGGGGCGCCCTAAGTCTACGCATATTTCGGGGCGGTTACGCCCTAGCAGGGGACGCATATCCTGGGGCGGTGGACTACCGCATGGCCACAAACAGGGAGGCAAGGCTTCGGTCCGTGCGCATATGTTGGGGCGCTTTCCGAACACTTGACGCCTCGGCCCACGTCAGTGCTCATACCCGGGCTACGCATAAGGTGGGGCAAATTCGGCCTTCGGTTTCCGCGTACTGAATAACGACAAGGATTCTCACGAAAGTGAGCGCTTACTGGGCAAGCGGTTAGCGACGCATATCTTGGGGCGGAAGCTGGCGCATAAATCGGGGCGCACACTGACGATATTCTTCGCATATCTTGGGGCAAGTAGTGTTGCCATGGATCTGCCTACGGGGAGCTGATATACGCATAAGTTGGGGCGGGGAAAGGTAGGGCTCCGGCCAAACGCCGCTGGTGCTTGTCTGGCTACGCATAAGACGGGGCGAGAGCTGGGCAGCGCAATGGCGCCCCGGCCCGATATCAACGGCGCAGTACTTCGAGATCCCTACGGGTTCGGACGCTCCTGCGTATCAAGATTTGCGGCGGGGTAAGGTTTTCTGTCTCTTCGTCGTGGTCGAGAGGTCGCGGAGCGTGGGCAACCGAAGGTTGTCCACTGAAGCGAGCTCCTCTACAAGCGAATTACAAGTAAACAACCTTTAAAAGCAAAGCTATACGTGCGATTTTTTGTAATCGAATCAATGGCTTACGCGTGTTCCTGCCCCGAGATATGCGATGACCGCCCCGAGATATGCGGAATCGGCCCCAATTTATGCGTAACTGCGGCCCCGACTTATGCGAAAACTGGCCCCGAAATATGCGTGGATAACTTTCCTTATCCACAGGGTTTATCCACAAGCTTGTGTACCGCCCCAACATATGCGTGACGAGGTACAGGGGCTATGTTTTAATCCGCCAAACTCAGCGAGCACCACCATGCCCGAAAGCGCGAAACCGAAGAACCAGCCCCGGAAGCTGTCGGAGCCGAAATCGACGGCGATTCGACCGAGCGTCGCAAGCCGACTCTTCGAAGAGTCGCTAGCGATAGAGCGCGAGGACGCGTTCAAAGCAGGAATGGCCGGCTTCATGGGACGCGCGCTGGTTCAAGCAACTTTGCCATATCGCGAGCCCGATCGAAATCTGCCGGTGTGGGGGCGAGCATCGGGTGACATGAGTTTGATCATCAAGCCAGGCTACTATCACGAGCAGAAAACCAACCAGCTCGAGAGTATGGGATATCCCTACGGCACGATTCCGCGGCTGCTTCTCGCATGGCTTGGGACCGAAGCGGTTCGAACGAAGGAGCGGCAGCTCGTCCTCGGAAAATCGCTTTCTGCGTTCATGGATGCATTGGGTATCTCGTCTCATACGGGCGGCAAGAATGGTTCGATCACGCGCGTGCGTGAGATGATGAAACGGCTGTTCGCTTCCGATATGGCGATTGTGCAAGGTGGAGGCTCCGCTCCGGGCGCTGATTTCGCGACGCGCAAGTTCAGCATTGCGGACGAGACCGCGCTGTGGTGGGATCCTCAAGCGCCGGATCAGGCAGGCCTGTGGCAGTCAACAGTGACGTTGTCGGAAAAGTTCTTTAAGGAAATCCTTGAGTCGCCTGTCCCGATCGACTTGCGTGCGCTGAAGGCGCTACGCCAGTCGCCAATGGCGATCGATCTGTATTGCTGGCTCACCTATCGTTACTTCTCGCTGCGGGCCCCGACGACAGTTCCGTGGGAAGCGTTGAAGCTCCAATTTGGCTCTGGCGCGGCTGAGGACAAGAAATTTCGGGAAACCGTTCGGCGAGCGCTGCTCCAAGTGCTCGAGGTTTACCCTGCCGCGAATGTTGATCCGACCAAGGCCGGCTTGCATCTGGTTCCGTCGAAGACTAGTGTCCCTAGGTTGATCAAAGCCGCATAGTCGACCGCTGGCTGAGGTCAATCACTTCCCGGGCACAACCCATGCCTTGTCCACCCCGGACTCGGCCGCTTTGAGCGGCGCGTCCTGCACCCGCTCACCAACGTCAAATTCCCTCTGCCCTTTGCAACAAAGGTTTGGCGTTGGCACGTGCAGTGCGGCCCGCTCTGAATTAGCAGCGCCGGCGATCGCGCGCCGAAGTTGTGCTCTGCAATGTGGGCTTCGTAGTGACTACCTAGCGGGTCAGCTTTCTCACGATATATTTTTGGATCCCTGATATCGCGGGTGGCGCCTGCATGCCGTGTGGCTGCTCGCTTCTTGTTGGCTCTGAGGTGAAGTATGGCGATGTCGTTTGAGGTGAGTTCGGAGAAACTTGACCGTTAGTTGCATTTTACGATCTGCTGCGTGCTTCTCTGTATCGAAACAACTCGCCGTACGCTTCTCGACGTGGTGTGAATTGACCGGGGTTCCAGAATCCGTCCGCCGTATGAGACGTGCAGATCGCGCTCGCGAAACTTGTGGACATACTGCGCTAACGTGACAACGTCGGGGCCCTTGCCGCATGTCCGCTGGAGTGGGTCACCGGCCTTTTCTTGAGGGCTCAGGAGCGTGATGAGACCAGTGGGGCATGAGAAAGGGGATAGGAACCCTGGCCGTTAGTTGCATATACCCCCTTCCTGCAGAACTTGACTGCGCTTACGTCGGGAAATTGTGGTCGGGCAAAGGGCGCGCACACGCGCGCGTTGAGGCCGATGCCGGAGTATCCGGCATCGGATGATTTACGCGCACTTAGCGGTGCGGCGGGCATAGCCCGCCGTGGCGCTTAGTGCCTGCCGGAGGCGAGGGCATGCGTCGCGATCGGTAGCTCGTAGGCGGGCTTGCCCGCCCTCTGAGGCGGAGCCTCAGCTCGATATGGGGTAGGTAGAGATAGGTTCTGATTAAGTCCCGACAGCTAAGCGCCACCTGCACCGACAGTTAAATACACTTATCCACATGCGCCGCCAGACGATGGCTCGTCACTCGCTGGAGAGTGCGACGCGACGCGTGGAAAACGGAGGGAAGATTCGGGCCCCAGCGTCGGCCTGGCCAGGTCGACGCGAACGCGGCCCTCGCGCGCGCGACGGGAAAAGTGACGAGGGACGCTGCGGAGTTAGGCTGGAGGGGCGAGTTGGATTCGCGCGATCCGGAAGCACCGGTCGCGGTTCCAATCGGGATGAGCGGCCTTGAGCTCGCCGGCACGGATCATCACCGCGCGCTCGAGTTCGGCCCGGCGATCACTTTCAGAGAGCCGGCCACGTGCCGCGGCTTTCGCCTGCGCGGCCGCCAGTTTGTCGGTCAGCTGGGTGAGCAGCTGGCCAGCGCCGGCGCCGATCTTGCGCTCGCGCTTTCGTGCGGCGTCTCGCCGGCGTTGCGCACGCAGATGGGCACGCGTGCGCTCGTGCCGCAGCCACTTGCCGAGTCCGAATTGCTCGAATAGCGCCGGCGTCACATATCGAATGGCGGCCAGGCCGCGATATCGAGGTCCATCCTCACCGACCTGCAGCTCGCATTGCGGGCGGCTCTTCACGAGCCGGGCCGTGACCAGGTCCCGCAGTGCCCGCTCTGCGCGGCGTACCGAGAGGCCCGCCTGCTCGGCCAGGTAGGGCCACGTGAAGTCGACCCAGCCGCCCTGCGCCGGCACGGCGATACGCAGCGTGGAGACGTCGCAGAACTTGATCAGCGCGCGCACCAGTTGGACGCAGGCGACGCGGCGCTCGCTGCGCTGCTGCCGTCGGCTACCGTTGGCCGCGTTCAGAGACGGGAGCCAGGCCTGCGGCGTGTCGAGATAACGCCCGAGGCGCTGTTTCAGCTCGCGCAAAAGACGCGGGCTGTTGGCGGGCGCCGGACAGGGGATATCGGTCGGCCAGACGCGGTCAGGGAGAGGCCCGCGCGAAATCGGCGCGCGTGCTGCGGCCGCCAAGCAATTAGCACTGGCAGCGGGTTGATGCGGATTCAACGGTGCAGCTGCCGGCAGCGGCAGCGGACCGGGAACCGGTTGCGTCATCGGCTTGCTCAGTTCGTCGCCGACGTGCTCCGTGTCCAGGTTGCTCGTCTGATAGTCTCGGATGGGGCAGTGCTTCGCATCCCGGCTCCTGCCTCGTTCACTCTCTCGTTCGCGGTTTGGCCCATCTGGTTTTCTGTTTTCACTTGGCGTGTCGTTCTTCGTTTCGTTGTCACCTGGATGTCGCTTGACAGCACCAACTTCCGGACTAGAATCGCCGTTGGTCTGATGTGGCGGCACCCCCTTACACCGTCGCTAACATCGCTTACGCCCCGACTTCAACTCGGGGCGTTTTTTTAGTTTTCCTTTCAAATTTCCCTTCTTTCGTCTGACACAACATCGCGGAATACCCGCCTGCAGTCCAGCTAACAAATCGCACCCGCCCGCTCGGCGTCGGCGTACTCGATGCGCTCACAACCATGTGGTCGGCCAGCTGTTCTCGGTGTCCGCAGGCATGCCGACAGAAGGCGGTGGCTCGTCCTCGAGTGGGGGTTCCTCTTGCACGGGCCGCATCGCCGGCGCCGCGGCCGGCCGCGCACGACCGCTTCCCAAGCGGGCGGCCTCATAGGCAGTCAAGGGAAGGGCAGGCATCGTTTCGGACCCCGGCCGCCAGGTCCATGCGTCGAGGTCCGATTCGGCGATAAGGAGGTCCAGCTCAGCCTGGTAGCTCGAGGAGACCTCCGGCGGCACGATGTAGAGCGCGGTACCGCGTTCCGCGTCGGTCAGCAGCGCGGTGGCGATGGGATGCTTGGCCGTCTGGTTGTAGCGCAGGCACTTCTGGTAACGGCGTTTCGCGAGCGTCTTCAGCAGCGCGTGATCGGAGAGCGTCTCGAACGGGATCCACGAGTCCGTTACCAACATCGTGGAGACTTCCTGCACGGTCGCGATGCCGGTGGCCGACACGCTCGCGGTAGCGATCACCATGAGGTGGGTTCCCTCCGTTGCCGCCCAGATCTCCAGCTCTACCGCGAAGACCTTCTCGATGCGTTTCTTGGTCTTCTCGTCGATCATCAGGCCGAAATCCGGCAGGTGCTTGATGACCAGCTTGAACCCAAAGCGCGCGGTCGCGATCTCCTTCAGTTCCCCGATCACCAGCACGAAGTGCGGCTTGCCGGATTCGGAAACGGAAATCCGCGCGAGGCGCTCGGTGCGGCGCTGGGCGATCAGGTCCTTCTGATCGCCCACGAACATCTCGGGGATGTACAGGAGGTCCTCGAGGTTCATCTTCTTCGTGTTCTTGCCAGCGGCCGCGAGCAGCAGATACTTCCGCACCACGGACCAGTTCCGTTTGCCGGCCATGTTGGGCGACCAGCGATTCAGCTGCGCCTGCTCCCAGAGGTAGTGCAGCAGCCCGCGCAGGGTCAGCTTCTTGCCATCGGCCTTGATGCTCTCGGGCTCGTTACCCGACGGCTCCGGCATCTCGCGTGCCGGGCCCTTGGCCAGGGCGAAACCAAACTTGAGCGTGACCTGGCCCGACTCCGGATCCTCCACGATCGCCGAGCCGTCGACGTCACCGAATCCACTCAGGCCCGGCGGTGTCTCGAACGAGTCGCAGCCCAGTTTGTGCTTGGTGCCGGTGCCCGGCATGCGCTTGACCTGGTAGCGGCCTTCGAACCGCGCGATGTACATCGGAATGGGTGGGGTCGAGCACAGGCAAAGGGGACGCGCCTTTGCCTCGTGCGCAGCCGGCAGCTTGGCGAGGAAGCTATTGCTGTCGCCGTCGTACTCTTGTCCGTCCAATTGAAAGCGTTGCATGGTGGCGCCCCGAGTTATGCGCTGGCCAGGCGTTTGCCCGCCCCGTGCGACGATGCGTTAGCGTTGCGCCTTGCGGGCTCGTGAACGTCGAGGCCGCGCGCGCGTGCCTCGATCAGCAGCTGTACGAGCTGCTCGGCTTCGTCCGCGGAGATGTCGCCGGCGATCGCCGCCGACACGATGCTGCGCGGGGTAACAGGCTTGCCACTGCGGAAAATCTGATCGGTCATGAGAGGGATCCTCGTGTTCGGATGGAGGAGGGCGATCAATCGCTGCCCGGCGGCGTATCGCCGAAGATCGTGCCGCTCGCGATGGAGGTCAGCAGCTCGCGGGCGTAGTCGATCGACGGGATGGATTCCCCGAAGTACGCGTCGACGCCATACGGGTTGGTGCACCACAGCCCTTCACCCTTGATGTAGTCGAAGGTGTGGCCATCCGCTTCGGCCGATTCACCGGCCGCCAGCAATTTCACGAAGACCTCGGGAGTTGGCAGATCCAGCGCGGCCCAATCGCCGGCGGCGATCGCCGCCTTCACTTTCGTGCGCCGCTCCTCGGCCGCCCGCTCTTGCGCCATCTCGGCATCCACGGACGCCAAGGCGCCGGCTAACTCGGCGGCATCACGGGCTTGGTCGACCTCGGTCAACAGGACCTCGCTCTCGAAGGCGACTTGCAACATCGGCACGTCGACAAAGAGCTGCGGGCATTGCAGATCGTGAGCGCCCACCAGGACAAGATCTCGTCCGAGATCGCGGGCGCCGTAGCGTGCGCGCTTCAGAAGCTCGTTGCGCGCGTCGGATCCCTCGTCGGTGGTGCAGATCGCCATCGCGTAGTCAACACGGGCCTGCAGGGCGCGCGAGAAGGCGACCGGCACGTCGAGGCGGCGCTGACCGACGGCCGCGGCGATGTCCTTATGGGTTTGTCTTTTCGATTTCATGGTTTTCCCCGTTGGTTACCAAACGAAGCCAGCGCCGACGCCAGCGGCGACCGTGCCGCGCGTGTCGGTCGAACCGTTCGCCTTCAGAATCCACCGGCCGGCGTAGGTCGAGATCCCGAGCGCCATCGCGGACTGGCCGCCGTAGGTGCCGCCGCCGATCGCGACCATGCTCCGGCCCAGCGCCGGCGCCTGAGGCAAGCTCGCGATCGCGACGGCCGCGGCGATGCCGCCGTTGGCGTCGCGCCGATCGTGGTCGAGCCGGTTGCTCAGGTTCGTGACCGAGTCGTTCAGCTGCTGGACGTTGACGGCATCGGTCGGCGCCGTGCCGGCCGACACGTTGGCCAGGACACGCGTTGTCCCGGTCGACGCGTTGCCGATCGACACCGAGTCGTCACGGTCGGCCACCGAGCCGGCACCAAGCGCGACGGCATTCGCGCCGGTCGCACTCGCGTTACTGCCGACGGCAACCGCGTTCGTGGCGGACGTGGCGGCACCGGCGCCCAGCGCGGTACTGCGGTCGCCGCTGGCGGCCGCATTGCTGCCGACGGCAATCGCCTCGGCGCCGGTTGCGATCGAGCCGCCGCCGGTGCTGTTGAAGGCGGCGTATTTCAGGCTGCCTTGCCCGGGTTCCGGGATCGTCTGGCTGAAGCTCGAGGGCAGGATGGCGCCGAGGCGCGAGGAGAGGGCATTGATCGCGCTGGTGTTGGCCGTGACGGCGGCGTTGGTGGCGAAGAGCTGGGCGCCGTTCACAGCGTCCGAGCTGGCCGCTGTCAGCGCGCCGGCCGCCAGGTTGTGGATCGTCACCGCCGAGCCGGCGCCGAGACCACCCAGGGTCACGCTGAGCTTGGTCGGGTCGTCATAGGACAGCGTGTTGCCGGCGATCGTGTTGACCGTGCCGATGACCTGGTCCAGTTGGCCAACATTGACCGCGTCGGTGGCGCTGACGCCGGCGGCCACCCCGGATATCCGCCGCGCGCCGGCTGTGCCGCTGACGTCGAGCGTGGTGCCGCCCGTGGCAGCGCCGAGCGTGATCCCGCTCGCGCTCTGCTGAACGAGGCCGACGGTGCCGGCCGCGAGCTGGCCCGCCAGCGAGGAGACGGTCTGGTTCGTGGCGTACAGCTGGCGCCCGGAGACGGCATCGGTGCTGCTGGCCGAAAGGGTCGCGTCGGCCACATTCATGAGCGTGACCGGCACGCCGGCACCCGGCGCGCCGAGCGTGATCCGCGAGCGGGACGCATCGTCGTAGGACACCGCCGCGGCGCCGACGGCACCGACCGCCGCCGCCACGCTCTGCAACTGCTGCAGGTTGACACCGTCGGTAGCGTCCGTCCCGGCTGCGACGCCCTTCAGCTGGCGGGCGCCCGCCGTGCCGGCGAAGTTCATGGCCGAGCCGGCCATGCCGGCACCGACCTGGATAACGCCGTTGGCGAGCCCACCCGGTTGCTGCACCAGGCCAACCGTGCCGGCGGCAAGCCCGGACTGCAGCGCTGCCAGGCTCGCGCCGTTGCCGGACAACCCGGTCGATAGCGACGAGATCGCCAGTCCCGTGGCGGTCGAGAGGGTCGAGACGGCCGCCGCGGTGGTGCCGATCGCCTGGTTGGCGGCGTAGAGCTGCCGGCCGGCCACGGCGTCCGTGCTGGTGGCCGACAGGGCGGCATCCGCCACGTTGGTGAGCGCGACCGGCGTGCCGGCGCCCGGTGCGCCGAGGGTGATGCGCGAATGGGATCCGTCGTCATAGGCGACGGCGCCGGTGCCGACGTTGCCCACGGCGGCCGTGACGCTCTGCAGCTGCTGCAGATTGACGGCATCGGTGGCATCGGTGCCGGCGGCCACCCCCTTCACCTGGCGGGGCCCGGCGCTGCCGCGCAGATCCACGGTTGTACCGCCTGTGGCAGCGCCGATCGTGATCAGGCCGGTGCCGGTGCTGGCATCCTGTCGCACGATCCCGACCGTCCCGGCCGCGAGACTCGATTGCAGAGCCGCCAGCGTCGCCCCGCTGGTGGCCAGCCCCGTGGACAGCGACGTGACGGCCTGCGCCGTGCCGGTCGAGAGATTGGCGAGCGTGGCCGAGGCCGCGGCCTGGCCGGTCGACAGGGACGTGAGCGCAGCAGCGCTGCCGGTGGACAGGCTGCCGAGCGCCATCGTGGTGCTGGCCAGCCCGCTGGTGAGCGAGGCGACCGACTGGTCGGTGGACGTCGACAACGACGCGATCGCGCTGCCGACTGCCGTGGTAGCTTGCTCGGCCGCGTACAGCTGCCGGCCGGCCACGGCGTCCGTGCTGGTGGCCGACACGGCGGCATCGGCCACGTTGGTGAGCGTCACCGGCGCGCCGGCGCCGATCGGCCCGAGCGTCACCCGCGTGTGGGAGGCGTCATCGTAGGCAACGGCGCTCGAGCCGACTGCGCCCGTCTGAGCCGCCACGCTCTGCAGCTGCTGGAGGTTGACGGCGTCGGTGGCGTCGCTGCCGGCGGCCACGCCCTTGACCTGGCGCGCCCCGGCGGTGCCGGCCACGTTCAGAACCGTGCCGGCGGCGTTGCCGGCGATCGTGATCGAGCCAGTGCCCGCTTGCTGGACCAGACCGACGGTGCCGGCGGCCAGCCCGGACTGCAGCGACGCGACGGTGGCGGCGGTCGAGGACAAGCCGGTGGACAAGGACGCCAGGCCGCGGCTGGTGCCGGTCGACAGCGACGCCAGCGCATCCGTCGTACTGGTCGAGAGGCCCGCGATCAACGAGGTGTTGTCGGCGATCCCGGTCGAGAGCGAGGAGGTGGCCGCCGCGGACGCCGTCGAGAGAGTGGCAATCGCGCCCGCGTTGGCGCTCGTGGCTTGCTGCTGCGCATAAAGCTGCCGGCCGGTGACCGCGTCCGTGCTGCTGGCGCTCAGGGCGCCATCGGCGACGTTGGTGAGGGCGACGGGCGAGCCCGCGGTACCGAATGTCACCCGCGTATGCGACGCGTCGTCGTAGCCGACGGCACTGGCGCCAATGGTGCCGGCCTGGGTGGCGACGCTCTGCAGCTGCTGCAGGTTGACAGCGTCCGAGGCGTCGGTACCGGCGGCCACGCCCTTCACCTGGCGCGCGCCGGCCGTGCCGGCGACATTGAGGACCGTGCCTGCGGTACCTGCACCGATCGTGATTGCACCTGCGCTGGCGCCGCTGGCTTGCTGCACCAGGCCGATCGTGCCGGCGTTCAAGCCGGCCTGAAGCGCCGATATCGTCGTGCCGTCGCTGGCCAGGCCCGTCGACAGCGACGTGATCGACTGTGCCGTGCTGGTGGACAAGCTGCCGACCGCCTGCGCCGACGAAGTCGAAAGCGAGCCAAGGCTTGTCGCGGTACTGCTCGATAAGCTGGCCAGCGCCGTGTTGGCGCCGGAGAGACCGGTCGACAGCGAGGACTCGGCTTGAGCCGCCGAGGTGGACAGCGACGTGAGCCCGGTTGCCACGCCAGTCGACAAGCTCGAAATGCCGGCGGCGGTCGCCGTCACGCCCGTCGACAGCGATGTGACGATCTGCTCGGTGCTCGTGGACAGCGACGAGAGATTTGCCGCCGTGCTGGTCGACAAGCTGGCCAGAGCGGTGCCGGCGCCGGCGAGGCCGGTCGAGAGGGAGGCGACCGATTGGGCCGCCGAGGTGGACAGCGAAATGAATCCATCTGCCATGCCCGACGACAAGCTGGCGATGCCCGCCGTGTTGCCGGCCACGCCGGTCGACAACGATGCAACGGAGCTCCCGGTGCTGGTGGAGAGCCCGGCGATCGCGCTGGCCGTGCCGGTGGATAGGCTGGTGAGCGCCGCATGGGTGCTGTCCAAACCGGTCGACAGCGAGGCGATCGATTGCGTCGCCGCCGTCGACAGGCTGACGAGTCCGGTGGACAGGCTGGTGATGCCCGACGCATTGCCGGCCACGCCCGTTGACAGCGATCCGATGGATAGATCCGTGGCGGTCGATAGCGAGGTGAAGCCGTTCGCCACGCCAGTCGACAAGCTCGCAACGCTGGCGCCGTTGGCAGCAATGCCGGTCGACAGCGACGTGACCGATTGCGCGGTGCTGGTGGACAAGCTTGTCGCCGCCTGGGCGCTCGACGTCGACAGAGATGACAACCCAGCCGCAACGCTGGCCGACAGGCTCCCGATCGCCGACGTGCTGCCCACCAACCCCGTCGACAGCGACGAAACCGATTGCTCGGTGCTGGTGGACAGGTTCGCGACCGCCTGAGCATTCGACGTCGACAGCGAGGCGAAGCTAGAAGCCGTACCGGACGAGAGGCTCGCGATGGCCGAGTTGCTGCCGGCGAGGCCCGTGGAGAGCGACGCCATGTCACTGCTCACGCCCGTGGAGAGGCTCGCGACACTCGAGACGTTCCCGGCCACGCCAGACGAGAGCGATGCGAGCGAGCTGCCGGTGCTGGTAGACAGGCTGGAAAGCGCGGTGCTCGTGTCGACGAGGCCAGTCGACAGCGAAGCCAGCGATTGCGCCGAGGTGGTGGAGAGCGAGGCGAGACCGGTGGACAGGCTGGTGATGCCCGTCGCGTTGTCCGCCACGCCGGTCGCGAGCGACGTCTGGGACTGGCTGCTCGAGGTCGACAGACTGCCCAGCGCCTGTCCGACCTGGTAGAGCTCGGAGCCGTTGACCGCGTCCGTACTCGTCGCGGAAACCGAGCCAGCCGCGACGTTGGTGACCTGGCGGGGCAAGCGGGACTGCCCGAAGCTGACCACGCCGTTCGACGTGGTGCCGGCGACGGCATAGTCCTGGCCGGCGATGTTGATGCTGCTGAGCGGATGCGCGGACCCTGTCACGGAGCCCGCGCCAATGGCCACGTCGCGCGGATTCGTAGCGATCGAGGACGTGCCGATCGCCAGGCCTTGCTGAGCCAGCGCGGCCGCCGAGGATCCGAGGGCCACCGCATTGGTGCCCGTGGCGGTGGCCTTGAACCCCAGCGCCACTGCGCCACCCTGTGTCGTGCCGGGTGAGTTCGCGAGCGCATTCAGCCCGATGGCGAGGTTCGCTTGGCTGGTCCCGCCACTCGAATCGATACCGGCCGTCGTGCCGTTACCGATCGCGATGTTGCTCTGGTCGGCGGCCGTCACGCTGTAGCCGATCGCCGTGGCATACGAGCCCGCCACTGCCGTGTTCCCGATGGCCACCGCGTTCAGTTGCGCGCTGGCCGACGTCCCGAGCGCCATCGAATCATCGCCCGCGGCTGTCGAGCTGTAGCCGATGGTCACCGCGCGCAGGCCGAGCGACGAGACGGCCGTGCCTTCGGCAATCGAATAATCGCCCGATGCGACGGCGCCATTGCCGTTTTGGATCGCACCGGCACCTTGCGATTGCGCAGGCGCCTGTCCGGACACCGATGCGAGCGCCGCGGCGATCGCGATCGATATCCCGGTGCGTTTGGGTCTTTTCCTCACTTTCATTACAATCCCCGCTTAACATCGAGATCCCGGATTACGGGACGTTTACGCCTGCGCTTGCGCAGGACCTGGAGCCCTCTGTTCCTGTCTTCCGCCAAGATTCCGGGAACAGAGGGGTGTCTTTTCAGGTGCTTCAGCGGCGGCCTGGCCGAGCCGGCTGCGGCGCATATCGAGCACCGCGCTCTCGAAGGCCGCTCGCAGCATCGGGATATCGGCGATCAAATTCGGGCACTCATAGCTGTCCTGCGCGGCATGCGCTCGCCCGAGCGCAATCGCGTGC
This sequence comes from Burkholderia sp. SJZ089, assembly GCF_007828315.1. NCBI lineage: Bacteria > Pseudomonadati > Pseudomonadota > Betaproteobacteria > Burkholderiales > Burkholderiaceae > Burkholderia > Burkholderia sp. SJZ089. The sequence continues at coordinate 61,428 of NZ_VIUM01000020.1, read as the reverse complement.
TGCCGGGCGGCCGCGAGATGGGTGAACCACGCAGGCGAGCCGATGTCGGTCGTGCAAACGGCATAGGCGTACTGCACCCGGGCCTCGAGCGCTCGCGCGAAGGGCGACAGAACCGGGCTCATCGGCTGGCCTCCGACTGGCCAAACAGCGCCGCTGCAATCACCGGAAAGGTGCGTTGCATGGGCGGGTAGCAGATCTGGTTGACTGCGCAGCCCTGGTAGCTCACGGTCAGGCCGAACATGTCATGAGCGTTTACCGGCACGCGCAGCGTGACGGCGTGCTCAAAAACTTCCACCGGCCGGCCTGCGGCGGGGTCCGGCACGACCTTCCCAGCGCGGTGCTGGATGGCACCGAGCCGCGCCTGACCGTCGTCGCTGGTGACGCGGAAGCGATCGCCATACAGCCGATAGCCGTCGGCGATTGCGAAATGCAAGACAACGACGCCCGGCTCCTCGGTCATCCGGACGCGGAACGCCTGATCCGGCGAGAGAAACTCCTGCGCATAGGCGGCGACCGGACCCATGAAGTTCAGGACACAAGCGAGCGAGCTCGCTGCGAAAAGCCGGCGCATGGATCGACCGGTGGCGCTCATCGCGTGCCTCGCATCAATTTCGATTCGATCCACATCACCGCATGCAGGACTGGCAGCGCGGCAAACCCCCACAGGTAGAGCGTGCTGCCGCCGAGCATCGCGTCGGCGGACATATCGAAGATGACGTCCGGCAGCGCCTCAACCGTTGATCCAGGGTGGATCTCGTTGAACGTCAAGGCCAACCCGAGCGCGCCGAGCAGGCAGAGGCAGAGACCGAAGTCGCGCAGATAGCGCTGAGCGCGGCGCAAGGCGCACCACGAACCGCGCTGGGTGCAGCGCAGCCGAAGCGCCGGCGCGAAGAATGTGGAAGCGGCAAGCATTCCAGCCACCAGGGGCTCGATGCCGTCGAGAAAACTAGGTTGGTCGACACCGGTCGCCACAACACATGCCCAGGTGCCGAGTGCCAGCAACGCGAGCATGGCGATCACGTGGCGACGTTGCACCGGCCGTCGATGGGCGTGGACGCGCATAGGGGACTTTCCGTTAGTCGCGGGTTGCATGGGGGGAGGGCTCCTGCGGACCGGACGCGTGGACGATCACATCGGGATGGCCGATCACGTAACGCAAAGCGTCTTGGCTGCCGGCTGCTGCGGCTTTCAACATGAGGTCGACACCAACGGCCGCTGGCGCACCGTGTGCGGGCAAGACAGCGCCGGATGTGTTATCGCGCTGCGTAAGCTGCCGGCGCGCGACCAGGTACATCGCCGTTGGGTCACCCGCCTGGGCCTCCGTCTCGAATAGGCCTGGATAGTCGGTCGGGAAACGCACCGCGAGCCAGGTGCCGGCAGCTCGATTCCCTCGCTCCATGGCCGCCTGCATCGCCGGCCGGGTATCCCGAGACTCAACGTGCTGCAGCCATTGGGACATCGGTCCGTCGTGGCCGGTGATCGCCACGACCAGCGCCGCGAAAAGGAGCGCGATCAGAAGCCACGCGAGTGCGCGCCGCGCGGCCGGATCCGGATTGACGAGGATCAGCGAGCCCTGGGGCCACACGATCGAGGCCGCGGCCTGCCGGCGCGCCATCGACGATGCTTGTTGTCGACTCATCCTGATTGCCTCAGTTATGTAGTGTTTCAGTCAAAAAAGACCAGCCGGGCCAGCCGGCTGGCGTCAAAGGAAGTGCGAAATGGGTACACACACTTCCGGGGATCAAAAAGCTACGGGCGCTTGCGATTACTGACCGATGCCTCCCTTGGCCACGTCGGTGGTCTCGGCGAAGGTGTATTTCTTGACGACGCCGCTGTCATCGAACAGCACCGTCAGGGTTTTCTTGCGCACGTCTGCGCCGTGCGCGAAGGCGCCGACGATCGGCACGAAGTTGATGGCGTGCGGCGTCGCATGGGCGAGTTCATACGTCCAGATCTCGAGGCCGGAATCGGTGAAGGTGGTCTTGTTGGGCGAGCCGAACGCATCCTGGACGTCCTGCTTCGTGCTCTTGCCTTGCGTGATCTGGCTCTGCACGCTCGTCTGCGTCGCCGATTCGAGATGCTCGTTGCCGGTGGTGGCGCAGCCGGTCAGCAGCGCGGCGGCGGACAGGGTGGCGATCAGCAGGGCGTGTTGGGTCAGCTTCATGGTCTACCTCGTGTTGTGGTGAAAAAGGAAAATCAGGGCGTTGTGTCGTCGGTTAATACAGCCGGCCTCCGCGCGGGGCCTCGCAGACTGCGCGGTACCAGTCGTCCATGTGACGCCTCACCTGCAGTTCGACGTAGCTGATGTAGGGCCGCCACCAGACATAGAAGAGCGAGATAACCGCGCCGGTGAGGGCATACATCGCGACCCAGGCGCGCGGCACAAAGGCGATCGGCCGATCCAGGTCGAACCCACCGGCGATCAGCTGCGCCCACAGAAAAAGCGACGGCGCCCAAGCCAGCCAGCAGAGCGCGACCCACTGAACGACGTAGCGGACGGCCCAGCTCGCCTCGATGCGCAGTAGCCTCGGGCTCGTCCACATCCGCAGCCGCACCTGTCGGCGCTCATCGAGATAGAGCCGCGTGAAGTGCGGCACGGGGCGAACGCGCCTTGCTCGCGTGAACGGGTACATGGGCTCTCCTATCGCTCGAGCGAGTGCTGGTGATCCTGGACCCGCTCGGCCTGCTCCAGGTGCTGCTCGTGGTCCTTGACCTGGTGGAGTGCGCTGTCCGGGGAGTAGTGGATCGCCACCTGCTCGCCGACCTCGATGTCACGCGACAGCCGCTCACGTGGATAGACGATCCCGACCGTCTGCCCGATCTTCACGAGCGAGTGGTGGCTCGAATTGGCCAGGACCTCGCCGCGGTAGTGGCGCTCCAGCTCCTGCGCATCACGCAGGATCAGGTTGTGCCGATCGCCCGCCAGGCCGATCGCGCGGCGCGACACGTCATCCGGCACGTCGCCCTCGGGAAGCTGGCCGCGGTGGATCTGCTCCGACAGGTTCGCGCGCTCGATCTCGGCGCTCGGCACGGTCGCGAAGGCGGTCTGCGTCTCGAGGTGGTGATAGGCCGCGTCCAACTCGGGGAAGAGGGCGAGCGCCTGGTCACGCCCGAGCGTGTCGAAAGCTCGGCCACGCTCGGCGTCACGCGCGTGATTCACGGTCCGCCGGCGCGGAGCGCGCACGGTATCGACACCGCCGTCCTGCTCCGGCGCCTTCTCCGCCTTGGCAGGCTCGGCCTGGCGGCTCAGCTCCTGGCGGCGCTCCTCACGCATCGGCTCGATACCACCGGGATCCAGGACCACCACGCGACCGTTGATCACGCCCAGGTTGTCGGCGCCCTTGTCGCCCCAGTGATAGCCCTGGCGCTCGAGGGCGGCGGCCATGCGGTCCGCGTCGGCCGGCGTGATACCACGTGTATCCGCGCGGGGCATGACCTCATAGCGCAAGCTGCCCGCCTCACCGCTGGCCACGGGCTGCAGCACCTCGGGGATCTTCGGGCGCTGCACCAGCTCGCCCGTGCCGATCCGGACCACGTGTTTGTCGTCGGCGGCCAGCACGACCGATGAGGCGCCCGCGTCGAGCGGCGTGAGGCGGCTCATACCGAGCGCATGAAGCCGCGCCTCGAGGGCGGCGAGATGCGGCGAGCTCGCGATGTCCTGAGCAACCGGATCCGGATAGCGGCCACCGAGGTTAGGCACGTCGCGGGTCATCGAGCGCAGGACCTCGCGCAGGCTTCGATCGGGAGGCGGTTCGATTGGGTCAGGCGCGCGGTCGGGTGCCGTCCGTGCAATCGCATGGCGCGCCGCGGCTGCGTACTCGCGACGCAGGGCGACGTCGGCGATATCCGGCACGGGCGCGCCCCGCACCGTGCGCAGCGCAAGGATGTCGCTGAGCATCGCCGCGTGGTCAGTGATCTCCTCATGGGTCATCGGCCGGCCCCGCTCGCGCGCGATCGCGTCAGCGGCCGCCGGCGGCTCGCGCCAGTCACCCTGATGCAGCTCGTTGCGGTAGATCTCGCGGTGGTGCCGGTCCACGATCAGGATCCGGTCCACCGCCTTCTCGCGCTCGAGCAGCGCGACGGTCTCGACCATCCCGGCATACGCCTGATCGTGCTGTTGAGGATTGACCACCCGTCCGACGCCCGTGGTGGCGATCTCACGCTCCGTGCGCATCTGTGCGCGCGTCAGCGACACGTCCGCCGGCATGGCCACGCCGCGCACCTCCAGCGTGTAGCCGCGCTCGTTGAGCCGGCGCGCAAGGTTGCGCAGGCTCTCCGGGTTACGCATCGTGCCGTCGATGACCAGATTCCGACGGGCTTCGGACGCGGCCTCGGTCAGCCGCCCGGACCAACGGCCCGCCTCGACGTGGGTTAGATCGGCGGCATGTTGAGGGTTCTCGCGGAGCAACTGGCTGTACTGCGGCAGGTTCTCGCGCATGCGATCGGCGTCGATCAAGACGGCACCGCCACGGGCGCCGAGCTCAGCCACGGCCCGCCGCGCCAGCGCGGTCTTGCCAGCGCCGGGCTGGCCGCCCAAGAGAATGGCCGTCGGCGCCACCTGCTCGCGACTGGCCTCGAGGGCCTCGCGCTCCACGCGGGCGTAGGCCCGCTGCATCACCAGATCCGGGATCGTGTCCATGTCGCGCTCCGGAATCAGGCGAGGCTCGCGTTCAACTGGCGAGCACGCGGACCGTACAGCGCCAGCGCGTCCGCGATCGCCGAGGCGTCGTCCGGCTGGAGCGCGTCCCGCGCGGCAACCAGTACCTTTCGCTCGGCTTCGGCTGCGGTCGCGCGCGCGACGTCCGGCTCGCGCTTCGTCTCCTCTTGGGCGATCACCGCGACCTGGTGGGCAATCAGCTGCCCGATCGTCTGGCAGGCGACTTCGTAATCAACGTGAGGCATGGTGTTCTCCTTGGGCAAAGTAGGCGGCTGAGCGGCGCATGCCGATCAACTCGCCGTATACGGCTTCGATTCGTTCCAGAGCCGCGTCCACGCGGCGCGCACGGCCGTCGCGACGATCGGGTGATGCCAGATGACAAGGACGTTTTCGGCGTTGTGATAGGCACCGGCCTGCGTGTAGTTCATGGAGCCCGTCTGCGTTGTGTCGCTGTCGGCCACGATGAACTTGTCGTGCATGAGCGGTACGGCCAAGTCGATCCGGACCGGGATGCCCGCTGCGGCGAGTTCACCGAGCTTGGAGCCACGCCCGTCGAGCTGGGACCGGTCGAGAACCACGCGCACCTGGACGCCGGCGCGGGCGCGGTCGATCAGGTGGGTGACGATTCGACGATTGGTGAGCTCGTAGGCCGCGACGTCGAGCTCCGACTGCGCGCTGTCGATGACGCGAAGCACGAGTGCCTCGGCCTGGCCGTCGGGCGAGGTGGCGAATTGCACGGACGCGCGATCGCTCGAGGCGGACGCCTCGGAGTGGCTGACACCTTCGGACGTCCGTTTGAGGGAACCGGTCAGGTTGCTGACGGACGTCGACAAGCCGCCTAGATCGGGCAACCCGCTGTCGTGCAGGAAGTAGTAGCCGACGCCAGCAAGAACCACGACAACGAAAAAGCCTTTCATGCTGGCCTCCCGCCGTGCAACTGCTGGCCGACGCCGGCATAGGGCGTGGAGCACGCGTCGTCGCCGTGGGCGGAAGCGCACGCGCACAGGAGGAGAGCGGGAATCGTGAGCACTGCAAGTCGCACCCGGCTCACCGCAGAAAATCTGCGAATACGCGGCATGAGCGAATTAATGCCGCACGCCATTGTGTTATGGCGGATTCGCTTGCCACTACGCCGAATGAGGCGTAACGTCAACATTAATTGCGTATGGGGACGCTTATCATGGATTACGTACTTGCCAATTTCATCGCTGCGCTGGCTGCCGTGGTTTTCTCGGTCTTTACATCCTTCATCGCGTCGCGAAGTGGCCGTCCGATATACCGGAAGATTATGTGGAGCTACCTGGCCATTTTGCTGATTGCGGCCATTGTCGTCACGGTATTGCAGCTCTCCATTGCCGTTCTTATATTCGGCGCTTTGTTCTCCTGCATTCTTACAGTATTTGTTCAAGTTGCGATGGCAGTAAAAATGGGGCATTTGACTATGACAAGCGGGTCCTACCTTGAACACCGGGACAGGTTCGGTGCTCACTGTAGTGCGATGGACGATATCCGCTATCACCCGAATACCCGTCGCTGAAGGTCGTGCGCCGACATTCACTGAGGGCGAATACAGCGTCTTGTGAGGGGGCCGAACGGCCCCTTTTTCATTGTTCATTGGCATCATTTCCCTGGCCGTCCGTATTGGGAGCGACTGACTTGCGCCGTACAGAATTTCCCGAGTCGGTTGCGAAACGGCGCGAGGAAGACAACGCACTCGGCGATGTTGCAGATCCGGTTTTTTCCGCGTCGTCCACGGGGCGCCCCGTTTGACCGGTTGCCACCGGAAGCTCAGTCGACTCCGGCGCCTTTTCGAAGGCTGCAGGACCTGAGAAGCTTCCCGAACGCTCGGGTTGTGTTCGATTGTGGGAGGTTATGTCTGGGGCGGCGGCAGGCGCTACCTGACTTTTGTCGACCGTCGACGAAAGCCCATGTCCTTCGTTCGACCGTGACGGAGGTACATTAGGGACGCTAGGTCGCGGTGCTCCAGCACCAGTGACGGCGTCTTGCCGGCCCTCCTTTCCGATAGCATTGATCGGCATCCCAGGCACGCCGGGTATCCGAGCACCGGTCGAGTCGCTCATACCCGGTGAATTTACGGCGAGGCCCGTGTCACCCGGCCGGTCGCCGACCGCGAGCGGATCTACTGCAGTGGGTGCCCCAAAGCTGACGGGTTTCGCAGCCATCGCACGCATGGGCGACGTACCCATGACTGATGTTGCGGCTCGGTCCGCTTGATTTCCGTGCCTTTGCCCTCGAGTCTGCGCCGCATCGCCGGCATCCAGAGCCAAAATCCGGAAGTCGGATTCCTGTAGGCGAGCGGCAGAAGAATCACTGGACGGTTCGGCGCTTCCCGCCCGTGTATCCAGCATCAGATTTCCAGCGATGGGAGCGCCGGAATGCAGGAACCTGTCAACTGCTGTCGGCGTTGCGGCGCTGCCGGACGATAAGGGCTGGGCCGCAATGTCACTGCGCCAAGCATCAAACGGAGCATGACCGTTCGAGCCCGACGACTGCATGCCCACCGGCGAGGGCGGGGAAGTGGGGAGCGGCATAGGACGCCCGGGAGCCCGCTCTGGCGTCATGAGCGGCTTATTGTCGGAGGACGGATCAACGTGGGCATTCACTTGCTTAATTGGTGAAGTCGCGTCGGTCGACACACGCTGTTCCATCGCACCCACGCGTTGCTGCGCGTCGGAAACGGCCTCGGGCATGGGCGTGGAAACGTCAAGGGCGCTCGTGTCCGCAGGACCAACTGCGCCAACAAAGCCCTTGTAGGCGGCAGCCACGCCTGCCCCGACCGAGTTCCGATCGCGTCGGTTCTGGCGAACTACGTCGGCCTGACCAGCAGGTAGGGCAGTGCCATCGCGTGCGGTGGTGGGTAGCGTCGAATTGCGCGAGACGATATCCCGCATGGAGGCATCTTCTGAAACAAGTCGCGCCAGATCATCACCGGACAGCGTCATCAACTGGCTATACCGCATGCCGTTGCGCGCGGCGACCTTCTGCAGGTTCTCCGGCGTCATGAGATTCGTCGACGTATCAACACGCGAGACCGTCTGCGTTGAACCACGCTGACGCACATCGGCGCTACGCGACAGATCGGCGGCGACACGCGAGCCTGAGGATGCCTGATCGGTCAACGACGCCGAGTGATCCGTGCGAGCATGCTGCCCCGAATCCATCCCCGTGGAATCCGTGTGGATTTGGGAGCCTTCGCGCGTATATTGATCACTCTCGCTGAAGGCCCCCAAGCTGCTGTACTGGTCGACGAATCTCTCCGCCTCAGAATTTCTCCACGACTTGGTGTAGCCGCCCTCGCCCGAGATATCGAGGCCAAGTCGGCCTCCAGCCTTGCCTCTACCCGTCCCGCCGCCTGTCGCGTAATCCACGGCCTTGACTTTGTTTCGATAGGCGTCGCGGACCGCCTGCACCTCCTGCGGCGACTTGCCAAGCGACTCAGCTTTATGCGCAAGCCGGTCTTCTTCCCCCTGATCAAACATAGGCTGATTGGAATTCCCCGGCCGCCCGCTTCCTCCGGCGCCTTTTCCTCCCGGAGCAGGGTTTGCGCCTGCTGCGACGTCGTCACCAAAAGACTTTTCGAAGAACCCGCCAAGTGCGATGGACCCCTTTCCACCCACGGAGGTTTGCCCTTCCACCGAATGAGACTGGTCCACGCCATACTGCTGGTCGACGGACGTCCGCCGCTCGCCCGATTGGCTCGTGGATCCACGCGTGCCGGAACTGGATTCGTCACCGACGCGCTGCGTGGTGCCACGCTCCTGGCTGTTGGACACGCTGGACGTGCTCGAGGCGACCTGCTCTCGACCCGAAAAGGCGGAACTGGTCTGGTTCGACGACACGCCCGTCGATGAGTCAGTACCGAGCGAGCGCTCGAACGCTTGTTGGGAGGTGGCCGACACGCCCAGACTGTTCTGATAGTCGGTGCGCGCAATCAGCCCGTTGGAGAAATTCGTGAAAGCGGACCCGGTGCCGGTGTCCACGTTCATCGACCCTGTGCGCGACTGAACCGTGTTGTCGAACTTGTTTGCGGACGTCACGTTGCGCGACGCGCTGTCGATCGACGACGAATCCATATGCACGTTACCGATCGACTCGTTACCCTGGGCCTGCTGGCCACCGATCTGCTCAGCCGGGCCGGTCACCGCTCGGCTAAGCATCCCAAACGCCCCGTTGAGGCCCGCGCTGGCGACGTTCAGGATCCCCCAGGCAAGGACCGGCACGATGATCACCATGTAGCCCAGCAACGCCTGCTCGTCGATCAGCGTCGAACCGAACTTCGCCGCCATCCCGAACGGCACGCCGTTCTGAAGCGACATCGAGTGCATCACGTGGCTCAGCCGGATCATCGACAGGCCGTTGATCATCGCGAACAGCACGGGCCAAAGCGACACCCAGCCGATGGTCTTCCCGTACATGGCCAGGATCTTCTTGGCCGCGTCACCGCCACTGACCAGGCACATCACCAAAACGAGAGGACACACGGCATAGATCACCGCCTCGGCGTAGTTCCTCACGGTCGGCAATGTATCCTTGGCCAGAATGGCCACGCTGGCCAGGGACCCGTTGGTGGCCAGGGCCGCCTGCGCAGAGCTCATCAACGCGTTGACCTCGGCCACGCGCGCCGGGTCGTTCAGCATCGCGGGCAGCTCGGCGCCGGCCTGGCGCCAGACGTTGTTGAACATGGCCTGGCGCAGGGCAGACGACGCGTTCTGCGAGGATTGCAGAATGAACCCGTAGGAATCGCCGATGGCGTTGACGAACGCCGCCTTGGCCATCCCTGGATCCGAGATCTCCGGGTACATCTCGCTTCCGTAGATCTGCTCGGCGGACTGCTCGGCGTCCTGCACGCGGATCAGCAGCAGCGTGCCCGTCGCGGTGCAGGTGTCGGTTGTCGGGTTCGCCGTCAGCGTGTTGGTCGTGACATATCGCGCCGGGCTGGTCGACGTGAACACCGTATTGAACGGGTCGGTACCGTTCATGATGGTCTTCGGGTCGATCGCTCCATCCTGGATGTCGTAGACCGTGCATTCTTTGAAGAACTGCATCAAATCCGCATGCAGGCCCGGATCGGTGATCTCGGCCTGGTTCACCTTCTTCAGCACGGATATCCCGAAACCGACATCCCCCTTCTTCAAGGTGAGGGAATCCGGGACGCTAAACACGGTCTCGTAGGCTTGCGTGAGCACGCGCGAGATGGGCGTAAAGCCCTGTGCGAGCGCGGCCAGGAACACCGGCACATGGTCGACCTCCCGCGTCGGCTGCACATTGTTGACGTCGGAAATGAACACGTTCTCCACGGGCGCCAACAGCAGCTGCGTCATCAGCATGGCGCCGGCGAACCAGCGGAAAATTTCCGTTCCCTTGCGGCCGATCGCGACGATGGTCCAGATCACCACACCGCACAACAGCGTGTACCTGATGAGCCCCGTCCAGGTGCCACTGCCCATGAACGACGCGACGCCCTGCATCACGTAGTACAGGGAATCGACATTGCCGTAGGTGTCGATTTCCATGTTCATTGGGCGCCCCCCGACGTCAGGGTTTGGCCGAACGCGAGCGAGCTGCGCAGCGAGGCCGACACGTTGGCATGCACGGCACGCTCGATCGACTGGAGCTGCTCCACGAGCGCCCATGCGTTCGACGTCTGGCTGAAGGCCTGCATCACGACGCTGCGCGCCTCGGCTTCGACCGTGTCGATATTGCCGTTGAGCTTCGTCGCCTGGTCGAGCAAGGAGGTGCTCGACTTCACCGTGCTGTAACGGGCGATCGCGCGGCGCAGATCCTCGGCCGAGCCGTGGATATAGGCCTCGGCGTACTTGGCCGCGATCAGCGACTGGTAGGTGCTCAGCAGCTGGTCGGCCAGGGCCGAATTGTTCAACCGGGTGCCGATCGCGATCATCTTGTAGACCGGCAGGTCGGTCATGCTGAGGAAGCGGAACGTGTCGTCCGGGTTAGGGATCGCCGATCGCGAAGCAATCGCATTGGTGATCACCTGCAGCTTCTGCTGGACGAGCGTTCGGAAGGTGGTGTAGCCGATCTCCTGCACCGAGGGGTTCAGGCACTTCGACGTCTCGTCGCAGACGTACACTTGAATCGTGCCACCGGTGTCGGACGACGGATCGTTGCCGACCAGCTCCTGCACCGACAGGCTGCCGATGCGCGGCAGGAATACGGGGTTGACCTCGCTACCGCCGGAATCCGACGGGTCAGGGAAAATGACGGTGCCGACGAGCGACATGAGGAATTCCCGGTCGGAGTCGCTCAGGTCGGGCAGCTGCTGCAGCGCCTGCCAGGTCACATTGCCATAGGGCTGCTTGGCCGCCAGGTTCGCATTCGACGCGGTGGCCGTGTTGATCGTCTGCGCAGCCTGGGCGGCGCTGTTGCCCGTGTTCGTCCAGGCGTCGGTCATGTCCGAATACAGGTTCGTGAACGGCCCGAGCGTGTCGGCGAGGTTCGTCTGCTCCTTTTTCCAAGCCACGGGCGTCACAGCATTGACGATGCCCTCGGCGGCCTGGCACGAGTCGATGTTCATGCGATTGACGTCGCGCGCGATCGTCTGCAGCGATTGCATGACGTTGTCGCAGGTCGGGCAGAGGTTCTGCAGCGCCAGCTTGAATGCATACCCCAGCGCGTTGGAGCCAATATTGCGCAGCAGGGCGACGAACTGCTCCTTGTTGATGAAGCTGAAGCCGCCGGCGAACAGGTCGATGCCGCCGCACCCAGCACCCCAATCCGGGGCGGTCACGCTGGCGAGCTGGTAGGTCTTGTGGGGCGTGCGCATAAAAACGCTGCCGCCGCTGTACATGTCCATCGTCTCGCCCTGGAGGGCGCGCGGGCTCGAGACGTTACCCATCGAATTGATCGAGTCGAACACCTGTTGCATCGACATCGCCTGCGCGCAAACGGGGGCGGCGATCATGATGGCGGCGGTGACTGCTGCGATCCAGCGGGTCGGTTTCATTAGAAGAGCTCCCCCGGCTTCGAGGCCGTCAGGACGAAGATGCGATCGATGATGTCTTGGAGGGACAGTGTTCCGGAGCCGATCATGGCGTGGTCGCCGGTCTCCTTCGACGCGATGAAGAGCGCCGGCACCTGCTGGACGCCCCAGGTCGCGGCCTGCCCCTGGTCCGGCGTGGGGCTCGGAAATCCCGGGATGCCGCGGCCGTCGAGCGAGACCGGCAGCACGTCGATGCCATAGCGCTGGGCGAGCAACTGGATCGTGGGCGCCATCGCATGGCAGTACGGGCAGTCCGAGCGGAAGAAGAAAATCAAGCCATGCTTCTCAGCAAGCGCGCGCAGCTGGGCATCCTGGTCCGAGTCTCGGGCCTGGTCATAGGTATGCACCGCCACGTTATTGGTCGGCCGCTTGAGGGAGTAATCGAGGCTCGGGTCCTGCCAGACATCGCGACGCCAGACGTCCGCGAACACCGCACTCTTGTTCTGAACGAACTGCCAGAGCTTGATATACGACTTGATGTTTGCCGGCGTGGGGTCCATGGTCGCGACGTCGAGCCGGTGCTTCAACATCTCACGCATCTCGTCGGCCGACTTGATCTTGTCGAAGTCGTCTGTATCCGCCGGCTTCGGCGCGCTCGCCGCTGCCGGCGCAGCAGGCTTCTCGTCGTCGCAATACCAGTTGAATTTCGCCTGGCCGTCGCATTGCCAGGCGGACGGATAATCGCCTCCAGCGGCGTCCGCGTTCGACGACATGATTGCCATAGCCGCGATCGTGCTCGCCATCGCGAGGCCGACATAGTGCAGACGTGTCATCGCTGCACCTCCGAGCCTCTCGACGTCCGATCAAGTTCCGCCGGCACCCAAACCGTCACCCGCAGATCGCACACCGCCTGAGACACGGCCTGCAGCACCTCGCGTCTCGTGGTGGTGAACGCAGACCGCCGTGGCAAAGCGCCAAGGGAGTGGCGTCGCCGGATCGTGATCCGGCCGCTCATTTCCCCGCTCCCGGCTGACCTTCAGCTTGGCGCCGCATACGACCGTTGGCGAGCGCCGATCGTGCACGTGCGCGTGCTGCTCGTTCGTCCGCGCGCCAGTCGATAAGCTCCTCGTAGAAAGACGTTCTCTCTGCTGCGGCAGCGGCGGCGATGAGCCGCGACTCGATCTCCGCATGGTTGTGTTTAGCTCGGGCAACCTCCTTCGCGTGCCTCCTGTCGAGTCCGAGCGCTCGCCATAGACGTTCGCGCCAAGGCAGATGCCCCGTGGACGATAGGGCGACTCGCGAATTTCGCGTTCGACGCCACGCCACCGCCATGACAACCAGGTTATCGAGCTCGTCTCGCTCCTCGATTGCCGCTTCATCGAAGCCACGGACGCTTAATTCGTCTCCAGGCGTTGCCTTTGCGTAGCGTGACGCGGCGCTCGGAGAGAGCTTCTTGGGCGCTTGGGGCAGGACAAGCACACCATCTACAGGCCGAGCCGGCTTGTCCCACTTAGGTGTCGACCACGGCTCGCCAGAGAAATGGTGCCTCTTGAACGCATCGTAGAGCGCGGCGTGGTCGCCGCCGAGGCGCTGCACGATCGCCTCGATGCGAGCGACTTCTTCGCTCCCACTTCCATACACCTGGGGATTGTCGGAATGACAGGAAAACCAATCATGACCATTGAGATCATCGTAGAACTGCTCGATGGTCGGTGCGGCGAGACTAAACTCACCACGCAGCAAGGGGGCGGCCCTCGCGGCTGCGACCGCGCGAGAGAAGTCGCCGAACATCAGTATCGCGCCGGCCGGCGGCGCTTCGCCGTCGACTACAACAAAGCTGCCTTGGCCCGTCGCCTGGTCGTAATCCACCAGGCAGGCGCCCGCGATTGCGTTATCCAGCCGCTGGGCAACGACCTCACGTGGAGGCGGATCGCCTGCCGTCACCCGGAACGTTGCAGAATCGCTGCCGGCACCTGCGAACAAGTGACTCGGCATATCAGGTGCCTGCGCTGCCCGCGTATCGATGATGGTGATCTGCAGGGTCATTTCTCGTCTCCATGTGCCGGTGCGCGGTGGGAAGACCCGGCATTGCCGGAGTCCCTAGCGCGGTGCCGTTTGAAATAGAAGCCAAGCGGTGTGGGCCGCCATCCGTAGGCGCAAACTATCCATGTAATGAACACGATGCAGAGGTATTCGACGCGCAACCATTTGGCGCTATCGGCGGCAAGCTTCGCGATGGGCACGTTGTCGGTGCGGAAATGGCTGCACGCATGGGGCTCAAAGTCGTGCTCGCCGGACCGAACAAAGTCGTCGTCGCACGTATGAACCGTAATCACGTTCGGATCCGTTCCGGTTCCGGCTGCCATCTCCAACACGACTTGAGTAGTTGCGGTAATGGAGCCAAAGTTGTTGAGGAAAATCGCCGCAAGCGGCACGCTGCACGGGACAAGAACCGCAACAAAGAAGAACCGCCGCACGTATGTCGGCACGCTCAGCAGCAGCGGAAAGATCCACCTCGGACGCAACTGGCGCAGGAAGAAATACGATTCGTCGCTCATACAAAATCTCCGGTCAGTGAATTGAGGAGGTGTCGGCCTGCCGGGCGCCCGATGCACCGCGTTCGGACAAGCCGATCGGCGGCACGCCGTCGCGGCAATAATTCATCTTCAAGTCGAGCCGGCCGCTGGTTTCTCCGGCATCGGTTTGCACGCCGCGGATGTCGAACAGCACATCCAGGCGCTTACAGCCCGCGCGGGGCAGATCGCCGATCGGGCGCGCGGTGACGTAAACCGGGCCGTTGGCGTGCAGCTTCTCGGTAAGCGAAAGGGCAACAGGGCCGCGCAGGGCACCAAACGAGGTGCCGTGATCGATCGCGTCGACCAGCACGGCGCTGAAATCGTCGTAGCTGCTGGCGCGGGCTGCGGGTGCTGCCGCCAGCAAAGCCGCGGCGGCGACGCAGAAGAGAAGCCGTTTCATTGGGATACCCCCTTGCCACTGCTGATCGCCTGCTGCACGCGCTGCAGGATCGCGTCCTGGTCGACCGCCTTGGACTGGATGGAATTGACGAACTCAGTGAAGTCGATCTTGGAGAAATCGATCTGCTGCAGCTGGTCGGCGGTGAAGCCACCGCAACCGGCGAACGGGATGCCGAGCTGAGCCTTTCCCTGCTGATTGACGATCTTGGCGATCAGGGAGTTGAAGCAGCAGTAGCTCTTCTTCTCCTCGACGCACACGCCGAGCACGCGCTTGGAGCAGCCTTGGCTGTATTGGACGCACAGGTTCTGACCGCGCTTGAGGCTCAGGACCTGCTCGTCCTGGCTACAGGCAAGCCACATTTGGATCAGCTGGGCGGCAATTTCGGCGGCGAAGATCGTCGGATTGAACTCGACGAATTGGAACCCGTTGGAGAGCGAAAACGAGAACTGGAAGCCATAGACGCCGAATGTCCCTGGCTTGTCGAGCACGCTCGTGGCCCAGGATCCCATCTGGCGAAGACCGGAATTCACCAGCGTGCTGTCGACCGTCTGGTACAGCTGGTCATAGACGTACTTCGAGCCGAGGGCGATACCCTGCTTGGCCGCGCTGCCGGCAACCGAAAGCCCGGCGCTGACCGCCGCGCCGGAGATGGCGTTGTTGGTGTACGCTCCGCCGCCGCCATTGCTCGTGCAGCAGCTCTTGATCTCGACGCCGCCTAGCACCTTGATCGAGCAGCTGCTGTCGTAGCCCTTGAAAATGTTGACGTTGCCGGCGCCGTCCACGCCGTAGGCACCGGCTTCTCGGCCTGTCTCTAGCCCAGACACGACCTGACCGAGCGCACCATCCGGGCTGCTGCTCGAGGAGAAGCAGCCGGCGCCCGGCGCGCACATCGTGTTGGTGCACTGCGTGACCGTGGTGGTGTGCGCAGGCGTATCCAGACACTGGTAGGTGTATTGCATCGTGTCGCAACTGCCCGGCGACGCATCGTTGTACGACACGCACTGCTGGTCGACCAGGCCGCACCCTTGCTGCTGCAGCGGCGTACAGTCGTTGACAGCCGAGGCGGCCTGGCATTCGTATGTATCTTGGTAGTTCCAGCAATCCTGGTAGACCGAAATGCCGTTGATCACGCGGGTCGCGGCAGGCTCGACGCAGGTGGACCCCGTCAGCTGGCAGGTCGGCACCGCCTTGGCCGCCGGCGCGAAGAGCAGGGCGACGGACAGGCCGACTCCTTGGAGCGCGCGAACGAGGTAGGACAGGTCGCGAGCCATCATTGCGCCGCCCGCTGCTCGAAAGAGGTGCATTGGTCGATCCAGTTCGGCGTGCAGGTCGCCGTGCAGATCTGGTTCAGCGTCAACTGGACGCGCGCATCGCCGCCGCCATCGAACCCATAGCCCCCGATTGCTGCCTGAATCTCGACGGTGTTGACGCCCTCGTGCAGGTACTGGCGGATATCGGTGTTCGGCGAGATGGTCGACGGATTGCCCTCGTAGTGGTTGCCAAACCGGAAGAACGCCCGATATTCGGTGAGCCCGCCATCGGCCGTGAAAGCAGTCTTGTCTGAGCAGACGCTTCGAATGCCGTTGCCCGTGGGACCGCTGTTGAATACCGCGCCGGCGAGCGGTGCCGCCAGATTGCCCGCCGACAGGCTGCCTGGCGTGCCATCCGAATTCGACGGCAGCTGCGCCTGGCCACACTGCAGCACGCGGCCGCCGTCCGGGGCGTCGGAATAGACCGTCACGCCATTGACGTCGACGCTGCGCAAAGTGTTGCTCGCCGTGATCTGGCTGATGACCGCGGTGCCGATCTGCCCGAGATTCTGGACGGTGAAGCTCATCGAGCTCGAGACGGTGAAGCCGGTATACCCCGTGTTGTCGTGGTAGCCGGTGTCCGCGCCGAAGTTCCACAGTGCGGAGTTGGAGGCGAGACGCGACGCGAAGCCGCCGTTGAAGCTGCCCTCGACGACGCCGCCGGCGGCGCAGCCCTGGTAGGGCTCAGTACAGACCGGATCGTTGATGCGGTTGCAGGTATAGGTCTGCGTGCCCACCGCCTGCTCGCAGGTTTCCTTCTTGTAGGTGGCCGGCACGGTCGACGTCACGTTATGGCAGTCTTGGGTGCCGGTGGTCGTGCCCGGGTTGTTGATGGTCCCGGTGCTGCCGGTGACGATCGGGTCGCTGGCCGTGATAGGCAGGCGGTTCGGCGGTTTCTTGGCCAGATAATTCACCGCGTCGCACTCCTGCTGCCAGTAGGCGCTGGGATTGGCCGGCTGCGTCGAGCAATCGGCTTCCTTGCCCGTCCCGGCCGGTCCGAGCGCGCCCTGGCCGCCGCCATACAGCGGCGTCAACTGGTCGTCCTGGTTTGTGTAGTTCGGCACGTTCGCGCCACCGCCGGAAATGCTGCCGTGGGCGGCGTTCATGCCGGTGGTCCCGAACGACTGGCCTTCGCCGAAAGCCGATGCGGTGGTCGGGCCGTCGGCCAGCGCGCGGACGCCAACCGCCGCAAGGGAAGTGGCGATCGCTAGCGGGGCGAATCGGCGCAGTGTCGACGTCGTGGGCATCACTCGACATCCCCCAGGGCGCGAAGGTAGCGGCCCGCGATACCGGCGTAGGATGGGCTGTGATCGACGATCTGGCGCAGGGCGTAGGCAGGCGTCACGTCGCCCGAGATCGAGACGTAAGAAGACGGCAGGGCGCACCCGCTGCTGTCAACCTGGTTGCTGACGTCGCCGCCTTGGGTGACCACGAAGGCCGGCACGCGGGCGACGCGATACTGGGTGAACGCCTTGGGATTCACGACGATGCCGCCGGAGGCGATGCCGAGCCGCTGCATTTCAGCGGCGGTCGCCTTCAACGAGTCATCCTTGAAACCCCGCATCACCACGGTGCCGCCGGCCTGATTCATCGTCTTGACCAGGCGAACCAGCGAGGCGGCCGGCATGGAGAAGCTGGCGAACGCCACGAACGAGTCGGTCACGCGGCGCTGCGTCCGGCTCTCATAGCGCTTGGCGACAGCGAGCGGATCCGCACTCGCCGCGCTCGGCGCCGGCGTCGGCAGGTTGGGGAAGGCGTTGCCGTCGTGCGCCGCCTTCGCGGCCGCCTGGCCCATCTGACGGTCGCGATCGCCCTGGATGCGCCGCATCTCCGCATCGATCGCACCGGAGGCCGGGAATGCACCTCGGAAGCGCTCGGCGCCGCTCGCGGCAGCATCGAATGTCGCCCGGCGCGACGCGTTGATCTTCTGCTGCTCGCGCGCGAGCGCATCGCTCGACAGCGTCTGTCCGCCGGCGGGCAGGGCGCTTACTGCGATCAGGCTCGCGGCGGCCATGGAAAGGGAAAGCCGGTTCATTGGGGCAGATCTCCGAGATTGGCGCCCATGCAGCAGTTGCGCTTGCGGAAGATCTCGTAGGCGAAGTCCTCGCCCGTGTAGGGGATCATCTTCCCGGCCCCCCACAGGGCGGAACTGCGCCCGTAAGGCTGGCAGCACTGGCCGTTGATCTTGTCGGTCTGGGCGACCGGATAAAGCATCGT
The DNA here is from genome assembly GCF_007828315.1 of Burkholderia sp. SJZ089. Taxonomy (NCBI): domain Bacteria; kingdom Pseudomonadati; phylum Pseudomonadota; class Betaproteobacteria; order Burkholderiales; family Burkholderiaceae; genus Burkholderia; species Burkholderia sp. SJZ089. The sequence goes on along the minus strand of NZ_VIUM01000020.1, from coordinate 43,310 downwards.
GTACTTGTATTGGGTCTTATCCATCACAGGCTGCAGGTAGTAGCCGCACATGGCACCGTCGCCCGTCGTGCCCCACATCAAACCTTCTCGATGCAGCTTTGCTGTCATGCGCTCGACCAACAGCGAGGACGCCTGGATGGCCGACACGTGGGCCTGGACGTGGCCGTTGAACGGATAGATCGAGCCGTTGCAGCCGGCGCACCAGAACAACAGGTTGCTGCCGAAGCCCAGGCTCGAGAGGACGCAGTCACCGGCGCACGCCGCTTGGGCGATGGGACTTCCGAACAGGTAAGTCTCCGGCTCGAGGAGGGCGGTCAGGTCGTCGTCACTCCAGGTCGGGTCGACCTCGGTCATGTAGGCCACGTCGAAGCTGCCGGTCTCCATGCAGGGATCGTCGAGCAGGATCTCGGTGTAGTACATGACGGGGTCGGTGTACCAGTGAACCTGGTAGAAGCTCTGCTTGGTGTCGTCCTTCTGTTCCCGCACCTCACCCTCCGGAGCGCGAATGCCAGGGTTCAGCGAGATCCCGCCGAGCGACACGAAGCAGTAGGGCGAGCGCGTGACGTCGACGCGCCGGATCGGCTCCCAGAAGCTGAACTTGACGCCGAACGTGCCATTGCAGAAGCAGAGGAACCCGCCCGGGTTGGTGGTGTCGTCTTGGCCCTGGCTGAGGAACGTCACGCTGCCGATGGCCATCGGAAACGCGCATTCCCAGCAGATGTCCGTGATCGGGTTGGCGAAGCGGCCGACGCACTGGCCAGCGTCCGCCGACGTCGGTAGGCCGGTCACGCCCAGCACCAGGGCCAGTACGATGTACCAGCGACGGAAGAGGGAGGCGGGGCTCATGACATCGTTCATTGCTGTTCATCCCCGTTAATGGATTGCGTTACGCGCTTTCGCTGGCGGATAAGATGCGGCTGCGGCCGATGCCAAACTGGCTCGTCCAGGTCCAGTGGTGGCGGTGCGACCGCAGCGGATGTCCGCGTGTCCGCCGGGTCTGCGGGAACCAGGTGAGTGGCGATACGCTCACCGAACGAGAAGAGCCGTTCCGCGAGCCTCAAGCCCGTCGGCACCATCACGACGACGGAGCCGCAACCCGCGACGATCGCGGCGGCCACAACCAAGATCCGCAGGCCCCGTTGGAATTGCGGTGAGAGTTGCCGCAGACCGCGTGCGCGGATAGCCTGGCTGGGACTGACTTGCCTATCGGTAGCGGAAGCGAGGGCGCCGGCATCATCACCTGGTAACGACTCGCCGCTGCCCGTCGATGCGAGCTGACGAGCGCGCGCGAGCGTCTCGGACGCGATCACGTGCGGATCAATGACCAGACCGATACCTTGTTCCTCGAGGGCGAGAAGGACGTCGGTAAGCAGCGCGCGGCACGTTCGGTCGCCACAATCCGTGAAGAGCCGGGCCCGCAGTTGCCGGGACAGCGACTCACGCATGCTCGTCACGACGGCGTGCGGCAAGGTGTCATGCCGACCACAGCGAATGAAGACATAGCCATGCTCACGTGCCACGTCTTGGACCGTTTTTAGGACGTCAGCAAAAATAAACGTCGAAACGGCCGAGCCGACCGACCGCACGATATGCATCGCGGTCACGTCGATGTGGTCGAATTCCGTCATGCTTGTTCTCTCCTTGCCAGTCATCGCAGTTGAGCTGCCGGCTCTTCCTCGAGCAGCAGCTGGTTGCCTTGCTGGCTGATCACGGCCGGCACGCGGGTGATGCCAAATCGCCGCGTCAGGCGCCCCTGCTGATCGAAAAACACCTGGCGCTTCCACGACTTCGTCAGATCGAACCAGGAGCCGCCCGTGAGAATCGGCTTGACCGCAGTTCCGTCGCGGTCGGCCAGCGCTTGAACTGCTTTCACCTGCGCCGGATCGCGACCGTCGAAAAAGACCAGGCGCTCGTGCAGCGTCACGACGTCGAGCGGGTTGATCCGCGTACCGGCAGGGACGATCACTGCGCCTTCGTCGTTCGTGATGGGCTTGGCGTAAGTCACGGTCGGATCGATGAGCCGGCTCGCGTATTCGGTGACGGTGGACAGGCCTGGCACGGCCGGCAGGTCCTTGATGTCACGCAGAGCGCGCTGGCGCGCCCGCGCCTCGATCGCGGCGAGGCCGCCGTTGGCCTGCATCTCGAGCAGGCGGTGCTTGAGCATGGCGATCGCGTCGTGCTCAGCGATCGGATAGGTCGGCCCGACCACGCCCAGGTCCTCGGCGTGAGCCCCGGCCACCGCGACAACAAGCGCGACCAGTCCGAACACAATGTGGCGCTTAGAAAATTTCATAGGCCTCCCCGACAATGGCGGATTGGGGCACGGTGCCGGCGATCGCATAGCGCGAATCGAGGCTGTTAGGGTTGGGCGTGGCCACGAAGTAGTGCCCAGGCGGTATCACGCCAGGAGCGGTCGGGAACAGCGGCAGGCCCGCCAACGAAAGCGGTTTGGCGTAGCCGATATAGGTCTGGTTGACCCACACCTCGCGCCCCACGACACGAACGACATCGCCCGGCACACCGGCGACGTGCTTGATGAACGTGAGGCCAGCTGGATAGGTGGCGCCGCCATGCCAACGGAACGCGATCGTGTCGCCGACGGTCGGCTGGAATGTGCGCTTGCGGATGAAGTACAGCGTCCCCGGGAGGCTCGTCGACATGTTGAATGTCAGCCCAAACCAAGGCGTGAGGCTCCAGGCGATCGCGGCCGCGAGCGACAGCGCAAGCATCGACCGGACGAACCGGCGATACCGCGCGAGCCGCGTGGCGTAGGCGACGAGGACGATCACTTCGCGATCCCCCGCGACACCTGGTCGGTCAGGTCCGGCGCCGCGCCTGCCAGCACCGCGGCCTTGTTCACCACCACGCAGCCGCACTCGGCACCAAGCCGATCCAGCGCGGCCGACAGTCGCTTGGCATAATCGCCCGCATGCTGAGTCGCCTTGTTCTTCGCGTCGTCGGTCATGTGGACCGGGTCGCCGTTGTTGAAGGTCTTCAGCAGGGCTTCTTGCTCGTCGCTGATGAGCTTCTGCACGTCGACGACGACAACGGGGGCAGTTTGGTGATGGCTCGTCCAGGCGAAGCCGAGGACGCCGCCGAGCACCAGCGAAGCGCCCACGGAAATGATGCCGGTCAATACGAGGTCGTGGCGCATAATCAGTTCCGTTTGGATTCGATGAAGGCGCGGATCGCGTCCTCAATGGAAGCGCCACCGGCGCGGAGTTTCTCCATGAACTCGAAGTCGGGTCCCTTGGTCGTCGCCATGGCCAGGGTGAATTCATCGGGGATGTGCCGCAGAAGATGCGTGCCACCATTCGGGTCAACGAGGACGAACTCGCTGTACCGCCCACGCACGGGGGCCAGCGACAAGAGCATTCGCTTGAGACCGGGTGACAGATCCATCACGTTGCCCTTCTCGATCTTCTCGAGCGTGTCCTTGCTCTGCATGAGGTGAAATTTCCAGGCGGAATTGTCGAAAGCCGCCTGCGTTGCCTTGTTCATACCGGCATCGGTAATCCCCTGCGTCGCGAAGAAGAAGCTGCCCTCGTACTTTCGAGCGCGGCGATAGCCCTCTTCCATGAAGTCAGCCGTCTCCTGATCGTCACCGACGATCTGCCATCCCTCGTCAGTCAAGAACAACTTCGGCCGCGACCGGTCGAAGCGATACATCTCGTTGGTCACCTGATTGGTGAAGCCGAGCAAGATCACGGTACGCAGCTGGGGATCGCTATTGAGGTGCTCGAGCTCGAGTCCAACGACTTCGTTGTCGAGCCGCACGTTGGTCTTGCCATTCACGTACCGACCGTAGACGCCGTCCTCGCAAAAAGGCTCAAGACGAACCGCAAGCTCGTAGGCAACCCGCTCAGGTAGCTCGTTCTGATCCTTCAACGCCATGAGAGCCGCGCGGACCCGCGTGGGGCTACCTTCAGGCCCGTAGTCGTCCCAAACCTTTCGCACCGCTTGGTCCAACAGTGCGCCCTCAAGCGGAAGGATCGGTGCATTGGGCGACACCATGCGCGCGATAATCGGGCGGATGAATTTGACCTCGCTGTCGATTCCGTTGTCGGCGTCCAGGCCGGCAGTTGAAAACGCATTGACGATGATCCCGGAGCCTGGCTTGAAATCGATGTACTGTCCGCCCGCCAGGTTGATTTGCTTCTCGTAGGAGTAGCCCACATCGCAAACGCGGATGATCCCGCCGACCGACCGGTAGGCCGAGATGATGTCGTTCATCAACACCGACTTACCTGCGCCGGACGTACCATCGACAAAGCCGTTGTAGTTCGTCGAGCTGGCATAGGGGTCGACTAGGGTGGGCGTGCCTCGTCGGCCGAAGAAGAGCAAGCTGGCGCGGCCATCGGTGCCGCCCCATTCGCCGAGCACTGGCGCCATGTCCGTCGCATTGACGGTCGTCTTGGTCGTGATCAGACGAAACTTCTTGAGGTCATCGCGCAGGTCGCTCGTGAGCATCATCGGCATGGCCGCGAGGAACGTCGTGAGCTGCTGCGTCAACATCGGAAAGAGCTTGCTGAACCGCTCCGCACGCCAGATGCCCTCCGCCGCCGCCGCGCACCGGCCCATCTGCTTCGGCGGGGCGAAGAGCGTCAACGTGTGGTACATCTCGCACATCGAGCCGCCCATCTGCAGTTGCATGTTGACGGCCTTCCAATCGCGGTTCTGCAGCGCCAGCTCCGGCTGCATATGGGCGATCTTGGATCCAGCATTTTGCGTAGCGCGCGCACCGCGGAGCGCGGCCCGCGTTTCCATGGCGGTCTGATCGACAATCATCACGCCACAGGTGATTAGGTAGGGACATGGGTATTGATGGACATCGTTGAACAACGAACCGATGATGTTGTTCATCTCCCACAGTTCCTTCTTCTCCGGATACTTCTGTACGCCGAAACTGCGCACAGCGATCCGCTCGTCCGATTCGCCTGGCTCCTCGGGCGGCACACCGAAGAGCAGTTGTTTGGCGCGAACCCGTGCGTGGTGACCGAAGGCCGTGAGCTGGTCACGGATGGGGCGGTCATCGCTATATGTCTGCTCGAGGATGTCGGCGCCTTTGCCGAAGAATGACTCCGGATTCAGGATCGGCCAGAGAAAGCGAAAGAGATCATTTGGCTCAGCGGTGCGGCTCGCGAGACTGGCGGAGCGCAGGACGGCGATCACCACCTCCCGTAGGTTTTGAAACTCCTCGCGCAGCTTCACGTCGTCGGACGATCCCTTGCGCACGATCGACAACATCAGCCGCTTGTCCGTGATCGTGTAGTTCTGGCCCGGAAACAGCGGCTTGCCGAGCTTCGAGCGGACGGACGCAATGCGACGCTTGGCCTGCTCGAGGTAGAACAGCGGAACGCGTCCGGTATTGGCGTGCTGTTCGCGCAGATCGACGTAGGCGTTCAGCGTCTCCTCGATGATGGGATCACCCAGCAGCATCCACTGGACGCCACAGCCGGCCGGGACCGAGTCGTAGAGACCGAGCAGGTTTGCCGTCAACTGCGAGTCGGCACCAGTCTGCGGTGCGACGGCGAGCACAAACCCCACTGAATCCGTGTTGTAGTAGAGCCCGGTCGCCGGGTCGTACTGGTCATAGGGCAGCAACTGGTGGAGCCCCACCGTCTCGACGAGGCGCTGCTGGGCGGCCGTCGGCGCCGGCGGACCAAGATCGTCCTCCGTGCCCAGGATTGCCTCAGCGAGTGCCGTCCGGGCGAATTTCTTCGCATCGTCCAACCAGGTTTGCAAGGTCGTCATGGCCGGCTCCGCAATCAACGATCGGCGATGCCGGGCATCGTCGCAGCACGATCGACGGCGCCGCTCGGCGTGAGGATGCCTTGCATCACGCGATCGGCATTCGACGCCGCAGACGGCAGGGAGTCCGCGTTGGCCCCCGTGTTGGACGGCTTGCCATCGTTGCCAGCCGGCGCAGCTACCGCGATCGGCGGCATCACGGGCCGGAAAGCGGCTCGGATGCGCTCCTGGTTGTGCGCGATCGACCAATGGCCGGAATCCACGATCAGGTAGACGTATTCCTGGTCATGGAGGTCCGCATCCGCGTCTTGCCAGGGCGCGAACCAGATCCGCATCTCGCGGGAGGCCGTGCGGACCGGCGCGCCGCTGTCGAGTGCGCGCGGGAGAATGCCCATGGAAGCGGCACTGGACGCGGCCCGCGTGCCGCGCGGCGCGCCCGATGTGCTGTGCCCAGCGTCGGCGTCCTTCGCGTAGCTGCCGAGCGTCACGTTCGTGGTCGCGCCGGAGCCGGTATGGACGCGCTGCTCCGGCAGGTTGTGGGCCATCGCGTTGGCGTAGATGCCCGACATGCTGTTACAAAGCACGCCTTCGGGCGCCTTGCAAGCGAACGAGGAACTGGCGTCGTATCCGCTGAAACTGCATGCGGTCAGCGAGAGGAGGGCGGCGGACGCCACAAAAAAGGTACGGCTCATCATGGTTACTTCGCTCCCAGCCATTGGTCGATCGCCTCGGCGCTGGCCGCGCCCGGCATCACGCGCCCGTCCTCGCTCACCAGCGCCGGGGTGCCGGCGATGCCGAGGCTCGCGGCGAGCGCCTCGTTCGCGTCGATCGGGTTCGCACACGAGACCAACTTCGGCTCGGTACGACTCGGCGCTGGGGTGCCGCCGGCGGCCGCCGGCGACGCACCTTGGTCGCGCATCCAGCGCGACAGAGCGAGCGGCATCCAGGCCCGCCAGGCGCCCAGGCGGTCCTCGGCGCACCAGATGGCAATCGCATGCGCACGCGCGCGGGGGTGAATCGACTCCAGCGGGTACATGAACCGGTAGATCGTCACGTCCTTGAGCTTGGCCAGGTCGGACTCCAGCACGAGGCAGTAAGGGCAGTCCGGATCGTCGAAGATGGCGAGCTTGCGGCGGCCGTTGCCATGTACCTCGACAAAGGCGTCCTGCAGCCGGTCGGCTGGGAAGCGCACCTTTTGCAGGGCTTGCTCGAGCGGGACGGTCAGGTCTTGCTGGGTCACCATGTCGAACAGGTGGCCGAAGAGGAAATAGCGGCCGGTCACGTCGGTGTACGCGACCTTGTTGCCCATCACGACCTCGTAGATGCCGGTCGACGGGGTGGCGGCCACCTCACGGAACTGGGTTGCCGGATACCGCGCATGCAGCGATGCCTTGAGCGCAGCGACACCCGGATCGAGGTTCGGATCCGCCGGATCGACCGTCGCGGCCGGGGTGGGGGCCGGCGCAACGGTGCGCGCGGCTGGCGTCGAGCTCGGCGCAGCGGTCGCCGACGAACCGTGTTGAGACTCGGGCAGAGCGCATGCACTGGCGAGCAGCGCGGCGAGCAGCCCGGATAGGATCACCTTGATCATGAGCCGTCCTGGGATGAAGATGGAGTGGAGTCGCCTGTCGCTTGCCTGTAGGCAGCAATGAGTTCGAACGTCAACACCGACTTGCCTGCGCCGACCGAACCGTCCACGAAAACGTTGCCGAACTTGCGCTTCTCGCCAGGAGCCGGCGTCGGGACAGAATCCGGATGGGATGCCTGATTCATGCCCTCACCCCCGCCCGCGCGTTCACCCTTTGCTCGGGCACCTGCTCACGCCAATGTCGGTGCGAGCGGGCGAGGACTGACGCGCACTCGACCATGAGCGTCCCGTTGTCGTCCCTGTGCTCGATTTCATTGGCGTCGGCCCATGCACGCACGGTGTCCAGGTCGACACCAATCTGGAATGCGGCCCGCCCGGCGGCGAGCCATTCGGTGCTGGCCGCAGAATCAGACGTCCTCAGCACCGCGGCCTCGGACGCCGAGCGCGCGGGCTGAGCAGCCCGGATCACGATCTCCACCTGCTCCCAGAGCAGTGGTTTGCACCGACGTGTCAGCTCGCTCGGAAAACCCGAGACGCGAACGGTCGATGCCGGCATCTTGATCTCGAGCTGCCCGCCAAGATGGCGATCGCTGGAGACGGTGGTGAGTTCGCCGCCTGCGACCGCCTGGTCAACGGTTTCCGCCAACGGAGCGATGGCCACGTTCAGATACCAATGCATCATCGCGAGAACGCCGACGTCGAGCGGATCGCCCTTACCGGCGTGCGCATGCAGCGCCGCCGACAGTTCGCCGGCGGGAGCCCTCCACCAGCCGGTGCGCCCGGCGGCTCGGACGATCGCCATCTTCGTCTTCATCGCGCGGTTGAAACCCTCCAGCGCTGCGTCGTCGAACGCAGCCGCATCGATTTCTCTCCGCGCATCCGGCTGCGGTACGCTCGAAGCGTCGCTAGTCACACCGAGCAGTTGGGCGGCATGCTCGAGGAACTGCATGAAGCCCGACTGAAATGCGGCATTGCCGCCGAACCGGTCCTTTGCCGTGCGCGCTAAGCCCATAATTTGATGGGCGACCAGGGAACTCGCACCGAGCCATCCGGCGAACGCCCTGCGCATTTCAACCTGTTGATAGTCGCCGTCGTCTCCGCGCGCAAACGACGCCTCTCTGCCTGCCTCGTCTGCGCACCGCTTCATGGCAGCTTCGAAAGCTTCGATCGTCACGTTCTTCGCATCGTCATTCATCGGAATAGCCTCCATCGGTTGCACGGCGATCGTTGGCGAGACCCTCGTTGATGTTGCTGACATCGGAGAGGGCGCCGTTGTATTCGGCCCCCTTGGACACGGCGAACTCGACCACCCGACCGCCGTCCGTTTCGATGACCGGGAAAAGTTTCTCGGCCGCGCGGATGTAATACTGTTTGAGGGAATCGGCGCCGCCGGAGACGCCGCTGCCGATCGCAGCACGTCCTATCTGGCTCGGGTTGATGATTGACGTGGCGCCGAGCGCAGTGGTGTTCAGCGTGCTGGCCGACTGATTGAAGGCAGTGCCAATGCCGGAAGCGATGCCGGCGAGAACCGACATGGCGAGGGCCGATCCCGATTTCGATACGAGACGACCACGCACACCTTCCTTGCCGTCCTCGCCGATGACATTGCCCTTGATGTCCATTTCGACCGTTCGACCGTTACGGAGAATGCAGGCGAGGGTGACCCCTCGCATCATCGTTCGTTCGCTCGACACGTCACCGTATGCAGACGTCAGAATCCGGCAGGCGGTGATGTCCAGTTGCCGTGCATTCGGCAGATTGGCCGGATCGAGAACCTGGAGATAGACATGCAGCGGATCGTGCTGCGCTTCACCACCAGTCGGCGCGTCAACGCCGTTCAGCATGAACACGCGCACGAACGACGTGGCGGGGATGAAGGTCACACCCTTCTTTCCTTTGTTGTTGAGGCAGTCCTGTTGCGCCGCCTTCGCCTGGTCCACCGGCAGCGAGGAAAAGCGCGGATCGACGCAGTCGCTGGCGCCTGCGCTCGGCGTGTCGAAATTGATGATGTCCAGCCTTGGCGGCGCCGCCACCGTGGCGGCAGGTCCGGCTTTGCCGGCCTGGCCGAACGGCGGATTCAGGATCGCGCCTTGTTTCGCCGGCGCGCCGTTCAGGGGAATGGGCTTGTCGAGCAGGGCGCGGTCGCCCGAGGCCGCCGACGTCGCCACTGGCGCGCTCGCGGGCGCGTTCTTCGCCGCGTCGAGTCGCTTCACAATTTCCGCCTGTTCCTCCTTCAGCGCCTTCAACTGCGACAACGCGTCGGCGTTTCCATTCTTCGCGTCCGCGATATCCCGGGTCATGACGGCCAGCTGCGCCTCCGAATGCGCGCGCCACGCGTTCTTGTCGTTCTGGTCGCCGAGGCTGGTGAACGGAAGCTTGACAGTGGACTGACGGGTCGAAGGGCCTCCCTGGGTGAAGAAGAACCCGACGGCGAGCAACACGATCAGCACGCCGAACGCCACCATCGTTACCGCCCGTTGGCGCTTCTTGGTCGCTTGATTGATGTCACTCATGGTCGCCTCGCTCGCGGACGACATAGACGATGGTGCTGGCGCCGGCCGGCAGGTTGGCGTTCTCGAGCGCGATGGCCAGGACGCCAGGCGCGTACAGTTCACGCTCGTCGATGGCCATGTCGGCGTGGGACGTGTTCGACAGGGTATAGGTCTCGCCGACGAAATCGCCGTCGCTGTATTGGCGCACGAGCGTCAGCACCGCTTCCTTCCACAGCGGCACGACGGTGTCGACGGAGGTATAGGAGAGCTGCGGCGCGCCCTGGCCGCCGGCCATCGCCAACATCAACAGCTTGACGCGGCGCTGGAATGCCGATGCGCGCAGGGTTTGCGTGCCTTGCGCAGCCGGCGGCTCGATCCGAACATCCTCCGCCGGACGGGGCCCCGGCACGAGGATCAGCCGATACGTGGTGCCGGCATCATCGGTCACGAACACGGTGATCGACTCGTTCAGCGCGGTGGGGTTCGCCGGGATGAGCCACAGCTTGCCGCCGTCCTTGGTCCACGAGACAGAACCGGGCACGGCGGGCACAATCTGGGAGAACTTGCGGGCGCCCGACATCGACAGGAGGTTCCATTCGGCGGCGGAAATGGAAACCTGCTGGGCTTGGCGATCAGCACCTTTGACGACCTGGATCGCCTGGGCGCTGCCGGCGAACCAGAGCAGCGCGGCCGCCGCTGCAAGGCGCGGGATCAGCGAACGGGCGACGCGCCCGCCCGACCGACGTCGTTCGAAAGGCAGTTTCATGATGCGGGGGACTCCGTGGGAATCAGCGGCTCGATGCCTTGCCTGCCGCGGGGGGCTTCTCGAATGTCGAGCAGCACCAGGCGGCCGAAGAGGGTGATGCCGAAATAGACCTCGAAGGTCTTTTGCTCCGAGCTCGTGCGCTTGCCGGAGATGTACGTGGTCAAGGCGCCGGTCACCTTCACCGACTTGTTGCGGAAGTCGACCTCGCCAGCTCCGATCGGCTCGAACACGTCCGTGACGCCGTCGTGCTTGATCTGCAGCGCGTCAGCGTCCCATTCGGTTTTGAGTGCCGCGCGGCGGTCGTCATCCACCATGGAGAGGAGGATCCGCACGTTGTTGTCGACGGTGCTGGGCGTGACGTTCTTGGCGAGCGAGAGCACATACGTCGCCTGGTCCGCCAGATATTGATCATTGGCATACCGCGCGCCGATGATGTACGTGCCTCGCACGGCCGGCGGCATGATCACGACGCGCTGCGTGACCACCAGCCACGCGCAGGTGAGCGCCAGGATGACGGTGGCGGTGCCATTGCCCAGCAACAGCTTCTTCAGGAATCGGTTCTCGGCGCGCAGGGCGTCGCGGGATTGGGCGGCGTTTGTCGGATTCATCAGCTCACCCGTTCAATTCGCGGATGTCCGACGGGGGCAGCTTCTTCACCTTAACGACCCCCATTACCCAGTACACGACATGCGTGGACATGCCGGGATGCTGGCCCGAGCTGAATTTCTGCCAGGCTGCGGCCAGTGCTACACCGCCGATTACGCCGAGCAGCGGGTACCCGAGAACCACACCGCCGATCGTGCCAGCGAGTCCAATGGCCGCTACGTCTTTCCGGAAAAAGAGAAACTTTTCCGGGTCGTCGAGCCGGCTTGGAATGTAGTGACTGAGATCATCCAACATCGCCGCCCCCGTTCAGATCGTGGCGGTGTAGCTGTTGTCGATGACGCCGACAATCACGCCCACCGCGATCCCGATTCCCGACGGAACCAGGAAGGCGCCGTAATCCTTCGCGAACATCGCCCGCGCGCTGCCCCACAGCACGCCTGCGAGCGCGCAAACTTTTCCAGGATGGCCTTTCGCCCAACCTTCCACCGTGGTGTCGGCTTGCGCGAATTCCGCGCCATCGGTCCCGAAGGCATAGCGAGCGACCGTCAACAACGCGAACATGATCAACACGCCGATGACGGCGTGCAGGGTGTCTCGCACGTCCTTCTTTTGCAGCACTGCCTTGACGCGTTCCTCGAGCGCCAGGAGGTTGCTCGCGATGCGAATCTCCAGCATCTCGAGCGGAGTGGTTCCAACGGTATTCATCTGGTCCTCACGCGGTTAGTAGCTGGCCTATCCGGCCAGGAGTTGTGCCCGCGCCGTTACGGGCGGCACGGGCACGGTTCGGGGGAGAGTGGTTAAAACGAACAATTCAACATCTACTTCGTAATCCTTACTTCTTGTAATCCTCCTTGGGCGAGTGGCGAATTTGGTCAGCTTCGAGGGTTAGCGATGCGCCAAGGGTTTAGCCGTTGTCGCGCCGTCTGAGGCACCGATGCACTGCACCGAACTAATCGCAGTGCGCACATGGCGCCCATGTCGAGCCCGCGCGCGATGCGAATGCTGCGGCTTGACGGTGGGCGCCGTCGACGCAGGCAGGGGATGGCTTTCGAAGCTTGGAGTAGGGGTAATGGGAAGACTGGGGGGGACGACCGCCGTCGGCGCTGCGATGTGCTTGATAGTCGGTTCGGGGCAGGTGGTTTCGGTGCAAAAGACGTAGCTCCCGGAACCTGGGTTGCCGATCTCGGTGACGCCGTAGTCGGGCAGGCGGGTCGATGCGAAGGCGGATTGCCCGATGAGAGCAGCGAGGATGGCAAGCGGTAGGCAGAAGCGCATCATTTCTGCCTCCGGCCGTCGTGCAGCGCTGCAGCGGACTGAGCGCGGTAGCCCGCATAAGCGTGCTGCACCAGCCGAACGTAGCGTGCTTGAGCGGCGGTATTGCGCGAGCCTGGGCCGGTGTTATAGCAACCGACTGCGGCCCACGTGGGGCCCTTGGCGCGAATGCAGTTCGCGAGGACCCACGCGCTCAGGCGCAGATTGATGCAGGGATTGAGTAGGTCGCGCTGGGTCACGCCGTAGCTGACGAGCTCGGGGAGGTGAACATCGTTGATCTGAGCAGCGCCCCAGGCTCGATGGCCATCCGCCAGACGCGGGCCGACTGCGCCCGGCTGGCCGTGCGACTCCACCCAGGTGATGGCGCGCAGCAAATCGGGATCCAGCTGGTAGAGAGCAGCCGCCTCTGTGAACACGTTGCCGGTACAAACGTCGGCACTGGCCGGCGAGGCGGCGATCATCGTGATTGCGGCGACAGCCGCCAGGGCGATGTAGCGAAACAGGCCGAATAGCGCGGCCGGACGCATCGAATAAAAAAAGTAGCGTACCTGGTCGACCCGATACGCTACGAGTCCACCTGCGGACGAGGCACTGAGAGTGTTGCTACGCAGGCGGGGCACGAGTGAGAGGGGCTCGCACCGGAAAAGCGGTAAACCGAATGAGGGATTTGTTTCCGAATGGAAACGAGAGACCAAGCGCGCACCGCCGCGCAAAGCGGGGCGAGCCGAAATTGAAAGCAGAATTTGGGGCCGTGCGCCCCTAATCGGTTGCCCCGCAAGGCGCGTCACATGGCGTAACGCCCTTACAGAAAACGGGGCAGCATCAAAATCGTCAAGCCCGAAGGATTGACGTACAATATCTGTAGCCACGAGTGGTCTCTCTCAGCTTTAGCCAGCTATGCTGCTTGTGGTCAGGACATACAGGGTGTTCGAGCATCCTGTATGTCCACCTTCCTTTACTTCTATTGAATGGCCCTCAAATCGCTACCATTCACTCCGTTGGCTTGATTGCGTTATTCGACCAAGTCAACGTCACACCAGCAATTTCTACAGTCATCCCGGTTACACCGGGGCAGTAATCCAGTACCGATTCGATTGCCTTATCTAAAGCGAGCCATGATCTGGTCGGGCCACGCTGCGTCTGGATTTGATGCACTTGCTTCGATTGCGTGACGACCTCTACCTCCCACGCCTGAGTCGCACCTCGAAATACACGGAGCTCGTAGGGCTCATCAAGCAGTCCTCGTCCCAATTCCGTGAGCGTCACTCTCATCTCTGTTTCGGTCTCTTCGATCAAAACAGACTTTTTGATGGATTGTCGCCGCGGCATCAATGAAGATATTTCAAATTCGAATTTTGCAATCAAAATGCAAATTTGATTTGCGGCAAAATATCGAGTGCTGTCAAGAAGTTCCTACGATTTCTGTGGATTCCCGATCGCGGCCGACTATCCCTAGCAGCCGAGTGTTAGAGCGCTGCCGGGCGCCGCGATGGAGACTGGTCTGTCTCATGCGACGCCAAAAAAAGTTTGCCCTCTTTGCACCTGGCTAGTCCTTCTCCACCGGAATGCCAGCCGCGACATCGACCATCCGTTTGAACAGCATCCGTCGCAGATGACCTTCGAGTGTCCGCCTGGCCAAGTGCCTCGATACTTCCCACTCACTCCTTTCCTCTGGCGAACCGTTTTCGGAACGGTTTGCCCCCCAGGACTCAAGGCTTGCAATAGAAGCCGCGTTGACGTCGAGGGTGAAAAGTTGATGGGAAGGCGCTTTGGACCCCGTCGATCGATCGGCATCCATCCAAGACACGATGGCGGTACGCCTGTCTCTCATCACAACGTGGTCGAGATAGCAGACTTCGGTCAGCACCGCCAAGGGTGAGGCGCCGTCGTCCGCGACAATCATGATTACATCGTGGCGGCTTGCCGCCTCTGCCGACAGTTGAGCAAGAACCTTCAGCCAGTGCTCGCCGGATATCTGCCGCGTCGCATCGAACCAAGCGTCGACCGTTTCGGCGGTAACGTCGATGCGGGTCGCCAGCTGGGCTACCGTCCAACCAATCGTCGCGCACCATGTACGCAGGTATTCCCCCCGCTCCGCCGCAAGGATTGTGGCGTCGCTCGCCAGCAGGCGACTCGTTAATGCAGCCTGTTCTCTCATTTACGCGTAGTGACACAAGTATTTTTTTCCGAATTTGCGTTCGACCCGGTGAGGGCGCCGCATTTGGTGAGACAGTACAGTCTGCCTCGTTTTTTTTCACCTAATAGAAATAACGGTTATTTTCTTTCATTTTGCCTGCGATCCTTTATCGAACACGGTTGGCTTACCGCGACCCACACCCGGAGAGGGCCATCGCCCTGTTGCGACGTCGCAACAAATCCTGGAAAATTTTACCTACCGGTGGAATGGTCGTCGGGTTACGAGCACAAGCGGCCGCCTCGTCCAAGTAGTCGGCACCTGCATATGGATGGGGCGAGCCTGTCGCCGCTCCCTAGCGCTCACCGCGTGACGGTCATTAGGCTGCGGGCGGATAGTCCCGAGCAAAAATTGATGTGAGAAATGAGAGGACGGCGTTGATGCGCGGAACCCGGGGGAAATGCCTTAGGGTGCTCATCCATACGTCTCGATGCACCCGAACCCTATCGTGGAGGACGGGCAACAACCCGAATCGTTCCGGCCGCGAGAACACCGGCAGCATCACGAGCCCGGTGCCAGCGACGGCCGCGAACATTTGCGAAATCATGCTGTTGGACCGATAAACGATCGTTGGGTCCTTAACGCCATTCTCGAGCCAGCGGACCGCGTCGAGCTGGATAAGGTTTTCAATGTAGCCGACGAAGACATGCTGACTCAAAGACTCAACGGAATCAGGCACTCCATGGCGCGCGAAATAGGCGGGGCTCCCATATAGGTGGCAGGAAAATGCGCCGATTTTCTCGGCGCGGAGATTTTCCGTGTCGGGCTCGAAGAAGCCGAGGAAAATATCGGCCTCCCGTTGGGAGACGCGAACGTCCCGTGTCGACGTCACGAGCTCGACCACAATCCCTGGCAACTCATCCTTCAACAGTGCGAATTGCTCGCTCAGGTACAGCGATGCGATGCCCTCCATCGTCCCAATCCGGACCTCCCCCACGAGGCTGCGTCCTTCACCGGTCAGCTGGTCGGCGATAGCGAGCACACTTGCCTCCATCGACTCGACGTGCGAGAAAATCTCCCGTCCCTTGGCATTGACCCGATACCCGGTCGCCTCCCGATCGAAAAGCGGCGTGCCGATCTCGTGCTCGAGCGTGGCGATTCGCCGTCCAACGGTCGAATGGTCCATCCCGAGCTGCCGGCCCGTTTGCGACAAGCTCCCAGTGCGCGCGAGCACGAGGTAGACACGTAAATTGTTCCAATTCAATCGATCGATGTTTATCACACCCTTCTCCCGCCATAGTGTTGCCACCAACCTGTGCATAATCGCACAGGCATGTGGCTATTCTCTATTTCGCGATACCGATCGGTCTTTGTAGACTGCTCGCTAGGCCGAAGAAGGATTTGGCCAAATCGAAAAATCAAATCTGAGAGGAAGGCCACATGTCATATGAGGGATATGACTGGGACGCCGTGCTGCAGAGCCGTCGTTTCCAAACCATCGCGCGGCGACGCCGCACCACGATCATCGCGCTCGGGCTGCTGGCCGGCGCGTATTACTTTGCTATACCCGCGGTCATCGCCTGGTACCCGCAGCTGTTCAAACTTCGCGTTTCCGGCGGTTTCACGCTAGGCGTCCTGTTCGCTATTTCCCAGTACCTTTTCGGCGGCCTGGTGGTCTGGGTCTTCATGCGCAGGATGCATGCTCTGGACCGCGAGCGTGACGTGCTCGTCGCCGAGCGCCGGCCCGTCGCAGGAAATCCGGAGGTGCGCAATGCCGTTTAAGCACCGTGGAGCTCTTTGCGCGCTGCTGCTCTCCGCGACGCCCTGCGCCTTCGCAAGCGGCGGCACCGGCATCATTCAACACCGTACCCTGATGGTATTGATGTTCGGCCTGGTCATCTTCGCGACCGTGCTGATCACCATGTACGCGTCGCGGCGAAACCGGACGGCTGGTGACTTCTACACGGCCGGCTCCGCGATAAGCCCCTTCCGAAACGGATTGGCGATCGCCGGCGACTATCTCTCTGCGGCGGCGTTCCTGGGCGCCTCCGGGCTCATCGCGCTCTACGGGTTCGATGGAACGATCTATCTGGTTGGCTTCTTCGCAGCGTTCATCCCAGTCCTTTTGTTCGTTGCGGAGCCTTGCCGCAACCTGGGCCGCTACACGATCGGCGACGTGCTCGCCGTGCGCAACTCGTACCGATCCACCAAGGCCGCGTCGGCGCTTTCGAGCGTGATCGTCGCGCTCGCCTACATGATCCCGCAGATTGTTGGGGGTGCGGTCATTATTCAGGCCCTGGTCGGCATCGACTATACGATTTCCGTGGTTGCGGTGGGAGTCTTGATGCTGGTCTACGTGGCCGGCGGTGGTATGCGGGCAACCACATGGGTCCAAGTGATCAAGGCCGTGCTACTGATTGGCGCATCGCTCGTTCTCGTTGTTCTTGCGTGGGCGCCATTCGGTTTCCATGTACCGGAGTTCATGCAGGCCGTCGTCTCGAGTCCCCTGGTACAGAGCCGTGTCGCGACAATGCCGGCCGGTGCGGGGTTGTCCGGCGAAGCACTCGGGTGGCGCTTTATGGAGCCCGGCCTCTTTCTCAGCAGCCCGCTGGAGCTCTTCTCGCTCGGGCTCGCACTGGTGCTCGGCACTGCCGCTATGCCCCACGTGCTGATGCGCTTCTTCACGGTTCGCGACGCGACGGCAGCACGGCAGTCCGTGATGTGGGCGATGTTTGGGATCGGTCTGTGCCACCTGTGCATCATCGTTATCGGATTTGCCGCAGCGTACTACGTCGGAGCGGCGCACATCATCCTCGCGGATAAAGGTGGCAACCTCGCTGCTCCGCTGCTCGCTCAAGCCCTCGCGGGCGGTCCCGCAAGTGCCAGCGGCGACCTCATGTTGGCGTTCGTGGCGGCGGTCGCGTTCGCGACGATCGTCGCAGTGATTGCGGGATTGACGCTGGCCGCGGCTTCCGCCCTGGCTCACGACGTCTATGTCGGTGCGTATCGGCGTGGGCAGGCGACTGAACGGCAGCAGGTTTCCGCAGCCCGCATTGCGACCTTGGCGGTTGGGGCAGTGGCCATTGTCTCGAGCGTTCTGGCCAAAGGCCAAAACGTCGCACACCTGGTCGGCCTTGGATATGCTGTCGCTGCATCCGCGAATCTCCCCGCCCTTGTGCTCACCCTCTACTGGAGGCGGTGTACGACGCAGGGCGTGCTCGCCGGCATCATCGGCGGGACAGTGGTGGCAGTGGCCTTGGTGTTGGTCTCGCCGAACATGACGTACCCCGGCGTGGCGCGCAACGCGGCGCTGCAGAAAGCTGAGGCCATCAGTGCGCAGCTGCGCACGGCGACGACGGTCGAGCGACGCCTCGCGTTGTCGAACGAATTGCGGGCTGCCAATGCACTTGCGAGCACCATCTCGCCGAACGCCACCAGTTTCATCGGCCTTCGAGCGCCGCTTGTGTCCCTACGAAACCCGGGTGTTATCTCGATTCCCATCGGCTTCCTCCTGGTCTTTGTCGTCTCGCTGTTCACGCGTGATCGGGCATCCGAGGCGCGGTGGGCCGAGATGGTCGTGCGCAGAGAGACGGCGTTCGCCTCTACCGCAGCCGCCACCCACTAACGTAGCCCCGCGAGAGTATTCATGTCGAAACTACCTGTTGTGAAGGTCGCTGCAGCCCATGTCGCGCCTGTCTTCCTCGACCGCGCTCGAACCGTCGGTAAGGCTGTGTCGTTGATTCGCGAGGCGCGCAGCCACGGCGCGGAGCTGGTTGTCTTTCCCGAATCGTTCATTCCAGCTTTCCCCGTCTGGACGTCGTTCCGTGCGCCGATCGACAACCACGACCTGTTCGAAAAGTTTGTCGAGGAGAGCGTCTACGCTGACGGCCCGGAGATCGCCGAGATTCGCGCCGAGGCTCAACGTAGCGGCGTCTTCGTGTCGATCGGTTTTAGCGAACGCTCGCGCGCCAGCGTCGGGTGTTTGTGGAACAGCAACATGATGATCGACGACCGCGGCGGGATCCTTAGCCATCATCGCAAGCTCGTTCCAACGTTCTTCGAAAAGTTGGTTTGGGCTCCCGGAGACGGAGCTGGATTGAGCGTCGCCGACACCCGAATCGGCCGCATCGGAGCGCTGATTTGCGGCGAAAACACCAACCCGCTAGCCCGCTATTCCCTCATCGCGCAAGGCGAGCAGATCCACATCTCGAGCTGGCCCGCACTCTGGCCGACCCGCCGGCCGGCCAGCGGCGGAAACTACGACAATGTGGCCGCGAACCGTCTGCGTGCAGGAGCGCATTCGTTCGAAGCAAAGGCATTCGGCATCCTATGCTCGGGCTTCATGGATCAGCCGATGCACGATTTCCTGTTGAAGCATGACCCGACTGCAGAGAGCGTCCTCGCAGGTAGCCCCCGCGCCGCGACGATGTTCGTCGATCCGACCGGCGCGCCGCTCGGCGACATGTTCTGCGACACGGAAGGAATCGCTTATGCGGAATTCGACCTCGCACGGTGTGTGGAGCCAAAGCAGTTTCACGATGTGGTGGGCTACTACAATCGTTTCGATGTATTCAGTCTCGCCGTGAACCGCTCTCGCCAAGAACCGATCCAGTGGACCGAGCGAGACGGGTCCGCGCCATCGGTCCAAGGCGACCCGACACCTGGGGCACACCTGACCGCTTGATCCCGGCGATGGTAAAACACGCGGGCCGAACTCTGACTTAATCGTCACGCCGAAACCGCACTCGAATTAGCTATCGAGTGCGGCACCAAAAAAATAACAGATCAAAATGGCCCGACAGAGGGCCGGCACTGTCACGCGTCACGTTTGTCATTAGCACTCCAAATTACCGATGGATGATGCCATGTTCGCATTTCAAGATATCGCCCAAGATCTATCCGAGGCAGATAGTTCCATAGCGCTATTTGAAAAACTCAATGCATATGCAAAACAGTTTGGATTTGAATATTTCTGCTACGGCGTCAAGGCGCCGATGTCAGCCGTATCAGACAACATAAGGATATTCGACACCTATCCAAACGGATGGATGGCCCATTATCAAAGCCAGGGCTATATCGACGTAGATCCAACAGTTCGGCGCGCACTGAAATCTACCGAACCCATACTCTGGCCCGGTTGGTCGAACACTCGCGAGTCGAGATTCTGGAGCGACGCGCGCGACCACGGACTTGCCTATGGCATTGCACAACCCGTCTGGTCAGCGCGAGGCGTATTTGGACTTCTCTCGTTTGCGCGAGGCAGCAACGTCATTTCCCCGTCCGAAGAGAAAGACCTGTCGCTCAAAATCCTTTGGCTCGCCAACGCAGCCCACTCGATGATGAGCAACCATATTCTCGCCGACTTGGGTCTGGAGGGCGCCGTCAATCTCAGTGAAAGAGAACTGGAGGTGCTACGCTGGACAAGTGATGGCATGAACGCCGCCGAGGTGTCTGAGAAATTGAACATTTCAACCTCGACGGTTAACTGGCATATTCAGCAGATACTCACAAAGTTCGGAGCAAGGAATAAAGTTCAGGCAGTATTTCGCGCAATAACATTGGGTGTGCTGTGAATTCGCACGGCTGTCGTGAGCTTCACCGAACTTTCGTCTCGCAAGGTCGAAGGTACTGGGGAAGCGGAGTCTTTTACCTGATTTGATCGGCTAAGCTGCAAACATCTACCCAGGTAGATGGCGGGCCAACGCAAGGGTCGAGATAGGCGATACATAGTCGATCTGGTGGCTCCTGCTTGCGCGGCCATGCCACGGCTCGCCCGGTTGTCCGCCGCGCCCACCTTTCAATAGCCTGTCGCGAAGATGCGTGCAGTTCATCCTCGGCAAGCTTGCTTCCCACCTTGACATTGGGATCAGCGGAAATCCGCCTCATGCTCATGGTGCTGTCGGCGGGCTTCCTCTGGCAGCGATTTGATAATATTGTGCACCCATTCGAACCGCGTGGTTTCGCTTTGAGAGGAGCGACGCCACCGGAATTGCGCCATGAGCTGCTGTCTAGGCGGCTGAGGCCACTGCCAATAATATTGCGACCGGTTTTGCCGCGAGATTTCGCGTCTCCGGTCCAACAGATTCGGAGTTCCCTCATGGCTATTGAGGCCTTGGAACAGTTGCTCGGCGCCCGTTTCACTCAGTACGAGCGGCTCGTCAAACTCGACACGCCAATCGGCAATGACGCGCTCGTGCCGCTGTATGTAAAAATCAAGGCGCGGCTCGGCCGAAATTTCGAGGTGGTTGTCGACGCCTTGTCGACAAGCGGGGACTCGATTCAATTCAAGACGTTGATGATGCAGCCGGTCACGCTCTGGATTCAGCAGACTGACGGAAACTATCTGCCCATCCATGGGTACGTGCAGCGCGCTCGTCGTCTCGGCAGCGATGGCTCGGTTTCCTATTTCCAGATCCACTTCTCGTCCTGGCTGAGCTTCCTGAAACTGAGCAGCGATCGACGCGACTGGCAAGAAGCAAGCGGCTCACAGATCCTGAGCGACGTGTTCGGCAAGCATCCCCAGGCGAATGGACATTACAAGCTCGAGCTGCGCGCTGCGATGCGCTCCTACTCGCACCGTGTCCAGTGGGAAACCGACTGGAATTTTGTCCATCGCAGCATGGAGGAGGTCGGCGTATTCCCGCGATTCGATTTTGCAAAGGATGGGAAGTCGCACCAAGTCGTCATCATGGACGATCTGTATTTCGGCCCGTCGCTTCCCGGCGGCGATATGAAATTCAGCCACTCGAGCATGAGCGAAGAGTTCGACGGCCTGACTCAGCTCGGGGAGCAGCAGGACGTACAGAGCGAGTCCCTCACGCTCGGCGCGGCCGACTACAAACGTCCGAATATTGATCAGCGGGTCAGCACGCCGGCGGCTGATCTGGACGACTTGCCCGGGCAGGGAGAGGACTATCTCTACGCGGGCTCGCAAGCCTGGTCGGATAGTGGCATGGGCGAGCAACAGGCGCGCATCCGCACGGAAGAATGGGCGTCCCGCGCGAAACGCTATTTCGCCGTCGGCAGCCCCCGCTATGCCCTGCCCGGCTACTGGTTCAAGCTGACCGGCCACCCCATTCTGGACAAGCTTCCGCAGGAAGATCGCGAGTTGTCCATCATCGCCAGCGACTGGCTGATTCAGAACAATATCCCCGGCATCGACGCGTTGGCGCGGTTTCCTCGCAGCCTGCGCGCCGAGGTCGAACAGGCGCGCGCGGCCGGCGCAGGCGCCGCCGTCACGCACGGCGACGGTGGTGTCGGCTTTATCCAGGTTGAAATCGAGGCGCAGCGCCGCCGCACACCTTTCCGCAGCCCTTTCGAGCACCAGAAGCCGGAGATGCATCTCCAGACGGCCATCGTCGTGACAGACAGTGACGAGGAGATCCTGACGGACGAGGGCAATCGGGTCCGCGTTCGGTCGACGAACAGTCGGAACGACCCGAAGATGAAATCGACGAATTGGATTCGCGCTGCCATGCCGGATGCGGGCGCGAAGCGCGGCGGCTACTTCCCACTGCGCAAGGACGATCAGGTGCTGTTGGGGTTCGTGAATGGCGACTGCGACCGGCCGGTCATTATCTCGCGGTTACATGGCGGATCGACGATGCCGGTGTGGAACACGCACGGCTTGCTGTCGGGCTTCCGATCCCGGGAGTACGGCGGCGACGGCTTTAACCAGCTCGTCATGGACGATGCCACGGGCCAAAACCGGGTTCACCTCTACACGACGAGCTACAACTCCCATCTCCACCTCGGTTATCTTGTCGACCATTCGGACAACACACGCGGCGCGTTCCTCGGTAACGGCTTCGATTTGAAGTCCAATGCGTATGGCGCCGTGCGGGCGGAGCAGGGGCTCTATGTATCGACGCAACCGGCGAGCGACCAGCCGTTGAATGTGACGGCCGCGACGGAATCGCTGGCACGTGTGGAAGCGGTGTTCGAGACCGCCTCGAGCGCCAGCGAGACGAATCACGCCGAGAGCCTGCAAGCCGGGCAGAAGGCGCTGAAGTCGTTTACGGACGGGACGCAGAAGACCATTGCGGGGACAGCGAGTGGCGGCCGAACGGCCGGCGGCGGCACCGGGAACGCCAACGGCTTTTCGAGGCCGGTCATGCTGCTGTCGAGCCCCGAGGGCATTGCGACGTCCACGCAGCAGTCAGTGCATCTCACGGCGACGCAACAGGTCAATGCGGCGGCCGGAGAGAATATCAATCTGGCGGCGGGAAAATCCCTGCTCGCCAGCGTGCTCGATAAGGTCAGCGTGTTCGCGCAGAATCTCGGTATCAAGATCTTTGCGGCGAAGGGGCCGGTCGATATCCAGGCGCAGGGCGGCCCGCTGTCGGTCGTCGGCCTGGAGGACGTGAAGATCGAGAGCGCAAACGGTCGGTTGGTGCTGACCGCTGCGAACGAGGTATGGATTGGTGCCGGCGGCTCGTACATCAGCATCAAGGGCGGCGTCATCGAGAATGTGACGACGGGCCAGATCCTGGAAAAATGCGCCACGTGGGACAAGCCTGGTGGAGCGAGCGGGACGATCCGCGACAAGTTGCAGGCCACGCCGATCGCCGGCGACGGCGGACGCGGCACGCCGTTCTCGGGATGAGCGTATTGCGCCGCGCCTCACGATAAGAAATGAACGAGAGATTCCGATCACCATGAGCCAACACCATTCATCCGGGCCCCATACACCGCCTGCAAAGCCGGCGACATCGCCTTCCACATCGAGCGCACCCGCGCCCGAACCGTACAAGCCGCTCGCCTGGGCCTTTCCCTTCACCCCCGCCGACAAGAGCGACGGGAGCGACCCGATGACCTATATGAAGGCGTTGGCCGCTGCCGAGGACGGCTTCTATCCGCTGGGCGCGAATGGCATGTGGCACGGCGGCATCCATTTCGACCAGAACACCGCTAAACACCTCAAACAAGACGAGGGAATTCGCGCGATCGCCGACGGCGAGGTGGTGGCGTACCGGCTGGACAGCAAATATCCGGAGCAGGAGTACCAGGATGGCCGCCATGCCCTGTATTCCACGGGCTTCGTGTTGGTGCGGCACAAGTTGCAGTTGCCTCCGCCGCCCCCGCCTAAGCCCGACGCAAGCAAACAGGTCGCTGGCCAGCCGGCTAGAGCGCCAGCCTCTGCCGCGCCAGCGACCGCCGGTAAGGCTTCCACTGCTTCGACTCCCGCTGCCGCGCCGGCATCCAGTCAGCCCCGGCCAGGCGAAACGCTGACCTTCTTCAGCCTCTACATGCACCTGATGGACTGGAACACCTACCAGTCCGCATCGGCTCAGGCCAAAGTTGCGCAAGTCGACGCTGCAAAGTTGAATATGGCGCCCATGCCGTATTGGGAGGGAGAGCGGTTCTATCGAGTGGGCGACAAGGCGAACGACTCGCAAGATGTTCCCAAGCCGAAAGCCCCCGCCGCACCGCCGCGCGACTTGATCGGCGAATTCATCCAGAGCGACTTCAAGACAGTCCCTGAAGCCGATGCCCCCGACGAGGACGCGGCGAACCTGCCGCCGCCGATCAAAGGTATCCGGATTCGGGAGTCTCCAAACGGCAAGATCATTGGGATTCTGCCGAAAGGTTCCGAATTGACGGTATCGGACACCGACGAGACCGCCAAGGCGAAACCAGGCTGGGCGAAGATCAAGACCATCAAGTCGGGCACGCCGGCGGCTGCCGTGGTGGGCGGCACCCCTTCTCCACATGCGCCATATGGCTACGTCTATGCCAAGGAGTTGGACGCGGTCGTGAACCCGCAGCCGCTGGATTCGGTCGTCGTGTTGAAGCAGCCTCATCCCGTCAAGGCAGGCGACGTCATCGGCCAACTGGGCCACTATCTGCGCTACACCGAGGCCAAGCTGCTGCCGGCAAAACCAACCCGGCCTCTTCTTCACCTTGAGGTATTCGCCGGGCCCGAACTCGAAGCGTTCATTCAGAAAAGTCGCGCTCGAGCGAAGGAGCTGCCTGCCGCCAAGACGTTCTTGGAGATCTCGCCGGGGGCGCGCCTGGTCACCGAGCTGGCCGAACCCGATCAGAAGCTGCAGCCGGGCGTGAAGCTTGTCCCCCTCGACGCCAATGCCAAAGGCAAATGGGTCAAGGTGCAGCCGAAGACGGCCGCGCCGGTTCATGGCGGTCGCCACGCGAAACCCACCTACACGAATTCGGGTGCACCGGTATGGGTCGATGGATCGCTGGCCAACACGACAACGTCTGCGATCGTCCCGGGCTGGAAGGATTTCCCACTGAGCTTCTCCAACGCGAAAGGCCCCGGTGCCGACTTCCGCGATGTGTTCCGCCGCGTCGATCTGGATAAGGCTGGCGCGGACAGCACGGTGAAGGACGACAAGGGCCGCGCGTGGTTCCTCGTGACGATCGGCGCGAAGGACGGCAGCGCGCGGCAGGGATGGGCCTGCGAGCAGGATCATCCGCTCGTGCGGATGTGCGGGCCGTGGGACTGGCCGGGCTTCGAATTGATCGACAACAGCAGCATCATGCCGGTCGATATGCTCAAGCGTTATATCCATGTCACCGAGCAGTACCTGGCCGACGAAAGCAAGACCGAGTTCGAGGCGAGCGCGGCGACGGTCAATGCCGGCCCGCTGATCACGAACCTCGAGAAGGCGATCGACACGGACCACGATGGGAAGGTCACCGCGCTTGAGCTCAAGCATGCTCAGGAAACGCCGTGGATGGCTGAGGCGCTATCGCATCTGGTGGTACGGTGCGAAAGCGAATGGGGCGGCGGTCTGGGCAAATGGGAGGCGCTGTCGCCACTGATGAAGAAGTTGCTTTGGCTGTGGAAGACGGAGATCGAGCGGATTGGGAAGCTGCAGTGGTGGGAGCAGGTGGCCAGCGTGGAGGGGTTTCCGAAGGAACCGAGCCCTTGGCATTTTCATCCCATAGGATTTGTTGGGAACTTCTTGGTACCCAGCCAAGCGGACTCGGACGACGTGACCTACCTTGCGAAAACGCTCTACGGTGAGGCTCGAGGCCAAAACCGCGTATCGAAGGAGGCGGTCGCCTGGGTAATCCGCAACCGCGTGGAAAGTGGGATATGGGGAAAGACTTACAAGTCCGTCGTCACTGCCCATCTACAATTCACGTGCTGGTCAAGTAAAATAGATCCAGGCAACTATGCGGCAATTCAAAATCCAAGTGGTCCTGTCTGGGAGGAATGCAAACAGGTTGCGGAAGAGGTCGTAAGCGCTCCAGCTTCATCCAATCCTATTCCGGGTGCCATCAACTATTACAGCCCCCGGGCTCAGGCGGCTTTGCACGCGACCGATCCCGCCAACTACAAAGCGTTACCACCCTTTGCGGACCCTGCAAAGCGAGTTCCCAATCCACCAGGAATCTCCGATGAATATTTCAAATTTTACAAAAAATAGCCTCGCCGCGTCACTGGCATTTTTCTCGCTTATATCTTTCTCACACAGTGAGGATCTGAGCGAACGCACGAATTTCAAAAACTCTACGGTTCAAATATCGACCGAATGTTCCGACAAAGATGGAGGAACGAACTGCACTGTCTCGGCGGTCACCAGCGACAAAAAGAAGGCTCTTACATCCTTTCCGTTCGCACCGTCCGACATAAAACTGGAGTCAGGGGTTTTCGTTATCGTTTTCCCGTGCGGTCCAGAATGCTCCGCGACTTACTTCTACAGTCCTGAAAAGGGTTCGGGAGGCCCTTTTCCGCGCGTAATAAGCTATAGCGTGGGCGACGAGCTTGCTGTCAGCCTCACAAAAAATCCCCTTCCGGTTTATCGCATCTATTCTAAGCAAGGCTCCAAACCCGCCTTCACCATCAGACTCGACACTAGCAAGGAGCAGGATTTGTTCGACGCCGTGAAAAACGTGACTTTTAGCGCAGGGGCAATAAACGTCACGTATACCGATCAACACGGTAGCGAGCGATCGGTCAGCCGGAGATTGGGAAATTGAACTATCTACCACGTCACTAGCCGCGTCCCTATAGCGTCGGCACATCGAGATCCCACTTGCGATGATAAATCTCATTCGAATAGGCGACGACACCGACCATGGCGGCAAGGTGGAAACCGGGTCGCAGACGATGCAATTCGACGGCCGGTACGTCGCCCGCAAGGGAGACCGCGTTTCCTGTCCGCAGCACCCGGACGTGTCGCCCAACGTCATCGAGGATGGCGACACGTCTTTCACGGATGCGGGCGTGCCGATCGCTCGGCATGGGCATCACGCGACATGCGGGTGCCGTCTATTGTCGAGCCTCGTCTAGTCGCGCGCTCCCTGGGCCGTCACGATCCCAGCCCGGCGGCACTGTCAATCCGGCTCGATCTGCATCTGCTGGACTGCTTGCTGGCGGCGCTGGCGCTGAGGCTGGCTGTTCGTCTGCTCGGCGAGCTCGTGCTCGCGCAGCGTCTCGACCGCGCTGGTCTTGTCCTGATGCCGGGTCACGGCCGCGCGGGCCTTTTCTGCATCGGTGGTGAATACCTGCAGGTCATCGACGGCGCGCGTGAGTCCGACGTAGAAGCTGCGGTCGCCGAAGATCCGCCGCACAGTCATGGCGATATCGGATTGACGGCGTTCGTCCTCCGCATCCCACTCGAGCTTATGCGCAGGGATGTGAAGCATGGCTTGCTCACGCGTCGCGCCCTGGCCCGCGTGGACGGTCGCGGCGTAGGCGTGATCCCAATGACGTTGTGCGTCGAAATCCCACGGAATCTCCTCGCCGTCGGCCAGCCGAACAATGGCCTGGCTCTTCTCGAGGGAGACCACCGTCGCCTCGTGACCGTTCTTCACGAGCTCGTCGCCTCGCGTAAAGCGGATGACATCTCGCTCGGCGAGCCGGCGCGTTTCCGATTGATACACCTCGACCTTGTTGTACTTCTTGGGCTCCCACTCCATGAGCGATCCGTCGGCCTTGCGCAAGACGACGATCCCTTCGTCCGCCCGCGTCTCCACGACCGACATGTATTCGCCGCGCGCGGCGAGGATCTTCTGGTAGTCGCGCCCGAAACGCACCACCATGGCCGGCTTGTAATACTGCGCCTCCTTCTGCATCGCCCGCGTCATGTCGCCGTATGAGGTCAGGATGGTCTCGGTCGATTCGTCCGAGCCGATCTCGCCCCGGTCGCGCAGCCGGTCCCGGATGGCGTCGTTGATCTTGACCCGGTCATCATTGAACGGCGTGATGATGATCGTCTGATCGCGCTTTTCTCCTCGCTCGACATACTCCCGCGCGATGATGTCGATCAGGTCGGAGGGATTTTCCTCCACGGTCACCCGGCCGGCCCGCTGGAGGTATTCGAATGCCCGGTCATTGCGCGACAGGTTCAGGTCGGTGAGGGATTCGCCCGGCGCCAGGTCGGCCGTGCCGACCGTGATTGCAACCGCTTGCTGCAGCTCGGGATTCTTCTGGCGCTGGATGTCCGTCATCTGGGCGGTCGCCACACCTTCGTCCTGGAGCAGCTCGAACGGCTTGCCGGCTTCGATGGCCTGCAGCTGCAGCCGGTCGCCAAGCTCAACGACCTTGGCATCCGCGCGCTCGGCCATCTTCAAGAGCCGTGCCATTTGCCGCTGCGCGAGGAACGAGGATTCGTCGACGAGCCAGAGCTCGGGCTCGCGCTTGAGGTCCGGCACGTACTGGCGCAGCAGCTTGAGATCGTCTTGCCGGCGTTGCTCGTGGATCTCGAACATGGTGACCGTGTCGGCCTTGACCCCAGAATCGTTCTCGAGCTGCTTGGCGGCCTGGCCGGTGGCCGCCATGCCGCGAACGAGATATCCCCGCTCCTGCGCGATCCGGACAGTAGCCTTGACCATGGTGGTTTTGCCGACGCCGGCGAGACCCTGGACAGCGACAATGCGGTCTTCGCTGGTCAGGGCATGCTCGATCGCTCCCCGCTGGCCGCTCGTGTAGTCGAATGTCGGATCGTTGCGCTCCAATCGAGCCGCCTCCACGGCCTGGTCGATCCGGGCCTTGACCAGCTCGGCCGGCGCGATCGCTGGGGTGGTTCCCCGTTGCGCCAGGGCGGTCTCGATCGTCCACCGCTCGGTGTTGAGCATCTTCTCGGTCGTAATGTTGCCATCGGGAAGCTTCACGATCTTCCCCTGCTCGACCAGCTTGTCGTAGGCGCCGAGGATCTGCTTCGGGCCGGTGCGGCCGACGGCGTGCTCGAGCGCCGTCTGGACCATGTCGTGCTTGTTCAACACGATCTCGCGCTCGCCGAGGTGCGCGGCCGCAAAGCGCAAGGCGTCCACGCCGGACAGTTGCACCACGCGCGCGTCAGTCCCAGCTTCGCGTGCCTCCCGCGCCTTCGCCTCGATGCCGCCGTAGTCCAGCCCGACGGATTGGGCGCGATCGCGCCACTTCTCGGACAGGGCCGCATGGTCGACGTCGACCTTGCGCTCGCGGGTCGCCAGCACGGCACGCTCCTTCTCGGCCGCTGTCGCGGTGGCGGGGTCGATCCCATTCGCTCGCAGCCAGCGATCGCGCGCGGCCGAGCGCTGGCTGAAGTGTTCGATCTGCTCGCGGGTGACGCCGACCAGCTCGAAATTCCCATTCGCGTCCGGCGCCGTGATGGCGTAGCCGCGCTTCTGAAGGCTACGGGCAAGCGACGACGTGTAGATCGCGCCGATCACCTTCTGCTGCACATAGAGCTCGTCGTTGGTGAGGGATCGCCACTCGCCATCGGCGCGCTGGGTGGCATTCATGACCAGGGCATGCGTATGGGTATCCGGGTCAAGGTCACGGCTCGTGTTGTGGCGGAAGAGGGCGACAACCAGGTTGCCGGTCGGTTCGGCCAAGGTCTCGCCGTCGACGGTTTTGCGGGCCTGAGCGGCAAACTCCTCGACATACTCCAGCGCATCCTTGACGGCTTCCTCGTGGGCCAGCCGGACGTCGCGATCCTCGAACACCTCGGCCGCAATGCTGACGCTCTTGGGTGCGGAAAACGTCAAATCGATCCCGGGCCGGTGCATGACCTCGGGCTCGCCGTTTTCGTCCAGCACCACCCGCCCGAGCTGCTGGCCGTTCACCTGGCCAGAGAGCAGCTTGAAGAACGCATCCCGCTCCACCTGTCCGTTCAAGCCGAGGGTGGCCGCCCCCTTTCCGAACCAGCCAGAATGCTCGAGCCCCTCTTCGGTCGTGTAGTAATTGTCCTTCGAGAAATAGTGGAGGGCGCCCCCGACACTGCTGACGTTGTGCATGCTCATCATGGCGGGTTACCTCAACAGGTCATCGAAGCCAAGCGAGCCGGACTGACCGCGGTCGGATTGGCCATCTTGAGGCGAGACCTTGCCCTGGACCTCACCGGTGTCCCCGTCGACCACCGCCCCCGATGGAAGAACGATGCGGTTCGCGCTATCCGAGCCCGATCGAACCACGGAGGGCGAGCTCGTGCCCGCATCACCTGGCGTCGGTGAAGGCGTCGGCGCCGAGCTTGCCGCTGTAGGCTCGGGCGCGCCCTGGGATTCGGACGATGCTGGTGCTTGAACAGGCGCGATGGGCTGGGTCGGCTGCGTCGGCTTTGTCTGCGTGGCGGCCGCGGCCGGGGGCGTTGACGCCTGCTGCGCGGATGCGGTGGCCGGCGCCGTCAACGCAGACGCGGGCGCGGCACCAGTCACGGGGGCCGCTGCGGCGCCGTCCCCCGGGGGAAGCACCAAACCGAACGATTTGCGAGGAATGTACGATTTGGCGATTTTTGCATGTGGCACGTAGCGATACTTGACCCGGGCAATCGGATAAGGCCCAGGCGTCACCACATAGCCTTGCATGTCGGGCAAGCGCAGAATTTCGGAAGAGAGCACCAGGTCACGGAGGTTGCGTCGGGCGAAAACGCTCATGCCGTCGCGGCGCTCGTCGATGCCGAGATTGACGCTTTCCTCTTTTTCGTCGAGATCGGCTTGACCGATCGCGTTGGCCAGCGCCTTTGCGGCGTCGCCATCGGTGACGCGCAACAGGAGCTTGGTCTGACATCCGGAGATGATAGTTCTGGCCAGGTGTTCGCCGTAAATCTGGAAGAGCTGCGAGAAGTCCTGGAGGCCGATGACGAAGCAGCCGCCAAATTTTCGAATATTCGTAGCAGCGAGCTTCATGATTTCAAGCTTCTGCAGCGTCGGCAATTCGTCATAGAAGTACCACAGGCGCTCGCTATGGGTAGGCTCAAGCGTGAGAAGCGACCGAATGGCGATATCGCACCACAAACTGATCAGCGGCAAGATCGCGAGTTTTTGCTCCTCGTTACAGGAGATAAACAGCCACGAATCGTCTTTCGGATCGTCGTTTTGCACCCATTCGCGAATCGAAAACGACTCACCTTCGTCATGCAGATATCGGAAGCAGTCGAGCTGGTTCTGCACGGTCATCTTGAGGCTCATACCCGTGCGTTCGGTGATCGGGTCCACGTAGGTGGCGGCGGCCTGCTTGATCAAAATGGCATGCAGTTCCTCCAGGTTGCTGTGGGCGATGGCCCTGTAAAGCGCCGCGTTGGTGCGCTTTCCGGACTCGCCCAAGGCACGGATGGTGTCCTTCAATACCATACGCCCCGCCATGGCAAAGAAGGGATCCGGGACGTTGGGCGGGATGGGGATCATGCCCTCCGCTATACCGTCGTTATGGTAGTCCTCCTGGATCTCACGCCAGACGTTCCAATTGGGACTACGCGCGTCGAACGGGTTGAGGATGATGTCCTTACCCTCGCGAAAGTAGGTCGCGGTGAACTCGCCGGAGGTGTCGTACACAATGGCGCGTCTTCCCCGAGCGCGGACCTGGTCGATCAACGCAAAGAACTGCTGGGATTTGCCCGTGCCTTGTGCGCCCGCGATGAGCAAATTGAGGTTCTCCGCGGTCTTTCGCATAGGCACGCCGGCGATGCGGTACGGGCTGGCGTCGTCCTGCGCTTCCAGCTCCTTGGTCAGCTCTTTGGCTTTGACGAGCCGGGCGCCGCGAATCTGCTTGTCGGTGAGCCTGCCGCGGCCGTACTCCATCCAGAAGATGACAGCGAAGATGAAAACGCCGATGGTGGTGAGCACGGCATAGAGTGCAGCGTTTCGGGCGTAGACGAAAAACTCGTCGGCGGCTTCCTCGGTAAAAGACAACGCTGCGTCCGGTGGGAGAGTGGTGACGTCTTCACCAAAATGGAACGAAACATCCGGATTCGCCATGGGCACGACGGTGAGGAATTCGGCCTCGACGTGTTTGATGGCGAGATAGCGAGTCTGCGCGGACGAGACCAGGTAGAGATAGGCGCCGCCGGCGAGCACGCCCACGACGATAGCGGAAACGAGCACGGCGACGATGGCGCTGGTCAATAGCTTGGCCTGCTGCCACCACAAGATCGTGCCGCGCGAAAACGTTGCGAGGCTACCTGGAGCGCGGGGATCAGACATGGGCGGCCCCCAGCAATTTCTGGGTTTCCGCCTCGGCGGCATCCTGAGCGTCGTAGAAGATCTGCTGGTTCTGCTTGGAGGCGATGGCCTTGAGCACCTCCTGGCTGAAAAACGTCGCTCGCACGATCTCGGCCGGCAGCATGAGCCCCGAACCGTTTGGCGCGCCACTGGCGTGGTTGCCGTTGATTTTTGCGGGATCCGGGAACAGGGCGAGCAGCGCCGTGAGCCGCTTTTCGAGCTGAACGACATTGTCGTTCATGACGCCCTGAGCGAGAACTTG
The DNA here is from genome assembly GCF_007828315.1 of Burkholderia sp. SJZ089. Classification (NCBI taxonomy): domain Bacteria; kingdom Pseudomonadati; phylum Pseudomonadota; class Betaproteobacteria; order Burkholderiales; family Burkholderiaceae; genus Burkholderia; species Burkholderia sp. SJZ089. The sequence goes on along the minus strand of NZ_VIUM01000020.1, from coordinate 11,048 downwards.
TCGACAATACTCGGACACCGAGACGCCAGCCTCGTTGGCTTTTCTGCGATAGAACTCGTTGGTGGGCTTGTCGAAGCGGAGAGTAATACGGTCGGATTTGCCTTTGCCGGCATGACTGGAACGTGGCATATGCGCCTCAACAGACACATCACCCCATTTTTCCCCGACTGGCCTTCGAATGAGGCCAGCTAATCAAATAGTTACGTCATTATATCGGATCGCCAGACATTTCGGTGTCCGACGTCTTCAATTTTCGGCCACGCGCGGGCTTGGTTAATTTCTTTTCGCTGAATCAAAGACTTGCTCGAAAAGCATCGGTTCGGTGTCAGACATTATGGAATCCGAATCGAACTTTCGATGCCCATTTTTCGTCCTCACGGCGTCGCTTTTTTCACCCTAGTGCTGAGCATGCGCTGTTTGTCTGACGCATTCCCGCCTTACGCGATAAGGGTTGCGACGATTTGATACTTCGTTCGGTGTCGGCGCGATAACGTTTCGGTGTCTGCCAGCGTAGAGCCTTGCGCAGCAAGGCTCTACGCACCCGCAACGCAGTTGCGTGGTGTGTGACCGTCTGGCCGGGGGGTGGGGCTTGCCCCACGGGTCGCCCCCTGGACGGACGGTATCTGGATGGTGCAGACCGGCCACGTCCGGACGGAACCGTTTTTTCAGCAGGCGTAGCGATCATCATCGCAGCCAGCCGAAGTGAGATTTCGTCGCAGCTGAGGCGTTTGCCTGGTTGAAGCACAGAGGCGTTTTGCCAGCATCGCACAGTGGGAAGCACAGGGAGAAAAAGCAGCAAATGAAGGCACACGTCGATCCGTCCTCTGTGCGGCAAATGGGAAGCGAGGTGGTAGAGCGCAGGCAGTGCATGTCAGGTTGAAAATTCGGAGCGCGGGCGGTGGTTATGCCACGCAGGTTTTCCACATATCCACGGGTCCGGACCGACGCTGCGATGGATCTACATCGCAAGAGCGTCGGCCGCGCGCCGTTTTCCACAACGGTGTTGGTTGTGGAAAACGGATGAAGCGCGGGGACCGGTGGTTATGTGGGAAACCTGCCCCGGTGCGCGGATTCGGTAGACGGCGCGACGGTGCGAGGGCGCATGGAGGATCGAGAACGCTGTGGTAGGCGGAGCGGTGCCGGGGTTGGGGGCCGCGACGGTGGCGGCCGCCATCGGCGATCGTGCGCAGCGCGAGCGGCGCACCTGGCTGGGTGTTCCGCGATGGGCCGGGGCGCGGCCGAAGTAGCGGGCCGGCCCATCGCGGTGACTGCGCAGGACGATTGGGGGCGGTGTTCGAGCGCTGACGGTGGCCAGGGCGGGCGCCGCGACGGTGGCGGCGGCCGACATCGAGCCGCGCAATGCGTGCATTGCGCCCTGGCTGGGCTTTCCGCGCGGGGCGTCGGTCGCGACGGTTCGCGGCCGACGGCCCGCGCGGCGACGGCTTTGGAAAACCGGCGGCAGTGTTCGAGCGCTGGCGGTGACCCTGCCGGCGGCCGCGACGGTGGCGGCCGCCGCGCTCGAGCTGCGCAATGCGCGCATTGCGCTCTGGACGGATGTTCCGCGCGGGGCGACGGTCGCGACGGTTCGCGGGCGGCGGCCCGCGCGGCGGCGGCATGGAAAAACCAGCGGCGGCATTCGGGCGCTGGCGGTGACCTGGTCGGCGGCCGCGACGGTTGCGGCCGCCGTGGCCGAGCTGCGCAATGCGCACATTGCGCCCTGGCAGGGTGTCCCGCGCGGGGCGTCGGTCGCGACGGCTCGCGGGCGGCGGCCCGCGCGGCGACGGCTTGGGAAAAACCGGCGGCAGCGTTCGGGCGCTGGCGGTGGCCAGGCCGGGCGCCGCGACGGTGGCGGCGGCCGACGTCGAGCTGCGCAATGCGTGCATTGCGCCCTGGCTGGATGTTCCGCGCGGGGCGGCGGTCGCGACGGCTCGCGGGCGACGGCCCGCGCGGCGACGGCGTGGGAAAACCAGCGGCGGTGTTCGGGCGCTGGCAATGACCCAGTCGGCGGCCGCGACGGTGGCGGTCGCCGCGCTCGAGCGGCGCAATGCGCGCATTGCGCCCTGGCTGGGCGTTCCGCGCGGGGCGGCGATCGCGACGGTTCGCGGGCGGCGGCCCGCGCGGCGAGGGCGCGGGAAAACCGGTGGCGGCCTTCGGGCGCTGGCGATAGCGACGGGGCGTGCGGCGACGGCGGCGCAAGGCCAGCGGTCGAGACAGCCGCGAGCGCACCACCCGAGTCGTGCCTCACGCTGCGCAGGCGAATTCCGCTACACTGCGCGGCAAGGGGGAGGGGCAAGATGGAGTGACAGACGCCATGACGGCAGATGCAGGAAAGACGGCGCGTGCGCCAAAGTCGCTGGACGAGGAAATCGAGAGAGCGGCGGCGAGGCTGAAGCGGCTTCAGGAGCAGAAACGCGCGAAGGAGCGCCAGGAGGTGGAGCGCAACGAGCGCGCGATTGCCGAGCTACTGAAGGCGGAAAAGCTCAACGTGGTGCCGGCCGAAAAATGGAAAGCGGGCTTGACCGGGATCCGGCGCGCGCTGGGTGTTGCGGCGTCCGTGCAGGACAATCCGCCGGCGCCGGCGGCACCGGCCGGCGGGCCGGGATCCGAGGCATAGCGAGGCCAGACGGTTCTGGCGTAGGGGCAATCTGGTGTCACGGGCATTTGCGTGACACCAGATTGCCCCGATTCGTTCGCGCAGGGCGCGAACTGGACAATTCCCGCGCGCTCGGCAAGCTGGCGGGCCGCCGATTCGGCCGCCCGCCATCCGGTTCAGGCAGACCGCCCGTCAAGCGCGGCGCGTTGTTCGTCCGTCAGGGCCGCCAGGGCGATCTGGGCCTGTCGATTCATGATCATCCATGCATAGGGCTCGGCCAGGATCCGCGCCTCGCGGCACAGTCTCGCATCGCCGGCGGTGCTCGGACGACGCGCGCGCCACGCGTTGATCGCGGTCTCGACCTGCTCGATAGTGATTGCACTTGCTTCCATCTGCGTCGCTCCTCGGTGTGCGCCAATTGTCGGCGCGTCGGTTAGGCTTGGACCAAATACCAATCGCGCAGCATCGCCTCTGCGTCGGCGATCGCCTCGGCCAGCGTCGCCCGCGCGTGCTGCGAACGCATCGAGGGCTCGCCATGCCAATATGTCACGTCGAGCGAGGGAATATAGCCGGCTTCGGTCCGCACGACACTCAAATGCGCCTCGGAAAAGCCTCGGTTGGTCGGACGCCACTCTGACCAGACCTGAAGGCCCGCGCCAACGAAATCGAATCCGTCCTGCCACTGGCTCGCCAGTTCCGGCTCATCCGCCAGTTGGAACGACATCGGATTGTGCTCAAGCCGCGCGAGCCGGCCGCTTCTGAATGCATTCATGCGCGCATCTCGGCGCATGCAAAGAGCGCGGTCATCATCGCCCGCGACAAGCGCGAGGCGGGATCCCGCCAACTGGACGCGTGCATCGAGCGCGATGTCGTAGCTGCTTCGACAAATTTCCGTCGTTTCCATCATGCCTCCGGTTTCGCCCGGCATCGCCGGGTGTCGTTCAATTACGGGATTCGTGGCGGTGGTCATGGCGTGGTCTCGAAAGTGTTGATGGGCGGTGAGCGACAGCAGTTAGTCGTGGAGTGGGCAAGGGTCGCCAGCGCCGTCGTTGCAGCAGTCGCAAGATGCGATCTCGTCATCGATCTCAGCGGCTTTCGCGCCGCGCATCCAGGCTTCACGGAGCATGGGTTCGTCGGCAAACATGACGGGCAGCGCTTCGCCAGCTTGTTCGTCGTGCCAGCCTTGCGCTTGGGCATCCATGACGACGAAAAACAGGTCCTCCCTCGTGGGGTCGGTGATCAGCGCAAGCTTGGCCATGACGAACGCGACACGGATATCGAGACCTCGCATTTCATCTTCTCCTGGTGGTGGTCGAACATGCGCCGGGTTGCGGCCCGGCGCGGATGGGTTACAGGTGCCCGAGGCCGATCGCTTCGCGCAACGCGCGCTTCGCCTTGGCCTCGCCATACACCTCACCTTGGCGATAGGCTCGTTCGTAAATCCCGATCGCTTGGTTAATCTGGTCGACGGAGGTATCGCGCGGCAGCATGAAAGCGAGGTCGTGATCGTCGTCGTCGTGCCATACCGCGACCATGGGAATAGCCGAGCCGTTCAGGCTCAGCGTGGCGCAAAACCCGGGCGTAATGCCCGCGATTTCGACGTCATCAGCGTGGTTCGACATTGCGTGTTCTCCTGTTAGAGCCAGACCGGTGCCCATGCGCCGGACGGTTGACGAAAGAGGGTGATGCGCTTGGTGGCGCCATCGATGACGGCCTCCAAGCGGACGGCGCGGGCGTCGTCGTCCGGACGCGCCCAGCGATGCAGCACGCGAATCGGCGCGTCGGCCGCGCAGCCGAGCCAGTGGGCGGCCGTTGCGCGAAGCCGATTCGCCGGTTGACGGATGCCTGCCAGGCGGTGAGCCTCGGGGGGTGCGGGGGGAACGCCCGCGCGTGTGTGGGTGATTCGGTCGGGGGTGGTTGCGCTCACGGTTTCGTCCTTTTGTGTCGGGTTGTGGATCTGCCATTGGGAGCCGCCTCGACGCGGGTTTAGCGCACGCCGGCACGGGCGCAAGGGCGCGCCCGCAGGCCGCATGCGGAGCGCAGGCGAAGCCGAGCACCGAACGGGCGAGGACGTGGGCGAAGCGGAGCGCAGCCTTTACCCTTGTGCCCGTGCCGGCGTGCGCTATGCGTCGAAAAGGGGCGGCTCCCGATGGCAGATCCACGCGCTTAAGCCGGCGCAAAAGGATGGAGCGCAACCACACGCTTTCCCCGGCCGAGGCACCCACACCGCGCGGGGCGCATCTGCCCCGCGCGCCCTCGGCCGGCATAGCCGGCCGCTAGACCGGCAGTTCGCCCGCGCGCAGCGGGCGCGTATCCCACGAGCAAGCGAAGCGCGCAGCGCCGGGACGGCGCGAAGGCGTCAGCCCGCCAGGGGCGCGACTCGCGCAGCGAGGCTCGACGCGAAGCGCGAGAGCCCCGCCCGGAGCGAAGCGCAGGGAGACGTCCAGGCCTGCGAGGCCGAGGACACGACAAGGCGCAAGGCCACGCCATGCCACGGCTAGAACGGTGAGCGTTTGCAGGAGAACAACGGGGAGAAAGGGGAGGACATACAGGAGCCGATGGACCGCAAGGCCCGCAAGGGCGAGCCGGGAGGATTCCGCCGGCGGGCGTAGCGCCGCCGGCGGAGGTGGACGGATCAGTCGCGCGGCGGCATGCCTTCGCCTTCGGCCACGGTGGCGTCGTCGTAGGTCGTGTCCTGGTCGGCACGGGGCTGCTCGTCGGTTACCTCGGAGCGGGCGCCGTCCTGGTCCTGGTCCTGGTCCTGGTCCTGGTCCTGGTCCTGGTCCTGGTCCTGGTCCTGGTCCTGGTCCTGGTCCTGGTCCTGGTCCTGGTCCTGGTCGCCGTCGTCATCCCGGTCGGACGAAGCGCCAGCGAGTCGCCAAAGGCTCTTTGGACGGGTTTCCGCGAGGGCGAAATGCTCGGGAAGCCAGCGGGTGGCGCTCACGAGGCGTTCGGCTTCGGCGGCGGCTTCCGCCTTCTTCAGCTTCAGCAAGCGCATGCCTTCGGCCGGGGAGACGGCGGCGGTCACCACCTCAGCGATGCGCGCCTTCGGCACGTGGTCGAAGTAGCTGGCGCGGGTCGCCTTCCAGTCGTCGGCGAGATCCAGGTTCAGAGCCGAAGTCAGCGCATTGACGCAGTGCGCGTCCTCGTCGCCCGTGATGCTATCGACGCTGGCCCCGACGTATTGCGCGAGAATCAGCAGCAGTCGCTCGTCGGTCTGATCGACACACCACGCGAGCAACGCGTCGGTATCGTGCGGCACGGTGCCGGCCCATGCGGCGCGCTGCTCGTTGGCGAGGCGATAGGGCAAGTCGTCGGCCAGTTCGGGCGCATTGCGCTCGATCTCGCCCGTGTGGTTGTGCAACTGAATATCGATGGCGCTGCCGCCGGAACCGGGCGCGTAGTCCATGATGAGGAAGCGATGGACGAGCGCCGCGAGCGCGACGTGCGGATTGCGGGCCAGCGCCATGCCGGCCGAGGCGGTGCGCCGAGCGTTGAGGCGCAGGGTGAGAGCGCGGGAATGCGGCCCCTTGGCGTCGGGTGCGTCCGGCGAGGCCGGCGCGCCGGAACCCGTGTGCGGACGTTGCGGCGCGCTGCCGACCTCCATATCGTCGCCATCGGTCGATTCACCCTCGCCGCGCGACGCGGGGTCAGCTCGGCGGGTCCAGCCGCGCAGGATTTCGAGCGTGCCGTCGTGGTCGATGGTGACGATCGCGCCAGCGCCGGCCATTTGAAGCGGGGTGTACACAGCGAGCGAATCTTCGATCGCGGCATGGCGGACGCCCAGGGCCGTCGCTTCTTCCTCCAGGCGCTCATACGTCTCGTCGTCGGTGTCGTCGTCAGCCTGCTCCGCCGCGATTGCCCTAAGGCGCGCCTGGATCGCGTCCATTTCCTCGCACTGCTCGGCCGACGGCTCGGCTACGGTCGGCACGACACGCAGAAACGAGGCTTGCGCGGTGTAGTCGAGCACGGGAATCACCTCGACCCAATCCCAGCCGTCCGCCTGGACCTTCGCGGCGATCGCCGCAAGCTGCTCGGCGGCGACGCGCTCCATCAGGGCTTGATCGGTGTACCAAGCAGCCCCCTCGTGCGAGAACAGGTCGCGGCGCACGAACCCGCCGGCCGCCTCGTAGGCGTCCATGCCGACGAACCGCGCGACGCGGTTGCTGCGGAAGTCCCGTTCGCCCGCGACGAACTTGCGGCGGATCGTGTGCGCGTCACGATCGTAGGGTTGCGCCTCGAACCAGGCGCGCTCCTGCTCGGCATGCCTGTCCGACAGGGCGAGCGCCTGCATCTGGTCGAGCCGGATCTTGTCCTCGCGGAACAAGTCCACCAGCTTCGGGGACACGCGAGCCAGCTTGAGGCGTTGGCGCACGAGGGTTTCGCTGGTGCCGTAGATCAGCGCGATTTCCGCGATGGTGCGGCCGGCGTCGACCAGGACACGATACGCCTCGCACTGGTCGGCCGGGTGCATCGGCTCACGCATCTCGTTTTCGCTGGTGCTGATCAGCACGGCCGCCTCGGCGGACACGACGAGGCAGCGGACCTCGGCGTCGGGGGCGGTGAGGCCGCGATCGACCAGTTCCAGCAGCGCCAGCCGGCGCGTCTCGCCTGCGGCCACGCCGAAGGTTTGCGCGCGCTTTGCACCGACCTTCATCGGATGCACGACGAGGTTTTGCAGCAGGCCCACAGCGGCGATATTGTTCGCCAGGGCGGAGATACCGGTCCGCTTGCGGCGTCGCACGTTGAAAGGGGACGCGACCAGACGCTTCAAGGGAATGAGCCGTTCTTCGCCTGCCTGTTGGTGGGCCTCGGGGGGTGCGGGGGGAACGCCCGCGTCGTGGGAGAGTGCCGGGATTTCGGTGATCACTGCGTTCATGGATCCTCCTTGCTGTGGTGGAAAAATCGCTGCCTTACGGAGCCGCCTCGACGCATAAGAGCGCCAGCGGGAAGGCAACGCAGGGGCGCGAACCAGGCCGCATGCGGCGCGCAGGCGAAGCCGAGCACCGAACGGGCGCCGGGCGCGGCGTAGCGAACCCTTGCGCTGCCGGCACGCAGCGCTATGCGTCGGGATGAGGCGGTCCGAAGGCTGCGCCACCACGGCGCGGGGGATGGAAGGTAGGGAGACGGGTCCGAAGCCCGGTGCCCGCCGGCGCGGGCCGGTGACGGCCCGAGCCCCCTCCGCGCGGCAGGCCGCGCGGCTGGCGGGGGCGGCCAGCGCCGGGGCGGGCCGCGGGAGCGGCCAGGCCCCAGGAGCGAACGGACTGGGACACCGGCCGCCGGCGAGCGGCTTGCGTGACAGGCGAGGCCTGGCGCGCAAGGTGCGGCCAGGCGGCACGGCTGGATAATCAGCTGGGCGGTGACCGACCGCGAGCCGCGGGGACCAGGCGCCGGCGCTGGCCAGCGTCGGCGCCCGCACTTCAGCTCAACAAGACACCAGGGCGGCGGGCATGTTCGACGCCGGCGTCGAATGCGGCAATCAATGCGTCCCGGAGACACCAGACGGCGCAATCATGGAAGTCCAGGGAATCCGCGTGCCTCGTCTCCAGCGTATCGATTCCGAGCTGCTCGAACGCGATGCGTTCGAGCAGCGCCTCGAATTCGTCCTTCGTCATGGTCAATTTCTCCGAACGTCTTGGCCGAGGTCGAAAGCCTCGCGCAAGGCGTGAAGGAGTTCGCCAATCGTCAACCTCAGTTCGTCATCGTCATTCGTACCGGATAGCCGGCTGGCGAAATGCGCGTCGACGACCGCGCACAGCAGATGCTTGATGTAAAAGCGATTCATGTGTGTCTCGGATGATGGCGGCCGGCCGGGTCAACGGCCGGCCGCCGCGTGACTGGGGATATAGAGGGCCCGCACGGCCGCGCCAGCGGCCGCGGGCATAGTCGGGCTACTTCACGGACCGCCCACATTCGAATGCCTCGCGTAGCGCATATCGCAGCGATGCCAGCCCGACCTCAATGTCCGTGTCCGCGTTCCAGACCGCTTCGATCTCGTCGCCGAACGCGCGTTGTGCGATCGCTTCCATCAGCACCGCGATTTGATACTCAAGCATGATTGCCCTCTCAGTTCGTAGGGCCGGCCGCGGCAGGCGGCCAGCCGTTTCATCAGGAAAGCTGCACGGCGCCGTTATTTGCCGCGAGGCTGAAAGCGAAGAACCAATTGCGGTAGAGCTCCGCAAAGAGTGGATCCTCCTGTGCGTCGACGGCACCGATGAAAACTCGGAAGTCGTCGGCCAGCTTGGCGCTGGTCTTCGGTCCGATCGTTCCTGATGTCACCGAGAAATCGATCAGTTCTTTGAACAGACCACCGCTCGCCCCAATCGCGCCGATCGTACGGCTGCACCAACTGGCTCCGAACGAGATTTCCGGGTAACCGGCCACCTTGGCCAAGCGTTCTCGGAAAACGTCATGCGTGACGTAGGTACCTGGGCTGAACTCGAACGAGTTGTGATATCGATAGATGCGGTCCAGGCGCAAGGCATCGGCACGATGAAGGTATTTCGGCGCGGCCGCGAATCGGACGCGGCATCTATCGATTGAGTCGCCCTTCTCGTCGCCAGGTAGGTTATCGAGCCGGACAAGCCCGGCGTAGGCTGAAACAAAGAGTTGCATGGTGGTCTTCCTCGGACTGGGGAGTTAGGCGGCCGCCGCGAGCGCGGCGCCGGCGACGGGTGCCGACAGGCGGGTTTTCGCCGCGGCGAAATAGGTCTCGTCGAGCTCGATGCCGATATAGCGCCGGCCGAGCTCGCGGGCGGCCACGCACGTCGAGCCGGACCCGGCGAATGGATCGAGGATCGTGTCGCCTGGTTTGCTAAACGAGCTGATGAGGGTTCGCAGGGCCGAAACCGGCTTCTCTGTGGGGTGATGCCTGTTGCCGCTGTATTCGAACCGCTGCACGTCGCCGATGGGGTTTTCCGGGGCCGCCGGCCGGCCCTTCGCCAGCACGTAGGCGGATTCGTGCTGATACTTCACCAGGCCGGCTTTCGATGCGTAGGTCTTGGTAAAGACGATGTGGCCGCAGACACGAAAGCCGGCCGACTTCCACGCGTGAAAGAACCGGTCCACCTTGTTCCAGCCGTAGAAGCTGACGCAGACCGTGTCACGCTTGAGCACGCGGTAGATTTCGACGAATGCGGGGTCGAGCCATTCGTCATTGCTGTCGTTGGCGATCGAGCGGCCGGAGCGGTCCCGAAAGTTGACCAGGTAAGGCGGGTCCGTGATGACGCAATCGACGGATTCGCGGGCGAGTTGGGGCAGCGCGACAAGGCAGTCGCCGTTGTACAAAAGGCTCACAGCTGGCTCCTAAAGTTGAGGGCAGGGCAGCCGGAGCGCTTCCGTTTGCGCACCGTGCTACCTGGAGCCAGCGCGCGCTCGCCCGAGGACGGCGGGCAAGCGACCGTGGAATACCGGAGTGCGCGCAGCGCGCGAGGATATGCCGCGAAAGCGCTTGAAGAGGCCGGGGCCGTGCGACGCTCGTCGCGCACGGCGTCCGGGCTCGGTCCGCCGGACACGGGCGGGCGATCGTGGGATCCAGGTTGAGAGGTCTGAGGCCTGTCTCGTCAGGGCGACGAGGTCGCGGGACGGGCGCGGGACGCGGCCGGTGTTGCGTCCGGACATGAGCGCCGACGAGTCGGGCGCGTGTCGCCGGCGGCGACGCCGCCCGATCGGATGGCGCGATCGCGATTAGATGCGCGCTCGGCACGAGCGCGCCCGGCGCCGGCATGGCCGGCCGCCGCGCGCCTGGCGCAACAGGAGGGCGATGCGAGCGGGCCAGACGGCCAGACGGCCGGCACCAGGTCGGGCGTCACCTCGAGGACAAGCCTGGCAGGGATGTGGGGCGCGGGCCGCGCCGAACGCTCGTTGATACAGGGGGGCCGGCCCGCCAGTTGCTCCGGGGAAGCACCTGCCTCTCATCCGGCGGCATCGCCATCCCCTCGTAGGATCTGAAAATCCTCGCCGCACATCTCGTTTGCCCAGGCAACACAGTCCTCGATGCTCATCTCTGCGGTGACATACGTAAACACGCCCGGGTCCGCGTCGGGTGCCTCGGCGATCGCGCGCGCGAGCTCGACAAAGTCTTGAAGCCGCTCGCCTTCGAATATGCGCCGAGCCTTCGCCTCGTTGTCGCCATCGGTATCGGTTGCCATGATCCAGTGCGTCACCTCACCACCGACCACCGCGCGACACTTGATGATGTCGATTCTTGTCAGCATGGCTGTCCACTCCAGTTAAGTCTCGTTGATCCAGGTACCGCACGCCCACCGCGCTCCGCCGGCATCAGCGGGTGGGCGGTAGCGCCAGGGCCGGCCGGCCCTGGGTCTCGGGCGCTTCAATGCACATCACGGCGCGCGAACAGGCCCGCTGCCGTCGGCGAACGCGGGAAGCCGACGACGTCAGTCGAGTTGGCCAGGAGCGTGTCAACGTCGCACTGCAGGCACGCCCCGATCCGTTC
>NZ_VIUM01000019.1:0-172250 GCF_007828315.1 Burkholderia sp. SJZ089 | reverse complement strand
TGTAGCTGTCGGCGCCTCGCATGCGGTCTTCGCGTCTCGGGATCAGGGTGGCTATATCGTGACGAATCGGTCGAGGTATTTCAACGGCCTGCTAGCCGAATGGACCATCACCTGCTGCCGCACTTCGAACATGAGCGGGCCCTGTTCGCTCGGGCATTGACGGACTTCGCAAACCGTTACCCGAAAATCGCGACGCGCCTCGGCATTCACGGCGGGCATACCGACGATCCCTACCTTGAGCGCTTGATCCAGAAGTTTTCACTGCTTGCGGCTCGTCTCGATTCGAAGCTGGCGGACAGCTACCCGGAATTCACCGAGGCCCTCCTCAGCCTTGTCCATCCACACCACTTGCGTTCGGTGCCATCCTGCGCGATCGCCCGCTTCGACCCGCGTGCCATGGTCGGACAATTGAGCGAGCCGCGGATCGTCAGGCATGGCGCGATGCTGAACATGTCCGAGGCGCCGGTCAGATTCAGGTCGATCTACGATGTCACGCTCACGCCCCTGCAAATCCGGGACGCTCGATACACGCCTGCCACCCACGCGCCAACGTCCGTGGTCCTGCCAGCCAACGCCACCGGCATCGTCTCGATCACCTTCGGCTCGGCGGCCGGCTCGCTGGCCAGCGCCATCTGCGACGATCCAGTCCGCATCCACCTCCGCGGCGATCGTCCCTTGCTTGCCGCGACGCTCGATGCCTTGTTGCTGCACGCAACCAAGGCCTATGTCGAAGTGGATCAAGGCCGCAAATGGACCTCGCTATCGAGCGTCCCCTTTTCCTGCGTGGGATTCGGCGACACCGAGCGCCTGCTGCCGCCCGGCGAGACGCATGCCGGCAGCGCCAAGGCACTTCGCTACCTGCTGGAATATTTCACGTTCCCGGAGCTGTTCGACTTCGTCGATCTCGACCTCGGCTACGTCAGCCGCGCCGCGAAGGCACCCGAAGCGCGATTGCTGAGCTTGCACGTCGTGCTGCGCGAAACGCCCGCCGAGTCGCCGGCCGCGCAAGCGCTCGCCTCGCTGGACGTCGACACCTTCGAGCTGTTCTGCACACCGCTCGTCAACCTGTTCAAGCGGCCGGCGATACCGATCACCCTGCAACAAGACCTCGCCTATCCCGTCACGCCCGTTCCGCTGGAAAAACGCGCACCGCTGGACGTGTATTCGATCGATACCGTCCATCTCGGCGAGCCCACCATCAACGAGAACGCAAAGCCGAAAACAGCCGCGGCGGACGACCCGCCGCGAGTTCTCACCCCGGCCGCGCCCTACCAGGCATTCAGCCATGGCCGGGAACCCGATCCCTCCCACGTCTACTGGATCGCGTTTCGCGCGCACGCCCCCGGGCGAGCCGACTTCCCGGTAACGATGCTGTCGCTGGTGGATCTCGACGGCCGTCCCACGCATCCGAAGCTCCGGCAAGTCGACGTGATGACGACCGCCACCAATCACGACTTGCCCTCGCGAATCCCGATCGGCAAAGCCTCGGGAGACCTGCGGCTCGAGGACGAGCCGCTGGGCTGCCCGATCCGGCTGATCACGCGCCCCACGCCGCCATCTGCCTTGCCGCGTGAAGACGACGCCCCATGGCACCTGCTGTCCGCCCTGTCGCCGCATCCGACCGACCTGACTCGCGACGGCCTGCCCGCGCTGAAGGCGATCCTGAAGCTGCATGCCTCCCGCTCGAACGCCTTTGCGCAGCGCTGCATCGAGGCGATCGCGAACCTGGATCACAAGCCCGCCTCGCGATGCCTGTCGCTCGCCCGACAAAGCTCATCGCTCGCGCGCGGCATCGAGATCAGGCTCGCACTCGACGAGACGGCATTGCGCGGCACCAGCCTCGTCGTCTTCACGCGGCTGCTCGCGCGATTCTTCGCGCTCTACGCTCCCGCCGGCAACTACGTGCAGCTCGTGGTTCACGCCGCCGAAACCGGGAAGGAACTGAGCCGCGGCGAGGCCTTGCAAGGCACCCAGCCGCTGCTCTGACGCCACGCCCGCCAGACTCGTCGGCGCAAAAAAAATGGCGCCGCGATTCCGCCGGCGCCTCAAGTACCCCCCACCCTCTCATTACCCGTCATCCGCGCACGCGCCCGGGGCGCGCCGCGTTCAATGCGATGTCGATGCCGATGCCGCCGCCGGCTGGGTTGCCCCCATCCTGGCGAGCACATGCTCGGTCATCCCACGCGCGAGCTCGGTCTCGCTGATGAACACCGTGCCGACGCCCTCGCTGGTCAGCAGGGCCGCCTCGTCGCCGCTGTTGGTGCACAGCGCGATCTCGATACCGGGATTGAGCGTGCGCGAGATCTCCACGATCTGCCGCACGTCGAAGGTATCGGGCAGCGTCACCACCAGCATGCCGGCCCGCGCGATATGCGCCTGCACCAGCACGATCGGCTCGATCGCGTCGCCGCTCACGGCGGCCACGCCGTTCTCGCGCAGCTTCTCGACCGTCTCGCGGTTCTGCTCCACCACCACGTAGGGAATCCGCCGCTCGTCGAGCGCCACCGCGATGCGCGTGCCGACCCGGCCATAACCGACGATCACGACCTGCCCGGTCAGATGCGTCTGCGGCGTCGACATCGGCAGCGCGGCGAGCGGATCGTCGCGCGACTCGAGGCGCCGCGCGAAGGCCGAATGCTTGCGGATCCACACCAGGGCCGGCTCGATCGCGGCGAACAGGAAGGTGTTCATGGCGATCGAGATCAGCGCGACGGCCAGGATCAGGCTCTGCCCCTCGGCCGACAGCAGCCCGAGCGAGCGGCCCAGCCCGGCCAGGATGAAGGAGAACTCGCCGATCTGCGCGAGGCCGGCGCCGACAGTCAGCGCGGTATTGAGCGGATAGCGGAAGGCCAGCACCAGCGCCACGGCCGCCAGCGTCTTGCCGATCACCACGATCAGCGCGACCTCCAGCACGTGCAGCGGCTGCTCGATCAGGATGCGCGGATCGAACAGCATGCCCACCGAGATGAAGAACAGCACCGAGAAGGCGTCGCGCAGCGGCAGGGTCTCGTCGGCGGCGCGCCGGCTGAACTCGGATTCGCGCATCATCATGCCGGCGAAGAAGGCGCCCAGCGCGAACGACACGTCGAACAGCTTGGCCGCGCCGAAGGCCACGCCCACCGCGGCCGCGATCATGCACAGCGTGAACAGCTCGCGCGAGCCGGTGCGCGCCACCAGCCAGAGGATGCGCGGAAACACCCGCTTGCCGACCACCAGCATCAGCGCGATGAAGGCGGACACCTTCAGGAAGGTGATGCCGAGCGTGCCCCACAGGTTGCCGTCCGGCGCGCCGCCGTGGCCCGCGCCCTCGGGCGAGCCGCCGAGCAGCGCGGCCAGCGGCGGCAGCAGCACCAGCACCAGCACCATCACCAGGTCCTCGACCACCAGCCAGCCCACCGCGATACGCCCGTTGACCGATTCCACCAGCCCGCGCCCTTCCAGCGCCCGCAGCAGCACCACCGTGCTCGCCACCGACAGCGCCAGGCCGAACACCAGCGCCGCGCCGATGTTCCAGCCCCAGGCCAGCGCCAGGCCGCCGCCCAGCACGGTGGCCACGGCGATCTGCACGATCGCCCCGGGCAGCGCGATCTTGCGCACCGCGAGCAGGTCGCCCAGCGAGAAATGCAGGCCGACGCCGAACATCAGCAGCATCACCCCGATCTCGGCCAATTGCTGCGCGAGCGCCAGATCGCCGACGAAACCGGGCGTGCCGGGGCCGATCACGATGCCGGCCAGCAGGTAACCGACCAGCGGCGGCATCTTCAGCAGCGAAGCAAGATAGCCGAACACCATCGCGAGGCCGAAACCGGCTGCAAGCAAAGCGATCAGACTGACGTCATGCGGCATCCGCCCTCCATTTGATGTAAAGGTTTCGAAAGCTTATCAGGATAAGGGAACATCGCCTCGAATGGGGGAGCCGTCGCGAAAAAAAGCGGGGCCAAGTCGACGGCCGCGCGTGCCTGGCTCGGCGCTAGCGCGCCGGCAGGTGCAGGACTTCGCGGATCGTGGCCTCGAGAATCGGCCAGACCGGGGAGTCGAGCACGGCTTCGTCCAGGTGACCGGCATCGGGCACCACCACGGCACGGGCCGGGTCGCCGGCGGCTCGCACCCGATCGACATATCGAGCCGCCAGCTCGGGGGGCGCCACCGCATCGAGCTCGCCCGTGATGGCGATGACCGAGGTGCCATTCGGCAGCATGGACGCGGCCGAGGTGTCCAGGAAAACGTCGGGGCGATTGTCGTCAGGCAAGCCCGTCAACGCGGCGACGTCCACGCCGCACGCCTGGCGGATGGCTTGCGCATCGTGTTCCAGGTCCGGCAGGCCGCCAAGGCTCACGACATCGGGAATCGCCAGGGCATGCGCGACGGACAACACGCTGGCCGGCGGCAGCCGTGCTCGCGCGGCGGCCCACAGCGCCAGTTGCGCGCCTGCCGAATGACCGACCGCCACGACGCGGCGCGTATCGAGACGCAGCGCGGCAGCGCGCGACGCCAGCCAATCGATGGCCGTCCCCACGTCCTGATACGTGCCGGGATAGCCGCCCCCGGGTTCGTCGAGCCGCCGGTACTCGACATTCCAGGCCGCGATGCCCCGCGCCGCCAGGCGGGCGCCGATCGCGCGGAATTGCGGCAGGCCGCCGTAGCGGCTTTGCCAGCAGCCGCCGTGAATCAGGATCGCCACGGGAAACGGACCGCGACCGGCCGGCCTGAACAACTCGACGACCTGCGAGGGTGCGGAGCCATAGTGGAACACCAGGTCCGCGGCCGGCCCGCGTACCGCGAGATACGCGGAGAGCGCGATCGGCTGCGCGCACGCGGTGGCGACCCTGCCCGGCAGCAGAACCGTCCAGCCGAGCAGGCACGCGGCCACGCGCATCGCCGCGAGGCGCGTCGACCCGCGCCGATCGCGCCCCGAGGCCACCATCACTGGTTCTTCGGTGTAGCGGCGGCCGAGGATGCCGCTGCATCGGGACCGGCGCGACCCGCCGCGCCTTGCGTCGAATATTGCATCTTCGACTTCGGCGGCAATGGGCTGGTGGGGCCGGACACGGGGTCCCCGTGGTAGGTCATGCCGGCGGTTGCCGCGCCGTGCGCGTTGCCTGAACCCTGTCCAGCCTGGCTTGCGGTAATGCAGGCCGCCCCCATCGCGATTGCGGCGATCGTCATCCGGATCTTCATGTTCGGCTCCTGTTTGCGCCTGGCCGAAACGGCTGGGCAAGCCTGGACAATACGGCCGAGGTTCCAACTCGGATGCATCCGCGATGCCGGCCTGGCCGTATTCAAGGCAATGTCGCGCCCGATCACGCGCTCCCGGCCACTTTCATCAAGACGGAATCGTGCATGAGAAAACAGTCCCTGCGCCTGTTGGCAGGTGCCAGCATCCTGGCAACCGGCATCGGCTGGGCATACCTCCACCCACTGGCCTGGCTCAACGCGATGGTGCCGCGCACCGACCATACCCGATTCTCCCAGCTCGCCTACGGAGCCGACCCGCGACAGGGCATCGACGTCTACGTGCCGACCGCGAGCCCGACGGCGCCGCGCCCGATGGTCGTGTTCTTCTACGGCGGCAGTTGGCAAGGCGGCCTGCGCGCCGATTACCGCTTCGTCGGCGAAGCGCTGTCCTCGCGCGGCATGGTGGTGGCCATTCCCGACTATCGCGTATTCCCCCAGGTCGCGTTTCCCGGCTTCATGGAGGATGCCGCCGCGGCCGTGCGCTGGGCCAGGGACCACGCGGCGGTCTACGGGGCCGATCCGGACCGCCTGTTTCTGGCGGGCCATTCGGCCGGCGCGCAGATCGCGCTGCTGCTGGCGACCGATCGGTCATGGCTGGCCCGCGCCGGCTTGCCGCCGCACGCCCTGGCCGGCGTGATCGGGCTGGCGGGCCCATACGATTTCCTGCCCTTGCGGGACAGCACGCTGGAGCGCATTTTCCCGGCCTCGCAGCGCACCGCGAGCCAGCCCATCGATTTCGTGCGAGGCGGTGAACCACCGATCCTGCTCGGCGTAGGCATGCGCGACACGATCGTCGATCCGGGCAACACCGAGCGGATGGCTGCACGCCTGCGCGCGCACGATGATGCGGTCCAGGTGCGCCGATACCCGAGGCTGACGCACGAAATGATGGTGGGCAGCCTGGCCACGCCCCTGATCGCCCTGAAGCGCCTGATCCCGGTCGGCCCGGTGCTCGACGATGTCACGGACTTCGTCGATGCGCACTGATACGGACGGTCGGGCGGCCCGATGCCTGCGCCGTCACTTCGTCGCCTGTCGGCTGTCACGCCGCCGAGCGCATCGCCCGATGCCGACCTCGGCCGCGTCGCGCAAGCCTGCTCGCCATGGCGGGCATCCCGTGGCGCTCTATTGGGTGGTGGGCCAGGCAGCCTGGCTGGCGGCCGTGCATGGGGGCGCACACGCCGATCCGGTGCCCGGCTGGCTCTGCGCCGCCGGCATGGCGAGCTGGCACCTGTCACGCGCCGCCCGGCCATCGGTGGAAGCCAGCTCGATCCTCGCGGTGACCCTGCTCGGTTGGTGCTGGGACAGCGTCCTGGCCGGAACCGGTTGGCTCGTCTATCCGGGCCAGCCGGCCGGCGCCCTCGGCGCGCCGGCCTGGATCGCCGCGCTCTGGGCGATCTTCGCGATCCAGCTCAATGTCGTCTTCGTCCGGCTGCGCGGCCGGCCCTGGCTCGCGGCGATGCTGGGCACGCTCGCCGGGCCACTGTCGTTTCGCGCGGGCGCGGCGCTCGGCGCGGTAAGCTTCGCGCCTCCCGCGGCGGCCTTCGCCGCCTTGGCCGCGGGCTGGGCCGTGCTCCTGCCGGCCGCGGTGCAGGTGGCTCGGTATCTCGACGGCATGGCGCCCTTGCCACGGCAAGCCGGCGAGGAGCAGTGAGCATCCTCGGCGCCGGACGCGAGGCGTTCCGCTAGCCGCGCCGCACCAGCCCCACCAGCATCGCCCCGCCGATCAGGGCGGTGATCACGCCGATCGGCAGGTCGTCGGGCGCGATCAGGATGCGCGCCAGCACGTCGGCCCAGACCAGCGCCAGCGCGCCGCCGAGTGCCGCCATCGGCAGCAGGCCGCCATGCTCCGCGCCGAACAGCCTCCGGCAGACGTGCGGCACCACCAGCCCGACGAAGCCGATCGCGCCGCTGACGGCCACCGCCGCCGCGGTCAGCAGCGAGCAGACCACGAACAGCTCGCGCCGCCGCGCCGAGACGTCCACGCCGAGCGCGGCGGCGGCCACGTCGCCGCTGGTCAGCGCATTGAGCTCGCGGCGGCGGCCCATCAGCAGCAGGCCGCCGGCGACCAGGCACAGCACCGGCACCGGCAGCAGGGACCAGCGCGCCAGCCCCAGCCCGCCGAGCATCCAGAACAGCACCGACTGCGCAGCGCGCGGATCGCCGAGGTAGATCAGCAGGTTGGCCAGCGCCATCATCGCGAACGAGACGGCCACGCCCGACAGCAAGAGGCGCGAGGAATCGAGCCGCCCCGCGCGCACGCCGAGCACGATCACCAGCGCGGTGGCGCCGAGCGCGCCGGCGAAGGCGAACGCCGACAGCGTCAGCCAGCCGAAGGCGGCGCCGAACCAGACGGTGGCCGCCACCGCGCCGAGCGAGGCGCCCGAGCTGACGCCGAGCAGGTGCGGGTCGACCATGCGATTGCCGGTGGCCGCCTGCAGGGCCACGCCGACCATCGCCAGGGTGGCGCCGACCAGCGCGCCGAGCAGCACGCGCGGCAGGCGGATCAGCCAGACGATGGTATCGATGCCGGGCGCCACGCGCGGCGCCGCGTGCCCGCCGAGATGCGCGAGCAGCACGCGCGCCACCGTGCCCGGCGCGATGGCCACCGGGCCGAGGCCGGTGGCGGCCAGCATCGAGGCGAGCAGCAGCACGGCGCCGAGCCAGATCGCGCGGCGTGCGCGTCGGTTGGCGGGCCGCGATGCCGATCGCGTGGAATAGGAAGTTGGGGCGGCCGGAGTGGCGGCTGCCGTTAGCGCCTCCGAGCCTGAAGCAGAGCCTGAAGCATAGGCAGCAGCGCAATCCGGGCTCGCGCTCAAAACCGAGCCCGAGCCCGAATCCACCCTCACCGACTCGCCCGCCGCCTCCTCGACGCCCCGCATCGCGCTCACTTCCCGCCCTCGCCAGCGGCAAACGCCGCGGGATGCAGCCCGCGCGCGATCGCCTCCACCGCCTCGGCATTGCGCACGCCCGGCGTCGCCTCGTCATAGGGGATCACGATGAAACGCCGCTCGCGCACCGCGGCGAGCCCCGCCAGCGCGGGATTGGTGCTCAGGTAGCGGATCTTCTGCGCGGCCGTCTCGGCGCCGTAGTCGACGATCACGATCGCCTGCGGATCGCGCGCCACCACGCTCTCCCAACCGACCGCCGCCCAGCTCTGCGCGAGATCGTCCATCACGTTGACACCGCCTGCCGCGCGGATCAACGCATCGGGCATCGCATAACGGCCCGCGGTAAACGGCTTGTCGCCGCCGCTGTCGTAGACGAAGGTGCGCACCGGCACCCGCTTCGGCCCGAGCGCGCGCCCGACCGCCTCGACCCGCGCGCGCATCGCCGCGATCAGCCTGTCGGCGCGCGGCGCCACGTCGAAGATCGCGCCGAGGTTGCGCAGGTCCGCATAGACATCGTCGAACGAGGCCGGCGGGCGCGGCATCACGTGCGAGCAGGATTCCGTCAGCTCGTAGGCGGCGATGCCGAAGCGCGCCAGCGTATCGGGCGTGACGGGCCCGCCCACGCGCATGCCGTAGTTCCAGCCAGCCACGTAGAGATCGGCATCGGCCGCCACCAGCGTCTCCATCGCCGGATACTGGCGCGCCAGCTCGGGCAGGCCGGCCAGTTGCGCGCGCAGGGCCGGCGTGGCGGTCTTCCAGCCGCCCACGCCGGTATAACCGGCCATGCGATCGCGCAGCCCCAGCGCGAGCATCATCTCGGTCAGGTTCACGTCGTTGCTGACAGCGCGCGCGGGCGCGCGCTCGAAGCTCACCGAGCGATTGCAGCTGCGGACCGTGACGGGATAGTGGCCGGCGGCCAGCGAGGGTGCGGCCGGCAGCAGCGCGCCGGCGCACACGGCGAACGCCGCCGCGCGGCGCGCCGGCAAGAAGGCAATACGGGAGCTCGGGTTGGACGGCTTCATGCGGATCGCTCAGGCCTCGTCGATGATCAGGGTGATGCGCGGATAGGCGCCGCCGGGATGCCGGTCGACGATCGCCTCGACGCCGTAGACGGCCCTCAGCAGTTCGGGCGTCAGCACCTCGTCGGGCGTGCCGCTCGCGACGATCTCGCCGTCGGCGAGCACGAACAGCCGATCGCAGAACGCGGCGGCGAGATTGAGATCGTGGATGGTCGCGAGCGTGGTGATGCGCAGCCGCTTCACCAGCGCCAGCAAGGCGATCTGGTGACGTGGATCGAGATGGTTGGTGGGCTCGTCGAGCATCAGCAGCTCGGGCGCCTGCACCAGCGCGCGGGCCAGCAGCGCGCGCTGCCGCTCGCCGCCCGACAGCGTCGCGAAGGCGCGCGCCTCGGTGCCGGCCAGGCCCACGTCGCTCAGCGCCCGCTCGATGCGCGCGAGATCCTCGGCGGTCTCGCCCTCGAGCATGCGCTTGTGCGGCGTGCGCCCCATCGCCACCACCTGCCCGACCGTCAACCCGAACTCGTCGGGCGGATCCTGCAGCACCACCGCGATGCGCTGCGCGGCACGCCGCGGCGACAAGGTCCAGACCTCCTCGCCGCCGATCTCGATCGCGCCTGCCCGCGGACGCTCGTAGCGAAACGCGCAGCGCAGCAGGCTGGTCTTGCCGCTGCCGTTCGGGCCGATCAGCCCGACGAACTCGCCAGGCCGCGCCTCCAGCGCGACGCGGCTGAGCAGCGCGCGCGCGGCGCGCGGCCGGTCGGCGGGCGACCAGTCGAGCGAGCTGATGCGGAAATGGCTCATCGCGCGGCGCGGCTCAGAACTTCAGCGTCGCCGTCACGCCGCCCGAACGCGGCGCGCCGAGCAGCCACTCGCTGCCGCTGTTCTGGCTGGTCTCGACATAGACACGGTTGGTCAGGTTGTGCAGGTAGAGCGACAAGGTCAGGTCCTTGGTGGCGCGCCACGAGGCCGAGGCGTCGAGCAGCGTATAGGAAGCCAGGGATACCGTGTTGGCGGTATCGCCGTAGCTGCGGCCGACATAACGCAGCCCCGCGCCGGCGCGCCAGCCCGGCGCGAAGGCCCAGTCGAGCCACAGATTGGCGGTCTGCTGCGGGATGTTGATCGGCACCTTGCCGGCACGCGACACGCTCACGCCGTCCACCGACTCGTTGAAGTCGTCATAGCGCGCGCGCAGGAAGGCCGCGTTCGCGTCGATCGAGATGCCGTGGCCGAGCCTGAAGGCGCCGGTCCACTCGACGCCGCGCGAGGACTGCTTGCCGACCTGGATGGTCTGGCCGGGGTTCTGCGGATCGACGCTCAGGAGGTTGCGCTTGACGATCTGGTAGAACGCCAGCGTCCACGCGCCGCGTCCGCCCGCGAAGGCCTGCTTGAAGCCCGCTTCCCATTGATCGCCGGTCGAGAGATTGAAGGCGCTGCTGCTCTTGGACAGCGTGATCAGCGAACCCACGCCGTCGGTGCCGGTGGTGTACTGGCCGTACAGCGAGATGTCGGGCGTCAGCGAGAACACCAGGCCGGTGCGCCAGCTGGTATGCGCGAAGGTCTTGCTGAACGACGAGGCGGGCGAGCTCGGCGTGGCGAAGGTATCGCGCTGGTAGTCGATGTAGTCGTAGCGCAGGCCCGAGATCCACGACAGCCGCTCGCTCAGCTCGATGCGATCCTCGGCGAACACGCCGGCCTGGCGCGTATGCGTGCGGAACACCGGCACGGTCGCGTCCGGGCTCGAGAACGAGCCGGGATCGAAGCCGAAGGCCGGCACCACCGACTGCCCGTCGAAGGGCGTATTGCTGGTGTCGACGAAGCTCACGTCGTTGAATTCGGCGCCCACCACCAGCCGGTTCTGGCGGCCCAGCAGATGGCCGTCGAAAGTGGTGTCGAGCCGGTCGCCGACCTGCCGCTCGTGATGGCGGATCTCGATGTAGTCGCTGCGCAGCACGCTGCCGTCGCCCTGCAGCGCATAACTTTCCGAATCGCGCCAATGGCGATCGGTCAGCATGCCGTAGAACTGGTTGCGCACCGTGAGGCCGGACGCGGCGCGCCAGGTGGTGTTCAGGCGCGCCCAGCGATCGTAATAGGCGATCGAGGCGTCGCCGACGTTGTAGTTCTGCCGCGCCATGGCGGGATCGAGCACGCCGTCGATCACCGGCACGCCGAAATAGGTCATCGGCTTCTGGCGCGCGAAATCGTAGTCGAGCGTGAACGACAGCGAGGGATTCACGTCGAGCTTCAGCGCGCCGCCCACCGAGGTCAAATGAGACTCGCCGCGCGGCACCCAGCCGTTCTGCCGGTCGTCGTTCACATGGAAGCGATACGAGAGCATCGGCCCGAGCGCGCCGGTGGTGTCGAGCGCGACGCGCTTCTGGCCGTAGCTGCCGGCGCCCACCAGCAAGCTGGTCTCGCGCTCGCGCCGCGGCGCCTTGGGCACCACGTTGATCACGCCGCCCAGCCCGCCCTCGCCGTACAGCACCGAAGCCGGCCCGCGCAGCACCTCGATGCGCTCGACCGACCAGGTGTCGACCGGGAAGGTCACCGTGCCCGCGCCCACCAGCATGCGCGTGCCGTCATACAGCGTGGTGATCGATTCGGGACCGCTGAAGCCGCGTACCGATACCGAGGTGCCGCCGTTGCCGGGCGCCGCGTTGGCCGCGAAGCCGGCCGCGCGCGTGACGGCATCGAGCACGCTGGTGTCGCCGCGCTCGCGGATCCGCTCGCCGTCGAGCGTCTCGACGCTGGCCGGCGTGTCGAGGCTCGACAGGCCGAGCCGGCTGCCGGTGGCGGCCGGCTTGCTGAGATTGCCGGCATCGGCGGCGGCGCGCGCGGCGCCCACCGAGATGGCCGGCAGCGCCTGGGCCGCGCCGCCGCCGGCGGCGGGTTTCGCGGCACCGGCCGGCGCCGCGTCGGTCGTCGATTTCGAAGGCAGCGCGTCATCGGCCAGCGCCACGCGCGGCACGCCGAGCAGGGAGGCGATGGCGACCGCGCTCGCGCAGGCGCGACGAGGGGCCGTGCGCGGCGCGCGCGGAAAGACGGAATGGTGATGGCGTTTCATGTCATTGCCCGGATTGGCATGTGGCAGGTGCACCGCGGGCGCGGCGCATGATCCGGCGTGCCGCGTCGGCGGCGGCTCGGATCGCGGAGTCGTGGCGAGCGCGCAAGAACGCGCGGCGGCTCAGGCCAGACAATCCGGCGGGGAAATCGCATCGGGCGACGCAACGGCACCCATCGAGCCAATCAAGACGGCGGCAATGAAAAAATCGAGGGGAAAATCGACACGGCGCGCGCCAGCACGGCACGCGTCGCGGAATCGGACGGCATGAATCACGCGGAGTCTCCTGGGGTTTCGCGCCCCGTTGGAACAAAACATCAAGGACCAGACAAAGCCCAGGTCTGACTTCCGGCCTGGCCGTCGAAAGACGGCGATCCGGTCACAGTGGCGCGACCGCGCGGGATTTGCACCCGCTTCCGAGCTTGGCGGGCGCCATTCTAGCGTGGTTCGAAATACGCACGGAAGGCATTCGAAATCACTTCCTTATTGGCGACAAGCCTTCGGAACAGCTTTCCAATCTCCGGGAATATGTGCGGCCGTCACGATTGCCGCCGATTCGCCCCGCGCTGAGGCTATGATGCTGGGCCTGCGGCCGCGTGCTGCGGGCGACGTTCCCGCCCCGTTTGCCTCGAGTCGCCGCTCGCGCGCCGGATGGGGCGGCCGCGTGCCGCCGACGCTCGCGCACGCCCCTGCTTCCGTTTTCTCGACATGCACGGCTCGTACAATTTCCTCCTGGTGGTGGTCTCGTTCGTGGTGGCGACGCTGGCCTCGTACACAGCGCTCGACCTGACGAGCCGCATCGCCCTGCTCGGCCGTTCGCCGCAGCGTCATGCCTGGCTGGCCGGCGGCGCGGTGGCGATGGGCACCGGCATCTGGTCGATGCACTTCATCGCGATGCTGGCCTTTTCCTTGCCGATCCCGCTCGGCTACGACGTGCTCGACACCGGCTATTCGCTGGCGCTGGCGATCGTGGTGTCCTGCTTCGCGCTGTTCTTCACCACGCGCGCGCTGGCCACCCGCACCCACCTGGCCATCAGCGGCACGCTGATGGGCTGCGGCATCGCCGGCATGCACTACACCGGCATGGCCGCCATGAAGATGGCGCCCGGCATCGACTACCAGCCCGGCTGGCTGGCCGCCTCGCTGGCGATCGCGATCGCCGCCTCGATCGCCGCGCTGTCGATCGCGCGCCGCCTGCGCGACGAGCAGCGCCGCTCGGTGGTGCGCGCGCGCATCGCGGCCGCCTTCGTGATGGCCATGGCGATCAGCGGCATGCACTACGCCGGCATGGCCGCCGCCGACTTCCCGCCCGGCAGCGTCTGCGGCGCGGCGAAAGGCGTCGATTCGACCTGGCTGGCCACCACCGTCACGCTGTTCACCTTCGCGATCCTGATCGTCACCCTGCTGCTGTCGCGCATCGACATGCGCAACAGCCGGCTGGCGTGCGCGGTGTCGAGCCTGAACGGCGAGATCGTGCGGCTCGCCACGCTCGACACGCTGACCGGCCTGCCCAACCGCGGCACGCTCAATGCGCGCATGGTCGAGGCGATCGACCGCGCGCGGCGCCGGCAGACCGGCTTCGCGGTGCTGTTCATGGATCTCGACGGCTTCAAGGCGATCAACGATTCGCTCGGCCATTCGGTCGGCGACCAGGTGCTGGTGAGCTTCGCGCAGCGCCTGCGCGGCTGCGTGCGGGCCGCCGACACGGTGGCGCGCCTGGGCGGCGACGAATTCGTGGTGCTGGTGGAGCCGCTAGTCTCGCCGCAGGATGCGCGGCTGGTGGCGGAGAAGGTGCTGGAGCGCACCCGCGACGGCACCTGGAGCGCCGACACGCCGCTGCCCGTCACGCCGAGCATCGGCATCGCGCTCTACCCGCGCGACGGCGAGACCGTCGACACCCTGCTCAAGCACGCCGACGCGGCGATGTACGAGGCCAAGCGCGGCGGCCGCGGCACCTACCGCTTCTTCGAGGTCGGCATGAACGATGCC
Source organism: Burkholderia sp. SJZ089 (assembly GCF_007828315.1). Taxonomy (NCBI): domain Bacteria; kingdom Pseudomonadati; phylum Pseudomonadota; class Betaproteobacteria; order Burkholderiales; family Burkholderiaceae; genus Burkholderia; species Burkholderia sp. SJZ089. The sequence goes on along the minus strand of NZ_VIUM01000019.1, from coordinate 158,058 downwards.
GCGCTGCGCACCCTGCAGATCCAGCAGGCGCTGCACGAGGCGCTCGCCAACGGCTATTTCAGCCTGCACTTCCAGCCGAAGTTCCGCGGCAAGACCCAGGCGCTGACCGGCGCCGAGGCGCTGATCCGCCTGCAGCATCCCAAGCTCGGCGCGCTGGCCCCACTCGACTTCATCCCGATCGCCGAGCGCTCGGGGCAGATCGTGCCGATCGGCTATTGGGTGGTGCGCGAGACCTGCCGGCAGATCCGCGCCTGGCGCGAGGCGGGCCTGCCGAACATGAAGGTGGCCGTCAACCTGTCGACGCGCCAGCTCGCGCAGCCGGGGCTGGCGGACGCGATGCTGGAGATCGTCGAGGCGCAGCAGGTGGCGCCGCGGCAGATCATCTTCGAGATCACCGAAACCATGGCGATGCAGGATGCCGAGCGCACCATCGTGGCGATCCGCGATTTCCAGCAAGCCGGCTTCGAGATCGCGATCGACGATTTCGGCACCGGCTATTCGAGCCTGGCCTACCTGCAGCGCTTTCGCGTCAAGCAACTCAAGATCGACCGCTTCTTCACCAGCGGGCTGGACCGGCACGGCAAGGAAGGCGCGGCGATCGTGTCGGCCATCATCGCGCTGGCGCATTCGCTGGGCATGGACGTGGTGGCCGAGGGCGTCGAGACCGCCACCCAGCTCGACAAGCTCAACGCGCTGATGTGCGACGAGATGCAGGGTTTCCTGCTCGGCCAGCCGCTGACGGCCGAGGCCTTCGAGCAGTTGATCCGCGAGCGCGCCGGCGCCGGGACCGACCCGGCGCCCGCCTGAGCGGGCCGGCAGCCCGCCGCCCGGGCTTCGATCAAGCCGGGTTCAGGCCGGCTTGCTGGTGTCGTGGTCGAACTCGAGGCGGATGCCGCCCGGTTCGTAGATCATCGTGTGGCGCTTGGGGCCCTTGCCGAGCGGCTCCGGCGCGAACTCGACGCGCACGCCGGGCCATGCCGAGGCGCGCTGGTGGACCGCATCGAGCGCCGCCTCGCTGGCCACGCGCAAGGCCAGGTGATGCAGGCCGACATTGCGCTTGCGGTCGAACTCGACCGGCGCCTCGCTTTCCTTGAGCTGCCAGAGCGTGAGCACCAGATGGCCGTCCGAGACGAAGGCGGCCGGATAGTCGGGCCGCTCGCCGACCAGCTTCCAGCCCAGGCACTGCACGAAGAAGTCGCGGGTCTGGGCCAGGTCGCGAACGGTCAGGCCGAGGTGATCGATGCCGCAGGTGAGCGCGCTATCTGACATCGCCGGGTTCCTTGCAAAAGAGTCTGATGTGGGGGGAGCGCGCAAGCGAATCGCAAGCCGGGTGACGCGTGGCTGGCGATCGACGGCGGCGCGCCGCTCACTATATGCCGGCTGCGTGAATCCTGCCGGCCGCGCCCGGCGCGAGATGCGAAGCGCGCCGCGCGCGGCCGAGCGCTTCCGGCGCCGCGCGAGACGCGCGGCGAACGAGGCGGGAGATCGGGGGAAGCAGCGAAGGAGGCAAACGGCGGTCGGCCCGGGATGCCGACGCGAAGCGGTCAGGCACGTTGCGCGCCCTCTACAGCGCCTCCTGGCAGAGCACCATCATCCGCTGCACCATGGTGGACGCCTCGTTGAGTTCCATCTCGCTGGTGAACAGCGCCGGCACGCTCGACAGCCGCACCGCGATGCCGGCGCCGAGCAGGTCGCGGCTGGCGATCTTCAGCGCCAGTTGGCCGATGCGCACGCGATCGAGCCAGTCCATCGTGACGCGCTGCTTGTCGAGCCAGCCGCGGCAGCAGCTGACCACGTGGTCGACGCGCCATTCCTGCGTCAGCGCATAGGAGGCGGCGGCGATCGCGACCAGGTAGCACAACAGGTCCGGTCTCGCGCTCGCCGTGTCGGTGAATTCAGGTTTCGTCATGCGGTCCGCCTTCGGTGTATTGCTGAACGTCGGCGATAAGTATGAACGAATGCCGGAAAAACAACCCGGGAATTCGAGGCCGGCGCCAGCGCGCCGCGCGACGTTCAGCTACCGGGCTTGACCCGTCGTTCGTCGCCGCGCAGCAAGGTGAAGCGATTCTGATCGAACAGATAATAGTAGGTTCCGTTGCCGGTTTCGTTACGGCTGCCATGCACGATCACCAGCTTGCTGTTGCGCCGGAATTCGATCGGCTGGTCGATGTCGACGTCCCAGCAGCAGACCGTAAACGGCAGCCAGACGGTCTCGCCCGTCCTCGCGTCGACCGCCACCGTCATGGTGCAGGACGCGCCGCAACCCCAGCTGCTCAGCGCGTAATGGCCGGCGAAGTTCGGTTTTTTGCCCGACAGTTCGCGCAGCCGCGCGGCGAACCTGTGGTCCTGCTCGGACTGGATCGTGGTGGCGGCCACCTTGCCGTGCCAGGCCGGCGCCGGGAAGTTGTCGAATTGCGGCACCGGCGCCGGGCTGGCGGCCAGCGCCAGGTTCGCCGCGATACCGAAAACGATCGATGCGACAGCAAAACGAAGACCTTTCATTGCGTTCAATACCCGTGATGTTTTTCCCAGAATTTACGGGCATGCTGCGCGCTGTGATAACGGCCGTAAATATATCGAAGCCCGCCCTGCGCTTTCTCGACGGCATTACCGAAGGATTTCTCGCCATTCGGATTCAGCGCGTACTGGGCGCGCAACAACGGGAACAGGCCGCGCGCCGTGGAATTCGGATTATGCGAGTTCACCACCCCGCTCGATTCCTGCGCCAGGATCCACAACGGGTCGGCATAATCGGTGACGGGCGCCTTCTCGAGCGCGATCGCGTCGCGCAGCGCCTTCTGCGAGGCGGGCGGCACCACCGAGGGATCGATCGCGACCCAGCCCTGCTTCTTGGGCGGGCGCGGATGGTTCGAACGCGATTTCGACTTCGACTGCGTCGGCCGAGTAGCGGTCATGGTGGTTTTCCTGGTATCGCGGCACTCGGCCCGACTTGTCTCCGAAGCCTGTCGAGTCGGCCGACGGCGACTATAAACGCATTGACCATCCAGGTAAATGAAACGGCGTGAAACCGCGTCGATCGAATTCGATCAATCGGTCGAATGCCGTCGGATTTAGTAAAATTTTCCGTCGATTTAATGGCGAATTGATTGACCGGTAATTTTCACTGCATTTAAATCGATCGGGCAGCGGCGGATCGATCCGGCGGGCCGACGCCCGCGGCCGGCCGGAACGAAAACCGCGCGCGCCGGTATCATGACCGGCACATGCCACCGCGCGGCGCCGCCCATCGCGCCCCACGAAAACAGCCGGAGACGCCCCCCATGCAATCGTTTTCGTTTCAGACCGTCCCCCACATCGTGCTCGAGGCGGGGCTGGCTCGCCGGCTCGGCGAGTTGCTGCGCGAGCGCCACGCCGGCCGCCGCGCCTGCGTGCTCACCGACGCCTTCCTGCATCGCGGCGGCACGCTCGCGCCGGCGCTGGCCAGCCTGGCGCGGGCCGGCTGGGAGGTGCTGGTGATCGACGAGGTGGTGGCCGACCCGCCCGAGGAGGTGGTGCGCGACGCGGCCCGGCGCGCGCGCGAATTCGGCGCCGAGCTGGTGATCGGGCTGGGCGGCGGCTCCTCGATGGACGTCGCCAAGCTGGTGGCCGCGCTGTGCGCGAGCGAGCAGCCGCTGGAGCAGATGTACGGCGTGAACCGCGTCGAGCACGGCCGACTGCCGCTGGTGCAGATCCCGACCACGGCCGGCACCGGCTCCGAGGTCACGCCGATCTCGATCGTGACCACCGGCAAGACCACCAAGAGCGGCGTGGTCTCGCCGCGGCTCTACGCCGATTCGGCCTTGCTGGACCCGGAGCTGACGGTCGGCCTGCCGCCGGCGGCGACCGCCGCCACCGGCATCGACGCGATGGTGCACGCGATCGAGGCCTATACCAGCAAGCGTCTGAAGAATCCGCTGTCGGACCATCTCGCCTGCAAGGCATTGCAATTGCTCACCGCCAACCTGCTGCCGGCCTGCCGCGACGGCCAGAACCTCGCCGCGCGCTCGGCCATGCTGCTCGGCGCGATGCTGGCCGGCCAGGCCTTCGCGAACGCGCCGGTGGGCGGCGTGCATGCGCTGGCCTACCCGATCGGCGGCGTGTTCCATGTGCCGCACGGGCTGTCGAATGCGCTGGTGCTGCCGCACGTGCTGCGCTTCAACGCGCAGGCCGCCGCGCAGCAGTATGCCGAGCTCGGGCAGTTGGTCGGGCTCGAGCCGGTCGGCCCGGTCGAGGAACAGGCCGAGGCCTTCATCGCCTACCTGGTGCGGCTGGCGCGCGACGCGGGGCTGCCGGCCAACCTGCAGGCGGTCGGCATCGACGTCGGCGACCTGGCGGGGCTGGCGGCCGATGCGATGAAGCAGGAGCGGCTGCTGGTCAACAACCCCTGCGAGATCGACGAGGCCAGCGCGCTGGAGATCTACCGGCGCGCGTTCGAGCACGTCTACGACGAAGTGCAATAGCTGCCTCGCCCACCTCCGGAAAGAAAAAACCGCGCGGGACAGCCATCCCGCGCGGTTTTTTTCATGGACCCGGGAGCCTAGTTCGTCCGGCTCGCCGAAGGCCGCGCGAAGTCGGCGCCCGGCGGCGCATCGGGACGCTTGCCCGGATACGCGCGGCGCAGCTTGGCCACCTGCGCGGCCGTCACCGTCGAGCCGGTGTTGCCCCAACTGGTGCGCACGAAGTTCGCGACGTCGGCGACCTCCTGGTCGGACAGGCGCCAGCCGAACGGCGGCATGGTGAAGCTCGACGGCGCCTCGTGCGTGCCGTTCAGCGCCGCGCCTTCCAGCACCACGTGGATCAGCGAGGTGGGATCGGCGCCCTGCACCACCGGGTTGCCGCCCAGCGCCGGAAACACGCGCGTGTAGCCGCGGCCGTCGCTGCGGTGGCAGGCCATGCAGTTGTCGACGTAGACGGACGCGCCCGGCCGCTTCGCGTCGCCGGCGCGCAGCGCCTGGGCGGCCGCGTCGTCGTAGGCGTAGGCGGTCTCGCCGCTCGCGCGCGGCGGCAACGACTTCAGGTAGCGCGCGATGGCGCTCAGGTCGGCATCGCTGAGGTACTGCATGCTGTGGTCGACCACGTCGGTCATCCCGCCGAACGCCGCCGTGTGCAGGTTGCGCCCGGTCTTCAGGAAACGCACGATCTCCTGCTCGGACCAGGTGCCCAGGCCCGTGCGCGGCTCGCCGCGCAGGCTGGTGGGCACCCAGCCGTCGATCGCCGCGCCGCCGGCCAGGAAATCGCTGCCGTCGGCGTCGCCGAGCGCGCGCTCCTGCATGGTCGGCGCGCGCGGCGTGTGACAGGCGCCGCAATGGCCGAGCCCCTGCACCAGGTAGGCACCGCGCGCCAGCACCGGATCGGCGTACGAGGCGGCCTCGAACGGCTTGGGCGCCGGCGCGTACAGCTTGCGCCAGATCGCGAGCGGCCAGCGCATCGACAGCGGCCAGACGATGTCCACCGCGCGATTGGGCTGCTCGACCGGCGCCACGCCCTGGCTGAAGTAGGCGTACATCGCGCGCACGTCCTCCTCGCTCAGGCGCGCGTAGGACGGATACGGCATCGCCGGATAGAGCGTGTCGCCGTTCTTGCGCACGCCGGCGCGCACCGCGCGATCGAAGTCCTCGAAGCGCCAGCCGCCGATGCCGGTCTTCGCGTCGGGCGTGATGTTGGTCGAGTAGATCGCGCCGATCGGCGTGTCGAACTTCAGGCCGCCCGCGAAGGGCTTGCCGTTCGGCGCGCTGTGGCAGGCGATGCAGTCGCCGGCGCGCGCCAGGTATTCGCCGCGCTTGAGCAGTTCGGCCCGCGCCGCGTCGTGGCCGGCGGCCGGCGCCGCCACGGCCGCCGCCGATGCCGCGAGCGGCGCCGCCGTCACGCCCGACGAAGCCGGCACCGGCTTCACCGCCACCGCGTCCTGGCTCGCGCCGAGCGCGGGCCAGGCCAGCGCCGCCGCGGCGGCCACCACGCCCGCCGCCATCGCCACGCGCCACGCCGCGGCACGCGGCGTCCTCGAGAAGATGCTCTGCTTCATACGCTCACCAAGGGGCCGGGGTTCTTCAGGTACTGCGTGCGGATCGCGCGCGCCGACCAATAGGCCAGCGCGGCCACCAGCCCGGTGGGGTTGTAGCCGGTGCCCTGCGGGAAGGCCGAGGCGCCCATCACGAACACGTTGTGCACGTCCCAGCTCTGCAGGTAGCGGTTCAGCACGCTGGTGCGCGGGTCGGTGCCCATCACCGCGCCGCCCACCAGGTGGGTGGTCTGGTACTGGCGCGCATCGAAATGCTGGCCGAACTCGCGGGTCCATACGCTGATCGCCTTGGGCCCCATCGCCTCGGCGATCTTGTGCATCTGCCCGGTGACGTAGCGCGCCATCCTGATGTCGTTGTCCTTCCAGTCGAAGGTCATGCGCAACAGCGGCTGCCCGTAGGAGTCGCGGTAGGTCGGGTCGAGGTCGAGGAACACGTCGCGATAGGACATGTTCGAGCCGTGCGCGTCCATCGAGATGGTGTGCGCGTAGCTCTGCTTGACCGCCTTCTTCCACGGCGAGCCCCAGGCCGGCGTGCCGGGCGGCGTGGCGATCCCGCTGACCGGCTTGACGCCGGCCTGGTTGACCCACATCGGCGAGCCGCCGACGAAACCGAGCGGGCCGTGGTCGAAGTTGTCGGAATTGAAATCGTCGACCGCCACGCCGTTGCCGCCGGCGCCGACGAAGGGATTCGTGTAGGTGTCCTGGTCGAAGAAGGCCTTGATGGTCGACAGGTTCTGGTAGGCGAAATTGCGGCCCACCACGCCCTCGCCCGAGATCGGGTCGTAAGGCTTGCCGATGCCGGACAGCAGCAGCAGGTGCACGTTGTGATACTGGAACGCGGCGACGATCACCAGATCGGCCGGCTGGAACACCTCGCGGCCGGCCGGATCGACATAGGTCACGCCGGTGGCGCGCTTCCTGGTGTCGTCGAGCTCGACGCGCAGCACGTGGCACTTCGAGCGCAGCTCGAAATGCGGCTCCTGCTTGAGCGCCGGCAGGATGTTCAGGTTCGGCGAGGCCTTCGAGTACATGTAGCAGGCATAACCGCTGCAATAACCGCAGAAGTTGCACGGCCCCATCTGCACGCCGTAGGGATTCGTGTAGGGCCCCGAAGTATTGGCCGAGGGAAGCCGGTAGGGGTGCAGCCCGAGCGATCTGGACGCGTCGAAGAAACGCTGGGCGGAATAGGTGTTCAGCTGGGCGGCCAGCGGAAAGCCGTCGCTGCGATCGGCCTCGAACACGTTGCCGTCGCCCACCACCTTGCCCTTCACGCGATAGGCCTGCCCCGAGGTGCCGAACACCTTCTCGGCGAAGTCGAAGTGCGGCTCGAGCTCCTCGTAGCTGACGCCGTAGTCCTGGATCGTCATGCCCTCGGGGATGAACTTCCTGCCGTAGCGCTCCTCGTAGTGGCTACGCAGGCGCAGCTCCTCCGGCATGATGCGGAAATGCACGCCCGACCAGTGCAGGCCCGCGCCGCCCACGCCCTCGCCGGGCAGGAAGGCCGCGAGCTGCCGGTAAGGCAGCGCCGTGTCGCCCGGCGCATGGCGGATCGACAGGGTGGTCTTCGACAGGTCCAGGAACAGCTTCTTGCGGACGTTGTAGGTCAGCTCGTCGAGCGTGTTCGGATAGGCGCCGTCGGGATAGGTATCGCGATACTCGCCGCGCTCCAGCGCGACCACCTTGAGGCCGGCCTCGGTCAGTTCCTTGGCGAGGATCGCGCCGGTCCAGCCAAAGCCGACGATCACGGCATCGACATGCGGTTTCTTCTCGGCCATCAGCTGCGCTCCCCGTTGATCGACACCGGCCCGTAGGGATAGGGCTTGCCGTCCTGATTGACGAAATCCATGAAGTCGGCGCGCGCGCCGGGGAAGCCGATCATCTTCCAGGCCGCCATGCCGCGATTGCCGCCGTGCACCGGATCGCAGAAATACCCCTCGCGCGTGTTCTGCAGCAACTGGCCGAAGAACACCTTGGCGGGCACGTCGCCGAGTTCGAGCTTGCCGGCCTCCAGCGCGCCCAGCACGGTGTCGCGCGTGGCCGCGTCGAGCTCGGCGAAGGGCTTGCCGTAGGCGGTGCGGCTATAGCGGTCGACCGCCGCGATGCCGAGCCGGTAGATGTCGCGCGGCACCAGCTTCAATTGGTAGCCCAGTTCCGGCGCGCCCTGCTGGAACGGCCCCTGCATGTACCAGGTCGCGCCGTGCGCATAGGGCGTCTCCATCTGGCGATCGATGAACTCGGGCGCGCCCGCTTCCAGCGCGCCGGGCCCTTCGGCGTCGGCCGGGATCAGCCGGTCGCAGGCGGCCTGCACGAAGGCCCATTCGGCGGCATCGAAGAAACGCGGCTTGTAGGGGCCGGCGTCGGCGCGCGCGCCGGCTGACTGCGCCGGCGCCGAGCCTTCGTGCCTGCCGAGATCGCAGCCGGCCAGCGAGGCGGCCGGCACCAGCGCGATGCTGGTCTGCAGGAAGCGGCGCCGCGAGCCCGGTTTGTCGGGTGGGGTGGTCATGATGGTCCGTTCTGGGTTGGGGCGACGGGTCGGGCGCGTGCCGTTCGGCACGACGTCCTCACCGATCGTCGCGCCCCGCCGCTGCCCGTTATCTTGAAAAATAGGCGATACAGACAAGACACCTACATTTCATTTAGCCCGCGCATTATAGATGGAACCGGTTCCATTCGATAGCGCGGACGGACAAGGGCTTGTTTCAGATCGGGACATAATCGGCGCGGGCGATGCCGGATCGGGCACCGCCGCGACGGATCAGCGAGCGTAGAACTCGCTGTCGAGGTGCTGCCAGTCGGCGCAGCCGGCCGGCGCCTGGTCGACCGCCACGCCCGCGTATCGGGGTTTCGGCGAGCTGACGTCGATCGTCAGCGTCACCCGGCGGCCGTCGGCGAGGTCGCGGAACACGCTGGTGTCGACGCTCTCGCCGTTGCGCAGGAAGGTGGAATCGTCGCCGGCCGCGTCGGTCTTCGAGACGCGATGCACCACGCCCGCCAGCGTCGCGTGGCAGGCGCCGTTCGCCACGCGCAGCTCGTAGGCGTAACGACGCTTGCCGCCCGGATCCTGCCCGGCATCGCGCAGCACCAGGGTGGTGGTGGTCGAGGTGCCCTGCGCGCGCAGCATGACCGCGCCGGTGCCGGCCGCCGCGTGGGCAGGCTGGCCCGCCAGCATCGCCCCGGCCGCCAGCGCCAGGCCGGCCAGGCGCGCCGCGCTGCCGGCTCGTGCCGATGTCTTCATGCTTGGTCTCCCGAATCCGTCGAAGGCCCTTCGCCAGCGGGCCGATATTCCTCTAACGCCGCCGCGCGCGATTGCGCCGACAGGCGCGAGAGATTCCGGGCGAGCGTTTCCGCAATGTCGAGCACGCCGTTTCGCCGCCGGGATCGAGCAGGCCTCCGCCGCTCAGGCCTCGGGCCGCGCCGGCTCGATCGTCACCCAGTAGCGCGTGCGATAGACCACGCGCACCGGCAGCGTGGCCGGCAAGGCGGCCAGGATGTTGTCGGTATTGTCGATCTGGAAGGCGCCCGTGATGCGCAGCTCGGCGACGGCGGGGTCGCAGCGCAGCAGCCCGGGGCGATAGCGCGCGAGTTCGGCCGCGAAGGCGCCGACCCGCATCCGGTCCGCGAACAGCACGCCGCGCGACCAGTCGGCCGCATGCGGATCGGCCGGCCCGCTCGCGCCGATCGCGTCGGCCGAGAAGCACAGCTGCCGGCCCGCGTCGAGCCGACGCCGCAGCGCGGGCGCGGCAGCCGGCGTGATCTCCACCGCGCCGTCGAGCACCGTCACGCGCGAGGCGGCACGCGCCGGCTCCACCACGCCGTCGCGCACCACGAAGCGCGTGCCCAGCGCGCGGATCCGCCCCGCCGCCGTCTTCACCACGAACGGCCGGTGCCAGGCATAGGGGCTGTGCGCGTCGGCGCCGGTGGCCACCAGGATCTCGCCGGCCACCAGCTCGAGGCGACGCTCGTTGGCATCGAAGCGCACGTTGAGCGCCGAACCGGTATTGAGCTCGATGCGCGTGCCGTCGGCCAGCATCAGGCCGCGCCGCTCGCCGGGGCCGGTGCGCTGCTCGGCGCCCCAGGCCTGCCAAGGCAGCAGCCGATAGGCGAGGTAACCGGCCGGCGCGAGCGCGGCGGCGGTGCCGCCCAGCGTCTTCAAGGCGGCGCGCCGGTCGACGCGCCGCTCGCGGCCCAGCGCCGGCAGCGCGGCCGCGGCCGGCATCGCGTCGAACTTCGCGTCGAGCCGCAGCACGCCCTGCCAGGCGCGCTCGTGCTCCGGGTCGGCCTCGCGCCAGCGCGCGCAGGCGGCCAGGTCCTCGGCGGACGCGCGCTCGCGCAAGCGCACGGCCCAGCCGGCGGCCGCGCGCGCCACCGCGCGATCGAGCGGCGGCGCCTCGCGATCGGCCGCCGCACTCACAGCGTCAGCAGCAGGCATGCTTCGTAGGCGCTCACCATGTAGCGTTTGACGGTGCGATCGCTGATGCCCAGCCGCAGGGCGATCTCGGCATAGGTCAGCCCCTCCAGTTGAGACAGCAGGAAGGCGGTACGCACGTTGGGCGGCAGGCGATCGAGCATCGCGTCGATCTCGTGCAGGGTCTCGAGCACCAGGCAGCGCTCCTCGACCGAGGGCGCGCAGGCTTCGGGCAGCAGGGCCAGCGCCTCGAGCCAGGCGCGTTCGAGCGACAGGCGGCGGTAATGGTTGAGCACCAGGCGACCGGCGACCGTGCTCAGGTAGGCGCGCGGCTCGCGCAGCTCGCGCGGATCGAAACCGCCGGCCCCGCTCCAGGCGCTCAGCACCCGCACGAAGGTGTCCTGCGCCAGGTCCGCCGCGTCCGAGGCATTGCCGAGCTTGCGGCGCAGCCAGCCCTGCAGCCAAGCGTGATGGTCGAGGTACAAGGTGCTGACTTCACGTTGCACGTCGGAGAGGACGGCGGACATCGAGGAAACCCCTTTTGCGGCAAGCGCTTCGAATCAGAAGTGAAGATAAGAATCATTCGCATTTTTATATAACTGACAGCTTTGTGCAATCGCTCGATGCATGTGAAATAAGGGGCGGGTTGGCGACATGACGAGCCGGCAAGGACCGGCGGGCGCCTGTCGCGACGGCCACGGCCGGGTGTGGAACAGGGGCTTCCACCTTGCCGCGGCGCCCTATCCCGGCAGACATGATTCGATTCATCCGCCGGCCGCGATCAACGGAAATGCCGGCCTTGGCCCTCACTGGTCATACCAGTATGAACAAAGGCCGAGCCTGCTTTTCGCCTCTGCCGCAGCTCGCCATCGCGTCTGATCGGCTCGATCCGAATCCCGCCCAGCCCTGTCCACGCCCGTTTTCGGCGCCTTCCTCGCGCTCGCGCACCCGAATGACGCATCGCCGCCGCGCAAAAACGGTGCATCGACGCGCCGCAGCGCCGGTCAGCGTGGCCAGACCAGCCGAACGGCACATGGCCCGGCTCTTGCTAAATCATCGGGGGCCGCCACGGCGGCCCGACCCGACCGCTCCGATTCACCGACAAGACCACCCGAGAACCCGCGATGGATTTCCGACCGAACCGCACCTCCTCCCGCCGCGCCTGGCTCGCCGCGCTGCTGGCCGCCCCCGCCCTGCTGCTGTTCGGCGCGAACGCCGCCCAGGCCGACGCGCTGGACACCATCACCAGGAGCGGCACCCTGCGCGTCGCGGTGCCGGAGGACTATCCGCCGTTCGGCTCGGTCGGCGCCGACATGCAGCCGCAGGGCTACGACATCGACACCGCCGCGCTGCTCGCCAAGTCGCTCGGCGTGAAGCTGCAGCTGGTGCCCGTCAACAGCGCGAACCGGATTCCCTACCTGACCACCAACAAGGTGGACCTGGTGATCTCCTCGCTCGGCAAGACGCCCGATCGCGAGAAGGTGATCGATTTCTCGGCCGCCTACGGCCCCTACTTCCAGGGCGTGTTCGGCCCCGCCGACATCAAGGTGGCGGGCCCGGCCGACCTGACGGGCAAGACCGTCGGCGCCACGCGCGGCGCGCTGGAGGAGATCGCGCTGACCCAGATGGCACCGAACGCCACCATCAAGCGCTTCGAGGACAACAACGCGACCATCCAGGCCTTCCTGTCGGGCCAGGTGCAGCTGATCGCGGCCGGCAACATCGTGGCGGCGGCGATCCTCGCCAGGAACCCGCCGCGCCGCCCCGAAACCAAGTTCGTGATCAAGAACTCGCCCTGCTTCGTCGGCCTGAACAAGAACGAGCCGCGCCTGCTGGCCAAGGTCGACGCGGCGATCGCGCAGGCCAAGAAGGACGGCGCGCTCGACGCGATCTCGAAGAAGTGGCTGGGCCAGCCGCTGCCGGCCGGCCTGTGAGCGACGCGCGACGCGCGGCCCGGAGCGAGCGTCGTCGCGGGTCGGCGAACGCCGTCCCTCGCGAGCCCGCGGGCGACATCCGCCGCGGCGCTCTCGCGGCGGCGACATACGCGGCCCACGCCTGACCCGCCGGGGCGGCCCAACGCGGCGCCGCCCCTCCCGAAGCCCAACCAACCCAGCCTCGAGATGACCTACCAGCTCCAGTTCGGCGATCTCGCCGACTACGCCGGCATGTTCGCCAGCGGCGCGGCGACCACGCTCGCGCTCACCGCCGCGTCGACCGTGCTCGGCCTCGCCATCGGCGTGCTCGGCGCCGCCGCGCACGACACGCGCGCGCCGGGCCTGGCCTGGCTGCGCGCGCTGACGGGCGCCTATGTCGAGGCGATCCGCAACACGCCCTTCCTGGTGCAGTTGTTCTTCGTGTTCTTCGGCCTGCCCGCGCTGGGCATCCACATCGGCGAGGTGACGGCCGCGGTGCTGGCGATGACGCTGAACCTGGGCGCCTACTCGGTCGAGATCGTGCGCGCCGGCATGGCCGCGGTGCCGCGCGGCCACCACGAGGCGGCCGCCGCGCTGGCCATGTCGCGCGCCCAGGCGTTCCGCCACGTGGTGCTGCCGCAGGCCTTCGCCAAGGTGTTCCCGGCGCTGACCAGCCAGATCGTGATCACCATGCTCGGCTCGGCGGTGGTCTCGCAGATCTCGGTGGCCGACCTGACCTATGCGGCCAGCTACATCCAGTCGCGCAATTTCCGCGCCTTCGAAACCTACTTCGTGATCACGCTGGCCTACCTGGCGATGGCGCTGCTGCTGCGCTTCGTGCTGAATACCGCCGGCCGGCGCCTGTTCCTGCGCCGCGCGGGAGGTGCGCGATGATCGAATTCAGCTTCTGGCAGATCCTCGACAACCTGCTGCTGGCCGCGCGCTGGACCGTGGTGCTGTCGCTGGTCTCGTTCGTGCTCGGCGGCGCGCTCGCGCTGGCCCTGCTGGCGATGCGCGTGTCCAGCAACGTCGCGCTGCGCGGCGCCGTGAAGCTCTACATCGAGATCTTCCAGGGCACGCCGCTGCTGATGCAGATCTTCGTGGTGTTCTTCGGGCTGCCGCTGGCCGGCCTCGACGTGCCGCCCTGGGTGGCCGCCACGCTGGGCCTGACCTTCTTCACCAGCGCCTACCTGGCCGAGATCTGGCGCGGCTGCGTCGAGGCGGTGCCGCGCGGCCAGTGGGAAGCCTCGGCGAGCCTGGCGATGAGCTATCTCGAGCAGTTGCGCCACGTGATCCTGCCGCAGGCCGCGCGCATCGCCGTGGGGCCGACCGTCGGCTTCGGCGTGCAGGCCGTCAAGGACACCGCGCTGGTCTCGATCATCGGCTTCACCGAGCTGACCCGCGCCGGCACCGTGATCTCGAACGCGACCTTCCGGCCGTTCCTGGTCTATGGGCTGGTGGCCCTCATCTATTTCGCGCTCTGCTATCCGTTGACCCGCTGGGCGCGCGTCTTGCAAAGGAAATGGCATGCCGCTCGTTGAAACCCGCGCGCTGGAGAAGAACTTCGGCGCGAACCATGTGCTGAAAGGCATCGACTTCAGCGTCGAGCGCGGCCAGGTGGTGAGCATCATCGGCCGCAGCGGCTCGGGCAAGAGCACCCTGCTGCGCACGCTCAACGGCCTGGAAAGCATCGACGCCGGCTCGATCACCATCGACGGCACCACCGTCGACGCGCGCCGCGGCGACCTGCGCGCGTTGCGCCTGAAGGTGGGCATGGTGTTCCAGCAGTACAACCTGTTCCCGCACCTGAGCGCGGGCCAGAACGTGATGCTGGCGCAGACCGTGGTCAAGCAGGCCAACCGCCACCAGGCGCGCGCGATCGCCGAGCTGATGCTGGAGCGCGTGGGCCTCGGCGACAAGTTCGACGCCTATCCGGAACAGCTTTCCGGCGGCCAGCAGCAACGCGTGGCGATCGCCCGCGCGCTGGCGATGAAGCCGGCCGTGCTGCTGTGCGACGAGATCACCTCGGCGCTCGATCCCGAGCTGGTGGCGGAAGTGCTGGGCGTGGTGGAGAACCTCGCCAAGGAGGACATGACGCTGATCATGGTCACGCACGAGATGCGCTTCGCGCGCGCCGTGAGCGACCAGGTGGTGTTCATGCACCAGGGGCGCGTGTGGGAAAGCGGGCCGCCCGAGCAGATCTTCGGCGCGCCGAAGACGATCGAGTTGCAGCGTTTCGTGCAGTGAGTTCGCGCGGGCGGCGAGCGCAATGCAAGGGCGCGTTTCGCCCCGCTCGCGCGGCGCAGCATCGGCTGGCCTTGGTCGCGACGTCGCGCCGACGGGGCTCGCGCGCGGCCGGCGCCCGCGTCGCGCGCGGCTTGTGCGGCGCTATGGCGAGGCCTCGCTTACCGCCCCTGGCAACGGTGACCCTCGGTAACACAATCGAGGGGAACGGCCGGCCGTCGCGCGCGGTCCATGACAGCATATCGAGCGCGCCGCGGGTGCCGCCGCCGCACTCGACGCTCCACCGTAGCGACAGGCCCGGCCGCCCCGCGCGCGGCCTTCGTCATCATCGCGTCACGTCGATACGGTATTTCCGATGTCCCCGCGTCTGCGACGCGGCTGCCCTGCCTTCGGAGTCGACCATGCTGAGCCCACACGAACTTGCCACCCTGATGCTGATCCACGGCGCGCCCGACGGGATCGACCCCGATCGCGCCGAGATCGACACGCTGCTCGAACACCGGCTGGTGTCGGTCGAGCCGCACGAGGACGGTGTCGCGCGACCGGCGCTGACGGCCACCGGCCGTTCGGTGCTGGCGGCTGCCGGACGGATTCCGTCGGCCGCCCCAGCCATCCGCGACCTGGCGCCGGGCGTGTGAGGGTGAGCGTGGCACGGCGGATGCGCGCGGCGGGCGGGACAGCCTGCGGCGCGCGCATCCGCGCCGCCCTGCTTCTGGCGTGAAGGGCCGCACCCCGCGCGACGCCACCGCCACCGCCCGATAAACCACCATTCGTCTTCACCGCGCCTGCCCCCCAGCCTAAGCGCCGATTGCCTCACGCGACAAATCGCCTCACCTTTCAGCGCGCAAGCCCGTTCCGCCGTCCCGCCTGACACATTCCCGACGCAAATCGCGCCGCAGTGGTTTACCATCGCGCGATGCTGTCGCCCATCTCCTCCCGACGTCGTCTGACCGCCTGGCTTGGCCTGCTGGCCATCTGGCTGCTGGTGCTGATGCCGCTCGCCAGCCAGCTGGCGGAAGCGGCGGCCGCGCATCGGCCTGACGCGCCGATCTGCGCGGCGGCGCAGCATGTCGACCGGCACGAGCTGCCGCGCGACGCCTTGTCGGCTTGCGGCTATTGCGACTTGCTGGCCTCGCATGCCTATGCGCCGGCCGCCGCCGCGCCCGCCGATGCCCTGCAGCATCCCCTCGTGCGCCGCGTGCCGCTGCTCGCGCCGGCCCCGCCGCCCCGCTCCTTCCCCTCGCTGGCCGCGCCGGCGCGCGCGCCACCCTCGCTGGCCTGATTCCGCCGCTGCGTTCGATCGCGCGGGCCCGCGCCCGCCGCCGAGACCTGCCTGGCCCGAGCCGGCCGCCTCGTCCCGAGCCAGCGCGCCCTGTCGCGCGATCGTCCGCTCCTTCGATCTCCTGATATTCGTGGCGAGACCACCATGTTCAAGCGTTTGACCGCCTTACCGCTGCGCGCCTCGCGCGGCGCCGCCACGCTCGCGCTGGTCTGCGCGGCGCTGGCCGGCACGGCCGCCCTGAGCGGCTGCCAGCAGGACCAGCCTTCGTTCAACAACCTCGACATCACCGGCAACACGCAGTTCGGCAAGGACTTCTCGCTGCCCGATACCGACGGCAAGCTGCGCACCCTGGCCGACTATCGCGGCAAGGTGGTGGTGCTGCTGTTCGGCTACACGCACTGCCCCGACGTGTGCCCGACCACGCTGGCCGAGCTCGCGCAGTCGCTCAACCAGCTCGGCCCCGACGTCGCCAAGCGCGTGCAGGTGCTGTTCGTCAGCGTCGACCCGAAGCGCGACACCGACCAGGTCCTGTCGCAGTACGTGAGCGCCTTCGATCCCTCGTTCCGCGCGCTGCGCCCGGCCAACGACGCGCAGTTGAAGCAGGTGACCAACGACTTCCGCATCACCTACGAGCAGGTGGCGGGCAGCAAGCCCGACAACTACTCGATGAACCACACGGCCGCGAGCGTGGTGTTCGACCCGAGCGGCAAGCTGCGCCTGTTCGCGCGCGACGGCCAGGGCACCCCGCCCTGGGTGCACGACCTGCCGCTGCTGCTCAAGGGCAGCGACGCCTGAGGCGCCGCCCGTCACGACATCACGCATCACTCATATTCCAAGGACATCCGAACCATGAAAACCGCCATCCGCCTGCTCGCCGCCGCCTCCCTCGCCGTCGCCGGCTCGACCGCCTTCGCCGCGCCCGACGCCCTGTCCGTCTCGAAGTGCTGGATCCGCGCGATGCCCGCCGGCATCCCCTCGGGCGGCTTCTTCGAAGTCGCCAACCGCGGCGACAAGCCGGTCCAGCTCACCGGCGTCGATTCCGACGCGTTCGGCATGGCCATGCTGCACCAGACCCAGAGCAACGGCAGCATGTCGAAGATGGTGATGGTCGACACCGCCACGGTGCCCGCCAAGGGCACCCTGTCGTTCGCGCCGGGCGGCTATCACGTGATGCTGGAAGAGCCCAGGCAGGCGCTCAAGATCGGCTCGACGATCCCGCTCACGCTGAGCTTCGGCGACGGCGAGAAGCTCAGCGCGCAGTGCAAGGTCGAAAGCCCCAAGGCGATGTCGAAGTAAGCCGCCTTCCCTCGAGCCCAACCGGAATCCCGCCATGAAGATTCGCCAGTTCGCGGCGCACGGCGCCGCCGCCCTGCTGCTCGCGGCCGTCGCGCCGCTCGCCTTCGCCCACGCGCATCCGAAGCAGCGCAGCCCCGAGGCCGGCGCCACCGTGCCGGCCGCCACCGCCAGCGTGTCGATCGACTTCGACGAGGGCCTGGAGCCGGCCTTCAGCTCGCTGAAGGTCAGCGACGCGGCCGGCGCCTCGGTCACGCGCGACAAGTCGAGCGTCAGCGGCAGCGACAAGAAGCACATGAGCGTCGATCTCGCCGCGCTCAAGCCGGGCGTCTACACGGTCAACTGGGTGGCGGTGGCCACCGACGGCCATCGCACGCAAGGCAGCTACAGCTTCACGGCGCAATAAGCGTCGCCCGGCTTGGCAACATCAGGCAGCACCAGGCAGCACCCGCGGTACCTTTATAAAAAGCAGTAAAAAAAGCAGTAACGACAAGCAGGGGACGGCCCGCGTGCAATCGATCGCGCGTGGGCCTCCTTCCCCGTACGCGCCCGCATCCTCCCTCCCTCGGCACACTTTCCCGTCAGGCTCGTGACAGATCGCCCATCGCGCGCGCGTCTTAACGAAACCTTGACATCGCGCCGCCTACACTGCGCCGATGGAAAAACGAATCATTTCCATTTGACGACGCGGCACGACACTTCCCGCGCATCCGGCCGATCGCCTCGATCGCCTGCCGCTGCGCTCCCGATGGAACAGCCAGGACCTTGAAATCGCCACGATGGGCAGCGACGGCCGTTAGCGGCGATTTCGCGGCAAGCAAGCGCGCCACCCCGGCGCCGCCCCGCCCCTGGTGGCTGGCGCTGGTCGCGCTCGGCGCGCTGCTGGCGGGCCTGGTGGTGCTCAGCCTGCTGGTCGGCTCGCATGGTTTGCCGATCGCGCTCACGCTGCGTTCGTTGTGGCACGCGCAAGGCGAGGCCTGGCCGACGATCCGCGACTACCGGCTGCCGCGCACCGAACTCGCGATCCTGGTGGGCGGCGCACTCGGCCTGGCCGGTTGCCTGGTTCAGACTCTCACGCGCAATCCCCTGGCCGGCCCCGGCATCCTCGGCGTCAACTCGGGCGCGGGGCTGTTCGTGGTGCTCGGCATCGGCGCCGGCGTGATCGCCCCGCTCGCGCAATTCGGCCTCGCCTTCGCCGGTGCCGCCGTGGTCGCCGGCCTGGTGTTCGCCTCGCGCCTGCTGTCGCGCTCGAGCGACCCGGTGCGGCTGCTGCTGACCGGCACCGCGCTCGGCGCCAGCCTCGAATCCACCACCGCCGGCCTGAGCCTGCTCCAGCCCAACAGCCTCGAACAGTTCCGGCTATGGGCGGTCGGCTCGGTGGCCGATCGCGGCGAGGCCATGCTGCCGATCCTGGCCGCCTGCCTGCTCGCGGGCCTGGCCGCCAGCCTCGCGCTGGCGCGCCCGCTCGACGTGGTGGCGATGGGCGACGAACACGCGCTCGCGCTCGGCATCCATCGTGGGCGCCTGCTGATCGCCTGCGGCGCCGTGATCTCGATGCTGTGCGGCGCGGCCACCGCCGCCGCCGGCCCGATCGTGTTCGTCGGCCTGCTGGTGCCGCACCTGGCGCGGATGCTGGTGGGCATCGGCCTGCGCCGCGTGCTGCCGGCCTGCGCGCTGCTCGGCGCGGCGCTGCTGCTCGCGGCCGACATCCTCGGCCGCCTGCTGGTGCCGGGCAGCGAGATTCCGGCCGGCGCGGTATCGGCCGTGATCGGCGCGCCGCTGTTCTTCGTGCTGATGCGGCGCGCGAAGTTCGCGCCATGACACCCGCGCGACCGATGCCTCGCCGACTGCCTTCGATCGTGCGCGCGATCCTGCTCGCGATCCTGCTCGGATTCGCGCCGCTGGCCGCCACGCTCGCGGCCCAGCTCTGTCTCGGCCCGTTCGGCATCTCGCCCGGCGCGCTGTGGCATGCGCTGCTCGATCCCGCCTCGCCCGAGCGCTTCGCGGTGTTCACGCTCGGCCTGCCGCGCTACCTGCTCGGCGCGCTGGCCGGCGTCGCGCTGGGCGCCTCGGGCGCGATCTTCCAGACCGTCACGCGCAACCCGCTGGCGAGCCCCGACGTGCTCGGCTTCGGCGCCGGCGCAGCCAGCGGCGCGATCCTCGCGCTGCGGCTCGGCGAGAGCCAGCCGGGCTTCACGGCAGGCATGGCGGTGGCCGGCGGGCTGCTGGCGGCGCTGGTGGTCTATGGGCTGGCCGGCGGGCTGCGTGCCTCGCCGCGCCGGCTGATCCTGAGCGGCATCATGATCTCGGCGCTGCTGGCGGCCGTGAACGGCTACCTGCTGCTCGACGCCGACGTGCAGGACACCCAGGTGGTGCTGGCCTGGCTGTCGGGCAGCCTCAATACCGCCGCCTGGCACGACCTGCCGGGCCTCGCCGCGGCGCTGGCGGCCTTGATCGCGTTGTGCCTGCTGCGGCATCGCAGCTTCGGGCTGATCGAACTGGAGGACAGCCTGGTCACCACGCTCGGCGCGCGGCCGGGCCGGCAGCGCGCCGGCTGGATCGTCACCGGTGTGCTGCTGGTGGCCGCGGCAACCGCCGTCACCGGCCCGATCGCCTTCGTCGCGCTGGCCGCGCCGCATATCGCGCGCCGCCTGCACGGCGGGCGCCTCGCCAACCCGCTGGCGCCGGCCCTGGTCGGCGCCGTGCTGGTGACGGGCTGCGACGCGGTGGCCGCCAACGCCCTGCCCATCCATCCGCCGGTGGGCATCGTCACGGGCGCGCTCGGCGGCCTGTACCTGCTCACGCTGCTGCTGCGCGCCGATCGCCCCGGCGCGCGCGGCAACGCGTTTTGAAAGGATCACGCATGATCGGCTCCGAACTTCTCCATCGCCCGCGCCTTCGCGCGATGCCGGCCGCCGGCGCGCTGCGCCGCTTCCTCGGCCTGGCCGCCGCGACCACGCTGCTGCTCGCCGGATTCGGCACCCGCCGCGCGCAGGCCGAAACCGCGCCCGCCTTCCCGGTCACCATCGCGCATCAATGGGGCGCGACGACCATCCCGAGCGCGCCGCGGCGCGTGGTGGTGCTGGGCTGGAACGAGGCCGACGTGGTGCTCGCGCTGGGCGTCACGCCAGTGGCGATCCAGGACTGGCAGCAACTGGGACTGAAGGACGGCCAGGTCAATCCCTGGTCGCAGGCGCTGGTGCACGGCACGGCGCCCGTGATCCTGCCGCGCGGCGACCTCGACTTCCGGCGCATCGCCGCGCTGCATCCGGATCTGATCCTCGACGTCAACGGCCGCGACAACAGCTCGCAAGCCAATTACGCGCTGCTGTCGCGGATCGCGCCGACCGTCGCCTCGCCGAAGGAGGTGCGCGACAACAACCTGCCCTGGCAGCAGCAGGTGCGCATCGATGCGCTGGCGCTCGGCCGCGTGGCGGCCGGCGAACGGCTGATCGCCGATACCGAGGCCCGCATCGCCGCCGCGCGGCGCGCCCACCCGGAGTTCGCGGGCCGCAGCTTCAGCATCGACTGGGGCGTGCAGAACGGCTGGCATGCCTATGTGGAAGGCGACGTGCGCCCGCGACTGCTGGAGGATCTCGGCATGAAACTGTCGCCGACGCTGAAGACGCTGCCCGCGCGCAACTACTACGCGGACCTGCCGATCGAGCGGACCTCGGCCATCGACGCCGACCTGGTGGTGCTGGTGGCCTTCGCGCGGCCGGCCGCCTCGCTGCTGGCCGAGCCGGCGGTGCAGGCGCTCGACGCGGCGCGCCGGCATCGCCTGGTGGTGCTCGACAACCAGCGCGACGCCGCGCTGCGCGCCGCCTTCGCCACCGGCTCGCCGACCAGCATCGACGCCACGCTCGACCAGTTGGTGCCGCGCGTCGCCCGCGCGCTGGCCGGAGCCGGCCAATGAACGGCCGCGACGCGCAACGGCCTGACGGGCGCCCGGAAAAAGGCCTGCGCGCGGTCGACCTGAGCCTGCACTATCCCGGCGGCGCGCCGATCATCGCGCATCTCGACGTGGCGATCGCGCCGCATGCGTTCACCACCATCGTCGGGCCCAACGGCTGCGGGAAGTCGACCCTGCTGAAGGCGCTGAGCCGCGTGCTGAGCCCGCAGGGCGGCGCGGTGCTGCTGGACGGGCGCGAGGCCGCCGGCTATGCGCCGAAGGCCTACGCGCGCCAGGTCGGCTTCCTGCCGCAATCCTCGACGGCACCCGAGGGCATCACGGTCGCCGAGCTGGTGGCGCGCGGGCGGTATCCCCATCAATCGCTGCTGCAGTGGACCAGCGAGGCGGATCGCGCCGCGGTGCGCGAGGCGATGGCGCGCACCGACGTGGCCGAGCTGGCCGGGCGGCGCGTGGCGGAGCTGTCGGGCGGCCAGCGCCAGCGCGTCTGGATCGCGATGGCGCTGGCCCAGCAGACCGAGATCCTGCTGCTCGACGAGCCCACCACCTATCTCGACCTGGCGCACCAGATCGACGTGCTCGAGCTCTGTCACGAGCTGAACACGCGCTTCGGCACCACCGTGGTGGCCGTGCTGCACGACCTGAACGAGGCCTGCCGGTATGCCGACCGGATCATCGTGATGAAGGACGGCCGGATCGTCACCAGCGGCGAGCCGGGCGCGGCGATCACGCCGGCCACCGTTCGCGAGGCCTTCGGGCTGGAGGTGCGCGTGATCGAGGATCCCGTCACGGGCACGCCGCTGGTGCTGCCGCTCAGGGCCGGCAAGCGGCGCCGCGCGGCAGCGGCGGCCTGAAGGTCGGCACGAGAATCGGCAAGAGAATCGCGGCCGGCTTCAGGCCACTTCGGCATCGCCTCAGGGCCGTTTCGCGATGAAGTCGATCTCCACCAGCGCATCGCGCGCGAGCCCCGTCACGCCGATGCAGGTTCGCGCCGGCAGCCGCCCCGGCGGGAAATAGGACGCGTAGGTCTCGTTCATGAGGGCGTAGTCGCGCTTGAACTCGGTGAGGAAGATGCGCGCCGACAGCACGTGCTCCAGACCCAGCCCCAGCCCTTCCAGCACCAGGATCAGGTTGTCCATCACGCGGCGCGTCTGGGCGAGCACGCCGCCGGGCAGCGGCGCCTCGTCGTCCTCGGGCCAGGTCGGCATCTGCCCCGTCACGAAGATCCAGCCGTCGCGCTCGGTCGCGTGGGAAAACGGGCCGACCGGCGTCGGCGCGCCCTCGACCATCCAGAACTTCGTATCGCCAGCCACCTGGGAAACCATCGGCATCGCTCCGCGCATGAGGGAAAACGGGAGCGTCGATTCTAGCGAGCCAAAAATCGGCGCGCGGCCCGCTCCCGCTCGCCTGCCGCCGGGCTCAGAACGCGTAGCGCATCCCCGCGAACAGGCTGCGCCCCTCGCCGGGATAGAAGATCGCCGTGCTCGAAGCGGTCCGCGCGTTGGCGACCGTGCTGATGTCCGAGACGTAGCGCTTGTTGGCCAGGTTGCGCGCGTCGAGGTAGATCGACAGCCCGTTGCGGAAGTCCATCCCCGCCTGCAGGCCGAACACCGTGTAGCTTGGCGCGCGCAGCGTGTTCGCGTCGTCGGCCCAGGCGCCCGAGGGCACCCAGTCGACGCTCGCCGAGACATGGAAGCCGTTCGGCCGCGTATAAGCGAGCACGCCGCGCAGCACGTTGAGCGGCACGCCGGCGATGCGGTTCGAGCCGTATTGCGGATCGTCCTTGAAACGGAAATCGCTGAGGTTCCAGACGCCCGACACGCTGATGCGATCGCCCGCGCCGCGGCGCGTGAGGTCGCGCCAGAGATCGAAGGCGGCGCCGGCCTCGATGCCCTGCAGCACCGTGCGCTTGGCGTTGAAGGTGGCGGCCGGGATCTCGGGATTGGTGGTGTATTGCAGCAACTGGTCGCGCACCAGCGAGCGATAGGCGCTCAGGTCCCAGCTCAGCCGGTCGTGCGTGCCGCGCGTGCCGAGCTCCAGCGTCCAGGCGTGCTGCGCGGCCAGCGGCGTGAACCGGGTGGTGGTGGCGAAGGTCTGCGCGAGATCGGTGAAATCGGGCACGTCCTGGCTGCGCGTGATGTCGACGAAGGCCTGGACCTCGCGCCTGGGCTGCCACAGCAGGCCCAGCTTCGGGTTCACGCCGCTGTACGAGGCGCGCGTCGACTTGTAGTTCGCATCGTTCGGCAGGCCGCCGTAGTCGATGTACTCGCGCACCGAATGCAGCAGCTTCACGCCCGTCATCAGCGCGACGGTGGGCAGGAAGAACAGCCGGTTCTCGACATAGGCCTCGTAGTTGAAGGCCGTTTGCGTCGAGTCGAGCGTCTGCGCGCCGCGATCGCCGTTGACGTTCAGATACTGGTTCGCCTGCGTGCGCCCGCCGAAGAAGCGCGCGCCGACGATCAGCTCGTCG
This sequence comes from Burkholderia sp. SJZ089, assembly GCF_007828315.1. Taxonomy (NCBI): domain Bacteria; kingdom Pseudomonadati; phylum Pseudomonadota; class Betaproteobacteria; order Burkholderiales; family Burkholderiaceae; genus Burkholderia; species Burkholderia sp. SJZ089. The sequence continues at coordinate 134,522 of NZ_VIUM01000019.1, read as the reverse complement.
CGCATGCCGGCCAGCTCCGGATGCAGGCTCAGGCGCGGCGCGAAGCCGTAGGTCCAGCCGTCCTGGTCGATCGCCTGGAAGATCGGGTGGTAGAGGCTCTTGTGGATCGCCCAGGTGTCGAACTGCAGCTCGCCCTGGTCGAGCTTGACCGTGGTGCGGTTGGCGATGCGCTCGGTGCGCGTGTTGCGCGCCTGGTCGCCCGACAAGGCGCTCGGCGCCGCGCGCGTGGGATGGTTCAGCGCATCGGTCAGCGACAGCGAACCCGGCAGTTGCTGGTCCACCACGTAGGCGCCCACGTAGAAGCGCGTCTCCACGCTCGGGCTGAAGCGATAACCGACGTTGGCATTGAACTGCTCGTACTGGCCGCGCTCGTGGTCGCGCCAGCCGTCGGCGTGGTTGACGCTGAAGGTGGCGAGGAAATCGAGCGGGCCGATCACGCGCGAGATCTGCGCGCTGGTGCGCAGCGTGCCGTGGCTGCCGCCCTCGATGCGCAGGATGTTCGGCGCCTCGGCCGTGTAGGCGGTCGGCGTGACGAAGTTGATCGCGCCGCCCAGCGTCGAGGCGCCGTATTGCAGGCCGTTGCCGCCCTTGTAGATCTCGGTGGCCTGCAGGCCGAGCGGATCGATCTGGTAGTAGTCGCCGCTACCGTCGGCGAGATTGGTCGGGATGCCGTCCTGCAGGATGTCGAGGCCGCGCGCGTGGTAGCCGCGCGCGATGCCCGAGCCGCGGATCGACAGGCGCAGCTCCTGGCCGTAGCGATTCTCGACGAACACGCCCGGCGCGTCCTTCAGCACGTCTCGCAAGGTGAAGGCATAGCTGTTGGTGTAGCTGGCGGCATCGACGAAACCGACCGAGCCGACTGTCTGGTCGAGCCGGCGCTTCAGCGCCTCGGTGCCGAGCGAGGTCGGCGAGGCGTTCGCGCTGGCCTTCACGGAGATCGAGGGCAGCGGCGTGGCCGGCGGCTCGCTCGCCGCGTCGGTGGTCCGGGAAACGATGGCGGCGGCGGTGGCGGACAGCGCTGACAGCGCGCCGGCCATCGCGATGGCGATGCGGGAAGGACGGATCATTTTTCGTTGTACTGATGTCTCGTTATCGAAACGGCTCGACCTCGACTCGGACGATCGAGCGCGGGGCGGCCGGCGTCGAGCGCCGGCCCTTCGATCGGCTCGCGACACGCCCCCCCGGCGTGCGCTGCCAGGCCGCCGGCGCGCCGATCACGGCGCCGGCGGCGACACTCAGGCGGCCCTGCGCACGGCGCGCCCGAACACCAGCCGGTCGGCCAGCCAGACCGCCACGATGCTCGCCCCCATCAAGGGGAACACGATGCCGAGCAGCACCAGCCCGGCGATCCAGCCGCGCATCGGCGGCGCGGCGCGCTCGCGGGCCGGCGCGCCGAGCGTGAGCGCCGGGCGCCGCTTCCACCACATCACGAAGCCGGTCACGGCCATCGCCGCGAGGCCGAGCGAGATGGCCGCGCAGATCAGCTGGTTGGCGAGCCCGAAATAGCGGCCCATGTGCAGCGCGGTGCCGTAGGACACGGCCTGCGCGACGGCGCCGTAATCGCCGTAGCGGATGTCGCGCAGCACCTGCCCGCTGTACTGGTCGAGGTGGATCGTGCGTTCGGCCTTCGGGTCGGCCGGGAAGTAGGACACCGTGTAGACGCCGTCGGCATCGACCGGCATCACCAGCGAATAGCCGCTCGTCACGCCCAGCGTCGCCACCTTCGCGACGGCGTCGTCGAGCGTCAGCGGATGCGCGGTGGGCGCCGCGCTCGAATCGGGCACCGGCACGTTGCCGACCGCCCAGGGCGTCTGCGGCAGAGGCAGGTCATCCATCACCATGCCCGGCATCGAATCGTCGCCATGCGCGTGACGCATCGGCGCGGCGGCGGCCGGGGCCGCCTCGCCCGCCTTGGCCGCCCTGGCGCCGGGTCGCGTCGAATGCAGCGAGGCGCCGCCCCAGGCGCCCGGCGGCGAACCGAGGTTGACACTCGCGGCCAGCGACTTGAACTGCTTGCCCCAGGAGCCGGTCCACGGCAGCCCGCTCAGCACGAAGGCCAGCGCGCCGAGCGCCAGCCAGATGCCGAGCGAGGCATGCACGCTCTTCCACAACGGCCGGCCGCGCAGGCCCGCATCGGGCAGCAGTGCGCGGCGCAGCCGGCCCGGCTCGCGCGGCCACCACAGCGCCACGCCGGTGCCGATCATCACCAGGGTCCAGCAGGCCACCAGTTCCATCAGCAGTTCGCCCGGCTTGCCGAGCAGCAGCTTGCGATGCAGCATCCGGTCGACCTGCATGAAGCGCGCGTCGACGCTCAGCGTGCCGAGCACGCGGCCGTCATAGGGGTTCACGTAGACGCTCTCGCGGCTGCCCGAGGGCAGGCGGAACACGAACTCGGCGCTGCGATCCGGCTCGCGCCGGATCTCGGCCGAAACCGGCTTCGCGCCGGCGGGCATGGCCGCGACGGCGCGCTGCAGCAGCGTATCGGCATCGAGCCGCGGCTCGATGCCGGGCGTGACGATCAGCCGGTGCGGATACAGCAGCGGCTCGATCTGCGGCTGGAAACAGTAGATCGTGCCGGTGACGGCGAGGATCACAAGAAACGGCATCACGAACAGGCCGGCGTAGAAATGCCAGCGCCAGAGCGTGCGATAGCCGGCTTGCGGGGAACGGGCGGACGTCATCGCGTGCCCGACGGTGGTCGACATGCTGTCAGCTCCCGGTGGTGATCGTGGGTCGGCGGCGGCCGTCGAGACAGCTGCGCGTCGAACGGGTCGTCGCGCTCATCGAGCACGCGAGGACGAGCGGCTGCCGCGCCCGATGCGCGGCCGGCCGTCATCGCTCGCGCAACGCGGGCGCGCGACGGGATTCATGCTTCGGATTTCGCTACGAGGTCGCGCCGAAGGCGGCGGCGCGAGGCGCGCCGCATCGGCGGAAAAGGATCAGGCGAACAGCGGCGGAGCGCGGGAAGGCGGCCGATCGCCGATCGTCAGGCGCAGGGCCTGGCGCGTGACGGGGCGTGGCCAGGCGGCGCGCGCGATGGAAAACGCAAACAGCAGGACCAGCAGCAGGCAGGACGCCAGCGCCGTGAACAAGGCGATCGCGAACGGGCAGATATCGCCCGGGTTGCCCGCGGCGGAGGACGAATCGCCCGCGCCTTCGTGATCGTGATGCGCGAGCCGGCTGGCGAGCGCGGCGGCATCGTTGGCGGGCGTGATCGGCGCATCGGCATCGAAGCGCGCGGCCAGCGCCGCCGCGCCGAGCAGCAGCGGGCCATGGCCCGAGCACAGCACCACCGCGCCCGCGTCCGGGCCGTCCGGATCGAGCATCACGGCCCCGGAGATCAGCGCGCGAGACAGCAGCACGGCCAGCAGCAGGCCCCACAGCAATCGTGTCGCGACGCCGCCCCGCAGCAGGAAGTGGCGAAGTGCGTTCATGGCGCGCGATTGTAACCCTCGTAGGCGGGCGACGTGAAGTCGCACCGACTGATGCCCGGTATCGGTGCCGGAACAGTGGTTTCCAGGCCCACGCCCGGTTCCCCGGAAGTCCTTGGAAATCGGTGGCGAGCACCGCGCCCGGCGGCGGTCGATCTCGATATGCGACATCGCGTCGCGGTTCGGCCGAGGCGGGGAACGCGGCTACAATACCGCCGCCATGAGCCGACTCCGCCATCTGCTGGCACGGCGCGCCGATCATCCGCTGCTCTCGCTGCTGATCCTCTGCCTGCTCGCGTTCCGCCTGATCTTCCCGACCGGTCTGATGCTCGACCCGGACGCGGACGGCGGCTGGGCCGGCCTCGCGATCTGCAGCGGCCATGGCCCGCTCGACCTGACGCCCGCCGCCCTGCAGGCCAACGAGGACCTGTCGCGCGCGCTGGGCTCCGCACTCTCGCCGACGCCCGACACGCATCACCAGCGCGCCGGCGCCAGCGCCGAGCTGTGCCCGTTCAGCGCCTCGCTGGCCGCCGCGATCGCGCTGGCCGTGGTGGTCCTGGTCGGATGGGCCCGCCTCGACGTGGTGGCCCGGCGCGCGGCGCCGCGCCTGCTGCGATTCCGCCAGCATCACGCCCATGCGCGTCCCGGCGCACGCGCCCCGCCTCGCTCCCTTCCCGCCTGATCGCCGGTCCGGCGTGCCGCGCCGCTGATTCCCGTCGTGCCTGACTGCCCCGGTCGTTCGACCGTGGCCGGGTCACGCGTTCGGGTTGGCTGAGCCGCGCCTTCCTGGTTCGTCGTTTCGTCATCCTCTGCGTTTCGCATTCGGCCGAATGCGCGTCTCGCTTGCACGCTTCACGACATCGTGACGACCGCGTGCGATGCGCCACGTCCATTCGCGACACACGAGGAACGCCGACCGCGACGGCCAGACCGGACCCGCCGCGCTCGCGGTGCCGCGTCGACCAAGTCTCGGACGCGCGCCGTCCCATTCCGCTTTCGATCGATTTCGCCTGATTGCCATGAAGCCTCATCCGCTCACCACGCTCTGCGCCGCGCTTGGCGCCCTGCCCGCCTTCGCCTTCGCCGAATCGCCCCCGGCCACGCCGGGCGGCGCCCTGCCCACTGTCCAGGTCAACGCCGCCGACGAGAGCAACCTGCGCCGCCCCCAGGAAACCGGCAGCCGCCTCGGCCTGACGCCGCTCGAAACCCCCGCCAGCGTCGAGCAGATCGACCGCGCCACCCTGGTCGAACGCGGCGACGCGTCGATCGTCGATGCCGTGAGCCGCGCCACCGGCATCGCCGCCTCGCCGCATCCGGGCAACGGGGACTCCGAGCTGTCGGCGCGCGGCTTCGTCGGCGCCGCCTCGGTCACCCAGTTGTTCGACGGCGTGCGCCCTTACGGCGCGATCGGCGTGACCTATCCCTTCGACACCTGGTCGGTCGACCATATCGACGTGCTGCGCGGCCCGGCCTCGGTGATCTACGGCGAGGGCGCGATCGGCGGCGTGGTCAACATCGTGCCGAAGAAGCCGAGCCGCGGCCCGATCCAGAACGAGCTGCAGATGGGCATCGGCACCGAACGCACGGCGCGCCTGGCCTTCGGCAGCGGCGGCGCGATCAACGACAAGCTGTCCTATCGTTTCGACGTCAGCGGCAACCGCTCGGCGAACTGGGTGGACGCCGGCAATTCGCGCAACCTCTCGATCTCGGGCGCGCTGCGCTACGACCTCACGCCGGACCTGTCGATCACGGCCTCGTACGCGCAGGGCTACCAGCAGCCGATGCGCTATTTCGGCATCCCGCTGGTGAACGGCACGCTCGATTCGGCCCTGCTCAAGAAGAACTACAACGTCGGCGACAGCCTGATCTCGTTCCGCGACAGCTGGGCCACGCTGAGCGCGAACTGGCAACCGAGCGAGCAGTTGAACGTGACCAGCACCTTCTACCGGATGAAAAGCAACCGCCACTGGAAGGATGCCGAGAACTACACGTTCCTGCCCGCCACAGGCCAGGTGCAGCGCGGCAGCTACACCGAGATCCTTCACGACCAGCAGCAGTTCGGCAACGTCACCACCGCCACCGTCGAGAGCAGCGTGCTGGGCCGGCGCAATACCTTCTCGGCCGGCTTCGAGTTCAATCACACGAGCTTCCGCCACGACAACAACTCGCCGTATTCGGGCAGCTCGCTGGTCGATCCGTTCGCGCCCGATCCGGGCAGCTTCCTCAACCTGGCCGGCACGCGGCCCAAGTACGACTCGCAGGCCAACCAGTACGCGCTGTTCGCCGAGGACCGGCTGGCGCTCAGCTCGCGCTGGTCGGTGGTCGGCGGGCTGCGCTACGACCACGCCAGCGTCAACCGCGACGATCTCGTCAATGGCGGCGGCTTCACCCGCGTCTATGCCAATACCGGCTGGCGGCTCGGCACCGTCTACGACATCGCGCCGAACTTCACCGTCTACGGCCAGTATTCGGTGGCCGCCGACCCGGTCAGCTCGCTGCTGATGCTCAACTCCTCGAACGCGAACTACCGGCTCGCCACGGGCCGGCAGATCGAGGTGGGCTTCAAGCAATCGCTGCTCGACGGCCGCGCCGAGTGGACGCTGGCCGCCTACCGGATCGTCAAGGACAACCTCGTCACCGCCGATCCGCAGAACCCGAACCAGTCGCTCCAGGTCGGCCAGCAATCCTCGCGTGGGGTCGAGGCCAGCTTCGGCCTGCAACTCACGCGCGAGCTGCGCATCGACGCGAACCTGGCCGCGCTGCGCGCGAAATACGACGACTTCGTCCAGCAAAACGGCGGCGTGGCCGTCTCGCGCAACGGCAAGGTGCCGACCTCGGTGCCGCAGCGGCTCGCGAACCTCTGGCTGAGCTGGCGGTTCGCCTCGCAATGGACCGGCATCGGCGGGCTGCGCCATGTGGGCAAGCGTTATGCCGACAGCGCCAACCAGCTGGTGATGCCGTCCTACACGACCGTCGATCTCGCGCTGGCCTGGCAGCCGCGCAAGGACACCACCGTCACCGCGCGCGCCTACAACGTGTTCAATCGTCATTACGTGCAGAGCGCGTATTACAACCAGACGCAGTACCTGATCGGCAGCGACCGCAGCTTCGAGCTGCTGCTCAACTACCGGTTCTGAGCGCCCTGGCGCTCATGCCGCCGCTCACGCCACGCTTGCCGCCCAAACCGGCGGGCGGCGGCCCGACCAGGGCAAGGCCTGTTCGAGCTGTCCCGCCAGGCGCAGCAGCGTGGCCTCGCGCGCGAAGCCGGCCACGAACTGGATGCCGATCGGCAGCCCGGTGGCGACGTCATGCGTGAGCGGCACCGACATGGCGGGCACGCCGGCAACGTTGAAGGCCGGCGTGAACGGCGAATGCTCGAACACGCGCGCGGTCCATTCCAGCCCGGTCATGGTTTCGGCGCCGCGCGCGTAGGTGCCGATCGCGGGTGGCAGTCGCGGCAGCGTCGGCGTCATCAGGAGGTCGAAACGTTCGAACCAGCCGCCGACCTCGCGACTCAGGCGGTTGCGCAAGTCGAGCGCCGCCGCGAAGGACGTCGCGCTGGCTTCGCGGCCATGGCGATAGCAGGCCAGCGTGGCGGGCTCCAGCGTGGTGGCGTCGATCGGCCGGCCGGTCGCCGCCGCGACGGCGTCGATCCAGCCCACCAGGGTGGCGCACCAGATGGTGGCGTTGGCCGCCACCAGCGCCTCCCAGGACACGCCGAGCGGCAGGTCCGGCGCCTCGACGCGGTGCCCGAGCGCTTCCAGTTCGCGGGCCGTCGCGCGCGTGGCGGCCGCGATCGCCGGATCGGTGCGCGCGCCGTTCCATGGATCGACCCTCATCGCGATCGTGAGCCGGCCCGGATCGCGGCCCACTTCCGACAGGAAGCTGCGCGCCGGCGCGGCCGTCACATAGGGATCGCCGGGGGCATGCCCCTGGATCGCGTCGAGCAGGGCCGCGCTGTCCCTCACCGAGCGGCTGACGCCGAGCTGCACGCCGAACCCCGCGAACACCTCGTCGAGCGCCGGGCCGTTCGAGCTGCGGCCGCGCGTCGGCTTGAGCCCGAACAGGCCGTTGCAGGCGGCCGGCACGCGGATCGAGCCGGCCGCGTCGGTGGCATGGGCCAGCGGCACGATGCCGGCCGCCACGGCCGCCGCCGCGCCGCCGCTGGAGCCGCCCGCGCTCAGGTCGAGCGCCCAGGGATTGCGCGTCGGCCCTTGCGCGGCCGATTCGGTGGTGGTGCTGAAGGCCATCTCGGGCGTGGTGGAACGGCCGATCGTCACCAGCCCCGCCGCGCGGAAGCGGCGCATCAGCCAGGAATCCTCGGCCGCCACGCAGCCTTGCGCGAGCCGGCTGCCGAGTTCCAGCCGCTTGCCGGCCATCGAGACCGCCAGGTCCTTGATCAGGAAGGGCACGCCTGCCAGCGGACCGGCAGGCTCGTCGCTGCCGGCGCCGCTCGCCTCGATCGGCCAGTGCTCGACCACGGCGTTGATGCGCGGATTGACCGCCTCGGCGGCCCTGCGTGCCAGCTCGCCGAGTTCGGCTGCCGTGACTTCGCCGTCCCGCACCCGTTGCGCCAGGCCCAGGGCATCGTGGCTCGTGTATTCGTCCAGTGTCATCTCGTTCTCCGGTAGGAACCGGCAAGATAGAACGGCCGCGTATCGCCGATTAGCCCATTTTGCCGGCATGCTTTGGACCACCGATGGCACAATCGTGAATCGACGGAGTGGACGAGCCATGACACGCGACTTGAACGACACGCTGATCTTTCTTCGCGTGGTGCAGGAAGGCAGCTTCACCGGCGCGGCTTCGGCCTTGCAGATTCCGAAGACGACCGTCAGCCGACGCGTGCGCGAACTCGAGAGCCATCTGGGCGCGCAATTGCTGCACCGGACCACGCGCCGGCTGCGGCTGACCGAGGCGGGCACGGTCTATTTCGAGCATTGCCGCGCGATCGCCGTGCAGCTCGATGCCGCCGAGAACGCGGTGCAGGCGGTGCACGACGGCCCGCGCGGCTGGCTGCGCGTGACCCTGCCCTATTCGTTCGGGGTGGCCTGGATTTCGCCGCTGATCTCGGGATTCCGCGCGCGCCACCCCGATATCCGTCTCGAGATCCTCGCCTCGCACGTGACGCTCGACCTGCTGACCGAGGAAGTCGATCTCGCCCTGCGGCTCGGCGCCCTGCCCGATTCTGGGCTGGTGGCGCGGCGCCTGGGCAGCTTCGCCACCTCGATCTACGCGAGCCCGGCCTACCTGGCCGAGCACGGCGCGCCGGCCGACCCCGAGGAGCTGATCCGGCATCCCGCCCTGACCCTGCACCAGGCGCGCCGCGACAGCGGTTATGCCTGGCCCTTGCGCAAGGCCGGCCGCAAGCCGGCGTACTACGCGCTCGATCCGGTGGTGGTGGCCAGCGACCCGGCCCTGATCCTCGATGCCGTGCGCGAGGGCAAGGGGCTCACACTGGCGATGGACATGAGCATGGCGCCCGAAGTCGAGGCCGGGCGCCTGTGCCGTGTGTTGCCGGGATGGATCGGGCCGCCTCAGGAATTGAATGCGCTGTACCCGAAGGAGCGGGTGCCCGCGCCGAAGGTGCAGGCGTTCGTGCGGTATTTGCGGGAGCGGTTGAAGTTCGTGGAGGAGAAAAGATAGGAGGTGCGGCTGGACCTCAGATCGTCCTCCTGAACATCGACGTCCCCCGCCCTTGCCTAGCACGACGCTTTGGCGCCCGATCACGTAGTCAGGAGCTCGGGCATGCGGAAACGATTCACCGAAGAGCGGATCATTGGTTTCCCGCGCGAGGCGCAGGCCGGCCTGCCTGTCGAAGCGCTCTGCCTCCAGCATGGCTTTTCCGAAGCGAGCGACTAGCCGTGGCGCAGCAAGTTCGTCGGGATTCGAGTTCGGCTTCGTCGAACATGATGAACGGTGCGTTGCCGCCAGGCACGAGCGACGGCCTCTTCAGCGTAGCCGCCGATTCCTTCGACGGATACCGATCTACCGGCGTCGAGCATGTGAACGCCACCCTGGGCACGCTCGCATTGGCGAGCCACGCCCGTACCGACGGCATGCCAGCGTCGGCCGCGCCGCCGTCAGTCATCGAGGTGATAGTCCTGCCAGTGGCCGGATCGGTCGTGCCGAAGCGGTGGCGGTCGACGGCGGGCGCCCGGCGCCCGTCGATGAAGTTAACGGCAGGTCGTGCCGTGTGCCGTCACATCGGCTGCGACGTGATGCGTCAAGTGCCGAGCAGGCTTCACGCCCCGACCGACGCGCGCGGTCCGCCCGCGACCACGGCCGCGAGCCCGAGCGCCGGATAGGCGTGATCGACGGCGGCGAGATCGGCGCGCATCTCGGCCAGCAGCCAGTCGCGCAGTTCAGCCACGATCGGCCGCAGCGGCCGCGCCGGCGACCAGGACAGGCAGCACGTGCGGTCCGTCACCTGCAGCTCGGGCACGGCAGGCACGAGCTGCCGCTGCGCGAGCCAGTGCGTGAGCACGTTGACCCAGCCGAGCGCGATGCCCTGCCCGAGCAGCGCGGCCTGCACCACGATGGCGTAATCGTTGAAGCTGAGCACGTGCGCCGCCGTGCGCTCGTCGTTCGCGAATGCGGCGAAGCGCGTGTGCCAGCCACGCTCCTCGGCGTCCATCACGATCACGGTGTCGCCGTGCTCGTGCCAGGCCTCGCCCCGGGCGAGCTCGGCATAACGCGCGTTGCACACGGGCAGCAGCACCTCGGGCATCACGGCCACGCAGTGCTCGTCGAGCTCGGCGCCATGCTGGAAGCGCATGCCGAGATCGACATCGCCGAGCGGGCCGCCGATGCGCCCCGAAATCAACTGGAAACGCAGGTCCACGCACGGAAACGCCGCGTTGAGCCGCCCCATGCGCGGCATCAGCCAATGGGTGGTGAAGGCGGTGGAAACGGACAGCGTGACGGGCTCGACACCGGTGGCGCGAGCCTCGATCTCGCCGATGGCATCCTCGATGCCGTTCAACCCTTCGGAAATCTTGCGGTAGAGGATGCGCCCGTTCTCGGTCAGCTCGATACCGCCGTGCACGCGCTCGAACAGGCGCACGCCGAGGTGATTCTCCATACGCGAGAGCATGCGGCTCACCGCCGGCTGGCTCACATAAAGCTCCTGCGCCGCGCGCGTGAAGTTTCCGCAGCGCGCGGCGGCCTCGAAAACGAACAGCGCGTTCGCGCTGGGGAGCTTGCGGCGGAGGTTCGGCATGACCTGATGTTATGCCCGATCCAACAATTTGGGAATTGCCGTCAAAAAAACCCGCGCCTATATTTTTCCCATCACGGACCGACAAAGCAGGAGCGATGGATGGACGCGAGAGTGAAAGCAGGCGTATCGGTGAGGTCCGCCGTCAAGCGTTATGGCCAGGTGGCGGCGCTCGACGACGTGTCGCTGGACGTGGCGCCAGGCGAATTCGTCTCGCTGCTCGGGCCGTCCGGTTCCGGCAAGACCACCCTGCTCGGCATCCTCGGCGGCTTCGTGCAGCCCACCAGCGGCAGCGTATGGGTAGGCGACCGTGATATTACATTCGTGCAGCCGCACAAGCGCAACATCGGGATCGTGTTCCAGAACTACGCGCTGTTCCCGCACATGACGGTGGGCGAGAACGTGGCCTTCGCGCTTCGTGCGCGTCGCGAGCCGAAGGCTGGCTGGGCGCGCCGCGTGGCCGACGCGCTGGCGATGGTGGAGCTGGGCGGCTACGAGCACCGCCGCATCGCCTCGCTGTCGGGCGGCCAGCGCCAGCGCGTGGCACTGGCCCGCGCGATGGTGTTCGAGCCGCAGTTGATCCTGATGGACGAACCGCTCTCCGCGCTCGACAAGCAACTGCGGGAAACCATGCAGATCGAGCTGCGCCGCCTGCACCGGCGCCTCGGCGCCACGATCATCTACGTCACCCACGACCAGCGCGAGGCGCTCACGATGAGCGATCGCGTGGCCGTGCTGCGCAACGGCAAGCTCGTACAGATCGACACGCCCGAGCGGCTCTATGACCGCCCCTGCAACGCCTTCGTGGCGAGCTTCATCGGCGAGGCCACGTTGCTGCCGGTGACGCGCGCCGGCGAGGACATGGTGCGGCTGGGCGATTCGGTGCTGCGTGCGAGCGCGCCGCTACCACACGCCGACACGCTACTGCTCGCGGTGCAGACCGAAAAGCTCGTGATCGCCGCCCCCGGCACGCCGTCGACCGCGAACCGCCTCAGCGCGCGCGTGACCGAGGTGCTGTACCAGGGCGAAAGCCTGCGCGTGTTCGCGACCTTGCCCGACGGCACCGCATTGAGCCTGCGCCAGCCCGGCAACCACGAGGCGCGACAGCGCATCCCTGCGCCCGGCGCCATGATCTCCGTGGCACTCGATCCGCGCGACACGATCGTCGTGCCGGCCTGACGGATCGTTCCGCTTTCGAAATATTTTCCATTACGACGTCGCCCACGTCGCGGCGACGCCGGCGCGGCCGCTCGCGCGCGTTGTTCTTCAGCATCGACTGACTTTCGTCTGTTTTTTTACCAGCGTTCGCCTCTTTCGCTCACCTGCCACGCAATCAAGGATACAAGCCATGAAGCTCACCGATTTCAAGGTACTGACGTTCGATGTCGTCGGGACACTGATCAACTTCGAACAGGGCGTGCTCGCCTCGGTGCGGCGCCTGGGCGGCGCGGCCGCGAACGACCTGTCCGACGACCAGATCTTCGAGCCGTATCTGCGTGGCCGCGCCGCGTTTCCGGGCCGATCGAGCCATGCGATGGCGCTCGTCTACTTGTCGCTGGCGAAGGAGCTGGGCCTGCCCGACGACGCGCAATCGGCCGCGGCATTCCAGCGCGACGTGCTCGAATGGCCTGCGTTCGCGGATTCGGTGGCAGCGCTCAAGCGCTTGCGCAGGCACTTCCGGCTCGTTGCGATGACGAATGCCGACCGCGTGGCGCTGTCGGCCTACGCACACACGCTGGGAGACCCGTTCGACGACACGGTGTGCTGCGACGACACCGGCGTGGCCAAGCCCGACCCTCAATTCTTCGCCTACAACCGCGGGCGCCAGGCTGCGTTCGGCTACAAGTTCGGCGAGATCCTGCACACGGCGCAGAGTCAGTACCACGATATCGGCATCGCCACGAAGCTTGGCTATGCGACGTGCTGGATCGAGCGCCGCCGCGACGAGCAGGGCTTCGGCGGCACCCCGGTACCGAGCGAGGTGACCACGCCCACGTTCTGCTTCGCGACGCTCGGCGAACTGGCCGACGCGGTGGACGCCGAACTGGCCGCCATCTGATCATGCTCGAAGCGCCCGCCTCCACCTCCCCGCAGCCGGCCTCGCTGTGGCGCGCGCTGGCCGCCGAATCCGGCGCGCTCGCGAGCGGCGCCGAGCGCGGCGCGGGGCCGCTCGATCGTGAGTTGCGTACCGAGATCGCGATCGTCGGCGCCGGCTACTCCGGCCTGGCCGCCGCCCACGCGCTGCGGCAGCGGGGCGTGGCCTGCGTGGTGCTCGACGCGAACCCGGTCGGCTGGGGCGCGAGCGGACGTAACGGCGGCGTGGTGTCGTCCAAGTTCCGCCTGTCGTTCCCGACCATCGCGAGCCGACACGGCCTCGAAGTCGCGCAGCGCATGCACCGGCTCGCGCACGACGGCGTGCGCGCGGTGGAGGCGCTGGTCGACGAATTCGGCATCGCCGGGGCGTGCCTCGCCCGCACCGGCAGCCTGCGCTGCGCGCACACCGAGCGCGCACTCGCGGCATGCGTGGCCGAGGCCGACTGGGTGCGCACCATGCTCGGCGATGCCTCGATGCGCACGCTATCGCGCGCCGAAGTGGCGGAGGAAACCGGCTCGAACGGCTTCGTGGGCGGCGTGCTCAGCGCCGACGCGGGCACCATCCTGCCGCTCGAATACGTGCTCGGCGTGGCGCGCGGGTTGGCCGCGAGCGGTGTGCCGATCCACACCGGCACGCCCGTCACCGGCTTCGCCCGCCATGCCGACGGCGCGACGCTGCTCACGCCCGGCGGCACGGTGCGCGCGCGGCAGGTGATCATGGCCACCAACGCCTACTCGTCGCTGACGTCAGCCACGGCCGACTTCCAGCGCGAGCTGGTTCCGTTCCGCAGCGCCATGATCGCCACCGACCGGTTGCCGGCCGGGCTCGATGCCACGCTGATGACGCAGCAGCGCAGCTATACCGAAACGCGCCGCATGATGAAGTGGTTCCGCCGCGCCGACGGACGCATGATCTTCGGCGGCCGCGACGCGTTCGGCAAGGAAGGTGGAGGCACCGGCTTCGAGTCGCTGCGCCGCGGGATGGTCGCGCTGTTCCCGCAACTGGCCGAGGTGCGCGTGGCGTATCGATGGTCCGGCTACGTCGGCATGACCTTCAACGCGCTGCCGCACGTGGGCCGGGCCGATGCGTCCACGGTGTTCTGCCTGGGGTACAACGGCGCGGGCGTGGCGATGGCGAGCCTGGTCGGCCGTCACGCCGCGGCGCTCGCGCTCGGCGAGCGGCCCGATCTCGCGCTGCTCGCGCAGGAGGGGCTGCGGCCCGTGCCTTTGCATGCGCTGCGCGCGCCGGGCGTCAGGCTCGTCGCCGCGTGGTACCAGGTTCTCGATGCGCTGGGGATATGATGACGACTGCCCGAACCCTGATTCCGGAATCCGAACTGATGCGATCGAACGAGGCCGGCGCCGCGCGCCACCATCAACGGCGCGAGGATTGCACGATGCTGCTGTTGCTCCTGCCCGCGCTCGCGGTCGTCGTGCTGCTGCTGGTGGTGCCGCTCGCGTGGCTGTCCTGGCAGTCGATCCGCCAGGACGGCGGCTTCACCCTCGCCTTCTATCGCCGCATCTTCAGCGGCCCCTACCTCGACACCTTCGCCCTCACCTTTCGTATGAGCGCGATCGTCACCGCCATCACGCTGCTGCTCGCCTACCCGGTGGCCTATCTGGCCGCTTCGGTCAAGCCGCGCTACGCGGCGCTGATCCTCGGCATGGTGGTGCTGCCGTTCTGGACCAGCGTGCTGGTGCGCACCTACGCGTGGCTCGTGCTGCTGCAGCGCACCGGCGTGGTCAACAAGCTGCTGCTCGCGAGCGGCCTGATCGATCGGCCGATGCAACTCGCCTACAACGAGCTCGGCGTGATCATATCGATGATCCACATCCTGCTGCCGTTCATGGTGTTGCCGCTGTACTCGGCCATGCAGAAGATCCCGCGCGATCTCTCGCAGGCGGCGGCCAGCCTCGGTGCCTCGCCGCTTCACAACTTCGTGCGCGTGTTCCTGCCGCTGTCCATGGCCGGCGTGGTGGCCGGCGTCACGCTGGTGTTCGTCCTGTGCCTGGGCTTCTACATCACGCCCGAGCTGATGGGCGGAGGTCGATCGATCATGGTGTCGATGGTCGTCAACCGCAATGTCGAGATATACAACAGCTGGGGCGCGGCGAGCTCCGTCAGCGTCGTGCTGCTGGCCTGCGTGTTCACGATCTTCTGGGTGGCCAGCCGGGTGATCCCGCTCGACAAGACACTGGGGGCGAAATGAAACCCAATCTGCCGGCTCGTGCGCTGCTCGTCGCGGCGGTGGTGCTGATCCTCGCGTTCCTGATGATCCCCGTGCTGATCGTGGTGCCCATGTCGTTCTCGGACACCCGCTTCATGACCTTCCCGCCGCCCGCGCTGTCGCTGCGCTGGTACGCGGCGTTCTTCGGCAATCCCGAATGGCTCGCCGCGGCGCGCACCACGCTGGTCGCCTCGTTCGGCGCGGTGCTGATCGCCACGCCGCTGGGCGTGGCCGCCGCCTATGCGATCGAGCACGGCTCGCATCCGCTGATCCTCCGTATGCGAGCGGTGCTGCTGCTGCCGCTGATGGTGCCGATCATCATCGTGGCGGTGGGCGTGTTCTTCGTCTATTCGCGGCTCGGCTACGTCAATTCGCTGGGCGGCCTGATCCTGGCCGACGCGATGCTGGGCCTGCCCTACGTGCTGATCTCGGTGGGCGCCGATCTGCGCTCGTTCGATCACGCGCAGGAAATGGCCGCGCGCAGTCTCGGCATGAACCGCTTTCGCAGCTTCATGGTGGTGACGCTGCCGCAGATCCGCTCGAGCGTCATCGCGGGCGCCGTGTTCGTGTTCATCCAGGCGCTCGACGAAACCGTGGTGGCACTGTTCGTGTCGGGCGGCGCGAACCAGACGCTGACCCGCCGCATGTTCGTGACGCTGCGCGACGAGATCGATCCGACCATCGCCGCGATCAGTACCATGCTCACCGCGCTGACGCTCGCGATGGTACTGATGGTGGTGATCACGCGTCGCGGCAACGACGCCGCGGGCCGCCAGGCCGGCCGCGGCAGCGCGCGCGACGAACACGCCGGCGCGGCCACGGCGTGAGCCGCACGCGCCGCGCCCTTCGCGAACTCCCCAACCCGACGGAACCCACCGCATGACCGATGCCCTGCACTTCTATATCGACGGCGTGTGGGTCGCGCCGCACGGCGACGCGCGCCTGCCCGTCGTCGACCCCTGCACCGAAACGCCGTATGCCGAGGTCGCGCTCGGCGACGCACACGACGTCGAGCGTGCCGTGGCCGCCGCGCGGCGCGCGTTCGCGAGCTTCTCGCAGACAGCGCCGCACGAACGCGTCGCGCTGCTGCGCCGCGTGCTCGAGATCTATCTGCGCCGCTACGATGAATTCTCGCTCCTGTTGTCGCACGAACTCGGCGCGCCGCCGGCGCTGGCCGCCGACTGGCAGGCCGGGCTCGGCCAGCGCCATCTCGAGGAACTGCTGCGCACCTGCGAGCGGTTCCGGTGGGAGCGCATGAAGGGCACCACGTTGATCCGCCACGAGCCGCTCGGCGTGGTGGCGCTGATCACGCCGTGGAACTGGCCGATCAACCAGATCGTCTGCAAGGTGGGGCCCGCGATCGCAGCCGGCTGCACGATGGTGCTCAAGCCGAGCGAGGTGTCGCCGCTCGACGCCGCGCTGTTCGCCGAGGTGCTGCACGAGGCGGGCGTGCCGCCGGGCGTGTTCAACCTCGTGCACGGCGACGGCCCCGGCGTGGGCGCCGCGCTGTGCGCGCATCCCGAGGTGGACATGGTGTCGTTCACCGGCTCGACGCGCGCCGGCATCCAGGTCGCCACGCTGGCCGCGCCCGGCGTCAAGCGCGTGCACCAGGAGCTCGGCGGCAAATCCGCGAACCTGCTGCTGGACGACGCCGACTTCGAAACCGCCGTGACCTCAGGCGTGGACAGTTGCTTCAGCAACAGCGGCCAGTCGTGCAACGCGCCCACCCGCATGCTGGTGCCAGCCGCGCGCCACGACGAGGCGGTAGAGATCGCGCGGCGCGCCGCCCACGCGCATCGCGTGGGGCCGCCCGAGATGGACGGCAGCACCATGGGACCGGTCATCAACGCCACGCAGTACGAACGAATCCAGTGCCTGATCGAAACCGGCATCGCCGACGGCGCGCAGCTGGTGGCGGGTGGCCCGGGCCGGCCCGGCGATCTGAGGCGCGGCTATTTCGTGCGGCCCACCGTATTCGCGAACGTACGCCCTGACATGACAATCGCGCGCGAGGAGATCTTCGGGCCGGTGCTGGCGATCTTGCCCTATCGCGACGAAGAGGAGGCGATCGCGATCGCCAACGACAGCCCCTACGGCCTGGCCGCCTACGTGCAGTCCGGCGACCTCGAGCGCGCGCGCCGCCTGGCCTTGCGGCTGCGCGCGGGCAGCGTGTACCTGAACTATCCTGCCTGGGACGCGGGCGCGCCGTTCGGCGGCTACAAGCAGTCGGGCAACGGCCGCGAATATGCGGAATGGGGCCTCGAGGCATTTCTCGAGGTGAAGGGCGTGGTCGGCCACGGCGGTTGAGCACGCGGCGGCGGCGAACGCGTCGCGCCCGCTGCCCGCGCATCCCGCCGGCGTTCGGTCAGCCTCGCCTGGACTTCGCCAGCAACATGTCGGCGATGCGCTCGGCGACCATGATGGTCGGCACGTTGGTGTTCGCGCAAGGGATCGACGGCATGAGCGAGGCATCACACACGGTGAGCGCGTCCACGCCATGCACCGCGCCGTCGGCGCCGGTCACGGCCATCGCGTCGTCGGCCGCGCCCATCCGGCAGGTGCCCGACGGATGCCAGGTGCCCCCCACCGAACGTGTGACGAACTCGGTAAGCGCGGCATCGTCGGCCAGCAGCGTAGCCAGCGACACGCCCTGCGTGACCACCCGCTCGATCAGCGCGCCGCGCAACGGCCCCGCCGCGTCGAGCAGCCCGCTTAGCGCGCCTCGCCGCCACGCGTTCCATCTGCCTGGCAATGCCACGGCCGCCACTCGCGGCGAATAGCTCGACGGGAAGCGGGGCCCCAGCCGCGCGGCCAGCCCCGGCTCGGCCAGCGTGCACGCGCCGAAGCGCAACGCGCCCTTGAGCCGTTCGAGATCGCGTGCGTCCGACAGCATCGAGAACGCCACGTTCGGCTCGTGGCCCGAATCGGTCGAGGCCAGTGTGACCCGTCCGCGCGAATACGATTTGTTGACCCAGAAGAACATCGTGCCGAGCCGGTACCCGATCGAGTGCCAACCCGAGCGCGACAGGATCGCGCCGTGCATGTCGCCGGGCGGCGTGCCGGGCAGCCCCGAAGAATAACGAACGATAGCCTGCTCGTGATGCTCGTCCGGAAACGGCGTGCGCATCTCGCGCGGCAGGAACGCCGACACCGCGATAGACGGATGCTCCATGAGATTGCGACCCACGCCATCGCGTGCGGCCACCACGGAGATGCCGTGCTCGCGCAGCACGTCGGCCGGCCCCACCCCGCTGCGCATCAGCAGCGTCGGGCTGTGGATCGCGCCGGCGCTGACGATCACCCGCCGTGCCGACAACACGGCACGGCTGCCGTCGGCGCGCAGCATCTCCGCGCCCACCGCGCGGCGGCCCTCGAAGCGCACACGCTCGACCTGCGTGTCGGTCAGTATCGCGAGGTTCGAGCGCGCGCGCACGGCGTCGTCGAGATAGCAGACCGAGGTGGGAATGCGCTCCCCCTGATCGCTGACCGCGATCGCGCCGATGAAGGCGCCGTCTTCCCACGCCCCGTTCTGATCCAGGCGCAGTGGATGGCCCTGGCGGCCGAGCGCGTCGAGCACGACGCGCACGAATGGCGAGAGTCGCTCGGGCGGCGCGCGACGCACGCGCAGCGGGCCGCTCGCGCCATGCAGCGGGCCCGCGAAATCGACGTCGCGCTCGAGCTTCAGGAAATATGGCAGGCAGGCGGCCCAGTTCCAGCCGGTCGCGCCGAGCGCCTCCCATTCGTCGTAATCGGCCGGGGCGCCGCGATTCGCCATCAGCGCATTGATCGCGGAGCCGCCGCCGAGCACGCGCGCCTGCTCGTAGCGGCGAGGCGCGGCCAGCTCGCTCATGCGCGCCTGCAGGCGTGCCCAGAGATTGCGCGCGTCGAGGTAGGCGCGGCCCGGATAGCGGCTGCGCATCTCGGGCGGCAAGCTTGCAGCCTCGACGTTGCGGCCGGCCTCGACAAGGCAGACCGAGGCGGTGGCGTCCTCGGACAACCGGGCGGCCAGCACGCAGCCGGCCGAACCACCACCCAGGATCAGATAGTCATACACGATGAAGGACGGGTAAGAGACGCCGCGCGGCACCACCGGAAGATCGGGGAACCCTGAAAGACACGGTACGGCGCATATCGAGCGCGCGCCGCACCGGCCCTCTTCACTGCTGCATGAACTTGAGCCAGCGTGCCTTCGCGTCGATGCCGGCCGGCGAGGCCCACCACGTCTCCGACATCAGCGCCTGCTTGGCCGCGTTCGCCGGCGAGCTCGGCAATTCCGCCGCGCGCTGTGCCGAGATCTTGTTGCCGGCGTAGGCGGCGGGGTTGCCCGGGCCGTAATCGATGTACTTTGGCAGGTTGGCCTGCAGGTCCGGCGACACGGCCGCGTCCACGAAGCGCACCGCGTTGGCGAGATTCGGCGCGTTCTTCAGGATGCACAGCTGGGTGTTCTGCAGGATGCCGTCCTCGTAGGTGAACACGATGTCGGGATTGTCCTTGGCCACCGCGCTCGCGCGACCGTTCCAGATCATCTCCATGTCCACCTCGCCGTCGTGCAGCAACTGCGCCGACTGGCCGCCCGAGGTCCACCACACGGCGATGTCGGGCTTGATCTGCGCGAGCTTGCGAAACGCACGGTCCACGTCGAGCGGGTATAGCTTGTCGCGCGGCACGCCGTCGGCCAGTAGCGCGGCCTCGAGCGTCGTCTGCGGATCGTTGCGCAGCGCGCGCGTGCCGGGGAAACCCTTCACGTTCCAGAAGTCGGCCCAACTGTGCGGCACTTTCTTGACGGTCTTCCTGTTGTAGCCGATCACGCTCGAATAGAACTCGTACGGCACCGAATACGGCGTGCGGTATTTCTCGGGGATCGAGGCCGCATTGGGCATCTTCGAATAGTCGAGCTTCTCGATCAGGCCATCGTGGCCGCCGCGCAGGCAGTTCGAGGTGGGCGTGTCCACCACGTCCCAGATCGGCTTGCCGGTGGCGCCCTGCGCCTTGATCTGTGGCCAGGCGTCGGGGATGCTGTCCTGGTTGATCGTGATGCCGAGCTGCTTGGCGGCCGGATCGAGAATGGCCTTGGTTTGCGCCTCCTGATAGGCGCCGCCCTGCGAAACGAAGGTGATCTGGCCGGCAGCGAATGCCGGCGCGGCGTTCGCGCTGGCGATCGCGAGTGTTATGGCAGCCTGACACAAACGGTTGATTCTCATCGTGAATCTTCCTCGACACGTTGGAAGTGGAAACGTCGTCCGGCGCGGGGCTTCAATGGCGCGCCGCATCGGGCATTCGATCATCGGGGCGATTCGAATATAGAGAGCCAATTTACGGCGGACAACGCCGAAATTGTTGTGGCCGTCATGACCTGATGTAATGCCCCCCCGAGCCGATGGGGCGGCGTGCAGGCGGGGAACGCGCGGTCACGATGGCATGGACGCCGGGACTTACGCTGGATTATGCGCGGGCGTTGAGCATGCTCGCAGATCCTCGTCCATTCGCGTGGTGGAAGGTTGCGCGAGGTGCGCTGTCCGTGATGACACAGCGCCGGAAGGCGTGGCGAAAACAAGATTCGCTGACTACCGGCGCGCGCAACTGACGCCGGGCTTGGGTCCTTGCAGTCGATCGCCACGGGAACGCGGAGTTGCTCGCGCGCCACCCCTAGGCTTCGCTCCCGTCTCGCAGCGGCAAGTCGAAAACGATGCCGGCATGGAATAAATCCGTCCGTTGCGCTGTTCTGGACACGAAACGGTATCGATCGCAATGTCACCCAGGAGAAACAACGTGCTACCCAATCTTCTCGCCTCGTTCGACGAACTCGGCCAGGCCTTCGCGAATATCGCGAGAAACAGCATCGGCAAGAACCGGGTTTGGGCCATTGCCGAGCTGGGCAACCGCAGCTCCGGCAACAAGCGCTTCTGGGTGACCATCTCGACACAAAACACCTTGCAGGTCATCGGCAACGAGCTGAAGAGCAGTCTCGACGAGGCCAACGCCCGCAGCAAGCCGATCGGCCCCATGACCAAGCTCGAGGCCAGCAATTTCAACGCCGTGAGGCGCACCATTAACGAAAAGATTGCCGACTATGTCGGGCGGCAAGGGATGGGCGGGGACGATGACGGTGGCGTGGGCCATGCCGAGGAACGCGTCATCATGGGCTGGGACGAGATGATCAAGCAGTACGGCACGCACTTCAACCGCGAGGAGCCCGACGAAGTCCGGCTTTATCTGTCCGACAGCCCCTGCACCATCCACGATGGCCCCAAGGCCAGCGACAACCTGCCGGGCAAGCCGAAGTCGTGCTACGCCAAACTCGAACTGCTGGTCACCCAGAAGCCCGAGATCAAGAGTTGGACCATTTACTACCGGAAGAAGTGGGGCATGCTGGAGCAGAAGAAAGCCGCGAAGAATCAGACCCCGGCAGCCTGGGGCGAGGTCCAGCAACGCCAGGCCATGGTCAACGACAACCCCAGATACCAGTTGTTCACCGAGGAACTTGAAAAGCTGGCCAACGACGCGAATCTGAAGCGCGGCGGCTGATCGACGCCTGAGAAGGGAACGGCCTCGCGAACAGGGCGCCCCTCGTCACATCCCGTCCACCGGCCCGAACGTCACGCAGCCGAATGCGAAGCGTCCCGGCTTCCCACCAGCGCGCCGGCACACGGTCGGAAGCGATGGCCATACCGAACTCGGTGACCTGATGCGGACCACACGGGGCGGCGCGTTCGACGTGCTCTTGTCGCGCTTCGAGAAGGCCGCCGCCGAAGGCGAATTTCCGGGATCACCGGATGTCGTGAAGTTCGCGAGGTTCCTCCAGACAGTCCAGAGTGCATGACGATCCGAGCGCGGGATGGCGCCGAAAGAGCAGAACTCCAAGCCATCGCCGAGATGGCGATGGCGATGGCGGGTTGGGATCGGATCGTTCGCAACTGACCTGCCGGGCAGCGCTCGGCCGGCACCGCTTGACGGTCTTATCCAGGGGAACCCGGAGCCCGCCGGCTTAAGGAGTTCCCCTACTCCCCGCCGTTGCCGCTCCCCTGCTATGCTCCGGCAACATCAATGTAAGCGCTAACACGTCCACGCCTTCATTCATTTCCGCACCGATTTGATATGTCGAATCCTCAAACGTCCCAAAATGTAAGCGCTAACATTGCGCCGACGAATCGGCAGATACCGGCCTCGATCCTTGTCGTCGGCAGCGCGAACATGGATCTCGCGGTGCAGGCGAAGCGTCTTCCCGCACGCGGGGAGACCTTGCTGGGCGGGGATCTGGCGACTTTCGGCGGTGGCAAGGGCGCCAACCAGGCCGTGGCCGCGGCGCGCCTGGGTGCGTCGGTGGCGATGCTCGGCTGCCTCGGCGCCGACGATTTCGGCGTGCAGCTTCGGGACGGTCTGCAGGCGGAAGGCATCGACACCGCCCATTTGCACACGGTTGCCGGCGTCGCAAGCGGCACCGCGGTCATCACGGTGGCCGAGGACGGCGCGAACACGATCGTGGTGTCCCCGGGCGCCAACGCCCGCCTCGCCCCCGATCACGTCGAGGCGGCACGGGACGCCATCGACGCCGCCGGCCTGCTGATCTGCCAGCTCGAGGTGCCGCTCGATACGGTCCTGCGCGCCGTGGCGCTCGCCGCGCGAGCCGGCAC
Source organism: Burkholderia sp. SJZ089 (assembly GCF_007828315.1). NCBI lineage: Bacteria > Pseudomonadati > Pseudomonadota > Betaproteobacteria > Burkholderiales > Burkholderiaceae > Burkholderia > Burkholderia sp. SJZ089. Next base: position 111,919 of record NZ_VIUM01000019.1, on the reverse strand, counting down.
GCCGGTGCTGCTGAACCCCGCGCCGGCGCAGCCGCTTCCGGATGCGCTCTACCGGCAGGTCGACTTCCTGATCCTCAACGAGACCGAAGCCCAACTGCTGACCGGCCTGCCCGTCGATGGCCCTGCCGCCGCCCGCGAGGCCGCGGCATGCCTGCTCGCCAAAGGGGTGAAGACGGTGATCGTCACGCTCGGCGCACAGGGCGCCTGGTATGCGCGCGGCGACGAGGCCAGCCATCTGCCCGCGCCACGCGTCGAGGCGATCGACACCACGGCCGCCGGCGACACCTTCGTAGGCGGTTTCGCCGCCGAGCACGTGCGCGGCGCGAGCCTGCGCGATGCGATCGAATTCGGCCAGCAGGCCGCCGCGCTCAGCGTCACGCGCCAGGGCGCGCAGGCATCCATTCCGACGCAGGCCGAGGTCCGGGCGCGAACCGCGCCCGCCCTCGTCGCCCGGTAGCCCCGACTGCACGCGACCAGCGCCGCAGCCCAACAAGAAAACGCATGGAGACGACAGCATGAAGCCAAGCCTCACGCCCGAGCAGGCCCCACCCCGCGTGCGCCGCGCCCAGATCGTGGCCCTCACGCTGCTGATGGTGAGCGGCATCGTCAACTACCTGGACCGGGGCACACTGGCGGTGGCCAATCCGCTGATCCGCAAGGACCTCGGCCTCTCGCTCGGCGAAATGGGGCTGCTGCTGTCGGCGTTCTCGTGGAGCTACGCCCTGTTCCAGTTGCCGGTCGGCGGTCTCGTCGATCGCATCGGGCCGCGCCGGCTGCTCGGCATCGGCCTGATCGTCTGGTCGCTCGCGCAGGCGGCGGGCGGCCTGGTCTCGACCTTCGGCTGGTTCATCGTCGCGCGCATCGTGCTGGGCATCGGCGAGTCGCCGCAGTTTCCGTCCGCCGCGCGCGTGGTGAGCAACTGGTTTCCGCTGCGCTCGCGCGGCAAGCCCACCGGGATCTTCAATTCCGCCTCGCCGCTGGGCACCGCGCTCGCCCCGCTCTGCCTGTCGATCCTGGTCGCCGAGTTCCACTGGCGCTGGGCCTTCATCGCCACCGGCGCGCTCGGCCTGGTCGTCGCGGTGATCTGGCTTGCCGTCTATCGCGACCCGAACCCGTCGGTGCTGACGGCCGAGGAAGCCCGTTATCTGCAGGGCGACGCGGCAAAGACGCAGGCCGCCGAACACCTGAGCTTCGCCGACTGGCGTGCCCTGTTCTCGAACCTGACCACCTGGGGCATGCTGATCGGCTTCTTCGGCTCGGTCTACCTGAACTGGGTCTACCTGACCTGGCTGCCCGGTTATCTGACCATGCAGCGCCACATGACGCTGATCCATACCGGCATGGCCGCCTCGCTGCCCTTCTTCTGCGGCTTTCTCGGCGCACTGTGCGCTGGCTGGTTCTCCGACCTCATCACGAAGCGCAGCACCTCGCCGGTGGCGAGCCGGCGCAACGCGGTGGTGATCGCGATGCTCGGCATGGTGGCATTCACGGTGCCGGCTGCGCTGGTGGAAAGCAATACGGTCGCCATCGTCTGCATCTCGGTGGTGATCTTCCTGGCCAATGCGGCCTCGGCCTGCTCCTGGGCGCTCGCGACGGCCGCGGCGCCGCCCAATCGCGTCGGCTCGCTCGGCGCGATCCAGAATTTCGGCGGTTTTCTCGGCGGCGCCCTGGCACCCATCCTCACCGGCTACATCGCGCAGGCCTGGTCCTTCGTGCCGGCTTTGCTGACCGCCGCCGCGATCGCCTTCGTCGGCGCGATGAGCTACCTGTTCCTGGTGCGCAAGCCGATCGAGGGCGAAGCGCAACCCGGCAGCACGGCCCGTGCGCCGGCTTGAGCTGCGCCCTATTCACTCCTCACACGGCAGGACACCGACATGACATCCCCCCTCTTCGCGACACGCGCGTCGCAATCCATCGAAGGCATCGTTCCGGTCATGCTGACGCCGTTCGACCAGGACGGCGCGATCGACTATGCCGGGCTCGAACGGCTGATCGAGTGGTATCTCGCGCACGGCAGCGACGCGCTGTTCGCGGTCGCCCAGTCCAGCGAAATGCAGTTCCTGAGCCTGGCCGAGCGTGCCGCGCTGGGCCGCTTCGTGGTCGAGCGCGTGGCGGGCCGCGTGCCGGTGGTGGTGTCAGGCCACATCAGCGACGACCCCGATGCACAGGCCGAGGAGTTGAACGCTGCGGCCGCAACGGGCGCGGACGGCATCGTGCTGGTGACGAATCGGCTCGATCCGCGCCGTGAAGGCACCGAGGCGTTCGCGGCGAACCTGCGCCGGCTGATCAAGCGCCTGCCGTCGGACATTGCCTTGGGCCTGTACGAATGCCCGGCGCCCTACCGGCGCCTGCTGTCCGACGACGAGCTCAAGCTGTGCATCGATACGGGCCGCTTCGTGATGCTCAAGGACGTCAGCTGCGATCTCGACACGGTCAAGCGCCGCGTCGCGCTGGCCCAGGGCTCGCCGATGACGGTCCTCAACGCGAACGCCGCGATCGCCTGGGATGCGATGAAGGCCGGCTCGGGCGGATTCAACGGCGTGTTCACGAACTTCCATCCCGACCTGTACCACTGGCTGCGCAATCGTGCCGACGAGAACCCCGCGCTGGCGCAGGAACTTTCGACCTTCCTGGTGCTGTCAGCGGTGTCCGAAGCGCTCGGCTACCCGGCTCTCGCGAAGATCTATCACCAGCGCATCGGCACCTTCCAGTCGATCCGCTGCCGCGTGATCGACTACGACGTACGCGAACGCTTCTGGGCGCTCGATGCCGTGCTCGACAAGATCGTCGAGGGCACCGAGCATTTCCGCGCGCGCATCGCCGCCGCGGCCTGACCAGGCGCTGCCCGGCCCGCAGCGGGTAAGATGGCGAACCGCCTGCACGAAACCGACTGTCGATGCCCCGTTCCTCCGATTACGCCTCCACCCCGGCCCCTGAAGACGGAGAACCGTCGCCGGTACAGCGCTCGAGCGGCGCGCGCGCGCGCCGCGGCAGCGGGCGCGCGGTGCTGTCCGACGTGGCGAAGCGCGCCGGAGTGTCCACCGCCACGGTCTCGCGCGTCTACAACGAACCCGGCAAGGTATCGGAGCAGGTGCGCGCGCGCGTCGAGCAGGCCGCGCTGGAACTGAACTGGTTCCCCAATGCGGCCGGGCGGGCGCTGGCCTCCACCCGCAGCCATATCGCCGGCATCGTCATTCCCACGCTCGACGACCAGGTGTTCGCCTCGCAGGTCAGCGGCATGCAGGCCAGCTTCGCCGCGCGCGGCATCACCTTGTTTCTCGGCTGCTCGAACTACGACCCGAACGAGGCGCTGTCGCAGGTCCATGCCATGCTCGCGCGCGGCGTGGAAGCGATCGCGGTGGTGGGCGAGGCGCATCCACCGGCGCTGTTCGATGCGCTGCGCGTCTGGCGGGTACCCTATGTGGTGCTGTACGCCTGGCGCGAGGGCAGCCCGCACGACTGCATCGGCTTCGACAACCATGCCGCCTATCGCGAGATCACCGAGCACCTGATCGGGCTCGGCCATCGCGCTTTCGCGGTCTGCCTCCAGTCGACCCACGGCAACGACCGCGTTCAGGCCCGGCTGGCTGGCATCAGCGCGGCGCTTGCGCGTCACGGCCTGGCGGTGCGCCCCGAGCATCTGCTCGAGGGAGAAGCCACGCTCGATTTCGGCCGGCGCGCCCTGCGCTCGATCTGGCAGCAAGCGGGATCGCGGCCGAGCGCGATCATCTGCGGCAACGACCATATCGCGCTGGGCGTGCTGCGGGAAGCGGAAGCGCTGGGGATCGCCGTGCCCGGGCAGTTGTCCGTGACCGGCTTCGACGATTTGGCGATCGCGAGCGAGGCGCGGCCGCCGCTGACCACCATGCACGTGGATACGCGCGAGATCGGCGTGGTTGCGGCGCGGCATCTGCTGGATGCGCTGGATGGCAAGCCGCGGCGGCACGGGCATGCGGTGCCGGCGGTCTTGAGGGTGCGCGAGTCGACGGGGCCTTGCCGCGACAGCTAGTGCGAGGTCGGCGCCTGCCTACGCCAGCCATCCACGCATCGCGAGCCGATCACGGCGGCGGCCGGCACGAACCAAGCGGCATGACGATCAAATCGGCGCGCGAAGCGAATCCGCAGTTTGCCGGACTCCGCAGCCGGCTGGGCTGCCGTCCGAGACTTCATGGCGAGACGCCTGACCACCTCTACACCTCCAGGCAGGCGAATGAGCGCCGGGCGCCTTTGCGACCGTTTCCTGAGATAGGGAACACCAGCGATTGACACGCTCCGTCACGCAATCGTCTGCGAATCCCGCGCATAGTCGGTATACCCTCGTCCGTCTCCACCATAGAACGTCGATCGGTCATAGGGTGCGAGCGGCCTGCCCTGGCGCAGGCGGTACGGCAGATCGGGATTGGAAATGAACATCCGGCCGAAGGCCACGAGATCCGCATGCCCGTCAGCAATGATCTGTTCCGCGCTGGCGCCCGTGAAGCCGCCCGCCGCGATAATGGTCCCCCGATAGATTTGGCGGATGTCCTTCGACGTCACGTCGGTCTCGCGCGTCGCCTGTTCGACGATGCCGCGAATACGCGGTTCGATCAAATGCAGGTACGCAAGATCGTAATCGTTGAGACGGCGAGCCACGTAGCCGAACGTTGCATACGGATCACTGTCGGACATCGTTCCATAAGTTCCGCTAGGCGACAGGCGAAGCGCCACTCGACCCGGTCCCCACACGGATGCCACGGCATCCAGCGTGTCGAACAGAAAACGTGCGCGGTTCGGGATCGGGCCGCCGTATCGATCCGTGCGCTGGTTGGTACCGTCCAGCAGGAACTGCTCGAACAGGTAGCCGTTCGCACCGTGCAGTTCCACGCCGTCGAATCCCGCCTGCAAGGCAAGTTCGGCGCCGCGACGGAACTGCTCGACAATCGCCTCGATCTCATCGATCTCGAGCACGCGCGGCACGACCAATTCCGCTTCGACGATACTTCCGTTCGCGTCACGGATAGCCGCATGTTCGAGCGAGCGCAGTGCCGACGGCGCAACCGGCGTCAGGCCACCCGTGTTGGCCGGATGCGCCTGACGACCCGCGTGCCACATCTGGAGGAAGATGCGCGCCCCCCTGGCGTGCACGGCGTCGACCACACGCTGCCATCCGCGCATCTGGGCTTCCGTATAGATCCCCGGTGCGTCGACGTAAGCGATGCCAAGCGGCGAAACAGCGGTCGCATCGCTAATCAGCAACCCGCCGCGGGACGCACGCTGCGTGTAGTAGTCGACCATCAGATCACCGGGTATGTTGCCTTCTTCGGTGCGCATCCGCGTCAGGGGCGCGAGAACGACGCGGTGGTCGAGTTCGAGAGGGCCGACGTTGATGCGGCTGAAAAGTCTGTTCATATCGTTCACTAGTGGGTGATAGGTGGTGGATCGAATACTGGGCGTCATCTAGACCATGCCAAAGCCCACCATCCGGGCAAGCTCCGCACTCACGGCCGCGCTCGACAAGGGCGCCGCTGCCGGCGTCGACGACGAGCGGCTACTGATCATCCTTGCCGCGCTCGACAGCACGGCGAGCGCGATGAGAGGACGGTATCTCGACAGCGTCCGTGTCATGCCGGTTGCCTGCCTTCGGCGAGCGCCTCGATCCTGCCGATGGCTCGCTCCACCGCCGGGCGGCTTGCCACGGCGTCGTACCAGCGCTGCACGTTCGGTGCCGTGTCCAGCGTCAGGTCCGGAAAGGTCCGTCGCCAGATCCATCCGAAATGGGCGATGTCGGCGATCGAAAAGTCTTCCCCCGCCACGAACGTGCGGCCGGCCAGTAACGCATCCAGAAGGCCAAGCTGACGTCGGGCTTCCTGCGCGAAGCGGTCCAGCGCATGCCCGGGGGATTCCGCGGGCGCGAAGCGCAGAAAATACCCGGCCTGCCCGAATGCCGGGCCGAGACCGGAAGCATGCGCGAACAGTTGCTCGAAAGTCCGGGCGCGCGTCAGCGGATCCTCGGCCAGCAGCGCACCATGACGCTCGGCGAGATAAACCAGGATCGCCGCCGACTCACTCAGCGTGAAGCCCCGCTCACCATCACGGAGCACCGGCACCTTGCCGTTCGGGTTCAGTGCGATGAAATCCGGGTGCTTCTGTTCGCCTTTCCTGACGTTGACCGAATGCAGTTCATATTGCAAACCGAGCTCTTCGAGCGCGATCGGAACCTTGACGGAATTCGGCGTGGCAAACGCGTAGACCTGGTACATGAAGTGACTCCTGGATACGTGACTGGAATGCCCTCACTTTCGTCGATCGGCCTTTGCCTCGGAAGCACCATGGTGGAGATAAGACCTATTCCGCGCGAGCATGAGCGCATTCCCGCGCCGCTCGCGGAAGCTGCGGATCACGCATCGCTATCGAAGGCGCGGAGCGCGCGGAACGTTCGGTACGCGAATCAGCGGTGGGCTGTCGGGGCGGTTGCGAGTCTGAGGGCACGTCGTGTGGTGAGCGGACGACGGCTGGTGGCCGGATCGAAGGCGTACTTCGTCGAGCACGGCGTGCGTCCGACGCCGGCCGAGCTCGGCCGGCATCAGGCGGTCGTGCATGCGATGCGCAGCGGCGGCGATTCATGGGCGTTCGGCCACACGGACGGCACGGAAGCCGCCGTCACGGTGTCGGGCGGCGTGCGCGCCTCGTCTCGACCATGCAAGACATCGAGCAACCCTCGCCCTGGACCGCGCCAGGAATCGGCACACGCTACGCCAGGTCAGAATGTCGGTCCCACGACATTCTGACGCGATATGACTCGGGAAAATCCATTTCGCAGCATGTTGTCGAGCGAGGCGTTGCGGCTGCCTTCTGCGGGTTCGCCCGTTTCGGCGAACAGATGACGGGCACCCGAGGCGATGGCATCCTCGATGCGGCGTGCGATCAGGGCGCTTTGGCCACCACGGCGGCGGTGCGATTCCGCTATCGCTCCCCAGCCCAACCAGGCCTGTTCGCCCGATACGAACAGGCAGCCCCCGCCGACTACGCGCTCGCCGTCGAGCACCACATACAGTTTCCAACCGGTCCTGCCCCGCACTCGCACCAACCATTCGCCGACAAAGGCAGGCATGCCGAACACGCCGACCACGACACGCGCGAGCTCGACGGCCTGGTCGGCCGAGGCTTCGACGATTGCGAGTTCACTCGCGACCGGCGCGGGCGCTTGCGCGTCCCTGTATAACTTGACCCAGCTGCTTGCTGCCGGATACGTGAAGCCCCGGCCGGCCAGCATCGGAGGCATCGTCGCGGGCCGGGCCAGATCGCTCCAGAGCAGGAGCCACGCGGGGCTGCCGGCGCGACGATAGCGCTCGACAATCCGGTCGACCTGGTTCGCGGTGGCCTCGCCCCGCATGCCAAGGCCGATCACCCGGTTGAAATAGGTCAGTGACGTGCCGGGGCCGATCAGCAGGGTGGCGTCGCCCACCTGCTCGACGCTGAGGCCCAGCTCGGTTTTGAGGGTTTCCGGTGCGGCGGCGATGAAATCGGACCAGGCCAGGGCTTCGGCCTGATCGGCGAGAGCGGCCATTTCTCGGGGAGTCGGGAAAGCATTCACGATGGCCTTTCCTTACACTGTAAGTTACGATGGCGCAGAAATTATCATGCGAAATTTACGGTGTAAAGGAGAGGCATGGCACGAAGCACAAAAGGCGTGGCGCAGAAGGAGACGCCGCGCGAACCCCTGACCCGCGAGCGCATCGCGCAGGCCGCGCTGGCGCTGATCGACGACGAAGGGCTGGACGGTTGCTCGATGCGGCGGCTCGGAGCTCGGCTGGGCGTGGAGGCCATGGCGATCTACCATCACTTCAAGGGCAAGGGCGAATTACTCGACGCCGTCATGGAGCAACTGCTGGTTGGCCAGCAACTGAATGCCTCTTTGCCGCCGCTAAAGCGCTTGCGCGAATTCATGCGCAACCAGCGTGCGGTCGCCATTGCGCATCCGCGCGCCTTCATCCTGCTGGCCAGCCGGCGTTTCAATACCGATTTCGCGTTCGCGCTTTACGAGCAAGTGCTCGCGGCATTCGCCGAACTGGGTCTGAGCGCAAAGGAATCCGCCTTCTGGTTCCGGCTGATCGGCGGTTATGTCTGCGGCGCCGGGATGGCCGAGGTGGCCAGTCGCGAGCAGGTCGACGATGCGACGACGCTGTTGCTCGAGCATGCGCCCGAGCGCATCGCCTATCCGCATGTACGGGCCATCGCGCCGCATCTGGCCGTGGAACGCCTGGAGGCCAACTTCGAGCTCAGTCTCGACGTATTGTTTGGTGCGCTGGCGGCGCAGGTGGCGGCGCGGCAAGCCGGTGACTAACGGTGTCGACCAGCTTGGCGATTCTTGAGCTTTCCGGCTCGAGATCAGGAGCGTCGTACTCGATACCGACCTCCCGGATCGCCCTGAATCATGGCCGGGATGTCGACGATAAGCTGCCCGGTCCAGCGAACCAAGGCGCATCAGCCGTCGGTCCGGCTGAACATCATGTGGATCGTGTCGCGCAACCACGCTACGCCGGGGTCACCGGCGAATTGCTTGCAGCGCAATGTCGCCGAGTCCTCCTGCGTCGGCCGCGACCTGGATCACGGGTGATGTGCCCGCACCTACCGGTCCGGAAGTCGCCACGGCAAAAATTCCTGGAATGCCTGCATGTGAACATGACAACCAGCGGCCACGGTGGTTCCGCGGATCCTCGAGCGTACGGACTGGATGGTGACACTCCATAAAGGCGCGGCACTCATGTTCAATGAAACGGGCCGGTTTTCTATCTATCCGATGCCGGCTGAAATACCTGACATTGAATCAACCGTTCATTGGCACCGTAACTTCGACAATGACGAGGGGATCCGTTGGCTTCGCCAACTTGTCATCGAGACGCTGCATCACAATTGAACGCGCATCGAAAACGTCTTCTCACGGATCGTCGGCTGTCGCTTCGCGAAGCCCGAACGGGATCGTCGCGAATGCAGTTAGCTGACGGGAACCGAGGCGGAATGCCGACAGACGGCACCGCGACGCAAACTCATAACGCCCCGGGGTCGCGAAGCGTCGCTTGCGCGGCGCCTCATCGGCAAGCATGCCCTCAGAACGAATGCGTGATCCCCACGCGCGCCACGACCTGATGCGAGTTCGACGACTGCCCCGCCGAGCCGAGCACGAACGCATCCTCCAGCGGCGTGCCGGTATTCCCGCCGCTGCTCTTCTGGTACGCCACCTGCGAATAGATGCCGGTGCGCTTGGACAGCGAGTACTGCGCCATCAGCCCTACCTGGTTCCAGTGCAGCGAGTTCTCGCCGCTGCCCGTGCCGAGCTGCGCGCGCGAATAGGTATACATCGCGCCGACGAACAGGTCGGGCCGCACATAGACCTTGGCATTCGCCTCGATATTGTCGAAGCGCAGCCGCGACACCGGCGAGGCGAACGCGCCCGCGTACAGCGAGGCGGTGGGCTGCTGCACCACCACATGCGTGTAGACCAGCCCCAGCGTGGCCGGCCCGATCCCGTAGTTGGCGCCGATCCCGTAGATCTTCTGGTTGTTCGCGATGAAGTCCATGTCGTCGGGCGCGACGCTGCCGCCCGTGGTGGTGCCGGGCGAGCCGAGATCCTCGTAGACGGCGCCCACCGTCAGCGTGTTCCAGGCATAGGTCAGGCCCGCGCCGATCGCGCGATTCTTCGCGAAGTTGCCGGCCTGGTTGCCGAAGCCGTAGAGCGCGGTGGCCGTCAGCCCGTGATAGCTGGCGCTGGTGAACTTGATCGAGTTGTTGGCATGGAACGAGGCATCGGTATTGTCGTTGTCGAACGGATGCGAGAACAGGTAGCCGGCCCAGTTGCCGTTGGCCGTCAGCGGCGCGATGGTATCGGCCACCGTATCGAACTGGCGCCCGAAGGTGATCGTGCCGAAACGCTCCGATTGCAGGCCGACGTAGGACTGGTAGCCGAACACGCGATCGCCGTAGTAGATACGGCCGCTGTCCACCTGGAAGCCGCTCTCGAGGTCGAAGATCGCGTGCAATCCGCCGCCCAGGTCCTCGTTGCCCTTGATGCCCCAGCGGCTCGTGACCAGGTCGACGCTGGTCTGCTGCCAGGCCGAATGACCGCCCGCGTTGCTGGTGTAGTTGATGCCTTCGTCGAGCACGCCGAACAAGGTGACGCTGCTTTGCGCATGCGCGCCACAGGACGCGACCAGGCAGGCGAATGCCGCCAGAGCCCTCTTCTGCATTTCGTGTTTCTCCCTGTTTCGATGAATCGTGGGTCATCGTTTTCGTCGCGGGCAACACACTGCCCCGCCATCGACCGACCCGTTGCGGCGCGCAGGGTTCCGCCGCGATGCCTGGAAAGGCTCGCATGCGAAACGCTGCGTTCGACGAGATGGATGTGCGGCGCAAGCCGCCGTGCCTCGGGCACGACGGCGCGGCCGGGAACGATCCGCCCGGGATGGCGCGAATCGATTGTCATGACCGGCGCATGGCCGGTCAACGGCGATGGCGGATTTCCTCCGATCGGCGACGCATACGCGAAACCGCGCGGCAGGTCCGCCGTCGAGGCTTCAGTGCAGACCCAGCGCGGCGTCGCTGTCGCGGATCGCCTCGGCCTCGGCGCGCGTGTCGATGCGGCGCCACGGCAGCAGGTAGGCCAGCGTCGCCACCGCCAGCCCGATCGCCCAGGCGATGTCGACGCCGCCCAGGCGCGCCGCGAGCGGGCCGGTATAGACGCCCGGCAGCACGAAGAACGGCACCGAGGCGAGCAAGCCGATCGCATAGGACAGCAGCCCGCGCAGGCCCCAGGCGCCGTAGATGCCCTCGGCCGTGAACAGGTGCGTGACGGCGTAGTGGCCGCGGCGCACGAAGAAGTAGTCGACCAGGTTGACCGCCGTCCACGGCGCGAGCAGGTAGAGCATCATGGTCAGCGCGGCGAACAGGATGTCGATCGAGTTGCCGCTCAGCATCATCGAGATCGCCACCCACACCGCCGACAGCAGCAGCAGGGTGACGATGCGGATGGTGCGCGTGGGCTTCACGGCGCGGAACGAATCGGCGCCGGTGATCAGCGTGAGCATCGCGCTGTAGTTGTTGAGGCCCATGGTGGCGACCATCGCCCCGATCGACATGATCGCGATCAGCGCGCCGAAGCCGTGGAAGATCGCGTTGCCGGCCTCGTTCAGCGCGATCAGGCCGTCGGAGGCGCCCAGCCGCGACGCCAGCCACGCCCCCAGCGCGATCAGCCAGATCGCCGACGACGCGGCGCCCGCGAACACCGCCGCGATGATCGCGCGGGGCCGCGTATGGCGCGGCAGGTAGCGCGAGTAGTCGGATACGTAGGGCGCGTAGGTGATGTTGTAGCTGGCGCTGGCCGCGAACTGCGAGGCGAAGGCCACCAGGCTGAAGCCGCCCGCGTGCGCGGCGGCCTTGGGCGGCACGCCGCCGAGCAGGATCGCGGCGCTCAGCACCAGGTACAGCGGCAGGCTCGCGTAGAGCATCCACTTGAAGGCGCGGTGCAGCCAGTCGTGGCCGTAGACGGCCAGGAACAGCGCGAACAGCGCGGTAACCAGCGTGATCGCGGTGGGCGACCAGCCGAAGATCGCATGCAGGCCGCTGGCCATCAGCACCACGTCCACCACGTTGAAGGCGATGAAGGTGAAGGCGGTGGCCAGCAGCACCACCACCACGCCGCGATAGCCGAACTGCGCGCGCGACTGGATCATCTGCGGCAGGCCCAGGTGCGCGCCCTGCGAGGCATGGAAGGCCATGAACAGCGTGCCGAACAGGATGCCGAGCGTGCCCGACAGGATCGTGTAGCCCAGCGACAGGCCCATGCCCGGGCCGACGAAACCGATCGCGATGGTGAAGAACTGGAAATTGCCGAGGAACCAGAACGGCCCCTGGTCGATCACCTTGCCGTGCCGCTCGCTGTCGGGCACATAGTCGATCGAGCGCGTCTCGATCGCGGAGAAGCGCGGCTGGGCCTGCGCTGCCGCGCCGCCGAGGTCCGCTGCCGTCGTGCCTGGATGTTCCATGTGGGGTCCTTGGTCAGTTGTCCTGATGCTACCCGCCGCCGGCATCGCGCTGGCCGCCCGGTTCGACGGCGGCGCGCCGATGCGCGGCGCGGTGATGCGTGTTGCTGCCGCCGCGCCGCTCAGGCGGCCGGGGCCGAGGCCGGCGAAAGATGCTCGTGGATCGCCAGCCAGTGCCGGCCGGCGCGCGCGAACACGATGGTCTCGCGCTCGTCGAGCTGGTCCTCGCCGGCACGGGTCCGCAGCCGGGTGCGCACCGCGTGCGTGAAGATCGCCGTGCCCTCGCCCACCAGTTGCACCGCGCGCTCGCGCGACTCGCAGCCCAGCACCGTGAAGCCGTCGTCGCGCTCCCACTCGCGCCAGCGGCGCTCGTAGGCCTCGCGCGAGCGCAGCGGCGTGTCAACGTGATGGAACACGAAGCTCGCCTCGGGGGCGAAGGCGGCGAAATAGGCCTCGCGATCGTGGCGCGCGAAGGCGTCGATCAGGACATCGGCGGCGGCCAGCACCTGCTGCTCGGTCGGATTCATCGAGTCGTCCCCTTGCATGTGTATCGATGGATTGGGGCCGATCGTAGTGAGTCAAAAAAGCGGCACCCATATCAACGTGTCGATGTTTACATCGGGGTCGGTCGATGTATGCCGCCGGGCCGCATCGCCGGCTGCCGCCGGCGGCGTCCATCCGGGAATGCCCGCCCGTGCCGGCGCCGCTCGCGGGCCGGCCGGCCCGGCTCGCATGCGCGCCAATCGATGGAAGTGCGCGCACCGTCGAAACTTGGCATGATGGCGGCTGCCTCCCCACCACGAACCTGCCATGCCGCTTCAGCGCCTGCGTGTCGCCGAGCCCGAAACCACCTGCAAATGCTGCGGCGGCCCGAGCCGCCTGTGCGGCGTGGTCGATTTCTCGGTGGGCGGCGCCGACCGGATCGCCGGGCGCAAGCTCGATCCTTATGCGGGCGTGCCGGTCTACTACCACGGCTGCGAGCGCTGCCGCTTCACCTTCACGCGCGCCTTCGACGACTGGAGCCCGGCGGATTTCGCCGAGCACGTCTACAACGACGACTACCCGCGCCAGGATCCCGACTATCGCGGCGACCGGGCCCGCGCCAACGCCGAGCTGATCGCCAGCCGCTTTCCGGAGATGGCCGGCCAGGCGAGCCTCGATTTCGGCTCGGGGCTCGGCCAGCTCGAGCGCGAACTGGCCGCGCGCGGCTTCGGGCAGGTGGCGTCCTACGATCCCTATGCGGACGGAACGCAGGCCGCGCCGGCGCCGGCCAGCTTCCGGAACGTGCTCGCCTTCGAGGTGTTCGAGCATCATCCCGAGCCGCATGCGCTGATCGAAACCCTGCTGTCCTATCTCGACGGCGATGGCGCGATCCTGCTGAGCACCTTGCTGGTTCCGGAAGGGCCGATCGACGGCGGGATCGGCATGTGGTGGTACTGCATGCCGCGCAACGGGCATATCTCGCTGTATTCGGGCACCGCGCTCGGCACGCTGGCCGCGTTGCACGGGCTGAAGGCGGTGTCGTTCGACGAGGGGCTGCATTTGCTCTATCGCGGGGCGCCGCCGATCTGGGCGGCGCGCTTCTTCGGGGCGGAGCTCGCGAGCTGAGCGGCAGCGCCCCGCTCGCGCATCGACGACGATTCAGGAAGGTTCGCGCTCTCGCGTGATCGACAGCTCGAGTCGACTTTTTTTAGTTCTTTTACGCGCGGCAAGCCATTGCGCCTGCGCCATCGCCTCGAAAGCCCCCGTCGCGTCCAATCTCGAAGCGGCTACACCAGGCTCGAGATCAGTTTGCAGCCGCAGCTTGCGCGATGCCCGTGCCGGGCGATCGGAATGCCGCCGTCCGTCATCGTCGCGTCGCCTTCCTCGATCACGTTCGTGCTGGTGCCGGGATGCTTCCGGCAGTCGACCTTGTCGCCCTTGCGCGCCACGGCCTTCCCGTCGAAGTTCATCGTCTGCGAAGCGGCGAGCACCTGGCCGCCGTGTTCGAGCGTGTCGCCGAGACGGATGAAGTCGATCATGGCGGCGGCCTTACTTCGACGCGCCGTAGAACTCGATGCCGATGCCGTCCTTCGGCACGCAGCCGCCCGGCGTCGCGGGCGCACCGGTCAGCGTGAAATCGACCAGCCGCGGGTGCTTCGACTCGATGTCCATCACCAGTTCAACCTGGCCGTTGCCGTCGCTGCCCTTGAACATGTTGATCTTGGTGGCATAGCCGTTCGGCAGGAAGGCCGAATCGTCGCCGCCGCTGTCGGTCTTCGAGAAGAAGCTCGCGGTGCCGGAGAGATCGGAATGGCAGGTCTTCGAGCTCAGCACCAGGTGATAGGCCACGACCTTCCTGCCATCGACGGGCTTGCCCGTGTCGGCCACGGTAATCGTGGCCTGGTAGGGCTGGTCCTTCGAGGCGGGCGAACTCAGCGTGGTACTGAGCTGGGCCTGGGCGGACATCGATACGGCCGCGACGGCGGTCGATGCCGCCAGCATGCGTGCTGCTTTCACTTTCATCGTCAGTCTCTGTTGCCTTGTCGTGGGAGCCGCGCTCGACGCGGCCCTCGGTATTCAATGCGTCGAGGCCGCGCTCATGCGCGCGTTGTCGGTGGCCACCAGTTGCAGATCGTAATCCTCGTCGCGCTCCACGTAATCGGACGGGAACCGGTAGTGCGTGACCCAGCTCGCGGGCAGCCGGCTGTGGCTGACCTCGTGGGCGTGGCCCTGGTTGCCGCCGAGGGTGGCGATCGACAGGGGATGGGGCGGCGACGTGGCCCGGCCGGCCACGAAGGTGACGTGATGACCGCCTTCCGGGAAGTGCACGATGGCCACCGCGCCGTAGGCAGGCTTGTTGCCCTTGGTGGGGCGGCCCCAGGTGGCCAGGTTAGCCGCGCCCGCGTTGTTGTTGCCCTTGTAACCGGCACGCTGCAGGCACCAGTTCACGAAGGCCGCGCAGTAGGCCAGCTTATCCGACTTCTGCTTGCCCAGGGAGGTGGCGCTGAAATACTCCTCGATGTGCTGGTCGGGGTTCGCGCCGCCGCGCCGCCTCACGTGCGCCTGGAATTCCACCTCGGCCACCGCCATCCATGGCGCGTGACGCGCGCTCAGCACTTCGGTCTGCGGCTTGTCGCCGGTGTCGCGATAACGCACCGCGTGCACGTCCGCGCCGGGCTTCGGCTTGGCGGCCGAGGCCGCCGGGCCGGCATGCGAGGCGGCAGGCTCGGTGGCTTTCGGCGCGGTTGCGGATGCGGGCGCGGCCGGCTTGGCCGCAGGCGCGGCGGCGGGGACAGGCGCGTGCGAAGCCGGCATGGCCGCGGGTGCGGGCGCGGCACCGGCCGGTGCCGACGCCGCGCCCCCCGTGCTTTTCTTCGGCATCTTCAGCACCTGCCCCGGGAACAGGAAATACGGAGACGCGATGCCGTTCAGGTGAGCGATCGTCTGATAGCTGGTGCCGTGCGCCTTGGCGATCTTGCTGAGCGAATCGCCGCGCTGCACGGTATAGGACTCGGCGGCGACGTGAGCCGCTTGAGCGCCATTGCCGGAGGCAGGCGCGTGGCTCGGCGCGGGCGCCGGGCCGGCCGCGGTGGCATGGCCGCTGCTCGTCGCGGCGGCCGGCTTGGCGGCTGCCGGTGGGTGGCCGGCACTCGCCGGCGGCGCCGAGGCCGCGGCGGCGGAACCAGCGGCGGCGGCGCCCGCTGCCGCACTCGCGGTAGGCGCCGCCACCGGCTTGTGCAGTTCGGTGGCCGATTTCACCACCAGCGTCGGCGCGATCACCGTCAGCGCCACGGGCGGCGTGGCCGGCGTCACCTTCTGCTCGATGCTCACCCAGGTATGGTCGTGCTCCGACCAGGCCTGCAGCGACACCGGTCCGCCCGAGATCGCGGCCTGCACCTGCACGTGCCCGGTCTTGTCGGTAACGAGATCGGCCGTCTTGCCCGCCTGGCTCGCCTTGATTTTCGTGTCGGCCATCGGCACCTTGGCCGCGTCGAGCACATACACGTTCACCGACGGCAGGCAGCCCTTGCAACCCTCCTTTTGTGCGGCGGCGATCGCGCGCTTCATGGTCCTGCCGTCGAACACCTTCTGCAGGCTGGCCGCGTAGCTCTCGTCGGTCGCGTAGCCGGCGCTCTGCAGCGCCTGCGCCTCCCTGCCGAGATCGCCCTTGGTGCCGGGATCGAACAACCCGGCCCGCGTGTAGCGAGGGTTCGAGGCGAGGAACTTCTGGCGATCGCGCAGGCTGTCGAGCACGGAGTCGTAGACGCGGAACGGCGCGGTCACCCACACCTTCCTGCCGTTGACCTTCTCCCACACGGTGAAGGTCTTGGACTCACCGTGCCAGGACGGATCGGCCTTGATATTGAAGATGTTGTGGGTGCCCGCCAGCACGTGTTCGCCCCAGCCGGTTTCCTGCGCGGCCTGCGCCAGGATCAGTTGCCACGAGCAGCCGGTTTCGTCGGCGACCTGCCGCGCGGGACAGTACAGGTTCTTGATGAACTGGATCTCGTCGTCGTAGGTATAGGTCTTCTTCTCGGCTGTCATGGCTCATTCCCCACCGCGTTGCAGCACTGCGCCGTGGCCCTGGCTCACGCCGACCCAGCCGCCGCCGTCGAAGCCGGCCGCCTCGAGCTTGCCGCCGAGCGAACGCGGCGCGCCCAGGGTGCGCGCATTCAGGTCGATCGACACCAGCGAGGTGTTCCCGGCGCCGTCGCAGGCGCGGCCGATCGCCTGGAGCGTGCTGCCCGCCATCGACACGGCCTCGATGGTGCAGAGCGTCTTCTTGCCGGCAAAGGACACGCCGGGCTTGCCGTTGCGATCGAGCGTGGCCACCGCGATCTCCGAGGGCGTGAGGCCGACCACGGCCACGCCGCCCTCGGGCGACAGCCACGCGCGCGCCGAGCGGATATTGTCGGGCAGCGGGTAGGCGGACCACTGGTACTTGCCGCTGCCCAGGTCGATTCGCGAGGCGGCGATCGCGTCGCGGCCGGC
The DNA here is from genome assembly GCF_007828315.1 of Burkholderia sp. SJZ089. Lineage (NCBI taxonomy): Bacteria > Pseudomonadati > Pseudomonadota > Betaproteobacteria > Burkholderiales > Burkholderiaceae > Burkholderia > Burkholderia sp. SJZ089. Next base: position 94,931 of record NZ_VIUM01000019.1, on the reverse strand, counting down.
GCCGGCGTTCGGCATGAACTGCCCGGCCACGAGCAGGTGCTGCGCGTCGATCCGCGCGCTGCTGCCGACCCAGAACGCACCGCTGTCGAGCTTGCCGAGCTTCGGCGCGCCGAGGTTCGGATCGAAGCGCGCCACGAAGGTGCCGAACGGTCCGTTGCGCTGAGCGGTGGCGCTGGTGCCGCCGGCCACGGCCACGCCGGCCGCGCTCACGTCGAGGCCGTAGAACCATTCGTCGAAGCCGGCCTCGATGGTCTGCTGCTGCTCGATCCTGCCGGCACTCGAGATGCGGCTGACGACGACGCGCGTTTGCTTCTGCGCCTCCGAGGCCTGGGTGTCCTGCTGCGTGACGACATAGTAGGCGTCGCCGCTCGCCGCGCAGGCCACGGCCGAATTGCCGACGTAGTCGCGCGGATGCGGGATCGAGGTCTTCCACAGCACCGTGCGGTGCCGGGCGTCCACCAGCACGGCCATCGCCGTGTTGCTCGGCCCCGCGTCGTCGTACACACGGCCGCTGATGCAATAGCGGCCCTGCCCGACGTCCCTGATCGACGAAGCCGAGAACCCGTCGGGCGTGCCGAGCGGCAGGTTCAGCGCCTGCGCGTTCGCGCCTGTCACCTGCAGACATGCACCGGCCAACGCGGCCGCCATCCACTGCACCATCTTGCGATCGAATTTCATCTGCCTCTTGCCCTGTCTCTGGTCTGGTTCACGGCCCTGCCCGCGCCGCGATCGCGTGCGAATGCGCTCAGATCGCCGCCGGCTCCGCATCCGGGGCCGCCCGCGACGCATCGTCTTCGTCCGGTCCGTCGTCGTCCGGCACCTCGGCCACGTTGTCGTGATCGGCGTAGTCGAACACGCCCGCGTTGTCCCGGTCGGTCATGTCGCTCAACATCGTGAACGGCTCCTGGTACGTCAGCGTCTCCCACTTGCCCTGCTTCATGTCGAGGATCGCGTGCACCGGCGTGGGCGTCTCGGTGAACGCGCGCAGCGTCTGGCCGCTGCCGTCGAGCATGCCGGCGCCGAGGATGGTGCCGAGCTCGTCACGGAACTGGTACTTCACGGGAATCGCCGTGCCGTCGGGCTTGTGCAGCGCCTCGTCGAGCATCAGCTGCTGGCTGTACTGCAGCTCGCTCTGGCTGTCGAAGAACGATTGCCGCGCCGGGTTGCCGCCGGCCGCGCCCTGCTTCTCCCACGACGCGCACTTCTCGGTGATCTGCCCCGGCGTGCCGTTCTCGATCGCGTTCGGCGTGATCCTGATATACGAATTGCCGGCGCCGATCCACAGCTCCTTGGCAGCCGTCAGCACCACCTTGCCGTCCTTGCTGGTGATCGTGATGTCCTTGAGCGCGGCGAGCGCCATTTCGTCGGCCTGCGCCTGGATCTCCACCTTGCCCTTGGCCGCGAACAGCTTGATGCCGGCCTGGCGCACGAACAGGCTGATCCTCTCGGTCACGCTCGCGATCAGCGATTTGCCGCTCGCCACATGGATGTTCTGCCCGCTCACCAGGTTGATCTGCTGGTCGGCCGTGAGCTGCGCGGACTGCTGCGTCGACAGGCCGAGATCGGACGGGCTCGCCATCAGCAGGATCGGCTTGCCGAAGCCGTTCGCGCTGCCGCTGCCGCCGCCGCCCGTCTTGCCGCCGCGCGCCTCGGGCGCCACGTTGCGGCGCGTGGCGTCGCGGAACGCGGCCAGCGAATCGCGGCCGGCCTGCAGGCTCTCGGCCTGGCTCGTCTCGCTCGCCTGCGACAGGGCATCGATCATGCCGTGTGCATTGACCAACTGCTCGGTGGCCTCGCCGGCGTCGAGCGGCTGGCTGGTGGTGGCATGGGTGGACACCAGCAAACCCTGGCCGGCACGGATCGCGCCGTAGGCTTGCGACTTGAGGTCGAAACCGTTGCCGAGGAACGCGCCGCGCGTATTGCCGGTCTGGTCGATCAGGTAGCCCAGGTGCAGGTGCGAATCGAAGCTGCTCGAATACAGATGGACGCGATTCTGCGCGGTGGCGTCGTCCATCACGAGCTGGTTGTAGCCGGTGCCGCCGTATTCCTTCGAACGGTAGCCCGACAACAGGCCGTTCGAATGCCATTGCGGCTTGGCCGCGCCGTTGTAGAGCCGCGAGGTCACCACCGGGCGGTCGCAGTCGCCGCCGATGTGGTCGATCAGTACCTCCTCGCCCACCCGCGGCATGTGCACGCCGCCGTAGCCGCTGCCGGTGTCGGACTGCGCCACGCGCACCCAGCACGAGGCACGCTCGTCGCCGTCGTTCTGGCGATCCCAGATGAAGCGCACCTTGATGCGGTTCAGCGCGTCGGTATGGACTTCCTCGCCCGGCGGCCCAACTACGATCGCAGATTCGAGATGCGTTTGGGGCTTGTCGTGCTCGAAGGGGCTGCGATACGGCACGCTGGTGCGCTGCGCCTCGATCTCGGTCAGGTAGAAGCCTTCCGAGCCGTCGGCGTGCGGCACCGCGAACGCGCCGCCGCCGGCGTGGTTCGCGCGCGCGGCGTCCACCACGGCCTGCAGGCTGTGCGGAAACGCGTGGTCCTGCTTGCCGATCGGCAGGTTGTTGGCGATCGTCCAGGCCGTCTCGATCACGGCGAATTCGCGCTGACTAGCACGATCGCGATCGTGTTCGGGATGGCCGTCCAGCACGAAGCGCCGCCCGGCGTCGATGCCGCGCAGGCTGCCCGTGCCGACGAAGCGCTTGGCGCGCGATTCCCATTCCTCCATGCGGATCTTGGAGAGCTGGTCGCCGCGATCCTGACCGCCGTAGGTATAGGCGCCGGTATATTCGTAGACTTCGGCCTGCTCGGGCAGGGAACCCTGGTTCGGCATGGTGGGCACGTTGGTGCCCTTCGGGTTCTGCGGGGAGGCCGGGTTCTTGTAGTCGAAGGTGCGGGTGGTCAGCGTGGCGCTCTGCAGCGTGCGCGTGCCGGCCCATTGCACCAGCGCATCGGTCTCGCTGCCGGTGCCGGCACGATAGAACGACACCGCACCGGGCTGCATCGCATCGAGCGCCGCGAGCCGATCGGTGATCACCAGGGTGTGGGACTTGCCGTCCGGCGCCTGCTGCCAGAAGCCGTACAGCCCCTCGCACTCGAGCAGACGGTGCACGAAGTTCCAGTCGGTCTCGTCCTGCCGGCAATACGAGCGCGGCGGCAGCGGCTTCGAGAGCGCGAACTGGAACAGGCCCTGTGCCTGCGGATGCGTGTTGAATACGTCGGTGATGATGTCGTCGGCGCTGCGATCCTGCCAGATGCGCTGGTCGCGCCGGAATCGCAGGAAGTGCATCCACGAGGTGAAACCCAGTTGGTAACTGGTGAGCCCCGCGTTCGAACCGAGCCGGCGCGCGGTATGCACGTAGCCGTGATGCGGCTGATACGACTTGTCGGCCTGCTGGATCCAGAGGGTCACCGGTTCGCCGATCAGCGTCTTCAACTCGACGCCGCCCGAGGTGGAAACCGCATCGACGGTGAATTCGAAGTGGCGTCCGAGCCGCGAGCGGCCCACCACGCGCTGCGGCAGCAGTCGATCCGCACCGAGCGGCGTGTCGAGTCTTATCAGGCGATCGTTCTGCGAGATGCCGCCTGTCATCCAGCTACTTATCAGATCCTGTGCGCCCATGCCCCGCCTTCCTTTTCCGTTCTTTTAACTGCACCCGCATTCAATACAAGCGCCGCGATTCTACAAAAAGTTGCATCACGAGAGCAAACTGATCCGTGAAAAACGGTATTGAACCGACGTGGTCATCTAAAATGCCGATTCAGAAACTTTCAATCAGCTTAATTCGCGGAAATTATTTCCATTCGAATCGACGCATTTAAGGAAAACTTACCAAGTCATCATTTATGTCGGCCGCGCGCCATGAAATCGATCCAGACGATCGATCGTCACGCGAACATATCCGCAAACGCGCTCCTTGGCGCCACTCTCAGTCCCAAGCAGGGCGCCTGGGCATCCCGGCCGATCCTGCGGTTCTGCCGCGCAGCCATCGGCACGCTTCGATACCCGCCACGGTAAAATTCCTCCCGGCCCGCTCCCGCTTCATGCCAAAGGCGGTAAAAAAGGAACAACCAGTTGATTTCGATGGACTTCCAATCCCCCCGCGCATGACCTACTCGCTCGCCACCACCTACTCCTGCGAGCTCGAGATCCGCAAGAGCCGCTTCATCGCGCATGCGATTCCGGTGGCCGACCGCGACGCCGCGATGGCCGAACTGCAGCGGCTGCGCGCCGAGCACGCCACGGCCACCCATGTCTGCTGGGCGCTGCTGGCCGGCGGCCAGTCCGGCATGTCCGACGACGGCGAGCCGTCCGGCACGGCGGGCCGGCCGATCCTGGAGGTGCTGCGCCACCACGATCTCGACGGCGTGCTGGGCGCCGTGATCCGCTACTACGGCGGCGTGAAGCTCGGCGCGGGCGGCCTGGTGCGCGCCTATACCGATGCGATTGCCGGCGCGCTGCTCGATGCGCAGCGCGTCGAGCGCATCGCCATGACGCGGCTCGCGATCGAGATGAGCTATCCCGACGAGGCCCGCGTGCGGCGCTGGATCGAGCAGGCCGGGCACGAGCTCGTCGACAGCGCCTACGGCATGACCGTGAAGCTCGTCATCAAGCTGCCGGTGACCGAGGTGGAAGCGGCACGCAGCATGCTGATCGACGCCACGCAGGGGCGCGCCGGGTTTCCCGCCTTCGAATGAACGGTGCGACATCGAGATGCTTGCACGAGCACCCATCTCGATGCACACGCAACCGATCCCTCAGCCCAGGAACAGGCGATAGGCGGGATTCGAGGTCTCTTCCTGGAACCGATAGCCGAGCGCGGCCAGGAAGGTATCGAAGGCCTCGCGATCGGCCGCCGGCACCTGCAGGCCCACCAGGATCGAGCTGTAGTCGGCGCCCTGGTTGCGGTAGTGGAACAGGCTGATGTTCCAGTTCGGCGCCATCGAGGACAGGAACTTCATCAACGCGCCGGGGCGCTCCGGGAATTCGAAGCGGAACAGCCGCTCCTCGCGCGACAGCGGCGAACGCCCGCCCACCATGTAGCGGATATGGTCCTTCGAGAGTTCGTCGTCGGTCAGGTCGGCGGTGCGAAAGCCATGCGCCTCGAAATTCGCGGCGATCTCGGCCGATTCCGCGCGGCGACGGATCTGCACGCCGACGAAGATATGCGCCGAGCGCGTGTCGGCGATCCGGTAGTTGAACTCGGTCACGTTGCGCTCGCCCACCAGCTCGCAGAAGCGCCGGAAGCTGCCGCGTTCCTCGGGGATCGTCACGGCGAACACCGCCTCGCGCGCCTCGCCCACCTCGGCGCGCTCGGCCACGAAGCGCATCCGGTCGAAATTCATGTTGGCGCCCGAGGTGATCGCCACCAGCGTCTCGCCCTCCAGGCCCTCGCGCTCGGCATAACGCTTCACGCCCGCCACCGACAAGGCCCCCGAAGGTTCCAGCACGCTGCGCGTATCCTGGAACACGTCCTTGATCGCCGCGCACAGCGCGTCGGTGTCGACCGTGATCACCTCGTCGAGCAGTTCGCGACACAAGCGGAAGGTTTCCTCACCAACCATCTTGACGGCCGTGCCATCCGCGAACAGGCCGACCTCGCCGAGCGTGACGCGCTCTCCTGCCTCGATCGACCGAGCCATCGCGCAGGAATCGGCCGCCTGCACGCCGATCACGCGGATCTCGGGGCGCACCGCCTTCACGTAGGCGGCCACGCCGGCCGCCAGGCCGCCGCCGCCGATCGGCACGAAGATCGCGTGGATCGGGCCCTGGTGCTGGCGCAGCACCTCCATCGCCACGGTGCCCTGGCCGGCGATCACGTCGGGGTCGTCGAAGGGATGGACGAAGGTCAATTCGCGTTCCGCCTGCACCGTCAATGCGTGGGCATAGGCGTCGCTATAGGACTCGCCGGCCTGGATCACCTCCACGGTCGGCCCGCCGTGCGCGCGCACCGCGTCCACCTTCACCTGCGGGGTGGTGACCGGCACCACGATCACGGCCTTCACGCCGAGCCGCGCCGCCGAGAAGGCCACGCCCTGGGCGTGGTTGCCGGCCGAGGCGGTGATCACGCCGCGCGCCAACGCGTCGGCCGACAGATGCGCCATGCGGTTGTAGGCGCCGCGCAGCTTGAACGAGAAAACAGGCTGATGATCCTCGCGCTTGAGATGGACGCGATTTCTCACGCGCGCGGAGAGGTTGCGCGCGGGCTCCAGCGCGGTCTGCACCGCCACGTCGTAGACGCGCGAGGTGAGGATCTTCTTCAGGTAGGCATCGACACTCGACGCGATCTCGGCGGACGGGGTGGTGGCGGTTTCCTGACCGCGACGGGACGGCGACAGCATCGGACGCTCCTGGCTGGGGATGGGCTTGCCCGGAGACGGATACGAAAAACCCGCCTCGGGGGCGGGTTTCGTGACGGCTTCCTGCGCGCGCTAACCCACCATTCGATGAATGGTGTGAATAATGTGCGCGATCGGGAAGGCGTGACGTGTCATGGGCGGAAGCATCCGGGATGCCGGCGCGTTTGTCAATCCCCGCGCCGGGCGAGCCTGGATCAGGCACGCCCGGCGCGCAGCGAAACTCAGTAGCGCTCGGGGACGATCATTTCGCGCGGCGTCGGACGGCGCAGGTAATCCTCGTGGTGGACACGTTCGGGCAGCTTGACCGGCTCGCGCTCGACCTCGTGGTAGGGCACCAGGCTCAGCAGGTGGTCGATGCAGTTCAGGCGCGCGCGCTTCTTGTCGACGGCCTGCACCACCCACCACGGCGCCTCTGGGATATGCGTGCGCGCCAGCATCTCTTCCTTGGCGACCGTGTAGGCCTCCCAGCGGCGGCGGCTTTCCAGGTCCATCGGGCTCAGCTTCCATTGCTTGAGCGGATCCTGGATGCGCGCCTCGAAGCGCGTTTCCTGCTCCTCGTCGGTGATCGAGAACCAGTACTTGACGATCTGGATGCCGCTGCGCACCAGCATCTTCTCGAACTCGGGCACCGAGCGGAAGAACTCTTCGTACTCCGCATCGGTGCAGAAATTCATCACGCGCTCGACGCCGGCACGGTTGTACCAGCTGCGGTCGAACAGCACCATCTCGCCGCCGGCCGGCAGGTGCGCGACGTAGCGCTGGAAGTACCACTGGGTGCGTTCGCGGTTGCTCGGCGCCGGCAGCGCGGCGACGCGGCACACGCGCGGATTCAGGCGCTGCGTGATGCGCTTGATCGCGCCGCCCTTGCCGGCCGCGTCGCGGCCCTCGAAGATCACCACCATGCGATGGCCGGTGCTGACCACCCAGTCCTGCAGCTTGACGAGTTCGCCCTGCAGGCGGAACAGCTCGCGGAAGTACTGCTTGCGCTGCTCGCGGCGTTCGGCGGTGAAGATCGTGTCGGGCTCGTCGAAGCGGCGGTCGTCGAGCTCCATTTCCAGCTCTTCGTCATACGCGTCGACCAGATCCTCTTCCAGACGGCGCTGGCGTTCGACGGCCTCGATTTCGGCGGCGTCTCGGTCTTCGGGTCGGTTCTCGCTCATCGTGCTGCCTCCGTATCTACGTCAGAGTCGTTCGTGCGCCGATTATCGCAGCGCTGCGTGTCAGATGCATTAATTCGGGCCGAAGGACGGGATGGCGTGGAGACGCAGGGATGGCGGCCGGCAGTGGCGGCCAGGGCGGTGGCCCGGGCGCCCGGCGACGGGATTTTGGCGGCCGGCGGGATCGCCTCTCGCCGATCGGCCCGGGATTCTCTACACTGAGGAATGTATCCGGCCCGATTCCACATCGGGCCGCGCCAGCCCCGAGCAGAACAGCAAACCGCCCCGGAACCCGAGAGAGCCGCACCTGCCCACGATGCGCACCGTGCCGAGCAAGTCATCCGCCGAACCCTTCCGCGTGCCGCTCGCCAAGCCGGCGGCGCCGGCCATCCCGCCCTTCCTGCGCGAGATCTGCAAGCGCCTGATCGCCCAGCAGCGCGAGGACGAGTTGCTGCCCTGGGCCGACCGCGCCCTGCTGATCGACCCGCTCGCGCTCGACTTCGTGGAGATGCGCGCGCTGGCGCTCTCGCTGGGCGGCCTGCACCGCGAAGCCGCCGAGACGCTGCGCCGCCACCAGGAGGGCCTGCGCTCGCGTCGCCGCGATTTCGAGAGCTGGCTCGGCTACGAACTGAGCATGGCGGGCGATCCCGAGGCCGGCGCGGCGCGGCTCGACGAGGCCCGGCGGCAGGCCGTCGCCGCCGGCGACACCGCCATCGCCAGCCTGGCCGCCCATCGCCTGGGCGACGCGCAGCTCAGGCAGGGCAAGCCGCAAGGTTTCGCCAACTGGCTCCATCGCAACGAGGATCCGAATTCGAGCGGCAGCTACCGCCCCGCGCGCCTGCCGACCTGGAACGGCGGCGATCCCTCGGGCCGGCGCGTGCTCGTCACCCACCAGCTCGGTTTCGGCGATCAGCTACTGATGCTGGCGGCCGCGCGCGACTGGCTGCATGCCGGCGCGCGCCTGATGATCAGTTGCGACACGCCGCTGCTGCCGCTGCTGCGCGCCTCGCTGCCCGAGTGCCGCGTGATCGACGCGCCGCGCCCGCTGACGCCGGCCGAACCCTGGCCCGAGGACGAGGCGCTGCGCCGCGAGTTCGAGGTCTTCGCTCCCGACCTGCACGCCACCCTGCTGCACCTGCCCCTGCTCGACGCGGCCCGAGCGCAGCCACGCGGCCGCTTCGAGCCCTATCTGCGCGTGCCGCCCGAGCGCGCGCGCGACGCCGCGCTGTGGGCCCGCCGGATGCGCGCCGCCGCGCCGGGCCGCAAGCTGGTCGGCCTCTGCTACGACTGCGCGCATCGCCACCGGCCCGAGCTGGGCAGCACGATCCGCTGCTGGGCCGGCCTGCGCAGCCTGCCGCGCGTCGAGATCGAGCGGCTGGTGGCGCATCCCGCGCTGGCCGAGCGCATTCAATTCGTCAGCCTGCACCACCCGAGCGGCGAGGCGCTGGCCGGCGGGCTGCCGCGCGGCATGCGCCACTACGCGCCCGATATCGAGGATTTCGCTGATACCGCCGCCTGCATCCAGGAACTCGATGCGGTGATCGCCGTCGATTCGGCGGTCGCCAACCTGGCCGCGCTGCTGGGCGCGCGCACCTGCGTGCCGCTCAACCAGGCCGGCGACTGGCGCTGGGGCAGCCGCGGGCGCGACACGCCCTGGCTGCCGGGCGTAACCGTGCTGCGCCAGCGCGAGACCGGCCACTGGGCGCCGGTGTTCGAGGAGATCGTGAACTGGCTGCGCGACGAGGTGATCTGAGCCGGCAGCCGCGGCTGGGCTGAAACGCGCCGCGGCGCGCGGCGGCGCCCTCAAGCCTCGCCGCCCCGGATCGTCGGTTTGTCTTCGATCACGCCGCTGGGCATCTCGCTGGCGCAGGTGGTGGGGCCGCTGGTGGCCTGGGCCAAGACGCACCAGCCCGAGATCGCCGAGGCGCGCGAGCGTTTCGATACGCGCGCGCAGGCGCCGGAAGGCGCCGCGACGGCGCCCGGCCCGGCAGCTCGGAAAGCGCCTCGGCAGGCTGCCGAGGGCGAGGATCGAAGCCGCCCCTGAGCGGCGCCCGGCCGCCTTACTTCGAACTGGACAGCCGCAGCTTGCGGGTCAGCACCGCGCCCGTCTTCGTATTGACCAGCCATACCGCCTGCACCTGCGCATGCAGCGTCGAGGTGCGGGTGGTGATGTCGGTCGGCTCCTCGTTGCTCGGGTCGCTGTGTTCGCTGCGCTCGCTCAGGTACGGCGGCGCCAGCTCGGCCAGCAGCACGATCGCGAAGCCGCCGTCGTCGCCGGCGGCGGCGAAGTCGGACGGCGCGACGCTCACCCGGGCGCGCACCGCCGTCTGCCTGGCCTTGCCCGGATCCATCTCGATGATGTCGATGTGCTGGACATAGCCCTTGGCCTTGGCCTCGGCGGCCACCACCAGCCGCCGTCCGCGCGGCCCGGTGATGGCCTTCCTGAGCAGGATCGTGTCGGGCGTCGCCTCGCTGGAGAGATCGAGATCGACGCTCAGCTGGTGCCGCTTCGCGCGATAGAGGAGGCCGTAGCTCACCGGGATCACGAAGCGCAGCGTGCGATCGAGCCCGAGCGGCTTGAGCGCCGGTTCGTCGGTCGGCTGCCTGGCCACGGCGTGCAGCCACTCGCGGGCGTGTTCCTTCAGCGAGGGTTTGCCGGTATCGAGCTTCGCCTTGGCGAGCGCGTCGCGCACCGCCAGCGCGTCGTCGCCGACGAAGGGCTGCGCGCCGGCGGGACGGGCGGCAGAGGACGCCGGGGAAGCGGCCGGCTCGGACGACGCGGCCGAATCCTGCGCGGCGGCGTGCGCCAGGGCCGGCAGGCAGACGCAAGCGCAGGCGCAGGCGGCCAGCAGACGGGGCAGGAAGGACGGGATGGCTGGCACGATACGGCTTGACTCTGGAAACGGGGCGCCAATGATAGCGTGGCCGGGCGCCCGATCGGCCCTTGCGGGAAGGCGGCGTCGGCCGGCCCCCCCGCCTCACTCCGGTTCGACGCGCGCCTTGCCGTCGTGCGGGCCGAGTTCGCGCGTCGGCCAGTCGGTCCAGCCGTCGGGGCGCCTGGCCTGGTGCGCCTGGTTGAGCGGGTAGCGGATCCGGTTGTCGTCCTTGGCGGGCTCGCCGATCACCATCAGGCGCACCTCCTCGGCCGTGTTGTTGAGGAAGCTGTGGCAGATGCCGGTGCCGGCCGGGAAGGCGACCGCATCGCCGGGTTCGAGCCGATGCAGATGGCCGTCGATCCAGGCATCGGGCGTGCCTTCCAGCACGTAGACGAACTCCTCCTCGGTGCTTTCCGCGTGCGGGTAGGAAGTCCGCCGCCCCGGCAGCAGGCGCACGTGATGAATGCCAATGCGCTCGAGGCCGAGCTTGCGCGCGAGCGGCGCGCCAATCCCCATCAATTCGCTGTCGCCGGGATAGTGCTGGTCGTCGGCACCTTCGAGTTCGGTCCAGTGCTTGATGAATTCAGGGCGTGACATCGTGGGGCTCCAGTGGGCGGGAGGCCCACATGACACCATGCGCGAGCCGCCCTGTCCATCGGCAACCGCCTCGCCAGCTCAGGCGCGGGCCAGCAGGATCGCCTTGCGGCCCTCGGGCGCCTCCAGCGCCATCGCCTGCTCGACGTGCTCGTAGGCGAAAGCCTCGCCGAGCCGCGTGCGGAACACCGGATCGCCGATCACCCCCTCCAGCGCGCGCAAGGCGGCCGCCAGCCGTTGCGGCTCACGCACCGTGGCGCTCTCGAAATTGCTGAAGCGGCGGAGGGTGAGGTCCTTCATCATCAGCAGCGAGGTCGGGATCGAGAACGGCGCCGCGCGATCGAGGAAGCCGTAGGCGTAGAGCGTCGAACGCATCGGCAGGGCCGGCACGAGCGCGCTCGCCAGCGCGCCGCCGACGCCGTCGAACACGGCCGTGGCGCCCAGCGTCTCGGCCAGCGGCGCGAGCGTGTCGACCAAGCCCTCCCCGGCCGCGATCACATGCGGCTCGCCTTCGCGGCGCAGCGCCTCGGCCGCCTCGGCATGACGCACCAGCAGGATCGCCGGCAGCTTGCGGGCCCGCGCCAGCGCGCCGAGCGCGCGCCCGGTGGCCGAATTGCCGGCCGTGACGATCACACCGCGATGGCCGGCCGCGACGATTTCCTCCAGGAACGCATGGGCCGTCATCACGTTCACCAGCGAGCCGCAGTAATCGCGCGCGCGCACCGTCTGCGGCAGGATCAGGCAGCTCGTCCAGGGCACCTGCGCCTGCTCGCTCCAGAGCCCGATGGTCTCGGCGCTGCGCGTGAGCGACCGGTAGATCGCCACCTGCCGGCCCAGGTAGTCGGCCGGCACGCCGGCGCCGATCGCGCGCACCGTGCCCGCGCCCGACGCCCCCCACACGCCCTGGCCGACCGGCAGCAGCCCGGCGCCCGCGGCGCCCGGCTGGCGCAGGAAGGTCTTGTCGCCGTGGTTGATCGCGGAGGCGTCCATCTCGACCAGCAAATGGCCCGGCGCCGCCTCGGCCGGCCTGGGGATGTCGCGGACTTCCAGGGTCCGCTCGGGGGTCACGCAAATCGCCTTCATCGATGCCGCTCCTGTTCCTGGTGGGTGGCGCGTGCCTTGGCCGGCACGACGAACCCGTAGCCTGGGCCCTTTCATCGATTGCGAAAACGCCGTCAGGCGACATATCATCGATTCCACTCTGGAATGGATCACCGCCCCCATGGACCGTCTCGATGCCATCCGCCTGTTCGTCCGCCTCGTCGAACGCGGCAGCTTCTCCGCCGTCGGGCGCGAGCAAGGCATCGGCCAGCCGGCCGTCAGCAAGCAGATCGCGGCGCTCGAACGCCACCTGGGCGCGCAGTTGCTGCTGCGTACCTCGCGCCGCATCGCCGTCACCGATGCCGGCCAGGCTTTCTACGAATCGGCGCGGCAACTGGTGGAGGATTTCGATGCGGTGGAATCCTCGGTCGGCGAGCGCCAGCAGTCGCCGCGCGGGCTGGTCCGGCTCAATACCGCGCCGGGCCACGGCCGGCTCTGGATCACGCCGCGCCTGCCCGAATTCTTCGTGCGCCATCCGGAGGTTTCGGTCGAGCTGTCGGTATCGGAGCGCAACGTGGACCTGGTCGGCCAGGGCATCGACCTGGCGATCCGCCACGGCAAGCTGGTGGATTCGTCGCTGATCGCCCGCCGGCTCGGCGAGACCGCGCTGGTGCTCGTCGCCAGCCGCGACTACCTCGCCACGCACGGCACGCCCGCGCGCCTCGACGATCTCGACGCGCATCGCTGCATCGTGTTCTCGCGCGAGCGCGAGCCTTATCCCTGGGCCTTGCGGGTCGGGCGCGAGGCGCTGTCCTACCGGCCGCGCGGCTCGCTGCTGACCGGCGACGCGGAACACGTGCGCGCGGCCGTGGTGAACGGGCTCGGCATCTCGCAGGCGCCGCTGTGGCTGCTGGAGGACGAGATCCGCGCCGGCCGCGTGCAGGTGCTGCTGCCCAGGCTGCAACCGGAACCCCTGCCGATCCACCTCGTGCATGCCGCCGGCCGGCGCGTGCCGATGCGCGTGCGCGTGCTGATCGACTTCCTGGTGGAGATCTTCGCGAGCGACGAGCGCGCGAGGCGCTGAAGCCGGCGGCGTGACGGCGCCCATCGTGATCATGCCGGCCGATGACCAGCCCGCCACGACCCGGGCCACTCGTCGAGACGCGACCGCGCCCTCCACGATTCCCGCCTGATCCACGCTTCGCCGCTGCCCGTCCATTGTTATCATCCACGCTGATGACAGCGGCCGATGCGCCGCACGGGAGCCGTCCGCCATGGAACTGAAACACCTCGGCGCCTTCGTCGCGCTCGCCGACGAACTGCATTTCGGCCGCGCCGCCGAACGGCTGTGCATCGTGCAGCCGGCCCTGAGCATGCAGATCAAGACGCTCGAGACCGGCCTCGGCGTGCGCCTGTTCGACCGCGACCGCCACAAGGTCGCGCTGACCGAGGCGGGCCGCCTGTTCCTGCCCGAGGCGCGCGCCACGCTCGAGCAGGCCGCGCGCGCCGCGCAGGTGGCGCGGCTCTCGGCGCAGGGCGAGATCGGCACGCTGCGGCTGGGTTTCGTCTCCTCGGTGCTGCCGCAACTGCTGCCGACGCTGATCCGCACCATGCACGCGCGCTACCCGCGCATCGCGCTGGAGCTGAAGGACATGCCCACCCCCGACCAGATCGCGGCGCTGCACGGCGGCACGCTCGACTTCGGCCTGGCGCGCCTGCCGATCGCGGCCAGCGGGCTGAGCTCGCGGGTGGTGATGGAGGAATCCTTCGTGGTGGCGGTGCCGGCCTCGCATCCGTTCGCGCGCCGGCGCCGCATCGAGCCGGCCGCGCTGCGCGGCCAGCCCGCCTTCGTGCTGGCGCGCCGCTACGCGCCCGGCTTCTTCGACGCGCTGCTGGTCGCGCTCGGCGCGCAGCAGGTCACGCTCGACATCGCGCGCGAGCTCGGCGAATACACCACCATGCTGGCGCTGGTGGCCGCCGGCCTCGGCATCGGCCTGATCCCGGCCGAGGCGGCCGCCGCCGTGCCGCACAACGTGGTGGCGCTGCCGCTCGCGCTGCCCGGCTATCGCGCCCCGCTCGGCCTGATCTGGCTCGACGACGGCAGCATCCTCAAGCGCGTGTTCGTCGAGGTGGTCGAGCAGTGCGTGGCGAACGGCTGGCAGGCCTGAACCACGCGCGGCGCGCGGCTCGCGGTTTACGGATCCGCCCGCACTTTTTACGCGGGATTTACGCGCGGCCCGCTACGCTGATGTCGTCCTTCCTACCCGTTCCGGGTCAACGACCATCGCATGCGCCATATCCAGGCTGTCTCGCCCTCGCTGCAACGCTCCCCTTCCCCCTCGATCCGCGTGCCGCGGCCGGCCCAGGCCGTGGTGCGGATCGCCCTCACGCGGCACGACCGCGACGCGCAGCTCGCCACCCTGCTGCGCTCGCCGCTGGCCAGCCACCTGGTCGAGGCCCGGCCCGCGCGCCGCGCGATCCACCTGAGCCTGGTCACCGCGCCCGACGACATGCGCGCGCTGCTCGACCTGCTGATGGCGACCCTCGACGAAGCGACCATCGGCACCATCACGCGCTCGCTGCCGGCCGCGCCCGCCGATTCGTCGATCCGCCGGGAGCACTGACATGCTCAAAGGCATCTGGGTCCCGCTGGTCACGCCGCTGCGCGCCGGTCTCGTCGATCTCGACGCGCTGCGCGCGCTGGCCGCCTCCTATCTCGACAGCGGCATCGCCGGCTTCGTCGCGCTGGGCACCACGGCCGAGGCGGCGCTGCTGAGCGAGCTCGAGCGCGCCGCGGCGCTGCAGGCGATCCTCGACGTGGCGGCCGGCCGGCTGCCGGTGTTCGTCGGCGTGGGCGGCTTCGACACGCGCGCCTTCCTCGAGGAGATCGATCGTCTCGAACAATGGGAGGTGGCCGGCTACCTGGTCTCGCCGCCGGCCTATCTGTGCCCGAACCAGGCCGGCGTGCTCTGGCACTTCGGCCAGGTCGCGCTGCATACGCGACGGCCGGTGATGCTCTACGACGTGCCCCATCGCACCGGCGTGACGATCGAGCCGTCGACGGTGCGCCAGCTCACGCGTCACCTCAACATCGTCGGGATCAAGGAATGCGTGCCCGCGCATTTCGATGCGCTCGACAGCCTGCCGCTGGACGTGCTGTGCGGCACCGACGGCGCGTTTCTCGACTGCCTGGCCGCGGGCGGCTCGGGCGGCGTGCTGGCCAGCGCGCATGTCGGCGCGGACCTGTTCGTGGAAGTGCAGCGCCTGTACGAGGTCGGCCGCGTGACCGAGGCGCAGACGCTGTTCGACGCGATGCAGCCGGCGATCCGCCTGCTGTTCTCGGCGCCGAACCCGGCCGCGATCAAGGCCATGCTGGCCTTCTCGCACGACATGACGGCCGAGGTGCGCATGCCGATCACGCCGGCCTCGCCGCAACTGGTGGCCGAGCTGCGGCGCGTGCACGGCACGCTGGAGCGGCTGCGCGCCGAATGGCTGACGGCGCCGGCCGCGAGCCCGCTGCACTGAGCACCGCAACGCGAACGGGGCGGCGGGATCGGCCCGCCGCCACCCCGCCCGACGCGCCGGGCGGCTTCGCGCCTGCGCGGGCCTTCGCGGGCTTGCGCGACCTTAGCGGATCACACGCGTGACGCCGCGCCCGCGCGGATCGGCCGCCGCCTCGGGCGACTTGCCGTCGACCCGGATCACCTGGATGTCGCCGCTGAAATCCTGCCCCTTCAGCGTGTAGCCCTTGGCCTCGATCTGCTGGGCCAGCTCGCCGGTGATCGGGTGATACGGCTCCCAGAAGATCGTGTTCGGCGGCAGCAGCTGGTGATGGAAGCGGAACGCGCCGACCGCCTCCTTGAGCGGCATGCCGAAGTCGTAGACGTTGGTGATCACCTGGAAGATCGAGGTGAAGATGCGCGAGCCGCCCGGCGTGCCGATCACCAGCGCGACCTTGCCGTCCTTGGTGAGGATGGTCGGCGACATCGACGACAGCGGCCGCTTCTTCGGCTCGATCGCGTTCGCGTCGCTGCCCACCACGCCGAACATGTTGGCCACCCCGGGCTTGGCCGAGAAGTCGTCCATCTCGTCGTTGAGCACGATGCCGGTGCCCTCGGCCACCACGCCCGAGCCGAAATAGCCGTTGATGGTGTAGGTGTTCGACACCGCGTTGCCCCACTTGTCGATCACCGAGAAGTGCGTGGTTTCCGCCTTCTCCGGCATCGAGGTGCCGAGCCCCGGCTGCACGCTCTTGGTGTCCGACGGCGTGTCGGGGTTGACCTCGGCCGCGCGCTTGGCGAGATAGGCGTCGTCGGTCAGTTGCGCGACCGGCACCTTGTAGAAATCCGGATCGCCGAGGTACTGGGCGCGATCGGCGAACACGCGCTTCTCGATCTCGGCCACCAGGTGCACGTACTGCGCCGAGTTCAGCGGCACGCCCTTGAAGTCGGCCGCGAGATCCTCCTTCATCTTCAGCAACTGCACCAGGCCCACCCCGCCCGAGCTCGGCGGCGGCGCCGTGATCACGCGGTAGCCGTTCCAGTTGGCCTGCACCGGCTGCCGCCAGACGGCCTTGTACTGCGCCAGGTCCTCGGTGGTGATCAGGCCGTTGCCGGGCTGCATCGCGGCGGCGATCTTCTCGGCGGTCGGCCCTTCATAGAAACCCTTGGCGCCCTGCGAGGCGATCCGCTGCAGCACCGCGGCCAGGTCGGGCTGCTTGAAGTTGGTGCCGGCCTTCATGCCGGCGAAGAACTTGTCGAAGTTGGTCTTGCCGTCGAACTCCTTGGACGCGTCGACGCCGCGCTGGGCCAGTTGCTCGTCCACCACGAAGCCGTCCTTCGCGTAGTGGATGGCCGGCGCCAGCACCTGCTGCCACTTCAGCTTGCCGAAGCGCTTCTGCGCCTCCCACATGCCGGCCACCGTGCCGGGCACGCCCACCGCGCGCGGCCCGTACAGGCTCATGCCCTTGATCACGTTGCCATCGCGGTCCAGGTACATGTCCTTGGTGGCGGCCAGCGGCGCGCGCTCGCGATAGTCCAGGAAGTAGGGCTTGCCGTCGACATAGAGCGTCATGAACCCGCCGCCGCCGATATTGCCGGCTTCCGGATAGGTCACGGCCAGCGTGAACGCGATCGCCACCGCCGCGTCCACCGCATTGCCGCCCTGCTTGAAGATCTTCTCGGCCGCATCGGCGCTGTACTTGTCGGCGACCGCCACCGCCGAGCCGGTTAGTTGCGCGTGCAACGAAGACTTGGCGAACGCGGGCGCATTGGGAACGAAGCCGGCAACCGCCGCGCCGACACAGGCCGCGAGCATGGAAATCCTGACACGATGGAACGAAACGATCATTGCGCATCCCTCACGAGGTTGCCCTGGCGGGCTGAAAAGTAAGGCCGTCCCGCCGCTTATAGCATGGTCCGACACGCGAAAAAAATGCGCCGCCGCCCGATGGTGCAATGCAACTTTCGATGCGCGAGCCAGGCCCCGCGCGGGTTCCGAGCCGTTAGATGCAATTGCTGCGCACAGAGAAATATTCCGTCGCAGATGCGCCATATCGCGTGTCGATCTGAGATGATGGCGCCCCAGAATTTTTGCAGCGCAACCTCGCGATCGCTTCCCGCATGGCCTCACACAATGCCCATCACGCCACCGGCTGGGCCGCCGGCCTGATCGCCGCCGCGCTCGTCTGGCAGGCGGGCGCCGCCGGGCCCTGGCACGTCGGCAGCTTCGCCGCGTTCGCGGCCGGCGTGGCCGGCGGCACGGCGCCCGACTGGCTGGAGGTGGCATGGTGGTCGCGCAAGCGGCGGCTGTGGATCAGGCATCGCACCGCCACGCACTGGGGCCTGGGATGGATCGCCCTGCTGTGGTTCGCCGATCGCTCGCTGAGCGCGCTGCATCCCTGGGCACCGCCGCTGTTCGGCTTCGCCTGCGGCGGGCTCATGCATCTGCTGGCGGATTGGCCGAATCCGCTCGGCGTGCCGTGGATCCTGCAGCGGCATTCGCTGAACTGGTGGAAGAGCGGGCGCTGCGACCTGATCGTCGTCGCCGCGGCCTGGATCGGCGCGCTGTGGGTCGCGCAGGCGGCCTGGCAGCGCGATGCGCTGCTCGAGCACTGGCTGCATTGGTTGAGGATGGCCTGAGGCCGAGGGGCTCGGCGCCGGCGAGGCTGCCGGCGGCGAGCGCCGCGCCGGACATTGCCGATGCCGGCCTCGCATCGCACGAGGGCCAGCGCCGCAACGGCAAGGCCGCCATGATCGATGCGCATCGATCATGGCGGCCAGCAAGCACCGCCCCACGTCACCGCTCCCCTGCCACCGCCTGCCGCTGGAACGCGGCGATCC
Source organism: Burkholderia sp. SJZ089 (assembly GCF_007828315.1). Classification (NCBI taxonomy): domain Bacteria; kingdom Pseudomonadati; phylum Pseudomonadota; class Betaproteobacteria; order Burkholderiales; family Burkholderiaceae; genus Burkholderia; species Burkholderia sp. SJZ089. The sequence continues at coordinate 76,559 of NZ_VIUM01000019.1, read as the reverse complement.
GCTGCCACATCGCGGCCGGATCGAGTACATCGGGAAATGGCCGCAGCGCGGAATCTCGGCCAGCGTCGGGCCGCGCGCCTCGATCTCAGCCAGGTAGGACAGCGAAGCGTCCTGCACGATGTGCGCTCGACGGCTTCGCAGATGGCCTACGTCAGTTGCGGCCAGGGCGGCGCGCTGGTGCCCGCGTCGATGCGCTTGCTGGCGCCGGACAACGTGATGGTGCGTCCGCTCAAGGAGCGCGTGATGGTGGTGACAGCCGCGCTCGCCTGGGATGCGAGCCGGCATCATCCAATGGGGGAGGCGATGCGGGAATGGGCGGAAAGGACCGGAGCGAGGCAGGGAACGGCCGAGCAGGCCGTTGATGGGAAGGAAAGGCTTCCGAAGCCCAAGCTGTGTCGAACAGCCGGGAAGTGAACGCCCGCGCCTCGCGCCCCCCGCTTCAGCGCCGACGCGCCGCGCGCTTGACCGAGGCCGGCGCGGCAGCGCGGCGCTTGGCGGCCGGCTTCGCCGCGCCAGGCTCGGTCCGAGCCGGCGCCACCACCACCTCGGCTGCGTCGCCGGGTTCGCTGCCGCTTCGATCGAGCGCGAAGGCCGCGCGATCCCGTCCCTTGATCCAGGCCGGCTCGCGGCCGATGCCGCTCCAGGTGCGGCCCGAGACGGGATCCCAGTACTTCGGGGCGCGCTGCCGGCGCGGCGCCGCGATCGCATCGCCGAAGATATCGCGCGGCGTCAGGCCGAACAGGCGCACGCACTCGCGGATATCGGCCAGCACGCCGGCGGCCGCGGTTCTTTTCTCGTCGTCGAGTTGCTGCTGGATGGTGGCGATCCGCTGCTTGAACTGCTCGAATTTCTCGATCACGGGCTGGGCTCCTTCGACAGGCATCGAGGCACCGGCCGCATTGCGGGCCGGCACCGCCAAAACCGACGAATGGTAGACATATCGCTCCGTGAGCGATATCGGACGGGACTGATATTGCATAGGAGCGTCCCCATGCATCCGACCCTGCCCGGCCCTGATGGCTCCCGCGAGCGGCCGGCCGCGCTCAGCGGCTCTGCGCGGCGACCTTGAGCCCGAGCCCGATCAGCATGCCGCCGATCAGCTTGCCCTGCAGCCGGCGCAGCAGCGGCAGCCTGCCGAGCACATGGCGCAGCGGCCGCAGCGCGAGCACCAGCAACGAGGTATAGAGCGCGCCGAACACCGCGAACAGCAGGCCCAGCTCGATGAACTGCGCGAAGGCATGGCCGCGCTCGGGATGAACGAACTGCGGCAGGAAGGCGATGAAGAACAGCGCCGTCTTGGGATTGAGCAGCTCGGTGAGGATCGCCTGCAGGCAGGCCCGCCCCGGCGTGACGCCGGCCAGCTCGGGCAGCCGCGTGTCGGCCGCGGGCGCGCGCCAGGCACGCCAGCCCAGGTAGAACAGGTAGGCCGCGCCCACGTACTTGACCGCGTTGAAGGCCAGCGCGGAGGTCATCAGCAGCGCCGAGAGGCCCGCCGCCGCCGCGAGGGTGTGGACGAAATCGCCGATCGCCACGCCGATGCTGGTCATCACGCCGGCGCGCCGGCCGCCCTGGGCGGTGCGCGAGAGCACCAGCAGCACGGCCGGCCCCGGCACCAGGAACAGGCCGAACATGATCACGATGAAGGTACCGAGCGTCGACAGGTCAAGCACTTGTGCCTCCGGGGCGGACATCGCCGGCCCGGGCGGGACGGCGGCGCGGCGGGCGCGCGGCCTCGATTGTAAGGCCGCGCGGCACGGCGGCAACCGGCGCGGCCCGGCGCCTCGGCACGAACCGCCGGGCCGCCGGTTCACACCGCCATTTCCGGCGGCGCCTGACGGAAGCCCCGCGTGAGCCAGCCGAGGTAGACCAGGCCCAGCACGAACCAGATCCCGCCCAGCACCAGGGCCGATTTCTCCAGGCTGACCAGCAGCCAGATATCGGCGATCGCGCCGAGCGCCGGGAACAGCAGCCCGCCGAGCCAGCCGAAGCGGCGCTGCTGCGGCGACATCAGGAAGAACTGGCGCATCACGCACAGGTTCACCGAGGTGAAGGCCAGGAAGGCGCCGAAGTTGATGAAGGAGGTGGAGGTGGCCACGTCCAGCTTCAGCGCGATCAGGCCGATGATGCCGGCGAAGGCGATATTGAGCGCCGGGGTCTGGAAGCGCGGATGGATGTAACCGAAGAGGCGGCGCGGCAGCACCTCGTCGCGGCCCATCGCGTAGAGCAGGCGGCCGACGCTGGCCTGCGCCGAGATGCCGGAGGCGAACTGCGCGAGGATCAGGCCCGCCAGGAACACCGACACGAAGATGTCGCCGCCGACCTTCCTGGCGATCTCGAAGGCGGCCGAATCCGGGTCCTTGAAGACCGCGCCCGGATGCGCGAGCTGCAGCGTGTAGGCGGCGATCACGAAGATCGCGCCGCCGATCAGCGCGATCAGCACGATGGCGCGCGGGATGGTCTTCTCGGGATCGACGGTCTCCTCGGTCAGCGTCGAGACCGCGTCGAAGCCGAGGTAGGAATAGGCGGCGATCGCCGCGCCCGCCATGGTGGCCGACAGCGGCACATGGGCGTTGAAGAAGGGCTGCGCGGCCATCAGCCCGCCGGGGCCGGCCGCCGCGATCGCGTAGTGGCAGCACAGCGTCACGAACAGCGCGACGATCACCAGCTGCACGATCATCAGCACGATGTTGAAGCGGTTCGCCAGCTCGATGCCGAGGATGTTCAGCGCGCTGGTCAGCACGATGAAGGCGACGATCCAGACCCAGGCGGGCACCGACGGGAAGGCCGCCACCAGGTAGGCCGCGCCGATCAGCCAGATCACCATCGGCAGGAAGAAGTAGTCGAGCAGCGTGGCCCAGCCGATCATGAAGCCGAGATGCGCGTTGAAGGTCTTGCGCGTGTAGGTGTAGGCCGAGCCCGCCACCGGGAACAGGCGCGCCAGCTTGCCGTAGCTGAGCGCGGTAAACACGATCGCGATCAGCGCCAGCAGGTAGGCCAGCGCGGCGGTGTCCTGGCTCGCGCCGGCCAGCACGCCGTAGGTGCCGTAGACGATCAGCGGCGCCATGTAGGCCAGGCCGAACAGCAGCACCGAGGGCAGGCCGAGCGTGCGTTTCAGGCGCGGCGCGTGCCCGGCCGCGGAGGTCGGGGAGGATGAGGTCATGGTCGGGTCTCCGATGGACGCGCTCGGCGCGTCCGGATGCGATACACCAGGTTGCACGGCGCCGCACCGCACGATGGCACGGCGGCGGCAGGATGCTGCGGGTTCAGCGAAAACGAAGGCGAAAGCGAAAACGACAGGTGCCGCGGCCCCGGCGCGATGGGTTCGCGCCGGCCGGCCGCGCGGACGCGGGCCGGGTGCCCCGGCCCGCGGATGGCGGGACGAAGCGTGCTGCGCCAGGGTGATGCGGGGCGGCCCGGTTCATGCGGCAGCGGGCCGGCGCGAATCGGAACACCGGCGCGAACCGGCGCGGTTCAGCGCAACTCAGCGCGCGCGGATCACGCGGCCGCGTCCCGCGTGGGGCTCGGCATCGCCGGCCGGATCCTCGCGCAACTCGAGCCGCACGCGCGCGTCGTGCAGGTAGCTGTAATGCTCGCGGCTGGCGGCCAGGAGCGCCGGATCGAGCGTGGCGCACAGCACCGCGTCCTCGCCGTGCAGCTCGCTGAGCACGTCGCCCGACGGGGAGATCAGCGCCGATTCTCCGGGGAAGCTGAGGTCGTCGTCGCCGCTGCCGATGCGGTTCACCAGCGCGGCGAACATCTGGTTCTCCATCGCGCGCGCCACGATCGCGCGGCGGTGCACCGGGCCGAACGGCTCCATGTTGCCGTTGGTGACGATCAGCAGGTCGGCGCCGAGCGAGGCCACCGCGCGCGCCGTCTCCGGGAACTCGATGTCGTAGCAGATCAGCAGGCCCACCGTCAGCCCCTTGAATTCGCAGACGGCATAACGGTCGCCCGGCTCGAACACGCCGACGTCCGAGGCCCACAGATGGGTCTTGCGGTAGCGCAGCACGATCTCGCCCTGCGCGTCGACCAGCACCGTGGTGTTGAAGAAGCGCCCGCCGTCGCGCTCGGCGAAACCGACCGCCACGCCCACGCCGGCCGCGCGCGCGGCCTCGCGCACCGCGGCGATCGAGGCTCCCGCGAGCGGCTCGGCCAGCTCGCGCACGTTCTCGCGCGTGGGGAAACCGGTCAGGGTGGTTTCGGGGAATACGATCAGGTCGGTGCCGTCGCGCCGGGCGCGGATCACCTCGGTGACACGGGCCAGATTCGGGGCGACGTGACCGTCGACGACCGGGATCTGGGCGAGTTCAATTTGCATCTGCTTGCCTCCAGTATTGCGGGCCGATAGACTCGCGCTCGCATTGCGCCACCGCTCGACGCGGCGGCGTGGCGCTATTATCGGGACGTTATTTTTGTCCAGGAATTCCCCACCTGGGGTACCACGATCGGAGGACACATGGAACTCGACTGGCGGGATCTCGCGTTCCATCACCACGTCGCCACGCTGATCGACGCGCTCGACAGCCCCGACTTCTGGACCCGCCTGGCCCGCGTGCTGCAGCGCTTCGTGCCCTTCGACAACTGGGTGGGCATGCTGTTCGCGCGCGAACGCGCGCCGCTGGTGTGCGCCGAATCGCCGATGCCCGACGGCACCGTCGACCAGATGTTCCAGGACTACCTGGGCGCGCTCTACCAGCTCGATCCCTTCTATATCGCGGCCTGCGAGCGGCCCGCCTCGGGCCTGGTCACGCTCGAGTCGGTGGCGCCGGACAACTTCCGGATGACCGATTATTACCAGCGCTACTTCAAGCGCAACATCATCGGCGACGAGGTGCAGTTCAACCACGCGATCGACGAGCGCCACACGCTGATCTTCTCGCTGGGCGCCACGCGCCATTACGGCGAGCGCGACCTGGCGCTGTTCGCGGTGGTGGCGCCCTGGGTGATCGCGCTGATGCGCCAGCGCCTGCCTTACGAAAGCTTTACCGGAGCCGGCCAGCACGCGGGGCCGGCGGAGGCAGCCGGACTTGCCCCGGCCGCGCCCGACGAAGCGGGTTATGCCGAGCACTTCGAGCGCGTGGTCCAGCAGCGCGGCCATGCTCCGCTGACGGCGCGCGAGGTCGAGGTGGTGCGGCTCGGCCTGAGCGGCTTCTCCACCCGCGCGATCGCCGAACGCCTGGCCATCTCGTTCGAGACCGTGCGCGCCCACAAGAAGCATATCTACGCGAAGCTCGGCGTCAGTTCGCAGTCGGAATTGTTCGCGTTGTTCTACGAGCCGGGGCGGTAGGGGCGGCTCCACCGGCTCGGGGACGAAGCGACGCGCCGGCCAGCAAACCCCTTGACGAGACACGCAGGCACGGGCGGTCGAATTCTCTCCGCGCTGCGCAGAGAATTCTCGGCAGGCTTGCGAACCCGCGCTGGGCCCCCATCTTCACCCCCATGACCACCCTGCCCGCCCTCGCCGGCGCCTGCCATCGCCTCGATCTCCCCCGCTCCGATCCGGCCCCCGGCAACCGGGCCGCGGCTCTGGCAAACTTGATGTTTTCGCTTCGCCGCCCCGCGGCGCGCCGAGCCGGCGGAGCGCCGGCGCCGCGCCCGCCGCGATCCGGCCCGGGACCCGCCTGATGGATAGCGCCACCCGCTCGCCCGCGGCCTCGCCGGCCGCCCCGCTCGATGCCTTCCACCCGGCCGTGGCCGGCTGGTTCGCGCGCAGCTTCGCCGCGCCGACCGAGGCGCAGGCACGCGCCTGGCCGCTCATCAAGGCCGGCCGCTCGACCCTGGTGGCCGCGCCGACCGGCTCGGGCAAGACCCTCACCGCCTTCCTCTGCGCGATCGACGAGCTGGTGCGCGAGGCGCTCGCCAACGACGGCAGCCTGCCCGACCAGACCCTGGTGGTCTATGTCTCGCCGCTCAAGGCGCTGTCCAACGACATCCGCGTCAATCTCGAGGCGCCGCTGGCCGGCATCGCGCACGAACTCGCCCGGCTCGGCCTGCCGGTGCCCGAGATCCGCACCGCCGTGCGCACCGGCGACACCACCCAGGCCGAGCGCAGCGCGCTGCGCAAACGCGCCGCGCACATCCTGGTGACCACGCCCGAATCGCTGTACGTGCTGCTCTCCTCGGAATCGGGGCGACGCATGCTGTCGACGGTGCGAACCACCATCGTCGACGAGATCCACGCGCTGGCCGGCAACAAGCGCGGCAGCCATCTCGCCCTGTCGCTGGAGCGGCTCGACGCGCTGGCGGGCCGGCCGCTGCCGCGCATCGGGCTGTCGGCCACGCAGAAGCCGATCGAGCTGGTGGCGCGGTTCCTGGTGGGCGTCGAGGCCGGCGCCGCGAACGGCTCGGCCGGCGGCGAGCCGGCCGACGCGGCCGACGCGGCGCGAGCGCAGGAAGCGCCCGAAGCGCGGAAAGCGCCCGCCATTCCCCAAGCGCCGAAAGCCTCGGCAGCGTCGGAACCACCCGAAGCCCCCAAGACGCCGGCCACGAAGCGGCGCAGGACCAAGGCAGCCGCCTCGGCACCCGCCGATACAGCGACGACATCGCCCGCATCGCCCCCGCCATCGCTCCCGCAAGCCCTCGACACGCGCGCCTGCGCGATCGTCGATGTGGGCCACGTCCGCGAGCGCGACCTCGCGCTCGAACTGCCGCCGATCCCGCTCGAACCGGTGATGGCCAACGACGTCTGGGAGCGCATCTACGACCGCATCGCCGAGCTCGCCGCCGCGCATCGCACCACCCTGGTGTTCGTCAACACGCGGCGCATGGCCGAGCGGCTCGCGCGCCATCTGGGCGACCGGCTCGGCCAGCAGGCGATCGCCGCGCATCACGGCAGCCTCGCCAAGGAAGCGCGCTTCGACGCCGAGCAGCGCCTCAAGCGCGGCGAGCTGAAGCTGCTGGTGGCCACCGCCTCGCTCGAACTCGGCATCGATATCGGCGAGGTCGAGCTGGTCTGCCAGATCGGCTCGCCGCGCGGCATCGCGCCCTTCCTGCAACGCGTCGGGCGCTCGGGCCACCAGGTCGGCGGCACGCCCAAGGGGCGCCTGTTCCCGCTGTCGCGCGACGAGTTGGTGGAATGCGCGGCCCTGCTCGACTGCGTGGCGCGCGGCGAACTCGACCGGCTGCATGTGCCGCGCGCGCCACTCGACGTGCTGGCCCAGCAGATCGTCGCCGAGGTGGTCTGCGCCGAATGGGACGAGACCGAGCTGTGGCGCCGCTTCACGCAGGCGGCGCCCTACGCGGCGCTGTCGCGCGAGCGCTTCGACGAAGTGATGGCGATGCTCGCCGAGGGTTTCTCGAGCCGGCGCGGCCCGCGTCGCGCCTACCTGCATCGCGACCTGAGCACGGGCACGGTGCGCGCCCGGCGCGGCGCGCGGCTGACCGCCGTGACCTCGGGCGGCACGATCCCCGATACGGCCGACTACTCGGTGCTGCTCGAGCCGCAAGGCACCCAGATCGGCACCGTCAACGAGGATTTCGCGATCGAGAGCCTGGCCGGCGACGTGTTCCAGCTCGGCAACCAGTCCTACCGGATCCTGCGCGTCGAGACCGGCCGCGTGCGCGTCGAGGACGCGCGCGGGCAGGCGCCCAACATCCCGTTCTGGCTCGGCGAGGCGCCGGGGCGCAGCGACGAGCTGTCGGCCGGCGTGGCGCGGCTGCGCGGCACCCTCGACGCGCTGCTCGAACAGGGCGAGCTGGCGGCCGCCGCGCCAGCCGCCTCGCGGGCGATCCACACGGCGCGCTCGACGGCCGCGCTCGCGCAGGACGCCGCCACCGACGCGAGCACGCGCGCCAAGGCCGCGACCAAGGCAACCAAGGCGACCAAGGCCGGCGCGGCGAAATCCGCCTCGCGCGCGGCGCTCGATCCGAACCCCGCCGCCAAGGCCAGGCCCGGCGCCGAGCCCCCGCCGGCAGGCGCTGCCCCGCTCGCCGACTCGACGGCCCATGACACGCCCGAGCCCGGCCGCCTGGCCCCCGCGCTCGACTGGCTGACCGGCACGCTCGGCCTCGCGCCCGAAGCCGCCCGGCAGATCGTCGAGTACCTGGCCCGCTCGCGCGCCGCGCTCGGCGCGCTGCCGACCCAGCACACGCTGGTGATGGAGCGCTTCTTCGACGAATCGGGCGGCACCCAGCTGGTGATCCATTCGCCCTTCGGCAACCGCGTCAACCGCGCCTGGGGCCTGGCGCTGCGCAAGCGCTTCTGCCGCGCCTTCAATTTCGAGCTGCAGGCGGCGGCCACCGACGACGCCATCATCCTGTCGCTCTCGCTCGCGCACAGCTTCGAGCTGGCCGAGGTCTGGCGCTACCTGCGCGCGGCCAGCGCCGAGCACGTGCTGGTGCAGGCCCTGCTCGACGCGCCGCTGTTCGGCGTGCGCTGGCGCTGGAACGCCACCACCTCGCTGGCGCTGCCGCGCTATACCGGCGGGCGCCGCACCGCGCCGCAACTGCAGCGCATGAAGAGCGAGGACCTGCTCGCCACGGTGTTCCCGGACCAGGTGGCCTGCATCGAGAACATCGTCGGCGAGCGCGAGGTTCCCCATCACCCGCTGGTCGACCAGACGCTCGACGACTGCCTGCACGAGGCGCTCGACACCGAGGCCTGGCTGGCCCTGCTGCGCCGCATCGAGGCCGGCGAGGTGGAGCTGGTGGCGCGCGACCTGCCGGCGCCCTCGCCGCTGGCCGCCGAGATCCTCAACGCCAAGCCCTATGCCTTCCTCGACGATGCGCCGCTCGAGGAACGCCGCACCCAGGCGGTGCTGGCGCGCCGCTGGAGCGACCCGGAATCGGCCGACGACCTGGGCGCGCTCGACGCCGAGGCGATCGCCGCGGTGCGCGAGGAAGCCTGGCCGCTGGTGCGCGATGCCGACGAGGTGCACGACGCGCTGGTCAGCCTGGCCTGCGTGGCCGACAGGGAAGCGCGCGCGCACGACGGCTGGCAGGCGGCGCTGGCCAGGCTCGCGGCGGGCCGGCGCGTGGCCGCGCTGCGCCTGCCCGGCGAGGACCTGCTGTGGGTGCCGGCCGAGCGCATCGCCTGCCTGCGCGCGCTGCATCCCGAGGCGCGGCCCGAGCCCGCGATCGCCGCGCCGAAGGGCCATGACGGGCCCTGGACACACGAGGCGGCGCTGGTCGACGTGCTGCGCGCGCGCCTGACCGGCTTCGGCCCGCTGACGGTGGCCGCCATCGCCGCGCCGCTCGGCCTGCCCGAGCCGGCCGTCGAGGCCGCGCTGGTCGCGCTCGAGGCCGAAGGCTACGTGATGCGCGGCCGCTTCACGCCGGGCACCGCGCGGGAGGAATGGTGCGAGCGGCATCTGCTGGCGCGGATTCATCGCTATACCGTCAAGCGCCTGCGCCGCGAGATCGAGCCGGTCGAGCGCGCCGATTTCATGCGTTTCCTGTGCCACTGGCAGCATGTCGGCGGCGAGACGCGCGGCCTGGGCCGCGATGCGCTGGCCGCCGTGGTCGAGCAACTGGAAGGCTTCGAGGCGGCGGCCGCCGCCTGGGAGGAGGAACTGCTGCCGGCGCGCGTGGCCGACTACGCGACCGGCGGCATCGACGAATTGTGCCGCTCCGGGCGCGTGGTGTGGACCCGCATCGCGCCGCCGCCCAAGCCGGCGGGCGCCGCCGCCAAGGCCGCCGGCGGCCCGGTCAGGACCACCCCGATCGTGCTGCTGCCGCGCCGCCATGTCGGCACCTGGCAGGCCCTGCACGAGGCCGGGGCGCAGCCGCCGCTGTCGGCGCGCGCGGCCCGTGTGCACGACGCGCTGGCCGCGCACGGCGCGATGTTCTTCGACGAACTGCTCGACGATACGCGCCTGCTGCCGATCGAGCTCGAGCAGGCGCTCGGCGAACTGGTGGCGGCGGGCCGCGTCAATGCCGACAGCTACGCCGGGCTGCGCGCGCTGCTGCGGCCGGCCGTCAAGCGCAGCGCCCATTACGCGCCGCGCACGCGGCGCGGCGGCGCGCTGATCGGCGGCATGGACGACGCGGGGCGCTGGTCGCTGGTGCGGCGGCCAGTGCGCGTGCAGCCGGCCCCCGCCGATGGCAACGACAACGACGGCGATCACGCGCACGGCGGCAACGCCGGCAACGCCGGCGATGGCGCCGCGAGCGCGGCCCATCGCAACGACCTCGCCACGCAAGCCGCGCCGGCCGCGCGTTCGCGCGAGACGCTCGAGCATCTGGCCTGGACCCTGCTGCGCCGCTACGGCGTGGTGTTCTGGCGCCTGCTCGAACGCGAGGCGGCGTGGCTGCCGCCTTGGCGCGAGCTGCTGCGCGTCTACCAGCGCCTGGAGGCGCGCGGCGAGATCCGCGGCGGGCGCTTCGTGGCGGGGCTGGCGGGCGAGCAGTTCGCGCTGCCCGAGGCGATCCCGGTGCTGCGCGAGATTCGCCGCCAGCCCGCCGACGGGCAATGGATCGTGGTAAGCGGCGCCGATCCGCTCAATCTGGCCGGCACCCTGCTGCCGGGCCGCAAGGTGCCGGCGCTGGCCGGCAACCGCGTGCTGCTGCGCGACGGCGCGGCGGTGGCGGCCCTGGTGGGCGGCGAGTTCGTCTACGAGGACAGCCTGCCGGCCGAGCTGCACGAAGCGGCGCGCCTCAAGCTGGCGCGACGGCACTAGCCAAGGACAAGGCGGCGTGTCGTGCCATGACGCACGACACGCCGCCCGGCGTCATCCCTCGCGATCCGCGCCACGGGCCGTGCCTGGCACGCCCCGGGGCGAATCGCCTTCCTTCAAGCCGTCCCGACCTCAGGCCGTGGCCAGCTCGACACCGCGCTTCGCCCGCTCCGGCGCGCGCGGCGCATGCGCGGCCGCGCCGTTGCCCGTCAGGCGGAACACCGACACGGCATCGTTGAGCACCGCCGACTGTTCGTCGAGCGACTGCGCGGCCGCCGCGGCCTGCTCGACCAGCGCGGCGTTCTGCTGCGTGACGGCATCCATCTGCGTGACGGCCTGGTTGATCTGCTCGATGCCGCGCGCCTGTTCGTCGGACGCGGCCGAGATTTCCGCGACGATGTCCGAGACGCGCCGGATCGCCTCGCGCACGCGGCCCATCTTCTCGCTGACGGCATTGGCCTGCCCCGCGCCGCCCTCGATCAGCGTCACCGAGGAGGCGATCAGTTCCTTGATCTCCTTGGCGGCCGCTGCCGAGCGCTGCGCGAGCGTGCGCACCTCGCTGGCCACCACCGCGAAACCGCGGCCCTGCTCGCCGGCGCGCGCCGCCTCGACCGCCGCGTTGAGCGCGAGGATGTTGGTCTGGAACGCGATGCCCTCGATGGTGCCGGTGATCTCGGAAATCTTGCCCGAGCTGCCGCTGATCTGCAGGATCGTGTCGACCATCTCGCGCATCGCGTGATTGTTGTCGTCGGCCAGGCTCGAGGCGTTGGTGGCCAGGCCGTTGGCCTGGCGCGCGTTGTCGGCGTTCTGCTTCACCGTCTCGGTCAGCTCGGTCATGCTGGAGGCGGTTTCCTCCAGCGAGGCGGCCTGTTCCTCGGTGCGCGAGGACAGCTCGAGATTGCCAGTGGCGATCTCCCGGGCCGCCAGCGACACCGAGCCGGTGCTCGACTGGATGCGTCGCACGGTCTGCGCCAGTTGCGTGTCCATCACGCGCAGCGCGTGCATCAGTTCGCCGAACTCGCCGCGGAAGCTGTCGTCGATGCGCACTTCCAGCCGGCCGTCGGCGATCGTGTTGGCCACCGCGATCGCGCTGCCGAGCGGCCGCATGATGGTGCGCAGCAGGTAGACCGAGGCACCGACCGCCACCAGCAGCCCCGCCGCCACCAGCACGATCGCCATCACCAGCGCGTTGCGCGCGCTGGCCGCGCCTTCCGCCGCGAACTGCGCGGCCTGCTGGTCGTTCACGTCGATATCGGCCTTGATGCGATCGAGCATCTCGTTGGTCGCGTCGTTCTGCGCGTCGATCAACTGGGTCGCGCCGTCGTAGTTGCCCGCGGTGAACGCCTCCACCACCTGCGCGGTGGCCTGGCGGAACTGGGGCATCGCGGCGTTGAGCCCGTCGGCCAGCTCACGCTCCTTGTCGGAGTTGATCGCGCCGGGATAGTAGTTCGGCCAGATCTTGGCGATCCGGCTCACGGTGCGCTGGATCGAATCGAGCGACTTGCGGTTGCCCTCCCCCTCGCGCATCACCTGCATGCGGCGCATCTGCAGACGCACGTCGATCAGGCCGGCGCGGATCTCGCCGAGCGTGCGGATCGGCTTGACGGTGGTGGTGTACTCGTCGCTGACCATCGTCTCCAGCCGCGAGATGGTGAGGGTGCCGAACACCCCGACCAGCGCGATGATCAGCACGCAGGCCGTCATGGCCATCACGATTTTGAAACGGACGCTGTGCTGCACGCTGCTCACGGTGGGGTCTCCTGTTTTTTTGGCCGCCCCCCCGGGCGCGGCGGGCGAAATTTCGGCGGGCACGTGCCGTCCCTCGGGACGGCATGCCCTGCCGCGATTACGGCGCCGGCTTCCCCAACTTTAATTTTTTCGTTTTTCTTTTTGAAATCAAATGACACGCCGTTGCGCATCGAAAACCAATCGAAAGCTTTCGGCCGGGATGACGGGAATCTCCCGCGCGCAAGGTGCGCGGCGCGGGCGCGGAACGCCTGGCGCGGCCTGGTCTCCCCCACGCCGCGCCAGGCCCCGCGCCCGCTTAGCGCGAGACGCGACGCCCCCCGTCACGCCTCGCGCGGTCCACGCCCTGCTGCGGTGACGCGCTTCGCGTCACCGCTCGAGCCATGCCGCCACGCGCGTGGCGCGCTCAACCGCGCCAGGCCGAGCAGCGGATCACCGAGCAGAAGTTGCCGGCATGGAAATGCGGCTCCTTGTCGGCGATCACGTCGGCCTTGACGTTGCCGAAGGTCGTCTCGGGCTTGTGGCGGATCCCGTCGTAGAAGGCCTGGATGATGTCTTCCTTGAAGTGCTCCGGGCGCGGGTGCAGGTGCGTGACCGCCTCGCGCTCGTGCTCGTGGTACTCGTGGTAGGTCAGGCCCAGCACGTCCATCTCGACGCCGGCCGTCACCAGCGCGATCACCGGATGCATGTGCTGCGGAATGCCGGGCGTGGTGTGCAGCGCGATCGCGGTCCACACCAGGTCGATATCGTGCTGTTCGATGCCGCGCTGGCGCAGGAACTCGCGCGCCGCGTTGGCGCCGTCCACCTCGAAGCGCTCGTGCGCGCTGCTGTGCGAGGGCATCAGGCCGACGTCATGGAACATCGCGCCGGCATAGAGCAATTCCGGATCGAACTTCAGGCCGCGATCGCGGCCGGCCAGCGCGCCGAAATAGAACACGCGGCTGGAATGATGGAACAACAGGGGACTTTCGGTATCCCGAACGAATTCCGTGATCTCCCGCGCAAGCTGGCTGTCGGGAACGCGGATGCCACCGATATCGACGCTCATGATCTTCTTCTCCGTGTGAGGGCTTCGGAATTGATTCTCCCGCGTGATAGGATTGTCATCAATCGGCGTGTCACGTCATTTTCTGCCAAATCGCGCGGAATGCGGACGGCGCCAAGGGGAACCCGAATGAGCAAGACCATCGCGATCCTGGCCGTGCCGGGCGTGCAGTTGCTGGACGTCAGCGGGCCGCTGGACGTGTTCGCGCAGGCCAACGTGGAAGCCGGCAAGGCCGCCTACCGGATGCTGGTGCTGGCCTGCGAGCCGGGCCACCTGGTCAGTTCATCGGGCGCGCGCCTGGTGCCCGATGGCGTGGTCGGCGAGGCGCTGCCCGAGATCCACACGCTGCTGGTGGCGGGCGCGCCGGGCATCGGCGCCGGCGGCGTGCCGGTCGCGACGCTCGACTGGCTGCGCACGGTACCGCGCCGCTGCAAGCGCTTCGGCTCGGTCTGCACCGGCGCGCTGGTGCTGGCCGAGGCGGGCCTGCTCGACGGCCGACGCGCCACCACGCACTGGGCCTCGGTCGAGGCGCTGGCCGAGCGCTGCCCGAGCGCGACGGTGGAAGCCGATGCACTCTACGTGCGCGACGGCCGGCTGCGCACCGCGGCCGGCGTGACGGCCGGGCTCGACCTGGCGCTGGCCCTGGTGGAGGAGGATCTGGGCCGCGAGATCGCGATGCGCGTGGCGAGCCAACTGGTGATGTTCTTCAAGCGCCCCGGCGGGCAGTTGCAGTTCAGCCGCAACGGCGCCACCGCGCCGGCCGGCCGCTCGGTGCTGCAGGACGTGCAGCGCTGGGTGGCCGCGCAGCCGGAGCTCGATCACAGCGTGACGAGCCTGGCCGGGCGCGCCGGCCTGAGCCCGCGCCATTTCGCGCGGCTGTTCCATGCCGAGGTGGGGGTGACGCCGGCCGCCTGGGTCGAGCTGGCGCGCGTGAACGCGGCGCGCGCCCTGATCGAGACGGCCGGCGACGCGCCCAAGCAGGTGGCCGCCAAGTGCGGCTTCGCGAATGCCGACGTGCTGCGCCGCGCCTTCGTCAAGCACGTGGGCGTGACGCCGGCCGAGTATCGCAAGCGTTATCGCGACGAGGAGCGCTGAGCGCGGCCGCAACGGTGGATAAAAACAAAGCCGCCGTCGCGACAGGAACGACGGCGGCTTCGATACTTCGGGCTTCTGATCAACTGACCCGCTTCAGGTCTCCGGCGCCTGCTCGCCGCGGCAGCGCCAGCGGCGCGCGCGCGACGCCGGCTCGGCTGCCGCGTCGGCGACGCCGCGCCACCAGCGCTCGCCGCGATGCGGCGCGGCCAGGTCGAGCCGCTCGCCCATGCGCGGCGTGGCCAGCGCGATGCCCTGCGCGGCCGCCAGGCCGAACACGCGCTCGAACGGGTCCTGCCAGCGATGCATGGCCAGGTCGAAGGTGCCGTTGTGGACCGGCACCAGCCAGCGCCCACGCAGGTCCTGGTGCGCCTGCACGGTATGCTCCGGCTGCATGTGGACATAGGGCCATTGCGCGTCGTAGGCGCCCGTCTCGAGCATCGTGACGTCGAACGGCCCGAAGCGTTCGCCGATCTCGCGGAAGCCGTCGAAATAACCGGTATCGCCGCTGAAGAAGATTCGCAGCTGCGCGTCGATGATGGTCCACGAGGCCCACAGCGTGCTGTTGCCGTCGAACAGGCTGCGCCCCGAGAAATGCTGCGCGGGCGTGGCCGTGAAGCTGATGCCGTCGATCTCGGTGCCCTGCCACCAGTCGAACTGGCGCACCTTGGCCACGTCGATGCCCCATTCGATCAGGCGCTCGCCCACGCCCAGCGGCGTCAGGAAGATCGCGGTGCGCTCGGCCAGCGCCAGCACCGTGTCACGGTCGAGGTGGTCGTAGTGGTCGTGCGAGAGGATCACGCCGGCCAGCGGCGGCAGCGCCGCCAGCGCGATCGGCGGCGCGTGGAAGCGCTTCGGCCCGACGCGCTTGAACGGCGAGGCGCGCTCGCCGAACACCGGATCGGTCAGCCAGAAGCCGCCGCGCAGCTTGAGCAGCAGGGTCGAATGGCCTAGCCGGTAGAGGCTGCGATCGGGCGCGGCGTCCAGCTCGGCGCGCGTGAGCGGATCGACCGGCAGCGCGGCGCCCGGCTGGGTGCCGCGCGGCTTGTTGAACAGCACGTTCCAGGCGATCGACAAGGTCTTGCCGAAACCCTCGGACGGACGCGGCCGCACATTGCGGAAACGCTCGCCGTCGTGCTGCGGCGAGGCGGCGGACAGCGCGCGGCCGCGTTGTGCGGCGGCGATGCCCAGCGTGCGGCTGAACCAGTCGGGAAGCGAAATCATGGTGAATCCGTCCGGAGAGCGAAAAGTAGACTCGCTAGTGTAGTTTGTTCTCAGGAAAAGTAAACCGACAAGTGTAAAATTCGCCCATGGACGCCAATCCCACTCCCACCCGCCTGACCGACCGGAAACGGGCCGCGATCGTCAGCGCGGCGATCGACGAATTCCTCTCGGCCGGCTACGACGCGACCAGCATGGACCGCATCGCCGCCAGCGCGCAGGTCTCGAAGCGCACCGTCTACAACCACTTCCCGAGCAAGGACGCGCTGTTCCTGGCGATCCTGGAGCGGCTGTGGGACGCCACGCGCGGCGGCGAGGCGCTCGCCTATCGCGCCGGCGAGCCGCTGCGCGGGCAATTGGTCGAGCTGCTGATGCGCAAGCTGCGGCTGCTCGCCGACGACACCTTCCTGTCGCTGGTGCGCGTCGCGATGGCCGCCGCGATGCATTCGCCCGAGCGGGCACGGGACATGGTGGCGCGCCTGGGCGAACGCGAGGAGGACCTGGGCATCTGGATCCGCGCGGCAAGCGCCGACGGGCGGCTGTCGGTGGCGGATCCAGGCTTTGCCGGACAGCAGTTGCAGGGGCTGGTGAAGTCCTTCGCGTTCTGGCCGCAGGTGGCGATGGGACAGCCGGCCATCGCCGGCGAGGCGCGGCGCGCGCTGGCGGAATCGGCGGCGGACATGTTCCTGGCTCGGTATGCGAAGGACGCCGAGGCGCGCGACTGAGGGCCCGCGGCGGCGGCCGCTCTCCACGGTCGTTTTTTGATCCGTGCGAAGCCGCGGCGGAATCGGCACAATCGCCATCACGGCTTCCCTGTTTCCGGTTTCGCTCATGTCTGACGTTCACTCCTCCCCCGTGATCGGCGTGCTGCTCGCCGCCGGCCTCGGCACCCGATTCGACCCCAGCGGACAGGACAGCAAGCTGCTGGCCGCCCTGCCCGACGGCACGCCGGTGGCGGTGGCCGCCGCCCGGCGGCTGCGCGCCGTGATGCCAGAGGTGATCGCCGTGGTGCGGCCCGGCGCCGAGGTGCTGGCCGAGCGGCTGGCGATCGTCGGCTGCCGCGTGCTGGTGGCGCCCGAGGCCGCGCAGGGCATGGGCGCGAGCCTGGCCGCCGCGGTGCGCGCCTCGCGCGACGCGGGCGGCTGGCTGGTCGCGCTCGGCGACATGCCCTGGGTCGCGCCGGCCTCGATCCGCGCGGTCGCGCGCGAGCTGGCGAGCGGGCGCAACACCATCGCCGCGCCCCATCACCAGGGCCGGCGCGGGCACCCGGTGGCGTTCGCGGCCGTGCATCGCGACGCGCTGGCCGCGCTCGACGGCGACACCGGCGCGCGCGCCCTGCTGCTCGCGCACGAGGTTGCCGAGCTCGAGGTCGACGATCCGGGCGTGCTGCGCGATGTCGATACACGCGACGATCTCGCCGGCGGCCCGGCCTGAGCCCGCGCGGCGCGTCATGCCCTTGATCCCGGAGCAGGATTTCTCCTCGCTGTTCGAGCCGCCGCCGGCGCAATGGGGCCTGCGCGGCGATCCGTATCTGTGGGAAGCGATGCGAGCGGCCCTGCGTGGCCAGGCGCTGCCGGCCTCGGCCGAGGCGCTCGAGGCAAGCATCGCCGAGCGCTATCTCGGCCTCACCGGGCAGGCGCTCGACTTACCTGACCGCCTCCATGTGCCGGCCTTCGGGCATGGCGGGATGTCGAGCGGGATGATCTCGCCGTGCTTCTGGCGGGATACGGCCCTGCCGCTGCTGCGCGAGCGGCTTGCCGCGCGAGGGGCCGGCTGATCCGGCTGACGGAGCGAGGCAGGCGGGCCCGGGCGCGAACGCCGAAACCGTCGGCGAACCAGCGCGAGCCTCGACGGCTCGACGCCCGCACCCCGCTTGCCGCGCCTTACCCCCGGCGCAGCGGAAAACGCGCTTCCGGCAGCCCGCGATACGCGACGTTCGCCGTGAACACACCGCCCGCATGCAGGTCCGCGCCCAAGGCGGCTTCGTCGAGCCCGGTGCGCGCGCTGGTGATGTAGAGCGTGCGCCAGCCCTCGCCGTCGCCGGATGCATCGCCGGCCCGCCCGGGCGCGGGCCCGAGCGCGGCGCAGCTCGGCTGCGCGGTCGGCACCGCGACGCGGTCGGTCTCCACGCCGTTCGCGTCGTAGCGCACCACGCGCGAGCCGCCCCATTGCGCGTTCCAGAGCCCGCCCTCGGCGTCGACCGTCGAGCCGTCGGGATCGCCGCTCGCGTCGCTCAGGGCCACGAAGGGACGCACCCGGGCGACCGGGCCGTCGGCGCGGTAGTCGCAGACCATGATCTGGCGCGCGAGCGAATCGCAGAAATACATGCGCGTGCCGTCGGGCGAGAAGGCGATGCTGTTGGCGATCGCGGCCGGCGGCAGCGCGAGCCGCTCGAGCGAGCGATCGGCATTGAGGCGGTAGAAGCCGGTCGAGGCCTCCAGCGGATCGTGCTCGTCCTTCATGCCGAACACGAAATTGCCGGCGCGGTCGCAGCGGCCGTCGTTCAGGCGCGAGCGCTCGCCCGGCTCGACCTCGACGATGCGCTCGAAGCGGCCGTCGCGCAGGTCGAACAGCGCCAGGTGGGTGGCCAGCCCGACCAGCAGCACGTTGGCGTCGTCCGTCAGGCCGAAGCAGCCGAGCCGCTCGGGCATCGCCCAGCTTTCGGTTTCCGGCGTCGCGCCGCTGCGGTGGCGCCACAGCCGGGCGCCCTCGATATCGGTCCAGTAGAAGGCTTGCGCGAGTTCGCACCAGGTGGCGCATTCGCCGAGCGCGTGGCGGCCGTCGACCAGCAGGGTGGCGGTGGCGTTCGGGGCGGGCTGGGCAGTCGTGTCGGTCATCGGATTTCGGTCGGCTGGCGGTTGAGGATCGGCCGGCGCCATGTGCCGCCACCGGCCGCCGATACGGCCGGGCGGCGCCGGCGCCGACGCCGTCTCGCTCTGATACACGGTCCGGCCCGGAAATGCAAAAGCGCGTGCGAGGCGCCCAGATAGTGGGCGGGGCCGGCGCCGCTCGCGACGGCCGGCCCCGCCCCGGACTTACTTCATCGTCCAGCTGGTCACCTTGACGATATCGGCGTCACAGTTCTTGAGGCTGGTGATGCCCTGGTTCATCAGGGTGCTCCACTGCTTCACGCGGTTCTTGCCGTTGGGCGGCTGGTTGAAGTCGTGCGTGTCGACCACCTTGGTGCGCTGCGCGTAGAAGCTCGTCATGAAGGTCTTCTCGTCGGTGCTGTTGCCCGAGCGCGAGAGCAGGCCTTGCAGCGTGTTGCTGCCGCCGTCTGCGCCCTGGTTCAAGGCCGTATCGACGAAGGAGCCGATCGTCAGCGCGCTGCCGAAGCCGCGCGACCGCGCCTGCTGCACGCTGTACTGGATGTAGACCGAGTAGAACGTGCGCCACATCGCCTCGCGCCAGGCCGCGTCGTTCTGCAGGCCCTTGACCTTGCCGCAGAACACCTTCTCGCTGTCGGTGATCTTCAGGATCGACCCCTGCATCGAGCCGTGCGCGCCGATCCGCGCCAGGCCGCCCTGCACCGAGGGATGGCTGGCGCCGCTGGCCGCGTCGTAGGCCTTGAACAGGGCCGGGCCGTCCGGGCCGCCGTCGTTCGGCCCGCCGGTGGTGGCGCCGAAGATGCCCATGGTGTAGCCGCGATCGTCGCCGATGTCCTCGCAGTAGCCGTAGAACCTGGTCCAGTCGAGCGAATCCTGCTCCGGCTTATTGACCAGCTTCATGATGTTGTCCCACTGCTCGCCGTCCAGACCGGTGTTGTCCTTCAGGAATTGCAGCGTGGCGGGCGAGAAGTTGGCGTCGTGGTCGAGCGCCGCCTTGCCGAGCTTGGCCGGCTTGCAGGCTGCGCCGGCCACCCAGGGCTGGCCGCTGCCGGCCTCGCCGCTGGCCGTCGCGGGCGCGTTGCCCTGGCTGCGGTAGGCGGCCGTGTAGTCGCGCCCGTCGAAGCTCGCCACGTTGCCGGCTTCGTAGATGCGCGATGCCGTCCAGGGCGAGCTGCAAATTTCGGGCGAGGCGACCGCAGCGGCCGCTTGCGGGGCGCGGGCCACATGCACGGTGCGTGCCGAGGCGTCGGCCGTGGCCAGCGGCAGGGTCGCCATCACGACCGCGCACAGCCCGGCATGAATCCAGCATTTCGTCGAGACGATTTTCATGATGAAACTCTCCGGTTAATTATTTTCGAAAGAAAAACAAACCACGCGAGTCGCTTCATTGTTTTATGCACCGCTCAATCGTTCGTGCCGAAGTCGATTTACATGAAATCCAGGCAAAACGGTTCCCCTTGCGCGGCGATTCAAAATCGGAGCACAAACGATTCGTCATGGCGGAATGATGCGGAAAGCAGGCGGCGCAAGGCCGCCCCGTCCGGCCAGGCTAGCCGGATACAGCGTCTTTTCGTGGTGACGTGAAACTTGGCGTTCAGCCCGATCGACCGGGTGGCGACCGATCGGGATACAAGGCCGGGAAATCCGCGATAACGAATTTCCTGGCGAATTCTAATTAAGCCTCCTTCACATTACAAATTATTTTTGGAATACCTTTCCGAAACGCGGATATGTGACGAAGCCGCGTCATGTGGCACGAATTCAAGCGCCGCCATCACCGCATGACTTGCATTGCCGAACCGGGTTGCGCCCCTTGCCGCGACGGCAGCCGTCAGCAGCGCCAACCGATTCGCGCTACCCTGTCCGGCCCATTGCATGTCTCGCAGGCCCCACCATCATGTCCCAAGCCCTGACCATCGATTTCGTCTCCGACATCGCCTGCCCCTGGTGCGCGGTCGGCCTGTCCTCGCTGCTGCTCGCGCTCGAGCGGATCGGCGACGCCGCCGAGGTGCAGATCCGCATGCACCCGTTCGAACTGAACCCGGACATGAAGCCGGAAGGCGAATCGATCGTCGCCTACCTCGGCAGGAAATACGGCCGCACGCCCGAGCAGATCGCCGAGACGCAGGCCATGCTGCGCGAGCGCGGCGCCAGCGTCGGATTCGATTTCGGCACGCGCGAGCATGTCTACAACACCTTCGACGCGCATCGCCTGCTGCACTGGGCCGGCCTGGAAGGCAAGCAACTGCCGCTCAAGCTCGCGCTGCTGCGCGCCTATCACGGCGAAGGCAAGCCGACCAACGATCACGCGGTGCTGGCGGCGATCGCGCAATCGGTCGGCCTGGACGCGGATCGCGCGCGCGAGGTGCTGGCCAGCGGCGCCTATGCCGACGAGGTGCGCGCCGCCGAGGCCGAGGCGCAGCAGCAGGGCATCCACTCGGTGCCCTCGATCATCTTCAACCAGCGCTACCTGGTGACGGGCGGCCAGCCGGTCGAGGCCTTCGAAGGCGCGATCCGCCAGATCCTGGCCGAACCGGCGGCCTGAAACCCCACCCGGAAACCTCGGCGAGACGATGCCGGGCCGCCGTCGTGGCTCCATCGTCCGCCGCCTCGCTGGACCTTTCCAACGGGCCACGACGGCTCTAGAGTAGGCGCTTTCCGCCCGCTCTCGTCCGGAGTCCCGATGTCCACCCGCACCAACGAATACGGCCAACCGATCGGCGCTCCCGTCGACGGCTGGACCCCTCGCCCGCTGCCCGCCGCCGTCACGCTGGAGGGCCGCCATTGCCGCCTGGAGCCGCTCGACGCGGCGCGCCACGCCGACGCGCTGGCCGAGGCCTATCTGTCGGCCCGGGACGGCAGCGACTGGACCTACCTGACGGTCGGCCCGTTCACGAGCGTCGAGGACTATCGCGCCCATGTCGAGAAGGCCGAACGCAGCACCGATCCGCGCCACTACGCCGTGATCGACCGCGCCAGCGGCCGCGCGGTCGGCACGCTGGCGTTGATGCGGCAGGATCCGGCGCACGGCGTGATCGAGGTGGGCCACGTGACCTTCTCGCCGAAGCTCAAGCAGACGCCGCTGTCGACCGAGGCGCAGTACCTGCTGATGGCCCATGTGTTCGAGCAGCTCGGCTACCGCCGCTACGAGTGGAAATGCGACAGCCTCAACGCGCCGTCGCGGCGCGCGGCCGAGCGGCTCGGCTTCCGTTTCGAGGGGATCTTCCGGCAGGCGATCGTCTACAAGGGGCGCAGCCGCGATACGGCCTGGTTCTCGATCATCGACAGCGAATGGCCGACGCTGCGGGAGGCCTTCGAGGCCTGGCTGGCGCCGCAGAATTTCGACGCCCAGGGGCGCCAGCGCCGCTCGCTCGCGGAACTGCGCGAAGTGCGGTAGCGCGGCGGCGGGCGACCGGCGCCGCCCGCATCGCGCGATACGAGCGGCCGGCCCGCCCTAGCGCCCCGCGGCCGGCAGCGAGAAGCTGAACACCGCCCCGCCGCGCGGCTCGTCGAGCAGCCGTGCCTCGCTGCCGTGCAGTTGCAGCATGCGCTGCACCAGCAGCAATCCCAGCCCGCCGCGATGCGCGTCGCCGGGCGCCTCCCACGATCCCACCGGGCGCCGGAACAGGTGCTCGCGCAGGGCCGCCGGCACGCCGGGCCCGGTATCGCGCACGGTGACGGTGACCTCGCCTTCGCGCGAGGCCAGCTCGACGGCCACGTGACCGCCCTTGGGCGTGTGCCGCAGGGCGTTGTCGAGCAGGTTGGTCAGCACCCGCTCGATCATGCCGAGGTCGGCGTGGATGTTCGGCAGGCGCGGCTCGATGCGCGCGTCGAGCGTCACCTCGCGCGCCTTGGCGCTCAGCTCGAACTTGGCGAACACGTCCTGCACCAGGTCGGCCAGCGAGCCGTCCTCCAGCGCCGGCTGCACCAGGCCCGATTCGAGCCGCGCCAGCTCGAACAGCGCACGCGCCAGGCGCCCCACCTTCTCGCTCTGCACCAGCGCCACCGACAGGTAGCGCTCGCGCTCGGCCGTCTCCAGCGTGCCGTCCTTCAGCGCCAGCGTCTCCAGGTAGCCGTGCAGCGAGGTCAGCGGCGTGCGCAGGTCGTGCGAGAGGTTCGCCACCAGCTCGCGCCGCTGCAGGTCCTGCTGCTTGAGCTCGCGCCATTGCTCGCCGATGCGCGCGGCCATCTGCTCGAAGGTGGTCTCCAGCACGGCGATCTCGTCGCGCGCGCCGGCCGCCGAGGAATGCGGCAGCGAGGGTTGCGCGTCGGGCTCGCCGTTGGCGTCGAAGCGGCGCATCGCGTCGGCGAAGCGGCGCAGCGGCCGCGTGATCAGCCCGAACGCGGTGAGGCCCGCCAGCAGCCCGAGCAGCGCCACCAGCGCGATCGACCAGAGCGTCGTGCGCAGCACCGAACTGGCGGCTACCCGCGCGGCCAGCTCGTCGTGCGCCTCGCCCAGCAGCACCACGTAGATGTAGCCCGAGGGCGCGTGCCCCGGCAGTTGCAGCGGCGCGGCGCTGAACACCTTGCGCGCGTCGAGGCTGCGCGGGTCATCACCGAGGATGGGCAGCGGCTGGCCCGCCAGGAAGCGCTTGACCGGCGCGAGATCGACACGGTCGCGCTTGACGCGGCCGGGCGGCGCGTCGTCGCCGCGGATGCGCCCGGCATTGTCGAGCAGGTAGACCTCGACGCTCGGATTGACGCCCATCAGCTGGCCGAACAGCTTGCGCACCGCGTCGGGCCGCAGGCCGTTGTCGTCGAGCAGCGAGGCGCTCAGCGCGATATGGCCGGCCAGGTCGCGCGACAGCCGCTGCACCACCTCCTTCTCGTGCATGTCGCTGGCGCGGATCTGGATCCAGGCCGAGGCGCCGCAGCAGGCCAGCAGCAGCACCGAGAACACCAGCGCCAGGCGCTGGGTCAGGCTCAGGCGGCGCATGCTCAGGCGTCCTTGCCGGCTTCGGCCGGGCCCGGCGCGACCAGCTTGTAGCCGCGCCCCCAGACGGTCAGGATCCGCGCCGGCTGGGCCGGATCGGCCTCGATCTTGGCGCGCAGCCGGTTGATGTGGGTATTCACGGTGTGTTCGTAGCCCTCGTGCTGGTAGCCCCAGACGGCATTGAGCAGGTCGGTGCGCGAGAAGGCCTTGCCGGGATGGCGGGCGAAGTGGTACAGCAGGTCGAATTCGCGCGGCGTCAGGTCGATCGCCGCGCCGTCCACCGCCGCCTCGCGCGTGAGCGGATCGAGCGTGAGGCCGCCCACGTCGACGCGCCCCGCCTCCGAGCGCGTGTCGCGCGACAGCGCCTCGACGCGCCGCAGCAGCGCCTTCACGCGCGCCACCAACTCCAGCATCGAGAACGGCTTGGCGAGGTAGTCGTCGGCGCCCAGCTCGAGGCCGAGGATCCGGTGCACCTCGCTCGAGCGCGCGCTGATGATGATGATCGGCGTATAGCGCTCCATCGCGCGCGCCCGGCGGCAGATCTCCAGGCCGTCGACGCCGGGCAGCATCAGGTCCAGGATCAGCGCGTCCCAGTTGCCCTGCTCGAGGCGGCGCAGGCCGTCGTCGCCGTTGGCGCAGTGCACCACCTCGTAGCGCTCGTCGCGCAGGTGCAGCGCGAGCACCTCGGCGATATCGGCATCGTCTTCGACGATCAGGATGCGTTTCTGTGGGTCCATACGCGTCAGGAAAGGGGCCAGGCCAGCCACGGGGCGCCGCCAGGGGCAGCGCCGGGCATGGCCGATGCGGCTGCCCGAAGGGGCGCGGGCCGCCGTCACGACGATTCTCCGCGATCCGCGCCGGCGAGTCGTCACGGTTTCGTGAACATTCGCGGCGCCGGGCCGGGCCCTTGCCGCGGGTCTTACATTCGGGCCACAACAGGGGCCGCCCGCCGAATTATCACGAAAACTTTAACTTTCCGTGAGGACTTCGCGACCGCTGCGTCCTTACTCTGTGCGGCATCAACCCTTGGTCCGACAGGAGTCCACCATGACCAGCCGCCGACGTTTCCTGCTGACCGGCGCCGCCTTCGCCGGCGCCGTGGCCGCGCTCACGCGTAACGGCGTCTTCGCGCAACAGCCCCCGAAGCCGGCCGCGCCGGCCGAGCTGGTGCTGTCCGATGCCGAATGGCGCAAGCGCCTCACGCCCGCACAATACACGGTCCTGCGCGAGGCGGGAACCGAACGCCCGTACAGCAACCCGCTCAACGACGAGCATCGCTCGGGCACCTTCTCCTGCGCCGGCTGCGGGATCGCGCTGTTCTCCTCGAAGACCAAGTTCGACAGCGGCACCGGCTGGCCGAGCTTCTGGGCGCCGCTCGACCACGCGGTGACGACCGATACCGACACCTCGTTCGGCGTGATCCGCACCGAGGTGCGCTGCCGCCGCTGCGCCGGCCACCTCGGCCACGTGTTCGACGACGGCCCCAAGCCGACCGGCCTGCGCTACTGCATGAACGGCACGGCCATGAGCTTCCGTCCGTCCTCGGCCTGAGCGCCGCCCTTTCCTCCAGGACCCCGCCATGCTGCTCCTCGTCCTCGCCTATCTCGGCGGCGTGCTCACCATCGTGAGCCCCTGCATCCTGCCGGTGCTGCCCTTCGTGTTCGCCCGCGCGGACCGCCCGTTCCTGCGTAACGGCTTGCCGCTGCTGGTCGGCATGGCCGTGACCTTCGCGGTGGTGGCCACGCTGGCCGCCGTGGGCGGCGGCTGGATCGCCCAGGCCAACCAGGCGGGGCGCTGGATCGCCATCGCGCTGGTCGGCGTGTTCGGCCTGACCCTGCTGTTCCCGCGCCTGGCCGAGCACCTGACGCGGCCGCTGGTCGAGCTCGGCAACCGCCTGAGCGGCGTGGCCTCGAACGCCGAGCAGGACGGGCGCGGCAGCATCGGCCCCTCGCTGCTGCTGGGCGTGGCCACCGGCCTGCTGTGGGCGCCCTGCGCCGGCCCGATCCTGGGCCTGGTGCTGACCGGCGCGGCGCTGCGCGGCGCCAGCGTGGGCACCACCCTGCTGCTGGTGGCCTACGCGGCCGGCGCGGCCACCTCGCTGGCGGCGGCCCTGCTGATCGGCGGCAAGCTGTTCGCGGCGATGAAGCGCTCGCTGGGCGCCGGCGAATGGGTTCGGCGCGGGCTGGGCGTGGCGATGCTGGCCGGGGTCGGCGCGATCGCGCTCGGGCTCGATACCGGCGTGCTGACCCAGGTCTCGACGATCGCCACGGGCGGACTCGAGCAGTCGCTGGTCGACCGCTTCGCGCCGCGCGGCAATGCCATGCACGGCAACGCTCCCGCCGATGCGAACGGGCCGGCCATGATGGCGGCCAACGGCAATGCGAATGGTGGCGACGCGGCGGGTGGTAGCGGCCCGTCGATGATGGCCGCCGGCGATGCGATGCGCGCCGCAGCCAAACACGGCGACGCGGGCAACGGCAACGCCATGATGGCCGCCGGTGACGCGATGCGCGCCGCCGCCAACCACGGCGACGCGGGCAACGGCAACGCCATGATGGCCGCCGGCGACGCGATGCGCGCCGCCGCCAACCACGGCGACGCGGGCAACGGCAACGCCATGATGGCCGCCGGCGACGCGATGCGCGCCGCCGCCAACGGCGCCAGCCCCAGCGCCGACAACGGCAGCGCGATGATGTCGGCCGCCACGCAATCGGCCCGCCAGAATGCGGCGATGCTGCGCGTCTCGGCGCCGGCCCTGCCGGTCGAGGGCGATGCACCGTCGCTGGCGGGCGCCACCGAGTGGCTGAACTCGCCGCCGCTCACCAACGCCTCGCTGCGCGGCAAGGTGGTACTGGTCGACTTCTGGACCTACTCCTGCATCAACTGCCTGCGCACCCTGCCCTACGTGAAGGCCTGGGCCCGCAAGTATCGCAACGACGGGCTGGTGGTGATCGGCGTGCACGCGCCCGAGTTCGCCTTCGAGCGCGACATCGGCAACGTGAAGAAGGCCACGCACGACCTCGGCGTGACCTATCCGGTCGCGATCGACAACCGCTACTCGATCTGGCGCGCCTTCAACAACGAGTACTGGCCGGCGCACTACTTCATCGACGCGCAGGGCCGGGTCCGCTACCACCACTTCGGCGAGGGCGACTATGTGCAATCCGAACGCGCGATCCAGCAACTGCTCGTCGAGGCCGGCCACCCGGACGCGGCCCAGGTCCCGCTCGGCATCGACGGCCCGGCGGCCAGCGGCGCGCAAGCCGCCGCGGACAACGCCGACATGCGTTCGCCGGAAACCTATGTAGGTTATGCGCGCGCCGAGAACTTCAGCTCGCCGGGCGGCCAGTTGCACGACCGCGAGCATGACTACGCGGCCCCCGCGCAGCCGGGCCTGGACGACTGGGGCCTGGCCGGCGCCTGGAGCGTGGCCGAGCAGCAGGCCACGCTGGCCAAGCCGGGCGGCCGGATCGTCTACCGCTTCCATGCCCGCGACCTGCACCTGGTGCTCGGCCCGGGCAAGAACGGCGCGCCGGTGCGCTTTCGCGTGACGATCGACGGCACCGCTCCGGGCGCCTCGCACGGCGCCGACGTGAACGCCGACGGCGTCGGCACCGTGACCGGCCAGCGTCTCTACCAGTTGATCCGCCAGTCCGGCCCGATCGTCGACCACACTTTCTCGATCGAATTCCTCGACCCGGGCGTGCAGGCCTTCGCCTTCACCTTCGGTTGAACCCGATGCCCAACCCGAACCGATTTCCGCAAGGAGTCCAGACCATGAACCGCAAGCAACGCTCATCCTCCCCCGCCGGCGCGCCGCGCGCGCGGCTGCGCCTGATCACGCGCATCGTCGGCAGCATCGCCGCGATCGGCGCGGTGATGGCGGTCGCCTTCGGCTGGCAGCCGGCCGCGCTGGCCGAAAACGTCAAGCCGCTGCCGATGCCCACGCTCGACGAGAAACCCGGCGCGAGCCATACCGAAACCGCGGTGTTCTCGGGCGGCTGCTTCTGGGGCGTGCAGGGCGTGTTCGAGCACGTGGCCGGCGTCAAGCAGGTGGCCGCCGGCTACGCGGGCGGCGCGGCCTCGACGGCGCAATACGAAACCGTCAGCGAAGGCGATACGGGGCATGCCGAATCGGTGCGGATCGTCTACGACCCGACCCAGATCAGCTATGGCCGGCTGCTGCAGATCTTCTTCTCGGTGGCGCACGATCCGACCGAGTTGAACCGCCAGGGACCCGACAGCGGCACCCAGTACCGCTCGGCGATCTTCCCGGTCGACGCGCAGCAGCAGTCGATCGCGACGGCCTACATCGCCCAGCTCGGCAACGCGCATGCCTTCTCCTCGCCGATCGTCACCAAGATCGAGATGGGCAAGAGCTTCTATCCGGCCGAGGGGTATCACCAGGACTTCCTGGTCAATCATCCCGACTATCCGTACATCGTGATCAACGACCTGCCGAAGGTGGCGGCGCTGAAGACGCAGTATCCGAAGTGGTATGTGAATACGCCGGTGCTCTACGCGAAGAACTGAGGCGGCGCGCGGCCTCGAAGCAAAACGGCCTGACGGGGAAGCGCCCCGTCAGGCCGTTTTTTTGCGTGGGAGGATCAGCGGGAAACGCGACCTTCGCGTCGGCTGCGTCGGTTCTGCCTGCCGATCGCGTCAGAACAGCATCGGCTGGCGCGCGTTGGATTCCAGCGCGAGCAGCGCGGCCTTCTTGTCCTTGCCGCCGGCGAAGCCGGTCAGCTCGCCCGAGGTGCCGATCACGCGATGGCAGGGCGCCACGATCGACAGCGGATTGCGGCCGTTGGCGGCGCCAACCGCGCGCGTCGCCTTGTGGTTGCCGACCTGCACGGCGATGTCGCGATAGCTGCGCGTCTCGCCGAACGGAATCGTCAGCAGGGCGTTCCAGACGCGTTTCTGGAATTCGGTGCCGTGGAATTCGATGTCGAGCGCGAAATCGGTGCGCTGGCCGGCGAAGTATTCGCGCAACTGGCGTGCCGTCTCGACCAGCACCGGGTGCTCGTCGGCGTCGCGCATCGGGCCGAGCTTCACGCGCGTGGGCCGGTCGTTCTCCCAGAGGATCGCGACCAGCTTGTCGTCGCGCGCGACCAGGGTCAGCTCGCCGACCGGCGACGGGATCCGTTTACATACCTGAGACATGGGCGTTCTCCTGTCCTGCCTGATACCAACCGCGCCAGTGTAGCGGCAAACGCGCGACGAGGCCCGCCCGGATCTTGCGCTTGAATTCGATCGACGAATCGATACATTCGTGGACCGGCGAATCGATATGTGACCCGCCCCGCGAGCCTGCCATAATGGCCGGCCCCAAAACACGCGCTCGCCCAGGCGGCGCGAGGCTTTCAACACTTACACCGACGCACCGAGACTCACCATGTCGCACGAACACGCTCCCCACGATCACGCCGTCGAACACGCCGCCCGCTCGGGCGATCCGCTCTCCCGCTGGGTGGCGGTCTTCACCGCCATCCTCGCCGCGCTGGCCAGCCTGCTGCACTACGAGGAAGGCGTGCTGCAGACCCAGGCACTGATGTACAAGAACGACGCCGTCCTGCTGCAGAGCCAGGCCAGCGATCAATGGAACCTCTACCAGGCGCAGTCGAACAAGGGGCACATGATGGAAGTCGCGGCCGAGCTGGCCGGCCCGGAAAAGCAGGCGCGCTTCCGCGAGCAGATCGACAAGTACAACGCGCGCAAGAAGGACATTTCGGACAAGGCCAAGGATCTCGAACGGCAGGTCGACGAGGCCAATCGCAAGTCGGCCAGCAAGGAACATCCGCAGCATATGTTCGGGCAGGCGCTGGCCTTGATCAGCGCGGCGATCTCGCTGGCGGCGATCACCTCGCTGACGGGCAGCCGGCGGCTGTTCATGTTCGTCGGGCTGGCGGGATTGGCGGGGGTTGCGGTTTCGGTGGCGGCGTTTTTGAATATCTAGGTGCGGTGCTTCGAGGATTTGCGTCGATGAGTCATCCGGGCGGAGCCTGGATGACTGGAGGCTGACGGACATGTGGATGGCAACGTCGGGTCACTTGGCAGGTGGGCCAGCGACTTCTGGCCATAAGCACTCACGCTTTGAGCCCTGTAGCGCATCCCGTCGCAGTAAATCCCACGCTGATCACATATCGTACAAAGCCATGACGTGAAGGGCCGGCACGCGATTGCATCCGATTTATCGACCGACTACCGACAGAGCTGGCATTTTGTCGTGCCGACAATCGCATCCAGCTTGAATGCATCATTACAATCCGCGCGCTGACTTGGCATACCGACAGGATCTTTTTTCGTAACGCTTTTTATTTGCTCATGCAACCCGATCGCGTCGGCGAAAACGCAAGCTCAGCGGCGTTGAGACCTCGCAGGATCACGCACAGATAAGCATCCGACTTATGCCAGTCCCGATCCCTATGCGGGCCTTCGACAGGAAAGTTGGCCTCGACACTATGCTTTTCACGAGGCATTGTGATCGCCTTGGTCTTGGAATCCTCCTCGGCCCCCCATACCCAAGTCACGGTAACCGGTTTGCTCCAATCCTTCATGCCAGGAAAGCAACATGTCGCAGCCGTTCCCCCTGACTGGGGGTACACCCCGCCCGCCCAGTATTTATCGACATAGATACCTACGGTGTATCGGTCCGTGTGGTTAGCAGGCACCATAGCGAGCGCGGGCCCACTTCCAAGAAATATGCCATCGGACACGGCATTCGGCGTGGCACAGGAGGCTAACGTGGTGACCGTGAGACCCACCGTGACCGCTAACCGCTGAAATAGAAACAAGATCATTTTCTGTATCTTGGCCAGTCAATATCGCATTGCATATGCTGTCTATCGTGTGTCGGCGTGCTCCATCCCGTCGAACGCCATGACTACTCCATAACAGCTTATTTGCTCACACACTCCGACCTGGTCGGCGAAAATGCGAGAGCGACCGTGTTGTCATCCCGCAAGATGACACACAAATAGGCGTCCGCCTTGTGCCAGTCGGGATCTTGATGTGGACCACTTGCCGGAAAACTCACTTGGACGCTGCGTTTTTCTTTCGATGCGACTACTGCCTTCGTCTTCGGATTCTTTAGGATGTCCCAATACCAAGTTACCGTGACTGGATGGTTCCAATTCGTCACTCCCGGGAAGCAGCAGACTGCTGCAGCACCTCCATCTTGAGGGCCCACGATCCCCGCCCAGTGTTTATCGACATAGACGTCCACCGCCCAACGATCAACGCGATTAGCGAGCACCATCGAGAGGACCGAACCACTGCCGGAGACGTTGTGGTCAGGTATGCCATTGGATACGGCACAAGCGGTCAACGTAAAAACAGCAACGCCCGCCGTGAACCTTAAACGCAGCAATCTGCTCAAGACCATTTGGCGCATTCCTATCAGCCAATGTCACGCTTTCGTAAGTTACTCATCGTCAGCTCGTGACCTCGGTCGCTTCAAAAAAATGGGGCGCCCGGAGACTCGTTGAACGTTTTTCCCCATCCCGCACTCTGCATTCATATTCCATCTGCCTCGGCGAGCCAGACCGCAAGCTAACTCTCGGTACAGATTGCTTCAAGCAACAGCTGCGTCGTCCGGTGTGATGGGATCGTTTTGCGCCAGATAGCGTGTCCCATCGCAGTAAATCCCACGTTGATCCCACAGGGCACACGGCCAGGACGTGAAGGAGGCAACCGATTCGTGAATGTGTTCCGCCAATAGCTGATCTACCGCCAGGGGTATCGTGCCGACCTTGTCCCACGCCGCCAGGATCATTTTTTCGTAGGGGCGCAATTCGCGCGGCTGCGGAGGATATGAGCGATTGCCGGCTCGCGGCTCGATCGGATTGCGAAGGAATTCGATATGCCGCTCCAGTCGTCGCTGCTCGCGTAAAAGCTGCTTCGCCTGTTCTTCCGGGTTCTTCGGGACGTCATATACCCATTCGTTCGGCTGGCAGGCTGGGTGGTCTTCGTCGGATCCCGCCGGAACGGTGGAGCAGAATGCGGCACCGACCTTTTCGTATAGATGACCCAGCACACGTTCGTCCGCCTGGTGGCGAGCCAGGATGCTGCGCCACCGGAAATTCAGATAACGGTGAGGTTGGATCAAGGATTCGAGGTCGCTGCCGGGTGCTGCGGGGAGCGCGGCCATGTAGTCGTTGTAGAGAGTCACTATTCGAGAGCCATTCTGTAGCTTGAAATCGTCCTTAAGTCGCGGCTCCATTTGGTCCAGTGACTTCAATGGCACGCCGGCTCGCAGCGCTTCAACAAACATGTGCCTCAGTGGAATCAACGATAAGTCTCGATCCCGCCCCTGCTCGTTTGCTCCGTAGCCGCCGCCAACATCAGAATGCACACCTGGGTACACGACCTCTTCGCAATTACCAGGATATATCTTGTCAACTCGAACAGAATCCAAGGGAAATGCGCGCCGCACTTCATGCGCCGAGACATAGTGCACACACCTCTCCACTTCGGGCGGAATCGCCAACTCCGATGCCCAATCAAGGTGGAGAGCCGGACCGCCAACTGACGCAACAGTATCAAAGATACCCATAAAGCTGACACGTAGCGGCACGCGTATGCCATTGGGAGCCTGCCAATACAGGTTGCCTGCCTCTTTGTTGCATTTTTTCTCGATGAACCGACGGACAAATGCACGCGCTTCCGTCGCTCCACGCGAAAAGCCAAAAATCGCCACGGTAATTTCGCGCATATGCTTCCACGAGCCTGGGCCCCATTCTATTTCCAATAGTCGGGAGAATTCTCCAAGGGCAAATTCGATCCTTAGTTCACCACCAGCGCCAAACCCCAACCCAAGCACCCCTCCTTCGTCATCCCTAAGATGATCGGTGTAGCCTGCAACCTTGACAAATTTAAACGACGTTCCTACGCCTGGAAGATAAGTGGCTTGGGAATCTTCTTCAATCAAATCCTTTGCGACCTGATATAGCTTGGCAAGGTTCGAATGCTTTCCCTGAGGTCGATCGCGCTCAAGATTATTATTCGTTCCATCAAAGAAAAACGATAGCGCCGGATAAAGCCGACAGGCAATCGAATCCATCTTATCAATAGGATTTTGAGAGATGATTCGCTTCATCGCCCCATCAATCGCAACCTGCTTAAGTTCTTCATCAGTCGATGGCATCCCAGCTTGTCGAACAGCCATGAAATTATCCTCCGACCATTTATTTACTCATACAACCAGATCTACTTGGCGAAAATGCTAGATCTGCAGTATTACGGCTTCTCAGAATTACACACAGGTATGCATCTGCCTTATGCCAATCAGGATCTTGATGCGGGCCGCCGGCAGGGAAATTTACCTGAACACTATGCTTTTCGTCCGGCATAGTGACTGTGCCTGTTTGGGAATCCTCTTCGCGCCCCCACTCCCATGTCACGGTGACGGGTTCGCTCCAACTCTTCATGTCAGGAAAGCAGCAGGCGGCTTTTGAGCCCCCTGCATGCGCACTTACATCACCCGCCCAGTACTTATCGACAAAAATATTCACGGCATACCGATCGGCATGGTTAGCAGGCACCATTGCGAGCGCTTGCCCGCCGCCAGCAAGGGGATCATCAGGCATGGTGTTGGATCCCGCACAAGCGGTCAGCGTAAAAACGGCGGCACCGAACGTAAGCCCCAAACGCCAGAATCTTTTCAAGATCATCTTGTGTATTCCTACCGGTCAATGCCGTGATTAAATTTGCTGCACATCGTTTTCTGGTGCCCCTGCTTGCCGAAAAGCCATGATTGACCCTCTACCTCTAGCGGCTCACTTGCTCATGCAACCCGATCTACTGGACGAAAATTCCAAGGCAGCCCTATTGCGGTCTCGCAATATGACGCACAGATACGCATCTGCTTTATGCCAGTCAGAGTCCTGATGTGGGCCACCTGCGGGAAAATTCACCTGAATGCTGTGCGCTTCTTCCGGTGTTACTACTGCCTTGGTTTTAGGGTCCTCTACAGCATCCCAGATCCAAGTCACCATGACAGGTTTGCTCCAATCCATCATCCCCGGGAAACAGCATGCCGCTTTTGCACCTCCCCCTTCCGGACTCACATTCCCTGCCCAATATTTGTCGACATAGATGTTCACAGCCCAGCGATTGACATGATTAGCCGGCACCATTGCGAGCGCTTGCCCACCACCAACAAGGGGATCGTCAGCCGTGCCATTAGATCCCGCACAAGCGGCCAGCGTAAAAGCAGTAGCGCCAACCACAAAGCCCAACCGCGGAAACCTATTCAAGATCATCTTGCGTATTCCTACCGACCAATACCGCATTCACGTTCGCCGCCCATCGCTCGTCGCCGCCCTCAACCGCCTCAACAAAACCGCGCCCTCAGGGGACTCATCGAACGCCTCCCCATGCCGCGCAGCCAGCGCACAGTATTCCACCTGTATCCCGAGCCCTTCGATACCAAATCGTCGCGCACGCTCGATCTGGCGACACACGAATCCGTAACGCTCCCGCTCCGGGATCGCGGCAAACGTCGATGAATCGCGTTCGTTGAGATGCAACAGCAAATTATCCGGAACACTCGCCTCGATCAGATCATCGACCTGCGCCTGCTCCAACCTGAACGGCGGCCGAAGCGCCACCGACTCTGCAAGCACCTCATCCTGCCTCCAATCGATCTGACGCAGCCTCCCATGACGATCCCAATACCACCAACGCAGCACCGGCGCGAAAAACGTCTGACGCTGCGCCTCGGATAGCACCGGCCCCTTCACGAACAGATCATCGTCTTCCGACGACCCCGCCAGCGTCGCAAGAATCGACGGATCCCAGCAGGCGAGCACGATAGGCGTGTCATCCGGCAAGCGGACCCGCAGCAGCGGTTTCAGATGTGCCTCGAACTCCGCCAACGACAAGGGCGAGGCAATCACCATCGCACAGGGCGACGCCGGCCCATGCTGTTCGAGCCATTCACGAGCGGCTTCGAAATGATCGAACGGAATATGGACAAGATGCGGCGACACGGCCTGCACATCGGCTCCGCCGTCCATCAGGCAGACGACATGATCCGGCCTATCCGACAACGCCCCGGGCAGACTGTCGTTATGCAAAGGCGCGGCAAGCACATACAGCCTTGCCGCCAGATCGCGCGCTTCCTCAAACACGGTTCGCAGCTCCATCACGCCCCCTGAGTGACGAAGGCGCTGCGGGCAGCAGCCTGCTTCATCAGGCACGGCACACAGACCGCGTCAGACGGCACCGGCATCGAATACGGCATGCGGGCAGGCCCGCTGAAGGCATGCGTCCCGCCCTTCACGTCGATCTTGCCCGGCGCATGGATTTCGATATTGCCGCCCGCCAGCCGGATGTAGGCACCGCCCGACGTCAGCAGGATCTCCCGCTCCGCGGCCACCTCGATCGTCTCGGTCGCCGCCACGACCTTCACCGTCTTCCGGGCCGTCAACTCGACATTGTCCGCATGCGCCTGGATCTCGACCTTGCCCTTCCCCGCGAACAACTTCATGCCGGCGTTCTGCACGAACAGGCTGATCCGGTCCGCGACGCCGGCGATCAACGACTTGCCGGCCGCCACATGCACGCCCTGCCCGCTCACCACGTTGATATGCCGCTCGGCAGCCAGATGAGCCGACTGTTGCGTCGACATCGCGATGCCCGCCGGGCTCGCCATCAACATCACGGGCTGCTTGAAGGCATTCGCGTTACCCGTGCCGCCTCCAGCCGTTCGGCCGCCCGATGCGTTGCCGGCTACCGTGTCCTGGGTGGCATCGGTGTACCGCTTCAGCGCATCATGGCCCGCGGCCAGGCTGTCGGCTTGATGGGCCTCGCTCGCCTGCGACAGCGCCTCGATCACGCTCTCCGCGTTCACCAACTGTTGCTGCGCCTCGCGCACATCGAGAGGCTGACTGCCGGCGCTCTTGGCATGCGTGCTCAGATACAGTCCACGCGTGGCCCGCACCGCGCCATGGCTATCCGTGCGCAGGTCGAATCCGGAGCCCAGGTATTCGCCGCGCGCGTTGCCAGTCTGCTGGATCAGATACCCGAGATGCAGTTGCGAGTTGCCCTGGCTGCTGTACAACTGCACGCGGTTCTGGCCGGTCGCATCATCGAGCACGAGCTGGTTGTATCCACTGCCGCCATATTCCTTCGAGCGATAGCCGGACAGGATGCCGTTCGAATGCCATTGCGGCTGCGTCGCGCCGTTGTAGACCCGAGCGACCGCAACGGGCCGATCGCAATCGCCGCCCACGTAGTCGATCAGAACCTCCTCGCCGACACGAGGAGAGTGAACCGCGCCATACCCCCCGCCCGTATCCGACTGCGCGACACGCACCCAGCACGACGCACCGGCATCGCCCGGATTGCGGCGATCCCACACGAAATGCACCTTGATGCGATTGAGTGGGTCGGTATGGACTTCCTCGCCGCGCGGCCCGACGACGATCGCCGTCTCCAGATGCGTGACGGGCTTGCGATGTTCGAACGGGCTGCGGAACGGCACGCTGCTGCGCTGGGCTTCGATCCAGACTCGGTAGTAACCGCTCGCCCCGTCGAAATGCGGCACGGCGAACGTATCGTTCGATTCACCCGCGCGTGCCTCATCGATCGAGGCCTGCAGATCCTGCGGAAAGCGCGCGCCGCCGGCCGCCCCAGGGAGGTTGTTCGCGATCAGCCACTTCACCTCGATCACGGCGAATTCGCGCTGATTCGCCGGATCCCGGTTGTGCTCGGGATGATCCAGCAGCGTGAATCGTCGGCCGGCGTCGATCGCCCGCAAACCGCCCTCGCCCACGAAACGCTTGGCGCGCGATTCCCATTCCTCCATCCGGATCCGCGTGAGCGCGTCGCCGCGCGCCTGCTCCAGGTAGCGATACGCGCCCGTGTATTCATACACCTCGGCCTGCGCCGGCAGCGCGCCCTGATTCGCCTGCGTCGGCAGGTTCGTGCCTTTGGGATTGACGGCGGGCGCCGGACGTTTGTAGTCGAAGGTTCGGGTCGTGTACAAGGTGCTCTGCAGCGTGCGGCTGCCCGACCATTGAGTCAGCGCGTCCGCCTCGCTCCGCGTATCGGCTCGGGAAAAACGCACGACGTCGGCGGGGGCAAGCGCCGTCAGTCGATCGGTGACGACCAGCGTATGCGAGCGCCCATCCGCCGCCTGCTCCCAGAAGCCGTAAAGCCCTTCGTCCTCTAGCAGGCGATGCACGAAATTCCAGTCGCTCTCGTCCTGGCGGCAGAACGAACGCGGCGGCAGCGCCTCGACAAGATCGAAGCGAAACGCGCCTCGCGCCTGGGGATGCCGGTTGAACACATCGGCGACGATATCGTCGGCCGGGCGATCCTGCCAGATCCGCTGGTCGCGACGAAACTTCAGGAAGTGCATCCAGGAGGCGAAACCGAGCTGGTAGCTGCTCAGCCCGCCGTCGGCACCAAGCCGTCGCGCCGTATGAACGTAGCCATGATGCGGTCGATACGATTTGTCCGATTGCTGGATCCAGAGCGTGACCGGCTGGGCAATCAAGGCCTTGAGTTCGAGCGTGTCGTCGCGAGACGCGACGTCGACCGTGAATTCGAAATGCCGCCCCAGCCGCGCCGATCCGCTCGCGCGCAGCGGCAGCAGGACGGTGCCCTCCAACGGGGAATCCAGCTTCAGCAAGCGATCCTGCTGAAGCCAGCCGCAGCTGATGCCTTGCGCCAATTGATGCGCGTCCATCGCTAAACCCTTCCGTTTTATTCGCTCTTGTCATGTCGATGGAGTGCTCCATCCGACCCTCGGGCGCAATTCTATGAAGCTGGTCGCGGCGGGACGTTAAGCAGCGTCAGGTTGGCAGTGCCTCCGCGCTGTTATTACGCAGCCCAAATGGCAGACCATAAAAATATATCTTTACGGCCGATCCATTCAATCGACAAAACACGACATCCATACTCCTTCACCCGAAGTAGCGGGCAACATGTCGGCAAATACCCGCTTATTTCAATCAAATTCCACCCAAGGGAAAACCCGCAGCCACTCCCCCTCGTCATCCGCCCGATTCCCCGCTAAGATCGCATCTGGCCCACTGGTCCGGCCAATTTCACCCGGACCGCAACCGGATACGAACAGGAGACACGATGAGACTGGAAGGCAAGGTGGCCGTCGTCACGGCCGCGGGCGCGGGGATCGGACAGGCGGCGGTGCTGGCGCTGGCGCGCGAGGGCGCGCAGGTCTGGGCGACCGACGTCAAGCCCGAGCTGCTGAAGTCGTTCGAGGGCGTCGCCAACGTGCAGACCGCGCCGCTCGACGTGATGAACCGCGCCGCGATCGATGGCTTCTTCGCCGGCCTGCCGCGCGTGGACGTGCTGTTCAACTGCGCCGGCTTCGTCCACAACGGCACCATCCTCGAGGCCAGCGACGAGGATTGGGACTTCGCCTTCGATCTCAACGTGCGCTCGATGTTCTGGACCATCCGCGCCGCCCTGCCCGCCATGCTGAAGAACGGCGGCGGCAGCATCGTCAACATGGCCAGCGTGGCGAGCAGCATCCGCGGCCTGCCGAACCGCTTCGTCTACGGCGCCTCGAAGGCGGCCGTGATCGGCCTGACCAAGGCGGTGGCCGCCGACTACGTGCTCAAGGGCATCCGCTGCAACGCGATCTCGCCGGGCACGGTCGACACGCCCTCGCTGCAGCAGCGCATCAACGCCTACGACGACCCGGTCGCCGCGCGCGCCGCCTTCGTGGCGCGCCAGCCGATGGGCCGCATCGCGCGCGCCGACGAGATCGCGCCGATCGTCACCTTCCTCGCCAGCGACGATGCAGCCTTCGTCACCGGCCAGACCTACTCGGTCGACGGCGGCATGACGATCTGAGCCGCGCTCGCGCCGATACGAAACCGCATTTCCCTTCCGTCTTCACCGGATTCACCAGGAGCCTCACCTCATGAAACTCGCCCGTTATGGCCAGCCCGGCAGCGAAAAGCCGGCCCTCGTCGATCAGGACGGCAAGCTGCGCGACCTGAGCGGCGTCATCGCCGACATCACGCCCGCCACGCTCGACGAAGCCTCGCTCGCCAAGCTGCGCGCGCTCGACGTCGCGTCGCTGCCGCTGGTCGAAGGCGCGCCGCGTTATGGCTGCCCCGTCAACGGCGTCGGCAAGTTCCTCGCGATCGGCCTGAACTACTCCGACCACGCCGCCGAAACCGGCCAGCCGGTGCCCAAGGAGCCGGTGGTGTTCACCAAGGCGATCTCGTGCATCCAGGGGCCGAACGACCCGATCATGCTGCCGCGCGGCTCCGAGAAGACCGATTGGGAAGTCGAGCTGGGCATCGTGATCGGCAGCGTCACGCGCTATGTCGAGCGCGAGCAGGCGCTCCAGCACGTGGCCGGCTACGTCACCATCAACGATGTCAGCGAGCGCCACTTCCAGCTCGAACGCACGCCGCAATGGGACAAGGGCAAGGGCTGCGATACCTTCGGCCCGATCGGCCCGTGGCTGGTCACGCGCGACGAGGTGCCGAACGTGCAGGCCCTGTCGATGTGGCTCGAGGTCAACGGCAAGCGCGTGCAGAACGGCAGCACCAGCACCATGATCTTCGATGTGGCCGAGATCGTCAGCCACCTGAGCCAGTTCATGACGCTGATGCCCGGCGACGTGATCACCACCGGCACGCCGCCCGGCGTCGGCATGGGCATGAAGCCGCCGCAGTTCCTGCGCGCCGGCGACGTGGTCAAGCTCGGCATCGAGGGCCTCGGCGAGCAGCAGCAGACGGTGGTGCCGTTCAAGCTGTAAGCGGCGGCCTCGCGCCCTGCCTCGATGCGCGACGCCCGGCATCGGCCCGCCAGCGGCCGGCGCCGGGCGTTGTCCTATAATGTGCGCCCCGCGCCCCGCGCCCACCGGCGCGGGCCGCTCCTCTCAATCCGCCGGCCAACCCGTCGAGCTCGCCATGCCCTTCCAGCCGATCGAAACGAAACGGCTCTACAGCCAGATCGCCGCGCAGATCACCGAACTGATCGACGCCGGCGAATTCATCGTCGGCGAGCGGCTGCCGGCCGAACGCGATCTCAGCGCGCGGCTCGGCGTGAGCCGTTCCTCGCTGCGCGAGGCGCTGATCGCGCTGGAAATCGAAGGCAGCATCGAGGTACGCAGCGGCTCGGGGATCTTCGTCAAGCAGCGCGGCAAGCCGGCGGCAGCCGCGGCGACGGCCGATGCCACGAACGCCGCCGACGCGGCGAACCCGGCGACCGCGCCGCGCATGCACGCGGTCTCGCCGTTCGACGTGATCCGCGCGCGTGCCTACCTGGAGCCCGAGATCGCGATCCAGGCCGTGCGCCACGCCTCCGACGCGCAGATCGAGACCGTGCTGGCGCGCCTGGAGAAGCTGCGCGCCGGCAAGGTGGGCGACCCGCAGCTCAACGAATACGATCGACAGTTCCACCTGAGCCTGGCCGAGGCCTCGGGCAACAGCGCCTACGTGGTACTGCTCGACCAGCTGTGGATCCATCGCACCACGCCGCTCTACATGACGCTCGAACAGCACTTCTTCAGCACGCAGTGGTGGGCCGAGTCGATGGACGAACACGAGGAGATCTACGCC
Source organism: Burkholderia sp. SJZ089 (assembly GCF_007828315.1). Lineage (NCBI taxonomy): Bacteria > Pseudomonadati > Pseudomonadota > Betaproteobacteria > Burkholderiales > Burkholderiaceae > Burkholderia > Burkholderia sp. SJZ089. The sequence continues at coordinate 36,528 of NZ_VIUM01000019.1, read as the reverse complement.
GCGCTCAACGAACGCGACGTGCGCCGCATCAGCCTCGCGATGGGCCTGCACATGCAGCATGCCGAGCAGCGGCTGGCGGGGCAGTTCAAGTAAGCCGCCGCGTCGTGCCGGAAACCCTGCCGCGAATCGACCGGCTCGTTTCCTGAATCGGCGCGCCCACGATGCGGCCGAAGTAGAATCCGGGCACGATCACCGGAGTTCCCCATGGCACGAGTCCGTCGCAGAGCGTTCCCTTCCCGCCTGAGGCGCCGCCTTTTCCCGGGGCACCGGGGCATCGCGCATCGCATCCTGTTCACCCGCCCCACGAGTTCGCCGCTGAAGACCCTGCTCTACCGGGCCTTGTTCGTCGCCGGACTCTGTGCCCTGGCGTTCATCGTGCTGTACCTGGATCGCAATGGCCTGTACGACGCGCATCGCCAGTCGCCCGGCGGCGTCGACCTGCTGTACTTCACCATGGTGACGATCGCCACGGTCGGCTATGGCGATATCGTGCCGATCACGGCAAAAGCCCGCTTGATCGACGCGTTCTTCATCGTGCCGATCCGGCTCATCATCTGGTTCACCTTTCTGGGAACGGCTTACCAGTTCGTCATTCAACGCGTCGTCGAGGAATTTCGCATGAAGCGCCTGCAAAAGGAGTTGCAAGGGCACGTCATCGTCTGCGGATTCGGCATGGCCGGATCGGTGGCCGTGCAAGAGTTGCTGGAAGGCGGCGTAGATCCACGCGACATCGTGGTCATCGATCCCGCGCAGGAATCGCTCGAGGCCGCCGCCGAACTGGGCGTGATCGGGCTGCGCGGCGACCCCTCGCGCGAGGATCTGCTGCAACAGGCCCAGGTTCGCCAGTCCAGTGCCGTGATCGTGGCGGTCAACGACGATGCGACCGCCGTGCTGCTGACCTTGACCGTGCGCAGCATCGCGCCCGACACGAAGATCATCGTGCGGATCCGCGAGCAGACTTTCTGGCGACAATTGCGGCAAGCCGGCGCGAACGTGATCGTCGGCTCGACCAAGATCGGCGGCCTGCTGCTGGCGAACGCGGTCAATAGCCGCTACGTGGTGCCGTTCGTCAACGACCTGCTGTCCACGCGCGGGCGCGTGATGTTGCAGGAACGCCCGGCCGAACCCCATGAAGTGGGCCGCAGGAGCAACGAGGTCCCCGGCGTGGTGGTGATCGGCCTCGCGCGAAACGGAACCTTGATGTCGTTCTACGAGGAAGCGCCCGTTCCGATCGAAGCCGGCGACGTGCTGATGGTCATCCAGTCGACCAGGCAGGCAGCCGGCTCCCAGCCATGAGCAGCGTGGCTCGGCGCGACGCGGTTGCCGCCCCCGGCCGCCGAAGCCGCCCGATGCGCCACGAGGATCGCGCCCCGCCGGCTTCCGTCCCGTGCCGCCGGCTCAGTGCGAATGCCGCGGGTTGCCTCGCGTCTCCACCACCTTCAGGTACAGCGTGGCCGGCTCCAGGCAGCCGCCCGTCGACAGTTGCCCCACCGCCTGCCGATAGAGCTCCTGCCACGGCGTCTGCGCCGGCGGGATCTTGAACTCGGCGGTCTCGCGACGACGCGCCAGCTCGCCATCGTCGACCAGCACATCCACCTTGCGCGCGTTCAGGTCGACGCGGATCCGGTCGCCCGTGCGCAGCAGCGCGAGCCCGCCGCCGACGGCCGCCTCGGGCGACATGTTGAGGATCGAGGGGCTGGCCGAGGTGCCGCTCTGGCGGCCGTCGCCCAGCGTCGGCAGCGAGGTGATGCCCTCGCGCACCAGCGAGACCGGCGGCGCCATGTTGACCACCTCGGCGCTGCCCGGGTAACCGACCGTGCCCGCGCCGCGGATCACCAGGATGCAGTGCTGGTCGATCTCCAGCGACGGATCGTTGATGCGCGCGTGGTAGTCCTCGGGGCCGTCGAACACGATCGCGCGCGCCTCGAAGGCGTTCTCCGAGCCCGGCTCGCTCAGGTAGGTCTGGCGGAAGGCCTCGCCCACCACCGACATCTTCATGATCGCGCTGTCGAAGAAGTTGCCCGACAACACGATGAAGCCGGCGCCGTGCTTGAGCGGCGCCTCGGTGGTGCGGATCACGTCGCGGTCGTTGGTGGCCGAGCGATCGGCGATCTCGCCAATGGTGCCGCCCGACACGGTCAGGCAGTCGCGATGCACCAGGCCCGCCTTCGACAGCTCGTGGTACACGGCCGGCACGCCGCCGGCGCGGTGGAAGCTCTCGCCCAGGTATTCGCCGGCCGGCATGCAGTTGACGATCAGCGGCACCGATTCGCCGACGCGCTGCCAGTCGTCGAGCGACAGCTCCACGCCGACGTGCCGCGCGATCGCGATCAGGTGCGGCGGGCAGTTGCTCGAGGCGCCCAGCGCCGAGGCGATCACGATCGCGTTCTCGAAGGCCTGCTTGGTCATGATCTGCGAAGGACGCACGTCCTCGCGCACCAGGTCGCAAATGCGCTTGCCGGTGACATAGGCCATCTGGCCGCGCTCGCGATAGGCGGCGGGGATGCTCGCGCAACCCGGCAGGGACATGCCGAGCGCCTCGGCCAGGCTGTTCATCGACAGCGCGGTGCCCATCGTGTTGCAGTGGCCGATCGAGGGCGAGGACGCGGTGGTCAGCTCCATGAAGCCTTCGTAGTCGATCTCGCCGGTCGCCAGCAGGTTGCGCGCATGCCAGATCACCGTGCCGGAGCCGACGCGCTGGCCGTTGTGCCAGCCGTCCAGCATCGGGCCGCCCGACAGCACGATGGCCGGCAGGTCGACGGTGGCGGCCGCCATCAGGCAGGCCGGGGTGGTCTTGTCGCAGCCGGTGGTCAGCACCACGCCGTCGAGCGGGAAGCCGTGCAGCACCTCCACCAGGCCGAGGTAGGCCAGGTTGCGGTCGAGCGCGGCGGTGGGCCGGCGGCTCTGCTCGGCCAGCGGGTGCACCGGGAATTCCATCGGGATGCCGCCCGCGTCGCGGATGCCGGCCTTGACGCGCTCGGCCAGCGCGATGTGGTGGCGGTTGCAGGGCGCGAGATCGCTGCCGGTCTGCGCGATGCCGATGATCGGCCGGCCCGACTGGATTTCCTCGCGCGTGAGCCCGTAGTTCATGAAGCGCTCGACGTACAGCGCGGTCATGTCCGCATGCGACGGATCGTCGAACCATTCCTGGCTGCGCAGGCGTCGCTTGGTCTGTTGTGTCATCTCGTTCTCCATGTCCTGATCGTTCCGACGCCGCGGCCCGCCCTCGAGGCGTGTGCCCGCGCTACCCGCGGCCGTCTCCTCTGATTGGATGTCCCGGCACGACGAGCAAGCCGTGGCGCCCTGCCCGCTTCCGTGCAATCCCTTGCGCAGCCTGTCGGTTACCGGTAACCCGAAACGGATGGTAGCACGCCTGGCGACCTGCGGCGAGTGCTTCGAGAGGAGAAGGATGTGGGGAAAACGAGGAGGCGCGGCCGGATTTCCCCGATCCGCTCAGGCCGCGCCCTCAGGCGCTTTCGCGCTGCACCACCGAGAACCGCAGCTTCACGTGCTTGTAGCCGGCCGCCAGCGCGGTGCCGTGCGCCATCGCGTCGAACAGCACCTCGCCGGTGCGCTGGCCGATGCCATGGGCATCGACGCTGACGGTGGTGATGGTCGGATGCGAGCATTCGGCCACCTCGAAATCGCCGAAGCCGGCCACCGCGATGTCCTCGGGCACGCGCAGGCCGCGCCGATGGCACTGCATGATCGCGCCGAAGGCCGACAGGTCGCTGATCGACATCACCGCGTCGGTATCGGGCCAGCGCGCCAGCAGCGCGTCGAGCGCGGGGCCGCCGTGGGTCATGTCGGCCGGCGTGTCGCCGATGCGCACCACGCGCGGCTCGCCCAGGCCCAGCGCGCGCACCGCCGCGCGATATCCCTTGAGCCGCTCCATGCCGCGCCGGTCGTTGTCGTTGGCGCCGCACAGGAAGCCGATCCGGCGATAACCGCGCCCATGCAGGTAGACCACCATCTCGCGCGCCGCCCGCTGGTTCGAGAAACCCACCGCCGCGTCGATCGGCGCGCCAGGCAGGTCCCACATCTCGACGATCGGCACGCCCGCGCGCTTGAGCAGGGCGGTGGCGGCCTCGGTATGGAACGCGCCGGTCAGCGCGATGGCACGCGGCTGGTAGCGCAGGAAGGAACGGATCAGCCGCTCCTCGCGCGCGATGTCGTAGCCGGTATCGCCGATCAGCAGTTGCAGGCCCCGGGGCTCCAGCGCGTTCGACAGCCCGCGCACGGTATCGGAGAAGTTCGAGCTGGACAGCGACGGCACGATCACCGCGACGAAATCGGAACGCCCCGAGGAAAGCGCCCCCGCCGCCGCGTCGGCCACGTAGCCGAGCGTGTCGACCGCACGCAGCACGCGCTCACGGGTGGCGGCCGCCACCACGCGATGGTTGGCCAGCACGCGCGACACGGTCATCTTCGAGACACCGGCCAGCCTGGCCACGTCGGCCATGCGCGGCGGCCCCTCGAGACGGGTCGGTGGGGGTTTCGGTGCGCGTCGGCTGGCATTGCCCATCGATAGGAGTCCGGTATGTCCTGTCCGCCTGGCGGGGCGGGTTGAAAAGTGGGCGACATCATACGGGACTCAAAAGCGCCGTGGGCTGATCGGGATCGAAAACGCGCAAGAAATGCCCGGGGGGGTGAGAAAGCCTGGACATCGATCGCATTCCTTATGGATCGCGGCCTGCACTCGAAAACGGGACGCCGGCGCCGCGCAAACGAACCAATCGGAAGCAGTGGAGAGAATCGTTGAGGATTCCAGGATCAATCGAGGCCGCGCGATGAGCTTCGCGCATCAATCGCGATCATTGATCCATCGTGCGGCGCAGCCGGCTTCGCAACGGCCTAGCGGGCCCGCGTCGCGCGCCGACAACAGTTTCGGCGGTGCGCGCCGCGCGGGCCGAACAGCCCGCGCGGCCATGAAAAAACCCGGCGGCGGCAAGGCGCCGGGCCGGGTTCCCCATATCTCAGCGCGCTGCCGCGCTTGCCAGGCAGCGCGGCGACCAACGCCGCCCTGCCCGCCCATCCTCAATCCCAGTGACGGTAACCGCGATGATGGCGGCCATGGCCGTAGCGGCCGCGACGGTAATCGTCGTCGTAGGAGTTCGAGCGCGAGACGTTGCCGCCCAGCGCCGCGCCGGCACCGCCGCCCAGGGCCGCGCCGACGAGGCCGCCCGAGCGTCCGCCCATCGCGTTGCCGGCCGCCGTGCCGGCGCCGCCGCCGAGCGCGCCGCCGATGATGGCACCGGTGCGCTCGCGCCGACTGGAGGTGACCGCGCCGCCCGCGCCGCCGCCCACCGCGCCGCCGATCACCGCGCCGGTGCTGCCGCCCACCGCGCCGCCGAGCGCGGCACCGGCCACGCCGCCGAGCGCGCCGCCCAGCGCATTGTTCAGGTCGCCGCGCGCGAGGGCCGGCATCGAAACGGCGGCGCCCAGGGCCGCGACCGCGACGAGTTTGATCAGTGTGTTCGCCATGATGAACGCTCTTGTTCGTTGAAGTACGGGGTTGCGTGAACCAATGGCGCTGAGTGTAGCCAAGCGATCGAAAGGAAGCTGTAACGCGCGGGATCGCCGTCCGTAAGAGGTGTAACAAAAATGTCAGGAGCGACGAGGCATGCCAAAAAAATCCCGTCGCACCCCACTGGCTGTAAAAACTACAGTCGCCGGCCGAAACTACAGCGCGCACGGCGCCGGGGCCGGTGCGGCGGGCGCGGGCCGGCGCATGGCATGCCGCCCGCCTCGGGCACGGCCGTTGCGTTCCCCCCGCTGGCAGCCGGCAACCGCCGCCTGCCCAGCGCAACGGACGGCCCGATGGCACCTTCAACCGCAACCGCTTTCTCCCCGCATCTCTACTTCGTCGACGCGCGCCTGGTCGGCCCGCTCGATGCCTGGCCCGCCTGGTTCGAGCGGATCGCCGGGCTCGGCTTCGATCACGTGCTGGTCGGCGCGTTCAACACCACCGGCCGCGCCGGCCACCCGCGCGTGGTGGCCGACCACGATCGCCCGCACGAAGCCCTGGCCACCTCGCTCGACACCGGCGACGCGCTCGCGCGGCTGGTCGAGCAGGCCCGCGAATTCGGCCTGCGGCTGATGCTCGACGTGACGGTCGACCGGATCGCCGTCGAGCACCCGCTGCGCCGCGGCGCGCCGGACTGGTACATCGAGCGCGCGCACGACGACGCGCGCATCGACCCGCGCACGGCCGCCTTCGAACAGACCCTCGCCTATGCCGACATCGCGCGGCCCGAGGTGGGCGAGGCGCTGGCCGGCTGGTGGCACGGCCGCTTCGCGACGCTCTCGGCAACCGGCCTGGCCGGCTTCCTGGTCGACGCGCCGCAGCGCCTGCCGGCCGAATGGTGGCGTGCCTGGCTGGGCTCGCGCCACGGCGAGCTCGACGACGTGCGCTGGATCGCCGGCATCCCCGGCCATGCGCGCGAGGCGCTGGGCGCCTTCGAGGGCGCCGGCTTCGACGGCGTGTTCAGCTCGCTGCGCTGGTGGGACCTGCGCGCGCCCTGGCTGGTCGACGAGCACGCGCTGCTGCGCCGGGTCGCCTCGCCGATCGCCTTCCCCGACGCCTTCGACGGCCCGCGCCTCGCGCACGACCTGCGCGGCCTGCCGCCCGAGGCGATCGAGCGCGGCTACCGGCGCGCGCTGGAGACCGCCGCGGCGCTCGGCACCGGCTGGCTGGTGCCGATGGGTTTCGAGCGCGGCGTCGCCACCCCGCTGATGACCGCGCATCCGCAGCCGGCCGCGTTCCGCGAGGCTTTCGAGCGCGCCCCGTTCGACCTGTCCGAGGCGCTCGCCGAGGCGAACCGGCGGCGGCGCGACTCGGCGGTGTTCGCCTCGCGCGGCGAGCTGGCGGCCCTGAGCGGCGCCGATGCGGCCGTCACCGTGCTGCTGCGCGGCGACAGCGACTGGCTGGAACAGGCCGACGAGGCCCTGCTGATCGCCCTGAACCCCGAACTCGACGCGCCCGGCGCCATCGATCCCGATTGCCTGGCCGGCGTGCCCGGCGCCTTCACCCGTTTCGCGCCGCTATCGGCGGGCCGCCGCGCGAAGACCGCCCCGCTCGGCCCGCTGGCGCTGATGCCCGGCGGCGTGAGCCTGCTGCGCGCGGCGCGCGCCAAGCCGGTCAAGCCCGGCAAGGAACCCAAGGACGGCGGCAAGAGCGCCGAGGCGAGCAAGAACGGCAAGCCCGCCAAGGGCGCCAAGGATACGAAAGACGCCCGGGACGAGGCCGGCCGCTCCGTGCAGGCGCAAGCCGACACCGCCCCGCGCCGCCGCGCCCGCTCGGCCGCCCAGGAAGCGCTGGCCGCCGCGCTCGAGGCCGACCGGATCGCGATCGAGCGTGTCGAGCCGAGCGTCGACGACGGCCGCTTCGCGGCCAAGCGCGTGGTGGGCGAGGCGATGCGCGTGAGCGCCACGCTGATCGTCGACGGCCATGCCCGGCTCGGCGCCGCGGTGGCCTTCCGCGCGGCCGACGAGGCCGACTGGCGCGAAGTGCCGCTGGCCCCGCTCGGCAACGACCGCTGGCAGGCCAGCATCCCGCTCGACCGGATCGGCCGCCACCAGTTCCGGGTGCTGGCCTGGCGCGACGACTGGGGCTCGCTGGTCGACGACATCGGCAAGAAGCACGCGGCCGGCCAGGAGATCGCGCTGGAGCTGCAGGAAGCGCGCGCGCTGCTGGCCGCCGCGCTGAAGACGAACCCGCGCGAGGCCGAGGACCCGCGCCGCGACACGCGCGCCGCCCAGGCCCTGGCCAAGGCCTTCGACGGCAGCGACGCGGGCGGCCAGCTCGCCCTGCTGCACGCGCCCGACTCGGCCGCCGCCTATGCCGCGCTGTACCGGCGCAGCGCGCTCACGCGCGACAGCCGCGTCCATCTCGTCGAGGTCGAGCGCCGCGCCGCGCGCTTCGGCAGCTGGTACGAGATGTTCCCGCGCTCGGCCGCCGACGACGTGCAGCGCCACGGCACGTTCGAGGACGTGGCGCGCCACCTGCCGCGAATCCGCGAGATGGGCTTCGACGTGCTGTATTTCCCGCCGATCCACCCGATCGGCCTGACCGCGCGCAAGGGGCGCAACAACAGCCTGCGCGCGGGCCCGGAGGACGTCGGCAGCCCCTACGCGATCGGCTCGCCGATCGGCGGCCATACCGAGCTGCATCCGAGCCTGGGCACGCTGGGCGCGTTCCGCTCGCTGGTCGCGCAGGCGCACGCGCACGGCATCGAGATCGCGCTCGACTTCGCGATCCAGTGCTCGCCCGACCATCCCTGGCTGGCGCGCCACCCGGGCTGGTTCGCCTGGCGCCCCGACGGCTCGCTGCGCTTCGCCGAGAACCCGCCCAAGCGCTACCAGGACATCGTCAACCCCGACTTCTACGCGAGCGACGCGATGCCCGAGCTGTGGGTCGCGCTGCGCGACGTGATCCTGCACTGGGTGGACGCCGGCGTGAAGATCTTCCGCGTCGACAATCCGCATACCAAGCCGCTGCCGTTCTGGGCCTGGCTGATCGAGGACGTGCGCGCGCGCCATCCCGACGTGGTGTTCCTCTCGGAAGCCTTCACGCGGCCGGCGATGATGTACCGGCTCGCCAAGCTCGGCTTCTCGCAGTCCTATACCTACTTCACCTGGCGCGAGAACAAGCACGAGCTGCGCGAGTACCTGCTGGAGCTGGCCGACGGCCCGGCGCGCGAATTCTTCCGCCCGAACTTCTTCGTCAACACGCCCGACATCAACCCGCGCTACCTGCACCACGCACCACGCGCGCAGTTCGTGATCCGCGCCGCGCTGGCCGCGCTGCTCTCGGGGCTGTGGGGCATGTACAGCGGTTTCGAGCTGGGCGAATCGGCGCCCTTGACCGACGACGGCGAGGAGTACCGCGACTCGGAAAAATACGAGTTGCGCGCGCGCGATTGGCACCGGCCCGGCAACCTGGCCGCCGAGATCGCCCTGCTCAACCGCCTGCGGCGCGGCAACCCCGCCCTGCAGACCCATCTCGGGATCCGCTTCCTCGACGCGCCCAACGATTCGGTGCTGGTGTTCCGCAAGGCCACGCCCGGCTTCGACAACGTGATCGTGGCCGCGATCAGCCTCGACCCCTGGGCCCCGCAGTCGACCGACTTCATGCTCGACGCGGCGCTCTACGAAGGCTGGGGCGTGCCCGAGGGCGCCGCGCTGCGCAGCGTGGAACTCGCCAACGGCCATCAGCACCATTGGCACGGCACCCGCCAATACGTGAACCTCGACCCGCATGCGCTGCCGTTCGCGCTCTGGCGCATCGCGCCCGACCAGCCGCGGCGCGCCGCCTCGACGCCGCTGCCCGGCGAAGGAAGCCATCGATGATCCGCGAAGACAGCCTCGATTCGCCGCAACACGCGCCGTTCCAGCGCGGCGCCGACGGCGCCCGGCGCGGCACGCGCCGCAACGGGGCGCGCTTTTCCGAGCGCGGCACCCTGGCCGGCGATCCGCTCTGGTACAAGGACGCGATCATCTACCAGCTGCACGTGAAGTCCTTCTTCGACTCCAACGGCGACGGCATCGGCGACTTCCCCGGCCTGATCTCCAAGCTCGACTACATCGCCTCGCTCGGCGTGGACGCGCTGTGGCTGCTGCCCTTCTATCCCTCGCCGCGCCGCGACGACGGCTACGACATCGCCGACTACCGCAACGTCCATCCCGACTACGGCACCCTGGCCGACGTGCGCCGCTTCATCCGCGAGGCGCACGCGCGCGGCATCCGCGTGATCACCGAGCTGGTGATCAACCACACCTCGGACCAGCATCCCTGGTTCCAGCGCGCGCGCCGCGCCAAGCGCGGCTCGGTGCATCGCGACTACTACGTGTGGTCGGACACCGACACCAAGTTCGCCGGCACGCGCGTGATCTTCGTCGACAGCGAGCCGTCGAACTGGACCCACGACCCGGTCGCCGGCCAGTACTACTGGCACCGCTTCTACTCGCACCAGCCGGACCTCAACTTCGACAATCCGGCGGTGGTGCGCGAGGTGCTGCAGGTCATGCGCTTCTGGCTGGACCTGGGCATCGACGGCCTGCGCCTGGACGCGGTGCCCTACCTGGTCGAGCGCGAGGGCACCAGCAACGAGAACCTGCCCGAGACGCACGCGGTGCTCAAGCGGATCCGCGCCGCGATCGACGCCGAATACCCCAACCGCATGCTGCTGGCCGAGGCCAACCAATGGCCCGAGGACGTGCAGGAGTACTTCGGCCGCGAGGACGAATGCCACATGGCCTTCCACTTCCCGCTGATGCCGCGCATCTACATGTCGATCGCCAGCGAGGACCGCTTCCCGATCATCGACATCATGCGGCAGACGCCGGAGCTCGCGCCCAGCAACCAGTGGGCGATCTTCCTGCGCAACCACGACGAGCTGACCCTGGAGATGGTCACCGACGCCGAGCGCGACCTGCTCTGGCAGGCCTACGCGAGCGACCGCCGCGCGCGCCTGAACCTCGGCATCCGGCGGCGCCTGGCGCCGCTGATGGAGCGAGACCGGCGCCGCATCGAGCTGATCAACTCGCTGCTGCTGTCGATGCCCGGCACGCCGGTGATCTACTACGGCGACGAGCTCGGGATGGGCGACAACATCCACCTCGGCGACCGCGACGGCGTGCGCACGCCGATGCAGTGGTCGGCCGACCGCAATGGCGGCTTCTCGCGCGCCGATCCCGAGCAACTGGTGCTGCCGCCCGTGATGGGCGCGCTGTACGGCTTCGACGCGGTCAACGTCGAGGCGCAATCGCGCGACCCGCATTCGCTGCTGAACTGGATGCGCCGGATCCTGGCCACGCGTCGCGCCACCCAGGTGTTCGGGCGCGGCACGCTGCGCTTCCTGCGCCCCGAGAACCGCAAGGTGCTGGCCTATCTGCGCGAGCTGCCCGACGCGACGCCCGTGCTGTGCGTGGCCAACCTGTCGCGCGCCTCGCAGGCGGTCGAGCTCGACCTCTCCGAATTCGCCGGCAGCGTGCCGGTGGAGATGACCTCCGATTCGCCGTTCCCGGCGATCGGCGAGCTGCCCTACCTGCTGACCTTTCCGCCCTACGGCTTCCTGTGGTTCTCGCTCTCGCCGACCGGCGCCGAGCCGGCCTGGCACCGCCCGCATGCCGAGCCGCTGCCCGAGTACACCACCCTGGTGATGCGGCGCGGCGATGCACAGCCGGCCCCGCCGCTGGTCGCCACGCTGGAGGCCGAGGTGCTGCCGCAGTGGCTCACGCGGCGCCGCTGGTTCGCCTCGAAGGACCGCTCGCTGGACGCGGCACGCTTCGACTGCGTCACGTCGATACCCGGCGAGCCGTTCCAGTACGCGGAGGTGGTCGCGAGCTCCGACGGCCACGAGGAACGCTACGTGGTGCCGCTGGCCGCCGCCTGGGGCGACGAGACCCCGCATCCGCTGTTCATGCGGCTGGCGCTGGCGCGCGTGCGGCGCGGCCCGACGGTCGGCTATTTGACCGACGCCTTCGCCTTGCCCGGCTTCGCGCACGGCGTGCTGGCCAAGCTGGCCGAGCGCGCCAGCGTGCCCCTGACCAGTGGAGGGACCCTGGTGTTCTCGCCCGAGCCCACGCTCGCCGAGGTGATGCCGACACTGGGCCCGACGCCCGGGATCCGCTGGCTCGCCGCCGAGCAGAGCAACAGCTCGCTGGTGATCGGCGAGACCCTGGTGCTCAAGCTGGTGCGGCGGGTGGCGGCCGGCATCCATCCCGAGGCCGAGATGAGCCGTCACCTGACGCGCGCCGGCTACGCCAACGCGCCGGCACTGGCCGGCGAGGTGCTGCGCGTGGGCGCCGACGGCACGCCGCACACGGTGGCGATCGTGCAGGCCTTCGTCGATAACCAGGGCGACGCCTGGGTCCGCTCGCTCGACTTCCTCAAGCGCGCGGTGGGTGACCTGGCGCTGTCGGCCTCGGCCACGCCCGATGCCCGGGAGGCCGACGGCGAGGCCGACGAGATCGACGCCTATGCCGAGTTCGCCGGCGCGATCGGCACGCGCCTGGGCGAGCTGCACGTGACGCTGGCCGCGCCCACCGACGACCCGGCCTTCGCGCCCGAGCGCGCCACGCCCGCCCACGTGGCGCGCTGGACGCAGGACGCGATCGCGATGGTCGATCGCGCGATGGGCCTGCTCGCGCCGCGTCTGGACGACCTCGACGACGGCGTGCGCGATGCCGCGCTCGCGCTGCTGGCCTCGCGCGAGGACCTGGTCGCGGCGCTCGATTCGCTGCTGCCGGAACACCTCGACGCGCTCTGCACGCGTATCCACGGCGATTTCCATCTCGGCCAGGTGCTCGACGTGCATGGCGACGCGATGCTGATCGACTTCGAGGGCGAGCCGGCCCGCGCGCTGGACGCACGCCGCGCGAAATCGCATCCCTTGCGCGACGTGGCGGGCCTGCTGCGCTCGCTCTCCTATGCCAGCGCCGCCGCGCAGTTCTCGATCGAGAAGGCCCCCGCGCCCACCGCCGACCTCAAGCGCACGCTGTTCGACCGCTTCGGGCAGGCCGCCGCCGACCGCTTCCTCGCCAACTACCGGCGCGCCGTCGAGCTCGCGCCCACGCCGTTCGCCGGGCCCGCCGACGCCGAGCGCCTGCTGATGCTGTTCCTGGTCGAGAAGGCCGCCTACGAGCTGGCCTACGAGGCCGCCAACCGGCCCGACTGGCTGAGCGTGCCGGTGCTCGGGCTGGCCGCGCTCAGCGCGCAACTGCTGGGCCGCGACCGCGACCCGGACGAGGACCAGGACGCCCCGTCCTCCGAATCCCATTCACCCGACGAGCTCCCGCCGGAGAACCCGCAATGAGCGACACGCTGTTCGACCTGTCCGATATCGATGCGCTGCTGGACGCGCGCCACCCGGACCCGTTCGCCTGCCTCGGCAAGCATCGCCTCGGCGAGCGCACCGTGGTGCGCGCCCTGCTGCCCGGCGCGCATCGCGTGCACGCGGTGGCGCGCGAGGGCGGCCGCGTGCTCGGCGAGCTGGAGCGCGTGGCGCCGGCCGGCTGCTTCGCCGGCACGCTCGAGGACGACGCCGATTACCGGCTCTCGATCGACTGGATGACCGTGACCCAGGAGGTCGAGGACATCTATGCCTTCGGCCCGCTGCTGGCCGAGGACCGCCTCGCGCGCCTGGCCGAGGGCGACCCGCTGGCCGTGCTCGACTGCCTCGGCGCGCGGCCGATGAGCGTGGACGGCGTGCCCGGCGTGCGCTTCGCGCTGTGGGCGCCGAGCGCCGCGCGGGTCTCGGTGGTGGGCGACTTCAACGCCTGGGACGGGCGCCGCAACCCGATGCGGCTGCGCCGCCCCTGGGGCGTGTGGGAGCTGTTCGTGCCGCGCATCGGCGCCGGTGTGCGCTACAAGTTCGAGCTGCGCACGCGCGAGGGCGTGGTGCTGCCGCTCAAGGCCGATCCTTGCGCGCGCGCCACCGAGGCGCCGCCGCTGACGGCCTCGGTGGTGGCCGACGCCGAGGCGCTGTCGAGCTTCGAATGGCACGACCAGGACTGGATGCGCCGCCGCGCCGAAACCGATGCCGAGCGCGCGCCGATGTCGGTCTACGAGGTCCATCCGGAATCCTGGCAAAGGATCGGCGATCCGCCGCGCGCACCGAGCTGGGACGAGCTGGCCGACCGGCTGATCCCCTACGCGGCCGGCATGGGCTTCACCCACATCGAGCTGATGCCGGTGGCCGAGTACCCGTTCGGCGGCTCCTGGGGCTACCAGCCGCTCTCGCCGTTCGCGCCCTCGGCGCGCTTCGGGCCGGTGGAGGGCTTCTCGCGCTTCGTCGACCGCGCGCACGCGGCCGGCCTCGGCGTGATCGTCGACTGGGTGGCCGCGCATTTTCCGACCGACCCGCACGGGCTCGGCCAGTTCGACGGCACCGCGCTCTACGAGCACGCCGATCCGCGCGAGGGTTTCCATCCCGACTGGAACACGCTGGTGTTCAACCTCGGCCGCCACGAGGTGCGCGGCTTCCTGATCGCCGCGGCGCTGGCCTGGGTGCGCGACCATCATGTCGACGGCTTGCGCGTCGACGCGGTGGCCTCGATGCTCTACCGCGACTATTCGCGCGCCTCGGGCGAGTGGGTGCCGAACGTGCACGGCGGGCGCGAGAACCTGGAATCGATCGCCTTCCTGCGCGGACTCAACGACACCCTGCACGGCCCGCTCGCGCCGCCCGGCGTGCTGAGCATCGCCGAGGAATCGACCGCCTGGCCCGGCGTGACGGCGCCCACCGCGCATGGCGGCCTGGGCTTCGACTTCAAGTGGAACATGGGCTGGATGCACGACACGCTGTCCTACCTCGGCGAGGACCCGATACATCGCCGCCATCACCACGACCGCATCGGCTTCGGCCTGGTCTACGCCTTCTCCGAGCGCTTCGTGCTGCCGCTCTCGCACGACGAGGTGGTGCACGGCAAGGGCTCGCTGCTGGCCAAGGTGCCGGGCGACGCCTGGCAGCGCTTCGCCACGCTGCGCGCCTACTACGGCTTCATGTGGGCGCATCCGGGCAAGAAGCTGCTGTTCATGGGCGGCGAGTTCGCCCAGCCCGGCGAGTTCTCGCACGACGGCCAGCCGCCCTGGGACCTGCTCGACGCGCCCGCGCATCGCGGCGTGCAGCGCCTGGTGCGCGACCTGAACCGCCTGAGCGCCGCCGAACCGGCCTTGTACCGGCTCGACAGCCTGCCCGAGGGATTCGGCTGGCTGGTCGGCGACGACGCCAGCAACAGCGTCTATGCCTTCCAGCGCCGCGACGACAGCGGCCGCGTGCTGGTCGCCATCTGCAACTTCACGCCGGTGCCGCGCGAGGGCTACCGCGTCGGGCTGCCGGCGGGCGGGCGCTGGACCGAGCTGCTCAACACCGACAGCGCGGCCTACGGCGGCACCAATCGCGGCAACGGCGGCGCGGTCCAGGCGCAGGACGTGCCGGCGCATGGCCAGTCCTGGTCGGCGGCGCTGCGCCTGCCGCCGCTGGCCACGCTCTGGCTGCGCCCGGATTGAGGCCCACGCGAGCCGCCCTCGCGCAGCCCGCCGCATCGAAACGACACGAGCAACGACGACAAACCAGGAGAGCAGCATCATGCGCGCAGCCACCGCCGACCGACTCGAACCGGGCAGGCCCTACCCGCTCGGCGCGAACTGGAACGGCCTGGGCATCAACTTCGCGGTGTTCTCGGCGCATGCCACGCGCATCCAGCTGTGCCTGTTCGATGCGACCGGGCGCAAGGAGATCGCGCGGCTGGACCTGCCCGAGTGCACCGACGAGATCTGGCACGGCTACCTGCCCGACGCGCATCCGGGCACCGTCTACGCGTTTCGCGCCGACGGGCCCTACCAGCCGCAGCACGGCCATCGCTTCAATTCCTCGAAGCTGCTGCTCGACCCTTACGCGCGCAAGCTGATCGGACAGTTCCGCTGGTCCGACGCGCTGTTCGCCTACCGGCTCCATTCGAACCGCGCCGATCTCTCGATCGACCGGCGCGATTCGGCGCCGGCCATGCCCAAGTGCGTGGTGGTCGACGAGACCTTCGACTGGCGCGACGACCGCCGCCCCGAGGTGCCCTGGCCGCAGACGGTGATCTACGAGACCCACGTGCGCGGCGTCTCGATGCGCCGCGGCGGGCTGCGCCAGCCCGAGCGCGGCACCTTCGCGGCGCTCGGCTCGCCCGGGTTCGTCGAGCACCTGCTGCGGCTCGGCGTGACCACCGTCGAACTGCTGCCGGTGCATGCCTTCGTGCACAGCCGCGCGCTGGTCAACCGCGGCCTGCGCAACTACTGGGGCTACGACACGCTCGGCTTCTTCGCGCCCGAGCCGTCCTACCTGTCGACGCGCCGGCTCGACGAGATGCGCATCGCGATCCGCCAGCTGCACGCGGCCGGCATCGAGGTGCTGCTCGACGTGGTCTACAACCACACCTGCGAGGGCAACCAGCTGGGACCCACGCTGAGCTGGCGCGGACTCGACAATGCCAGCTACTACCGGCTGCAGCCCAACGACCCGCGCCTCAACATCGACGAGACCGGCTGCGGCAACACGCTGAACCTCTCGCATCCCCGCGTGCTGCAGATGGTGATGGACTCGCTGCGCTACTGGTGCACCGCCTTCAACATCGACGGCTTCCGCTTCGACCTGAGCGTCACGCTGGGCCGCGAGCCGAACGGTTACGACAAGGGCTCGGGCTTCTTCGACGCGCTCGGCCAGGACCCGATCCTGGCCACCCGAAAGCTGATCGCCGAACCCTGGGACGTGGGCCCCGGCGGCTACCAGCTCGGCAACCACCCGCCCGGCTTCGGCGAATGGAACGACCGCTTCCGCGACACGGTGCGCCGCTTCTGGCGCGGCGACGCCGGCATGCGCCCGGAGCTGGCCGCGCGCCTGGCCGGCTCGGCCGACATCTTCCACCACCAGCGGCGCCGGCCCTGGGCCTCGATCAACTTCGTGACCGCGCACGACGGCTTCACGCTGGCCGACCTGGTCGCCTATTCGTCCAAGCACAACGAGGCCAATGGCGAGGACAACCACGACGGCCGCGACGACAACTGCAGCGCCAACTGGGGCGTGGAGGGCACGACAGACGACGCCGGCATCCGCGCGGTGCGCGCGCGCGTGGCGCGCTCGATGCTGGTGACGCTGTACGCCGCGCTCGGCACGCCCATGCTGCTCGGCGGCGACGAGTTCGGCCGCAGCCAGCGCGGCAACAACAACGCCTACTGCCAGGACAACGAGCTGTCCTGGTTCGACTGGGAGCTGGCCGACAGCGAGGACGGCAGGCAGTTGAGCGCCTTCGTGGCACGCCTGGCCGCGCTGCGTCGCGAGCATCCGCTGCTGTCCGGGCCGCGTTATCCCTCGGGCGACCGCGAGGCGGCGCCGGGCCTGCGCGAGATCGACTGGTTCGACGAACGCGGCGAGAGCGTCTCGGTGCCTGCCTGGCAGGACCGCGAGCGCCGCGCGCTGACGATGCGCCGGGTGGGCCCCGATCGCCGGGGTGAATGCGAGGCGCTGTTGCTGATGCTCAACGGCTCGGCCCAGCCGCTGCGCTTCGTGCCGCCCGCGCCGATGCTCGCGTGGCGTGTGCTGGCCGACAGCAGCCGGCCCGAGGTGGAGGCCGAGGCGCTGCCCGCCGAAGGCATCGAGTTGCCGCCGCACACGGCCCTGATCGCGGCCGCGAAGCTGGGCGCGCGCGAACGCGTCCGGCTCGACGAGACGAACACCGACGCGACGGGCGACGCCTTGCCCGAGGATGCCGAGGACGCGCCCGACGAACTGCCGGCCGCCGCCGCGCCGGCCAACGAGCCCGGCGCGCAACCCGAGCCGGTCGCGCAGCGCGCGGCGGCCGCGGCATCCGCCAGCCGGCAGTCGATCCCGGTGCCGGCATCGATTGGGGCATGCGCCCCACGACACGCCGCCGGCACGGCTGCCGATTCCGCCGCGCGACGCGAAGCGCCGCGCCACACCGGCCGCGCCAGCCCGCGCGAGGCCGCTCCCGATTCCGCGCGCGCGCCGGCCCCGCCGCGAGGCTGACGCTGACGCGCTCTTTCCCGAGGATGTGACGATGTCCGATTCCCTGTCCTATCCCGCCGGCCGCCACGCGTATCCGGCCTCGTTCGGCGCCTGCTGCCTCGATGCGCGGCGCACCCACTTCCGGCTGTGGGCGCCCGCCTGCCAGGCCGTCTCGGTCGAGCTCGACGACGGCCAGCGCCAGGCCAGCGTCGCCATGACCGCCCGCGAGGGCGGCTGGTTCGACACCACCGCGCCGTTCGGCCCCGGCACGCGCTACCGCTACCGGCTCGACGGCGGCGAGGCGGTGCCCGATCCCGCCTCGCGCTTCCAGCCCGAGGGCGTGCACGGCCCGAGCGAGGTGATCGACCCGGCCGCCTATCGCTGGCGGCACGACGACTGGCGCGGCCGGCCCTGGCACGAGACGGTGATCTACGAGCTGCACGTGGGCGCGCTGGGCGGCTATCGCGGGGTCGAGCGGCGGCTCGGCGAGCTGGCCGCGCTCGGCGTGACGGCGATCGAGCTGATGCCGCTGGCCAGCTTCCCCGGCGAGCGCAACTGGGGCTACGACGGCGTGCTGCCGTTCGCGCCGCCGGCCCCCTATGGGCGTCCCGAGGACCTCAAGGCCTTGATCGACGCCGCCCACGGCCTGGGCCTGCAGGTCTTCGTCGACGTGGTCTACAACCACTTCGGCCCCGACGGCAACTGGCTGGCCAGTTATGCGCCGAGCTTCTTCCGCGAGGGAACGCACACCGCCTGGGGCCCCGCGATCGATTTCGATCGCGACGAGGTGGGTCGCTTCTTCACCGACAACGCGCTCTACTGGCTGGAGGAATTCCGCGTCGACGGGCTGCGCATCGATGCCGCGCACGCGATCGACAACGACGGCTGGCTGGTCGCGCTGGCCGCGCGCGTGCGCGACTACGCCAACCACACGCGGCATATCCACCTGGTGCTGGAGAACGAGCGCAACAGCGCGCGCCTGCTCGGCGACGCCGGCTTCGACGCGCAATGGAACGACGACTTCCACAACAGCCTGCACGTGCTGCTGACCGGCGAGCGCGAGGGCTATTACCGCGCCTATGCCGACGCGCCGCTGCAGCGCCTCGCGCGCACCCTGGCCGAGGGCTTCGCCTACCAGGGCGAGCCCTCGCCGCTGCATGAAGGGCGGCCGCGCGGCGAACCGAGCGCGCATCTGCCGCCCACCGCCTTCGTGGCCTTCCTGCAGAACCACGACCAGGTCGGCAACCGCGCCTTCGGCGAGCGGCTGCGCATGCTGATCAACGACGACGCGCTGCGCGCGGCCACCGCGCTGCTGCTGCTCGCGCCGCAGGTGCCCTTGCTGTTCATGGGCGAGGAAACCGGCTCGACCCAGCCCTTCCAGTTCTTCACCGACTACCAGGGCGAGCTGGCCGACGCGGTGCGCGAGGGGCGCCGCCGCGAGTTCGCGGCATTTCCCGCCTTCGCCAGCGCCGAGCACCGCGAGGCGATCCCCGATCCGAACGATCCCGCCACCTTCGCGCGCGCCTCGCTGGCGGCCGTCGATGCCGACCACGAGAGCGACGACGCGCGCGCCTGGCGTGCCTTCTATCGCGGCGCGCTGGCGGTGCGCTCGGGCTTCATCGTGCCGCACCTGCCCGGCGCGCGCGCCGAGGGCGTGACGCTGCTGGGGCGCGCGGCCGGCGACGACGCGCCGCCCGCGAACCCCGGGCGCGACGCTCGCGATCCGGATCGCGCCGCGGGCGACGCGCCCCCGCCGCGCAACGACGATCCCGCGCTCGCCCCCGACGAATCGCGGCTGCCGCAGGTCGATCCCGAGCGGCAGGGCGAGCGCGAGGCCGCGGCCGAACTCGCCGCCGCGACCGCGCGCAAGGCCGCCCGCGACGACGGCGCCGCGCCGGCCGCCGCGCCGCGCGCGCTGGTCGCGCGCTGGCGGCTCGGCAACGGCGCGGGCCTGACCATCGCGCTGAACCTGGAGGACCGCGCGATCGCCCTGCCCGAGCTGCCGCCCGGCAAGATCGTGTTCGAGACGCCGCCGCGCGTGCGCGATTCGCTCGGCGAGGGCCGGCTCGACGCGCACGCCTGCCTGGCCTGGCTCGATGCGCCGGCCGACGCGCGGCGCGAGGGGCACGGCCGATGAGCGCCGCGCAAGCCTCCTCGATCGCGGCGCTGGCGCGCACGGCCGGCCTCGAGCCGGACTGGACCGATGCCGGCGGCACCGCGCGGCGCGTCGACGACGCGGCGCTGGCGGTGCTGCTCGATGCGCTCGGGCTGCCCTGCGCGACGCGTGCCGATCGCGAATGGAGCAGCGCCGCGCTGCACGCGCCGGCCGCCGCGCCGCCGCTCGTGACGGCCGACGTGGGCGCGCCGGTGCCCTGGCCCGGCGGGCACGACCGCGTCGGCGACAGCTACACGCTGACGCTGGAGAGCGGCGAATCCAGCCAGGGCAAGCTGCTTGCCGATGCTGGCGGCGCAGGCTCCGGCCCCGGCCTTCTGCTGCCGCCGATCGCGACGCCCGGCTACCACCAGGTCGAGACCGCCGCGACGAGCCTCACCGTCGCCGTCGCGCCGGCGCGCGGCTGGACCCTCGACGACGCCGCGCATGCGGCCGGCCGCGCGCGCCCGTTCGGCCTGGCGGCCCAGCTCTACGGCCTGCGCCGCGACGGCGACCTGGGCCTGGGCGACACCAGCGCGCTGGCCACCCTGGCTCGCTCGGCCGCGAGGCTGGGCGCCGACGCGCTGGCGCTGAGCCCGACCCACGCCGGCTTCCCGGCCCAGCCCGAGCGCGACAGCCCCTATTCGCCCTCCTCGCGGCGCTGGCACAACCTCGCCTATGTCGATCCCGACATGGTGCTGGGCGCCGAGGCGACGCGCGCCGTGCTGGCCGAAACCGGGCTCGCCGAGACCGCCGAGGCGCTGTCGCGCGCGCCGCTGGTCGACTGGCCGCGCGCGCTTCATCTCAAGCTGCGCGTGCTGCGTGCCCTGTTCGAGCGCTGGCGCGCGCATCCCTCGGCCGAACACGAGGCCTTCGCGCGCTTTTCGACCGAAGGCGGCGACGCGCTGCACGCGCAAGCCGTGTTCGACGCCCTGCAGGCGCAGGCCATCGCCGAGCGGCTCGGCCCCGACTGGCGCCGCTGGCCCGCAGAGTGGCAGAGCCCCGGCACCACCGAGGTACGCGCCTTCGCGGCCGCGCGCGCCGAGCACGTCGCCTTCTTCACCTTCACGCAATGGCTGGCCTCGCGCGGGCTGGACGGCGCGCGCCAGGCCGCGCGAGAGGCCGGCATGTCGATCGGCACGATCGCCGATCTCGCGGTCGGCGTGGCGCCCGACGGCGCCGATGCCTGGGCCGCGCCGCACACGCTGCTCTCGGGGCTGTCGATCGGCGCGCCGCCCGACCTGTTCAATCCCGAGGGCCAGGCCTGGGGCGTCGCCACCTGGACCCCGGCCGGCCTGCGCGCGAACGGCTACGCGCCCTTCATCGCGCTGCTGCGCGGCGCCTTCGCGCATGCCGGCGGCGTGCGCATCGATCACATCCTCGGCTTCCAGCGGTTGTGGATCGTGCGCGACGGCGGCTCGCCGCGCGAGGGCGCCTACCTGCGCTACCCGCTCGACGACCTGCTGCGGCTGGTCGCGCTCGAATCCTCGCGGCATCGCGCCATCGCGATCGGCGAGGATCTCGGCACCGTGCCCGAGGGCTTGCGCGAACGGCTGGCCGCGCGCGGCATCGCCGGCATGCGCGTGCTCGCCTTCGAGCGCGAACGCGACGGCGCGTTCCGGCCGCCCGAGGCCTGGGACCGCGACGCGGCGGCGATGTCCTCCACGCACGACCTGCCGACGCTGGCCGGCTGGTGGCGCGGCGTCGACCTGGCCTGGCGCCGGCATGTGCTGGCCGGGCAGGACCGGCGCGCCGACGAGGGCGGGCCGGCGCGCGAGGCCGGTGAGGCCGCAGCGGCAAGCGCCGCGTTCGCCGACGCGATGCAGCCCGATGATCCCGAGGCAACCTGGCCACCCATGGAGAACCGCATGATCGATAGGGCTTCGTCTCTCGCCCCCGCTTTGCAGGAACACGCGCCCTCGCCGACGCGGCCGGTGGCGCGCGATGCCGAAGTGCCGCGCGATGCAGTGGAGGCGGCCGGCGCTTCCGGAGCCTCCGCCGCACCGGCCACCTCCGCCGCGCCGCTGCCGCCCGATCTCGCCGCACGCGAAGCCGATCGCGCCCAGCTCTGGCAGGCGCTGCTGGCGGCCGGCGTGGTGCCGCCCAACGCGGCCTCCCAGGCACCGCCGACGGCCGACGCGCCGCCCGTGGCGGCGGCGCTGGCCTTCGTCGCGCGCAGCGCCTCGACGCTCGCCCTGCTGCCGCTCGAGGACCTGCTGGCCCTGCCCGCCCAGCCAAACCTGCCGGGGCCGCCGGTCGGCCATCCGAACTGGCGACGACGCATGCCGCGCGACACGGCGCGGCTGATCGACGATCCCGCCGCGGCCGCGCTGGCGGCCATCGCGCTCGCGCGCCGCACCGCGGGAGAGCCGCGATGAGCCCGCCGCGCGCCACCCTGCGCCTGCAACTACACGCCGGCTTCGGTTTCGACGATGCCGCCGCCTACGTGGACCAATACGCGAAGCTCGGCGTGAGCCATGTCTACCTGTCGCCGATCACCCAGGCCGAACCGGGCTCGACGCACGGCTACGACTGCGTCGACTACGGGCGCATCAGCGAGGAGCTGGGCGGCGAGCACGGTTTCGTGCGGATGGTCGGCGCGCTGCGCCGTCACGGGCTCGGCACCGTGGTCGATTTCGCGCCGAACCACATGGGCGTGGGCGGCACCTCGAACGGCTGGTGGAACGACGTGCTCGAATGGGGGCCGCGCAGCCGCTACGCGCGCCACTTCGACATCGACTGGCAGCCCGCCGACCCGACGCTGCACGGCCGTGTGCTGCTGCCCTGCCTGGGCCGCCCCTATGGCGAGGCGCTCGCGGCCGGCGAGATCGCGCTGCAGGCCGACCCGGCCAGCGGCCGGCTGTCGGTGGCCTGCCCCGGGCGCACGCTGCCGATCGGCCTGGGCGCCTATGCCGAGGTGCTGCGCGCCGCGCACGATCCCGGCCTCGACACGCTGGCCGCGCGCTTCGCGCCGCTGGCCGACGCGCCGCCGGGTGCGCCGCGCATCGCGCTGGCCTTCGAGGCACTGCGCGAGCATCTGCGCGCCCATGGCAGCGACGCGCTCGACGCCGCGCTGCGCCATTACGCCGGCGACCACGAAGCCGGCCGCGCGCGCCTGCACGCGCTGCTCGAACGGCAGGCCTGGCGGCTCGCCTGGTGGCGCACCGCCAGCGACGAGATCAACTGGCGCCGCTTCTTCGACATCGACACGCTGGCCGGCGTGCGCGTCGAGGACGATGCCGTGTTCGAGGACGTGCACGCGCTGCTGTTCCGCCTGGTCGACGCGGGGCTGATCGACGGCGTGCGCATCGACCATGTCGACGGCCTGGCCGATCCGCGCGGCTACTGCCGCAAGCTGCGCGCGCGCCTGGCCGCGCTGCGCGAGCCGGCGCCCTACCTGGTGGTGGAGAAGATCCTCGCGCGCGGCGAGACGCTGCCGGCCGACTGGCTGGCCGACGGCACCACCGGCTACGACTTCATGGACGAGGTGAGCGCGCTGCTGCACGATCCGGCCGGCGCCGAGCCGCTGGAACATCACTGGGCCGAACTGTCAGGCAGCACGGCCGATTTCGCCGACGAGGCGCTGGCCGGCAAGCGCGAGGCGGTGCCGCGCCAGCTGGCGGCCGAGGCCGAGCGCCTGGCCGACGCGCTGCACGCGATCGCGCGCGCCGACCCGCGCACGCGCGACCTGGCCCGTGCGCCGCTGCGGCGCGCGGCCATCGAGCTGGCCGCGCAACTGCCGGTCTACCGGCTCTATCCGCTGGACGGCGAGCGCGAGCAGGAGCGGCCCTTCATCGAGGCCGCCGCGCGCGCCACCGCCCGGGCCCTGCCGCGCACCGATCGCGCCGCGCTCGACCACGCGCTGGCCTGGCTGGGCTGGCCCGAGCTGGCCGGCGATACCGTCGTACCGGACGTCGATCCCGCGCTGTCGTTGCGCGCGCAACTGTCCTTCGCGCGGCTGAGCGCGCCGCTCGCGGCCAAGGGTGTGGAGGATACCGCCTGCTATCGCTATGGCCGCCTGCTGTCGCGCAACGAGGTGGGCGCCGATGCGCAACGGCTCGCGCTATCGCCGGAGGATTTCCACGCGCGCAATCTGGAGCGCGCGCGATGCATGCCGGCCACCATGCTGGCGACCGCCACCCACGACCACAAGCGCGGCGAGGACGTGCGCGCGCGGCTGGCCGTGCTCAGCGAGATGCCGGTGCCCTGGCGCGGCGCGCTGGAAGCCTGGCATGCGCGCAACGCGCCGCCGGCCGACGGCCCGAGCCGCGCCACCGAAGCCATGCTCTACCAGACGCTGGCCGGCTGCTGGCCCCCCACGCTCGGGCCCGACGACGCCGAGGGCCTGGCCGAACTCACCGAGCGCATCGTGCGCTGGCAGACCAAGGCGCTGCGCGAGGCCAAGCGCGAGACCGGCTGGCTCGCGCCCGACGCGCGCTACGAGCAGGCCTGCGAGGACTTCGTGCGCGAGATCCTGCGGCCGCGCGACATCGACGATTTCGCGCATGCGCTGCATGCCTTCGTGGCCCGCATCGCGCCGGCCGGCGTGGTCAATTCGCTGCTGCAGACCGCGCTGCGGATCGCCTCGCCCGGCGTGCCCGATCTCTACCAGGGCACCGACGCCTGGGATTTCAGCCTGGTCGATCCCGACAACCGCCGCGAGGTGGATTTCGCCGAGCGGCGCGCGATCCCCGTCGACGGCCCGGTGGCCGGCTATCTGCCGACCTGGGCCGACGGGCGCGTCAAGCGCGCGCTGGTCACGCGCATGCTGGGCTTGCGGGCACGTCATCCCGAGACATTCGCGAGCGGCGCCTACCTGCCGCTGGCGATCGAGGGACCGGCCAGCGCGCATGCGATCGCGCTGATGCGGCACGACGCGCAAGCCCGCATCGTGGTGGTCGGCAGCCGGCTCGCGCTCGGCCTGCTGGCCCCGGACGATGCCGGGCCGCGCATCGAGGCGCGTCATTGGGGCGACACCAGCGTGGTGCTGCCTCTCGACATGCCGGCCGGGTCGGCGGCCTGGCGCGACGAGCTGGGCGATCGCGATTTCCAGGCCACGAAGCGGGATGGCGGCGGCACCCGGCTGCGGCTGGCCGATCTGCTGGCCGACCTGCCCGTCGCGGTGCTGGTCGACAGCAGTTCGTGAGCGCCGTGCCGGCCTCGCGCGCCACGCACATCCTCTGTCCCGGAAAAGCAGCACAGACGGCCTCGCGTTGACATCGATTTCTGGCGGCTCGTTAATGAGGTTTTATGATCGAGCCGCCGGATCGATGCGCCACGTCCACTCACGCGTTGCCCCGCCACCGCCTCGACGGCCGAACGCCGTTCCCCATGATCCTCGCGAGCGAGGCGCCGACGCAGCGCCGCGCCGACTTGTCGACCCCGTCGTCGACGCCGTCCGCAGCATTCCCGTTGCGGCGCCGTACCCGATGCGCGGCGCCTTCCCTATCGTCATACGGAGCCAGTCATGATTTCGAGCCGTGAAGAAGTGACCAGGATGATTCTGTCCAGCAAGGTGCGCAAGGGCATCAAGTGGACCCAGGCCGCCGAGGCCACCGGGCTGTCCAAGGAGTTCACCACCGCCGGCTGCCTCGGCCAGATGACCTTCGACAAGCCGCAGGCCGAGGCGATCGGCAAGCTGTTCGAGCTGCCCGACGAGGCGGTGGCCTGGCTGCAGATCGTCCCCTACAAGGGCTCGCTGCCGAGCGCCGTGCCCACCGATCCGCTGATCTATCGCTGGTACGAGATCGTCAACGTCTACGGCAGCACCATCAAGGAGCTGATCCACGAGGAATTCGGCGACGGCATCATGAGCGCGATCGATTTCTCGATGGACATCCAGCGCGAGCCCGATCCGAAGGGCGACCGCGTGCATGTGGTGTTGTCGGGCAAGTTCCTGCCGTACAAGCAGTATTGAGTCACGGCCCCGGCCAGGAAGCCGCGCCGGCGTGGACATCGATGTTCAGTCGTCGATCGACGACTGGAAATCGGCCGCGTAATCCTGGCCGCCGTGGTAAATCCCGAGGACCGCAACCTGTTCCTCGGTGATTCGATAGGCAATCACCGTGCTGCCGCGGTAATGCGTCAGGCGCAAACCGACGAGCAGGTCTTCGCGCGGCACGCCGCGCTGGGGAAAACGATCGAGCTGCTCACAGAACGTGACGATGGCGTCGACATATCTCTGCGCCGTGACGGGCGCGCCACGCGCGGCGATGCGTGCCTCGAGTTCCGATAGTTGATCGACGGCTTCGGGGGAAAATACGACCCGATATGGAGCAGGCGTCACGAGCGAGCCGCTCGTCGGCGCGCCAGGGTGGCACGGGCGTCCGACGGCTCGACCGCGCGATCGGGATCCGCCTCGAGCGCGATGGCGGCCGGCACCACGCTTTCGCGCAACCACGCCTCGACCGCGCGATCCCGCGCGGCAAGGGTGCGCAGCGCATCGCGAATCACCTCGGAGTCGGAGGCATATTCGCCGCTGGCGACCTTGGCCCGGACCAATTCCGCCATCTCGTGGGGCAAGGTAATGCTCAATTGTTGGGTGGAGCGCATGATCGTTCCATTGACGTCGATAGGATTGAATCCTACTCCTCGCCTGCCGACCTGTCACACGACGCTCTGACATCAGCACGCGTTTTGTGTGAACCCGCTCTTGCGACCTCTCACCGGTCACGCATGAAGCGCCCCACTCATTTCAAATACCCTTCAATATCTTTCAAATACCCGCCTTCACCCCGCGATTCCCGGCGAAAAGACCCCTTCCCCCACGTTGCCGGCTTGACACCGCCACCGCCCGCGCCGAATAATGCGCCGTTCGTTAATCGAAACGACGTTCGTTTGACGAACTTTTTGTAACAAGAACAGGCTGGCCGTCTTCCTTGTCCGCGCAGGTCGAGCGTGCGACGCGGAAGGCGCGATAGAGAACCCGCTGCGCCGTGGCAACACCACGAGCACCTGGAGGAGCACCGCATCCCGACCCGTCGCGCGGCCCGCGAGCTTTCGAGCGCGCGCCGCCCCGGGCCCACCCGCATGCCGATCCGCCGCCCGGCGCCGCAGCAGCCCCCGCTGCGCAACAGACTGACAGCATGCAAAGAGACAACCTCGCGCCCGCAACCGCGCGCGCCACCGAATCGCGCGGCGTGGTCGCCGCCCTCGTCTACGTGTTCGAACGGGTCATGCCCGACCCGTTCGTGCTCTCGATCTGCCTGACCGCCTTCGTCGCGCTGCTCGCCTTCGCGATCGCGCCGCAGGGCAACCTCCCGACCGTGCTCGATTCCTGGTACACGGGCACCTTCGGCATCCTCGGCTTCGCGCTGCAGATGATCCTGATCCTCGCCACCGGCTACGCGATCGCCGAGGCGCCGATCGTGCAGCGCGGCCTGCGCGCGATGGCGTCGCGCGCCCAGACGCCGGCGCGCGCGGCCCTGCTGGTGTTCCCGGTGGTGGCGGTGGCGGCCTGGCTGAACTGGGGCCTCGGCCTGATCGTCGGCGCCCTGCTCTCGCGCGAGATCGCGCGGCGCGTGCGCGTCGATTTCGCCTGGCTGGTGGCCGGCAGCTATTCGGCCTGGTCGATCTGCAACAGCGGGCTGTCGAGCTCGATCGCGCTCTCGCAGGCCTCGCACGGCAATGCGCTGAACCTGGTGGAGAAGGCCACCGGCCAGGTGGTGCCGCTCGGCGCCACGGTATTCGCCCCCTTCGTGTTCATCCCCACCGTGCTGGTGGTGGTGGTGATGACGGCGATCTTCATTCGCATGCATCCGCGCGAAGCGGACGTGGTGGCCTTCGACGACGCGGCCGACCAGCAGCGCCAGGCGCCCGGCGACGATCCGCATGCGCGCGTGGGCGGCACGCCCTCGTTCGCCACGCGCCTCGAACAATCGGTGCTCGGCACCCTGCTGCTGCTCGCCTTCGGGATCGGCTTCCTGGTGATGGAATGGCGCTCGGGGCATTTCGACCTCGACATCAACACCACCATCCTGATCTTCCTGCTGATCGGCCTGGCCCTGCAGCGCACCCCGATCGCCTACGCCAACGCGATCCGCGGCGCGGCGCGCCAGACCGGCTCGATGCTGCTGCAGTACCCCGTGTACGGCGGGATCATGGGCATGATGAAGGGCACCGGGCTGGCCTCGATGATCGCCAAGGCCTTCGTGACGATCGCCACGCCGCTCTCGCTACCGCTGTGGAGCTATCTCAGCTCGCTGATCATCACCCTGCTGGTGCCGAGCGCCGGCGGTCACTGGGCCGTGCAGGGCCCCTTCGTGCTGCCCGCCGCGCTGAGCCTGCACGCCTCGGTGCCGCGCACCGCCATGGGCGTGGCGATGGCCGAGAACGTCTCGAACATGCTGCAGCCGTTCTGGGCCGTGCCGATCGTGGCGATCGCCGGGATCCGCATCCAGCGTGTGATGGGATACACGGCGGTGACCTTCGCGGTGTCGCTGGTGATCTATGCGCTGGCGCTGTGGCTGGTGCCTTGAGCGCTGCCTGAAACCGCCGCATCGAACGCAACGGCCATGGCGGCACGACGGCCACTGCGTTCGACCGGCGCGCCCGCTACATCTCCTCTCCGCCACCCGCCTCCGAAGGCGCCGCGAAGTAGCGCAGGATGCGCGCCTTCTCGTCCGAGGACACCACGCCGGGCGTCGACGCCGCGCGCGCATCGGCGTGCGCCGCGACCGGCCCCGACGCGGCCACCGCCGCGATCGCGCCAGCCTCGCCGCCGGCGCGCTGCGCCATCAGCGGAATCGCGCCCTGCGCATCGAGCGCCGCCACGAAACCCTGGCCCGGCAGGAAGGCCTTGTCGTAAGGCTCGCCGTCGATCAGCGCGATGTCCTCGGGCGGCGCCTCGATCGATTCCGGCACGCCCGCCAGCGCGTGCCCCATGAACTCGATCCAGACCGGCAGCGCATTGCGCGCGCCGTACTCGCGCGGCCCCATCGAGGCCGGCGTATCGAAGCCCATCCACACCACGGTCGCCAGTTGCCGCTGGTAGCCGGCGAACCAGCCGTCGCGATAGTTGTTGGTGGTGCCGGTCTTGCCGGCCAGGTCGCCGCGCTTGAGCGCCTTGGTGGCCGCGCCCGTGCCGTGCATCGCCGCGCGCCGCAGCATGTCGGTCATCAAATAGCTGTTGGCGGCGCTGATCACGCGCGGCGCGTCGGCACCGGCACGCGCCGGCGCCGCCTCGAACAGCACCTGCCGCGCGCCGTCCTGGATTTTCGCGATCAGGTAGGGCTGCACGCGGAAGCCGCCGTTCGCGAAGCTCGCGTAGCCGGTCGCCATCTGCAGCGGCGTGAGCGCGCCCGCGCCCAGCGCCATCGGCAGGTTCGGCACGATCAGGTCGGAGCGCAGCCCGAAGGCACGCACGATGTAGTCCTTGGCATAGGCCGGCTCGATCGCGCGCAGCACGCGCACCGCGACCAGGTTCTTCGAGCGCGCCAGGCCCTCGCGCAACGCGATCGGCCCGAGCAGCGCGCCGCTCTCGCGCGGCCGCCAGACCGGGCCGCCCGGGTAGCTGGCGGGGATCTCCAGCGGCAGGTCGTCGATCACGCTGGCGGGCGCGAAGCCCTTGGCCAGCGCCGCCGAATAGATGAAGGGCTTGAAGCTCGAGCCGGGCTGCCGCCAGGCCTGGGTGACGTGGTTGAGCTGGCCAGGCGTGTAGCCGTTGCCGCCGACCAGCGCGCGGATCGCGCCGTCGTCGGGCGAGATCGCGACCAGCGCCGCCTGCACCGCCGGCAACTGGCGCAGCATCCAGCGGCCATCGCCATCACCATCGCGCGCGATGCGCACGATCGCGCCGGGCTTCAGCGACGAAGGCAAAACCACGCGCCGCCCGGCGCCGGACGACAGCACCGCCAGCGCGCGCCCCGACAGCACCACGCGCTCGCCGTCGGCGCGCATCAGGTCGAGACGGCCGGCGCCGGCGCCGATCACCACCGCGCTGGCCATGCCGCCGACTTCGGGTCGCTGCTTCAGCGCCTGCGCCGCCGCTTCGGACAACTGCCCATCGACCAGCACCGGCGCGGCCACGCTGGCCTCCGGCCCGGCGTAGCCATGGCGCTGCTGATACGCCTCGGCGCCGTGCCGAACCGCCTCGAAGGCGGCGCGCTGCTCGCCCAGCGCCACCGTGGTGGTGACCCGGAAGCCCGATTCGTAGGCCGCCTCGCCGTAACGCTCGACCATCATCTGCCGCACCAGCTCGCTGACCGAGCCGGCCGGCACCGAATCGCGGCGCGGCTCGGGCCGTTGGTACGGCGGCTCGTCGAGCGCGGCGCGATACTCGGCCGGGCTCAGGTAGCCCACCTCGCGCATGCGCGCCAGCACGTAACGCTGGCGTGCCTGCGCCCGCTCGGGATCGCTGATCGGGTTGTAGGCCGAAGGCGCCTTCGGCAGGCCCGCGAGCATGGCCGTCTGCGCGATCGTCAGTTCGCCCAGGTCGCGCCCGTAATAGGTACGCGCCGCCGCCCCGAAGCCGTAGGAACGCTCGCCCAGGTAGATCTGGTTCATGTAGAGCTGCAGGATGCGATCCTTGGGCAGGCTGCGTTCGAGCTTGATGGCGAGCAGCACCTCGTAGAGCTTGCGCGCGAAGGTCTTGTGGCGCGACAGGAAGAAGTTGCGCGCCAGCTGCATGGTGATGGTGCTGCCGCCTTGCGCCTTGCCGCCGCGCAGCGCGTCGACGAACACCGCGCGCAGCAGGCCGCCCGCGTCGACGCCGGGATGCGCGTAGAAACTCGCATCCTCGGCCGCCAGAAGGGCCTGCCTGGCGCGCAGCGGGATCGCCCCCGCCTCCAGCGGAATGCGGCGCTCGATGCCGTATTCGGCCAGCAGTTCGCCATCCGAGGAGAAGATACGCAGCGGCTCGGCGGGCTGGTAGTCTCCGAGCGCGGAAACCGGCGGCAGCGACGGGTAGACCACCCATGCGAGGTAGGCCAGCGTCGAGGCGCCGGCCACCACGCCGGCGCAGACCAGGCCGACCAGCGCCGTGCGCAGGCGGCGCCAGCCGCCGCGTCGGCGCGGCGCGCGATCGCCGCCGGGTTGCCCGGGCGGTTCGGAGGAAGGGGCTGTCGAGGGATCGGGCTTGCGAAGGAACATGGGATGGGCGCGGCTGGCGATCGGGCGCGGCGGGCTGGGCCGCGCGCCGGATCGTGATGAGGAATCCGTAGCGATCGGGGATCGGCAACGGCCGGAAGCGGGATCGACGCGACGAGGTCGATGCGAAGGGCGGCGGGTGCATGACGCCCCGCGCCGGAACACGCGCGGCGCGTCGGCCGTGCCGCGCGCGCCGGGCGCCGGCGCGCCGCGTGAAGTCGCGTCGACGCGCCAGGGCGGATTCTGGCGGCGCGTCGCGCGGGGCTCAAGCGAGGATTTCTTCTCGCCGCATTAGCCCGGTTAATGAAGCCGGCCCTGGAGCAGGCCGGCCGGGGCTCAGGCCTGGCCGCGCGCCTCCTCGAAGATGCCGCGGTAGGCATACAGCGCCGGCGCGCCGCCCGTCATCAGGAACAGCAGCTTGTCGCCGCGCCGGAAGCGTCCCGCCCCGATGTCGGCCAGCAGCCCGGCGAAGGCCTTGCCGCTGTACACGGGATCGAGCAGCAGCCCCTGGCTGCGCGCCATCAGGCGCACGGCCGCCAGCATGCCCTCGGTGGGAATGCCGTACCCCTCGCCGCGATGCGCGCCCTCCACGCCGATCGTGCCGGCCGGCGGCGGGGCGATGCCGAGCAGCGCGCAGGCTTCGTCGACCAGCTTCACGGTCATCGCGGCGGCCTCGTCGGCCGGCGCCAGCACGCCGTAGGCGCGCACCAGGCCAGGGTCGCGGCCCAGCGCGTGGAAGCCGGCCACCAGCCCCGCATGCGTGCCGGCGCTGCCGTTCGGGCAGGCCACGCAGGCGAACTCGATGCCGAGCTCGCGCGCCTGCGCGTCGATCTCGGCGGCGCAGGCGGCATAACCGAGCGCGCCCAGGCCGGTGGAGCCGCCCGAGGGAATCACCAGCACCTTGCGGCCGGCGCGGCGCAACTCCTCGGCGCGCGCCTGGGCCAGATCGAGCGCCGACGTGCCCGCCGGCGCGATATGGACGGTCGCGCCGAACAGCTCGTCGAGCAGCACGTTGCCGTTGCGCTCGTAGTCGACGCCCTCGCGCGGCACCATGCGCGCCAGCACCAGTTCGCAACGCAGACCGGCCAGCGCCGCGGCCGCCGCGGTCTGCCGCGCGTGATTCGACTGGATCCCGCCGACCGTGATCAGCGTGTCGACGCCCTCGGCCAGCGCCTGCCCCAGGTGCAGTTCGAGCTTGCGCAGCTTGTTGCCGCCGCCGCCGAGCGCGACGTGGTCGTCGCGCTTCGCATAAAGCTGCACGCCGTTCAGGCGCTCGCCGAGTTCGGCTTCCAGCCGCGCGAGCCGCTGGATCGGCGTGACGGCGTCGAGCAGCGCGAAGCGCGGGAAGCGGCTGCCCTTGATTTCGATGGTGTCCATGACCATTCCTCCTTGGCCGGGCATTCTGCGCGCGCGGGGCCAGCCCGACAAACGAGCATTTCTACCCAAAACATTAGACACACTAATGCGAACGAGGCACGGCGATATCCGCCGAGACGGCTCGTGCAAGCCCGGGCAGGCGCCGGCGGAAGGCCGCCGCGCCCCGCTCAGGCATTAACCCTCGTCGTGCGTATCCTCTTCCTCGCGGCTCAGCGTCAGCCCCGCCGCCGGCAGCGGCAAGGCGGTGCGGTAGCGCACCTGCTTGAGCGCGAAGCTCGAGCGGATGTTCGACACACCCGGGATGGTGGTCAGCTGGTCCATGATGAAGCGCTCCAGCCCGTGCATGCTCGGCACCAGCACGCGCAACAGGTAATCGGCGTCGCCCGACATCAGGTAGCACTCCATCACCTCGGGCCGCTTGTCGATGGCCGCCTCGAAGCGGCGCAGCGCGTCCTCCTGCTGCTTCTCCAGGCTGACCTGGATGAACACGTTGATCTTCAGGCCCAGCGGACCGGGATCGAGCAGGGTCACCTGCTGCTTGATCAGCCCGAGCTTCTCCAGCGCCTTGACGCGGTTGAAGCAGGGCGTGGGCGACAGGTTCACCGCGCGCGCCAGTTCGGCGTTGGTGATGCGCGCGTTCTGCTGCAGTTGGTTGAGGATCGCGATGTCGGTGCGGTCGAGCCGGGTCGAGTCACTGGGCATGAATGTAACAATTCCGGAAAAGGCGGGATCGGCGGAATATTTATACTGATTCCTGGCCGAAACGCAATGCAATTCAGACACACATTCCGCAACGGGCTCAGTACGCTAGTCGAATCGCCGCTGCTTCCGAACCCGCGGCCCCACCTGCCTTCTCCTGCCCGGAGCCGCATCATGACCGACCTGTCGAACGGCGTGCCGTCGATCCTCGCCCTGCCCCTCGACCCGATCGACGAGGACCCCGGCGAAACCGGGGAATGGCTGGCCGCGCTCGACGGCGTGGTCGAGCACGCCGGCCCGGAGCGCGCGCGCTACCTGCTCGACCAGCTCGCCCTGCACGCCTCGTCGCAAGGGCTGGCCACCGGGCGCGTGCGCGCCACGCCCTATGCCAACAGCATCGCGCTCGACGCCCAGCCGCCCTACCCGGGCGACCTGGAGATCGAGGCCAGGCTGGCCGCCGCGCTGCGCTGGAACGCGCTGGCCATGGTGGTGCGCGCCAACCGCGCCTATGGCGAGCTGGGCGGCCATATCGCCAGCTACGCCTCGGCCGCCGACCTGTTCGAGGTCGGCTTCAACCACTTCTTCCGCGCCGCCGACGGCGAGCGCGACGCCGACCTGGTCTACTTCCAGCCGCATTCGGCGCCGGGCGTGTATGCACGCGCCTACCTGGAGGGCTTTCTGGAGGAGGCGCATCTCGACCACTACCGCCGCGAGATCGCCGGGCCCGGGCTCTGTTCCTATCCGCATCCGTGGTTGATGCCGGACTTCTGGCAGTTCCCCACCGGCTCGATGGGGATCGGGCCGATCAACTCGATCTACCAGGCGCGCTTCATGCGCTACCTCGAGCATCGCAAGCTGCTCGGCACGGCGGGACGCACCGTGTGGGGCTTCTTCGGCGACGGCGAGATGGACGAGCCCGAATCGATCGGCGCGCTGTCGCTGGCCGCGCGCGAGCAGCTCGACAACCTGGTGTTCGTGATCAACTGCAACCTGCAGCGCCTGGACGGCCCGGTGCGCGGCAACGGCCGCGTGGTGGACGAGCTGGAGACGCTGTTCGCCGGCGCCGGCTGGAACGTGATCAAGGTGCTGTGGGGCTCGGACTGGGACGCGCTGTTCGCGCGCGATCGCGACGGCGCCCTGCTGCGCGCCTTCGCCAACACCGTGGACGGCCAGTTCCAGACCTTCTCGGCCAACGACGGTGCCTACAACCGCGAGCACTTCTTCCAGCAGAACCCGCAATTGGCCGCGCTGGCGGCCCACCTCAGCAACGACGACATCGACCGCCTGCGCCGCGGCGGCCACGACGTGCGCAAGCTGCACGCGGCCTATGCCAGGGCGCTCGCGCATCGCGGCCAACCCACCGTGATCCTGGCCAAGACCATGAAGGGTTTCGGCATGGGTGCGATCGGCCAGGGCCGCATGACCACGCACCAGCAGAAGAAGCTCGACCTGGACGACCTGAAGGCCTTCCGCGACCGCTTCGCGCTGCCGCTCAGCGATGCCGAGGTGGCCGAGGTGAAGTTCTACCGCCCGGCCGCCGACAGCCCCGAGATGCGCTACCTGCACGCGCGCCGCCAGGCGCTCGGCGGCTACCTGCCGCGTCGCCGCCGCGCCGCGAGCCGGCCGCTGGCGGTGCCGCCGATGGCCGGCTGGGGGCAGTTCGCGCTGGAGGCCGGGGGCAAGGAGATGTCCACCACCATGGCGATCGTGCGCATGCTGGGCGGCCTGCTCAAGGCGCCGGAGATCGGCGAGCGGATCGTGCCGGTGGTGGCCGACGAGGCACGCACCTTCGGCATGGCCAACCTGTTCCGCCAGGTCGGCATCTATTCGCCGCTGGGGCAACGCTACGAGCCCGAGGACCTCGGCTCGATGCTCTACTACCGCGAATCGACCAGCGGGCAGATCCTCGAGGAAGGCATCTCCGAGGCCGGCGCGATCTCCTCGTGGATCGCCGCCGCCACCTCGTACAGCGTGCACGACCTGCCGATGCTGCCGTTCTACATCTACTACTCGATGTTCGGCTTCCAGCGCGTCGGCGACCTGATCTGGGCCGCCGCCGACCAGCGCGCCCGCGGCTTCCTGATCGGCGCCACCTCGGGCAAGACCACGCTCGGCGGCGAGGGCCTGCAGCACCAGGACGGCACCAGCCACCTGGCCGCCTCGGCGATCCCGAACTGCCGTGCCTGGGACCCGGCCTTCGCCTACGAGGTGGCGGTGATCGTCGAGCACGGCATGCGCGAGATGGGCGAGCAGCAGCGCGACGTGTTCCATTACCTGACCGTGACCAACGAAAACTACGCCCAGCCCTCGATGCCGGCCGGCGAGGCGGTGCGCGAGGCAATCCTGCGCGGCATCTATTCGCTGCATCCGCAACGGCATGGCTCGGCACGGGTGCAGTTGCTGGGTGC
Source organism: Burkholderia sp. SJZ089 (assembly GCF_007828315.1). Lineage (NCBI taxonomy): Bacteria > Pseudomonadati > Pseudomonadota > Betaproteobacteria > Burkholderiales > Burkholderiaceae > Burkholderia > Burkholderia sp. SJZ089. Next base: position 1,294 of record NZ_VIUM01000019.1, on the reverse strand, counting down.
CGGCGCGATCATGACCGAGGTGCTGGCCGCGGCCGCGATGCTGCAGGACGACTGGGGGATCGAGGCGCAGGTGTGGAGCGTGACCAGCTTCACCGAGCTGCATCGCGACGCGATCGCGATCGAGCGCGCGCGGCGGCTTGGGGCGGATACGGATGCGCATGGAGATGCCCTGGCGGAACCGGTGGTGCGCCGCGCGCTGCAAGGCGCGCAAGGGCCGGTGATCGCCGCGACCGACTACGCCCGCGCCCTGCCCGAGCTGATCCGCGCCTGGGTGCCGGCGCCGTATGTGACGCTCGGCACCGACGGCTTCGGGCGCAGCGACACGCGCCAGGCGCTGCGCGAGTTCTTCGAGGTGGATCGCGCCTCGATCGTGCTGGCGGCGCTGCATGCGCTGGCCGAACAGGGCGAAGTCGAGCGCGAGACGGTGCGCGCGGCGCGCTCGCGTTACGGCAAGCAGGCGGGGCGCGCGGCTTCGTGGCAGGTGTAGTAGACAGAAGAGGACTGATTGCGGCAAGAGCCACGAACAGAAAAAGGGACGTCTTCAGTACAGACGTCCCTTTTTATTGACTCATTGCGCCAGGCAGCCATGAAATCCATCACGGGTCAGACGTTCAGCCAGAGAAGTGGCCTCGCCCGTTCGGACAGTTTTCTTGGATTTTCAAGTGGAACGTCCGAGGCAATCATGCTGCCGATTTGATCGCAGGCAGCGTCGCGAAGTATGCCTCATCCGGTGTCTGATCCGCTAGGCTCGAATGAGGCCGTTTCCGGTTGCACAGATCGATGTATTCGTCGAGGGAGCGCCGCGCATGGCTGACCGACTCGTACGCCTTCAGGTAGGCCTCTTCATACTGGATGCTGCGCCACACCCGCTCGACGAACCCGTTGTCACGCCAAGCCCCTTTGCCGTCCATCGACAAGCGAACCTGTCGGCCCAGCACGGCATCTGTGAACGCACCCGCCGTGAACTGACTGCCCTGATCAGGGTTCACGATGTCCGGCAACCCGTAGCGGGCAAACGCTTCTTCCAGCGCCTCAACAGCGTGCGCGGCCTCCAGTGTGATGGCAACCCGGTGCGCGAGAATCTTGCGGCTCGCCCAGTCCACCACTGCCGTCAGGTACACGAAGCCGCGAGCCATCGGCATGTACGTCGTGTCGAGGGCGAACACCTGGTTGGCACGATCGATCTTCACGCCGCGAAACAGATACGGCCAGATCTTGTGTTGCGCGTTGCGGCGGCTCGTGTTCGGCTTGCAGTACAGCGCTTCCACGCCCATGCGCTTCATCAGCGTGCGCA